>VGJS01000010.1 GCA_016867395.1 Candidatus Handelsmanbacteria bacterium
GCGGAAATCCTCAAGTGCTTCATCCAGACTGCAAAACATCGGTTACTCCACCAGCTCGATACGCGCCCCCAGGCCGATGAGGTCCTGGAAAAAGGCGGGATAGGATTTGCCCACCGTCTCGGCGTCCAGCACCGTCAGGCCGCGCCGGCAGCGCAGGCCGACAATGGTCAATAGCTGGGCTACGCGGTGGTCGTGGTAGGTGGGCACCTCCACCCCGCCCTCGTACCCTTCGGGGTTGCCGCGCACGAGGATCTCAGCCGGACCCTCGGCGCAGTCCACGCCGAGGCGGCGCAATTCGCGCACGGGCACGCTGATGCGGTCGCACTCCTTGAGGCGCAGGTTGGCGATGCCGTGGAAACGGCTCTCGCCCTCGGCAAAGGCCGCCGCCCCGGACATGGCCAGGACCATATCGGTGGCGGTGTCGCCGTCGAAATCCACCGCGCGCAGGCCTTGGTGGCCCAGAAGGGCCGCGCTGCGGCCATCGTACTCCACTGCCACGCCCATCTGCCGCAAGAGGGGGATCACCGCCCGCTCGCCCTGGCAGTCCTCGAAGAGCCGGTCGACGGCGATGGGGCTGTTGGTGACGGCCCCGGCGGCGAGGATGGCCGCCGAGGAAGGGTAGTCGCCGTTGACGGTGTACTCCCTGGGCTGGTAGTGCTGGCCAGCGGGGAAACGGAAGTGCAGCAGATCCGCGGCGGCCTCGACCTGGATGCCGGCCTGGGCGAGGACTTCGAGGGTGGTGCGGATCAGGGGTTGGGAGACCAGGTGGTCGATTACCTCGATCTCCACGGCCTCGCCGATGAGGGGGGCGAGGAACAGCAGGGCGCTGAGGTACTGGGAACTCCTGGCTCCGCTGACCCGCACCCGGCCGCCGCGCAGTTGGTGCCGGCGCAGGGTCAGGGGCAGCCGGCCCCCCTCGGATTCGGTCTGCGCCCCGAGTTGTTCCAACGCTGCTAGCAGGTCGCCGTGGGGCCGCTGCCCCAGGGACTCGGCGAAGCGGGTCTCGAAGCGGACCTCGGGCAAGAGGGCGCCCACCCCCATGAGCAAGCGCAGCACGGCTCCGGCATTGCCGGGGTCCACCACCCCTGGGTTGGCGGGATGGCGGCCAAATCCTCTGATATGCAGGTGGGTTCTCCCTTGCGCGCCGCGCTCCTCGCGCAGTTGGGCGCCGAAGCCGGCCAGGCAGCGACGCATGGCCTCGCCGTCGTCGCTGTGCGCTGGGAAATGCACCACACTTTCGCCCTCGGCCAGGGCCGCGGCCAGGAGGTAGCGGGTGGTGTAGTTCTTGGAGGAGGGCGGATCGAGCCGGCCGCTGAGGCGTTCGGTGTAGTGGATGTGGGCCTTCATAGGGTTATCAAGATAAGCATCACCTGGCGGGGTCGCTACTTGCCGAGGGCGCCGGGGGCATGCCCCGTACGTTGGGTCACGCCGTGCCTTTCTCTCTCAGGGCGCGAAGAGGTCGGGCCGCAAACACCCTTCCGGGATTTCCCCAGGCGCGGACTCGCCGCTCCTCTCGCTCAGCGCTCCGCTCTCCTCCCTTCGCTGCCACGCGTCCTTCCCACCCCTGCCACTCCCCGGGAACTCCCTCCAGGGCATTCCCGTCCCTCCCAGGCTCCATTTCTCCTGCATGGGCTTGAGCTCAGAACCTTCCGCTGCGGGACTCGTACTTGGTGGGTTTGCCCAGGCTCGGGCCGCCGCGTTTCACCCAGTGGGCCAGCCAGTGGATGATCTGGGGGATGGAGATGGCGGGGGGGCCGAACTGGGCGATCAGGCGGGAGGCGTCCCCCAAGAGGGCGGTGGGGCTCTCCTCACCGGTGAAGAGGGGCTCCGTGCCCAGAGCCGCGCCCAGGTCCAGGGCGAGTTGGCGCACCGAGAGCGTCTGGGGGCCGGTCATGTTGATCACCGCAGCGGGGCTGCTGCACAGGGGGAAGAGCCGGCACAGGTACGCGTTGGCGTCCCCCTGCCAGAGCTGGTTGACCTGGCCCATGCCCAGGTCGATGGGCTGCTCCTTCCAGACCTTCCAGGCCAGGTCGTGGAGGATGCCGTAGCGCAGTTCGGTGGCGTAGAAGAGGCGGACGATCGCCAGGGGGGTGCCCTGGCGCAGGGCCATGAACTGGGCCAGGCGCTCGCCCCCCAGACGAGACTGGGCGTACTCGCCCACCGGCCCCACCTCGCCCTCCTCGCCGGCTCCGGGGCCAGTGGCGGGGGTGTAGGCGTAGACGTTGCCGGAAGACACGTAGATGATCCGGGCGTGGGGGAAGCGCTGCACCACCTGGGCCGGCAGGTAGGTGTTCATGGCCCAGGTCAGGGAGGGGTCACCGGAGGCCCCGAACTTGAAGCCGGCAAGCATGAAGATGTAGGGGGTCTCGGGCAGGGAGGCCAGAGCCTGGGGGTCGAGCAGGTCGGCCTGGAGGGTCTTGACCCCGAGGGTGCTGAGGTAATCGCGCTGCCAATGGTCCGAGAAACGGGAAACCCCGATCACCTGTCTGGCCCCGGCCCGCACCAGGAGTTCGGCCAGGGTGGGGCCCATCTTGCCGGCCGCGCCCAGGATGAGGACGGGGCCTTCCAGGCGGGCTACGGCCTCCCGAACTTGGGGCGAGGGGGTGGTCATCTGCTCGATGAGCTGGGCTTCGGTATCGAGGAGTGCGGTCATCCGGGTTTCCTCTCCTTGCGGGCGATGTCGAAAAGCACCACCCCCAGGGCCACGGCCACATTGAGGGAGTCCAGGCCCCCAGCCAGGGGGATCTGCACCAGGGCGTCGCAGCTCTTGCGGATCAGGGGCCGCAGGCCGCGGGTCTCGTTGCCGGCCACCAGCACCCGGCGGGGGGGCCAATCCACGGCAAAGAAATCGCTGCCCGTGCCGGCCTCCAGGCCGTAGACCCAGAAACCCGCCTCCTTCAAGAGGAGCAGGTCCCTGGACAGGTTGGGGGAGGAGACCAGGGGCAGGCGGAAGAGAGCGCCGCTGGAGGCGCGCACCACCTCGTTGTTGACCAGGGCGCCCCCCCGGGCGGGCAGCAGGAGGCCGGAGGCCCCGGCCCCGGCCCCGGTGCGGATGGCCAGGCCCAGATTGCCGGCGTGCTGCACCTGGTCCAGGGCCACCAGAGTACAGGCAGCGGGCGCCTCGGCCAGCAGCTCCTCCAGGGACCGATAGCGCACCGGACCGGTGCGGGCCACCACCTCCTGGTGCTGGCGGGTGCCGGCCAGTTGCCCCAGCACGCCCACCTCGACAAAGTCGAAGGGCACCCCGCGCCGGCGGGCCAGTTCCTTGATGCGTTCCACTCTGGGACCTTTGGCCTGCCGGGAGAAAAAGACCCGGTCCACGGGATGGCCGGCCTCCAGGGCCTCGGCCACCTCGTGCAGGCCCCAGAGGACTCCGGTATGGCCTTCGGTTTCCATATCTCTAGAAGATAGGCGGTTGTTGGCATCCTGCCCGCGCATTATTTTCGCCTCCATGCAAAAGAACGGCATGGACCTCTTTGAGGCCGGGATGCGGGCCAGCATCGAGAAGGATCAGCCCCTGGCCGCCCGTCTGCGGCCCCGGCGGCTGGAGGAATTCGCCGGCCAGGAGCACATCCTGGGCCAGGGCCGGCTCCTGCGCCGGGCCATCCAGGCCGACCAGCTCTCCTCTTTGATCTTCTACGGCCCGCCCGGCACGGGCAAGACCACTCTGGCGATGGTCATCGCCAACACCACCCGTTCCCACTTCATCAGCATCAACGCGGTGCTGGCCGGGGTGGCCGACATCCGGCGGTCCATCGAGGAAGCTCAGGAGCGGCGCAAGCTGCACCAGCAGCGCACCATCCTCTTTGTGGACGAGGTCCACCGCTTCAACAAGGCCCAACAGGACGCCCTCCTGCCCTGGGTGGAGAACGGGGTGGTCGTCCTCATCGGGGCCACTACCGAGAACCCCTACTTCTCGGTCAACCGGCCCCTGCTCTCGCGCAGCCGGGTCTTCCAGCTCAAGGCCCTCGACGAGGAGGGCCTGCGCCACATCGCCCGCCAGGCCCTGGCCGACCCGCGCGGCTATGCCCATCTGGCGGTGGAGTTGGCCCCCCAGGCCCTCGAACACCTGGTCAATGTGGCCAACGGGGACGCCCGCACCCTGCTCAATGCCCTGGAGCTGGCGGTGGAGACCACCCCCCCCGACGGGGAGGGCCGCATCCGGGTCGGTCTGGAGGTGGCCGAGGAGTCCATCCAGCGCCGGGCCCTCCTCTACGACAAGGAGGGGGATTACCATTTCGACACCATCAGCGCCTTCATCAAGTCGCTGCGTGGTTCCGACCCAGACGCGGCCATGTACTGGATGGCTCGCATGGTCTACGCCGGCGAGGACCCGCATTTCATCTTCCGGCGCATGCTGATCTTCGCCAGCGAGGACGTGGGCCTGGCCGATCCCCAGGCGTTGGCGGTGGTGGCGGCGGCGGCCGAATCCTTCGACCGGGTGGGTTTGCCCGAGGGGCGCTTTCCCCTGGCCCAGGCCGCCCTGTACCTGGCCACGGCGCCCAAGAGCAACTCGGTCTTCGCCTTCTTCGACGCCCTGGCCGCGGTTGAGAAGGAGCACGAGGGGGAGGTGCCCAGTCATCTCAAGGACGCCAGCCGCGACAGCGAGGGCTTCGGGCATGGAGCCAACTACCTGTACCCCCACGCGTACCGCGACCACTGGGTGGCCCAGCAGTACCTGCCGGCCAGCCTCCAGGGCCGGCTCTTTTACCAGCCCTCTGCCCAGGGCTACGAGGCGGGCCTGGCTGCCCAGGTGCTGCGCCGGCGTGAACTGCAGCTGGCCGCCATGCTGGAGGGGCGCAACGCCCCGCCCGAGGTGTTGACCTTCTCGTCGCCGGACAAGGAGCGCGAACAGTGGTTGCAGCGGGTGGCCGGGGAGGTCAGCGCCCAGTTGGCGGCGGCGCGGCAGGAGCTTTTTGCCGCCCTCTCCTTGCAGCGCCATCACCTGGTCCTCGACCTCAACGCCCGCTCCGGGCTCCTGACCTGGGAGGCGTTGCGCCAGGTCCCCGAGGGTGGGGTATGGGCCCTGTGCCCGGACAAGGCCAGCGCCGTGGTGCTCCAGGAGCGGGCCGCCCACCTGGCCGACCTCGACCGGCCAGTGGTGTTGCACGGGCCCCTGGCGCGGCTGACCCAGTTGGTGGAGGAGCGCAGCCCTGGGCAGCGCTTCGACGCCCTGGTGGGGCACCACGCCCTGGGCGGGCTGGCCGACAAGGCCGGGGCCATCGCACAGTTGCGCGCCCTGTTGCTGCCGGGCGGCCGCCTGGCCCTGGCCGAGAACCTGGGACGCCGGGCCCAGCGGCTGCACGCCCTGGCCGCGTTGCCGGACCTGGCGCCCCAACTGCGTGAGCGGTTGGTCCTGGCTGAGGAGGCCATCTACGCCGAGGGGGGCAACCCCCTGGTAAACTGGGACGCCGAGGAATTGGCGGCCCTGTTCCGGGCCGGGGGCTTCAGTCAGGTGCAGGCGCGGGTCGAGGTGCTGCAATCGCGGCGGCGGCTCACCCCCCAGCAACTGGCACATTGGTTCAACCCGGGGGGGGAGACCCACCACACTTACGCCCACCACCTGCGCCGCCTGCTCAGCGAGGAGGAGGTGCACGAGGTGCGCCGGGCCTATGAGCGGGAACTGGCCAACCGCAACGTGGACTGGTCCTCCACCCAACTTGTGTTGACCGCCCGCGTTGATTTATCCCCGCCCAGCAGCTAAATTAGAGGTCAATCCCTACTCAAAAGGGGCGTAGCGATGCGCAAGATGCTCCGCGTGATCCCCGCAGTGGCGCTCCTGTGGCTGGGCGCATGTAGCACTACCGAACAGCAGGTGGACGAGCAGATCGCCACTCTGGCGGCCAACCCCATCGACTCGCCGGCCTGGCAGACGGCCGTGGACGGGCTGGTGGCCCTGGGCCGGCCTGCAGCGCGGCAGTTGGTGGCCCATATCGACCCCGAGTTCTACAAGGGCGAGAACTACTGCGAGTTCCGTGAGGAGATTGAGAAGAAACGCACCGGCAGCGCCTTGGCCCTGGGGCGCATCCAGCACAAGGCCGCCTCAGCTACCCTTCAGGCCAGGGCCGGGGCGGCCTTTACCCGGGCTGAGCGCCTGGCCTGCATCTGGTCGGTGGGCGAGTTGGGCGCCGACGCTGCGGCCATCGACGTGCTCAAGGTCCACGCCAGGGACGCCGATCCCCTGATCCGCCTGTACAGCGCGGTGGCCTTGATCAAGATGACCGACACTAGCGCCGTGGCCCAGGTTGAAGCCGCCCTGGCCGGACCGGACGAGGAGCTGGCGGGGAAGGCGCTCTCACAGATGGAGGGCACCAATTATTTCGGCCTGCCCCTGCTAATGGAGTTGAGCCGGCGCGCTCCGGCCCGCCGGGAGGGCATCGCTGCCGCCCTCGACAAGGTCAAGGCCCAGGTAGTGCGGCAGTTGGAGGCCGACGACCCGTCCCTGCGCATGTCTTCGGCCCGCACCCTGAACAAGGTGGGGGACCCCAAGGTTTACCAGGCCCTGGAGCGCCTGCTCGCTGATCCCAGCAACCTGGTGCGCTTCAACGCCGCCGCCTCGCTGGCCGAGATGGACCAGGCCGCCGGCATCGAGTTCCTCTTCGCCGCCTTGCAGCACCAGGACCCGATCCTCCGGGTCAATGCCGTGAAGTTCCTCACCGAGGTGCAACGGTCCTCGGGGTCAGTGCAGGGCCAGTTGATCGCGGCCCTGTCTGATTCCCAGGCCCTGGCCCGTTCCGGGGCGGCCCAGGTGCTGGGCCTGGCGAGGGTGCGCGACGCGTCCCAGGCCCTGATCGGGCTCCTGGGCGATGCCGACGCCGAGGTGCGCTGGAACGCCCTCATCGCCCTTGGTTGCATCCGCGCTCCCGAAGCGCGGGCCCAGATCGAATCCCGGCTCCACGACGAGGACCAGACCGTGGCCTACTACGCCCAGTGGGCCCTTCAGCAATTGGGCCAGGGTTGAGCGATGGCCTTTCGCCAAGACCGCCATAACATGATGAGCAGATGGTTTTTCCCCTGCCTGATCGCCCTGACCCTGCTGCCCCTGGTACCGGCCCTGGCCCAAGAGACCCCCGAGACCCTGCTGATCCGCCAGGCTCTCGACAACGACAAGTTCGGCCGCCGCCGCGGTGAGGTGGACCTGGCCCTCAGCGCCTTTGCCCCCAAGTTGGTGGTGTATGCCGGTGGGCGCAGCGCCGACCCGCGGGCCTGGCAGGTCCTCCACGAGGATCTCGAGGGCTTCAGGGCGGCGGTGGGGCAAGAACTGCGGGGCGGCCGCTACGAGATCGAGCGGCAGGTCCCGTACATCCACGTGCGCGGCAAGAAGGCCATTGCTACCACCCTCGATTCTGGGCAGGTGGTGGATCGCGCTGGTGGAGCCGGGCGGGCTTACCGATCTGAGTGCCTGTGGTTCTTTGAGAAGGTCGAGGACAAATGGCTGGTGACGGCCCTGGCCCAGGAGATCGGTGACGAGTTGCCTGCCCCCGCCACCGGGGCACAGGCCGGCGAGATCGCCGAGGTGCTGCGGGACGAGGAGGAGGGCTGGGAACAGGGCAGCGCCGGGGGGTTGGCAGGGTTGTACGACGAGGGGGCGGCCATCCTCGACGCCGGGGGCCTGCTTCGCCCGGAGAAGTGGGTCCTGCTCCTGGGCGCCGGCGAGGAGATTGAGAACTGGCTGGCCCGACGCCTACAGCGGATCCGCTATCAGCTGGATCGGCAGTTGGTGTACACCCACGTCAGTCCGGGTGGGGGCGAGGCCCTGGCCCTCACCCGCGAGCGGCTGAACGCCACCTATGAGAGCGGCCCGGCCAGCCATCAGCTCGAGCGCTGGGTACTGTGGACTCTCAGCCGCCGCAGCGGCTCCTGGAAGATCACCAACGCCGTCTACGGGCTCGGGTTGCCCCAGTAGTTCCCCCTCACCAGCCGGAAGTGGCGCGGTCCACCAGCTCCACGACGACCATGTCCAGGGCCGCCCCCACCGCCTCCTCCCGGCCCTCGGCGTCGCTCAATCCCGCATCGTAGGTCCCCCATCCGGTCAGGCCCTTGGCCTCCAGCACCGGGCTGCCATCGGGGTTCTTGAGCAGCTTGGCGTCCAGGTTGAGTTTGAAGCGGTACTGCTGGGTCTCCTCGGCGGCAGTGTAGGTGAAAGGCCGGTCCTCCACCGCAGTGAGCCGGAGCCGGAGGGAGGCGTCGGCGCTGACCTCGTCCACCACCTGCAACCGGCCGTCGGCGGTAAAGGCCCGGCTCAGCTTCTCGGTCAATGCCTCGGCAATCCCTGCCTCGGGGGTGTTGTTCTGCGCCACGGGAATGGCGATGGAGCGCACCCCCCCGGCGATGCCGGCAGAGGTCGAGTAATGGGCGCAGGCCGGCAGCAGGAGCAGAAGCAGCAGTCTGGACAGGCGCATTGGCAGACCGGCGGCAGACGGAGAGGAAAAGGGCTATTCGGGGCTGTCGGCCGCCCCACCCATGCCGGCGGTCTTTTCAAGGGCGCCGGGCATGTCGAGGATAAAGTTTTCGGGGTCCACGTAGCCTTTGCGGCCCAAGCGGCGATCCTTGTAGAGCACCGCGTAGTGGAGGTGGGGGCCAGTGGAGCGGCCGGTGTTGCCCATGGTGGCGATCTGCTGGCCGCGACTGACCCGCTGGCCGGGGCTGACCAGGCTCCTTTCGAGGTGCCCGTATTCGGTCTGGTACATGCCTTCTTTCTTGTAGATCTTTCCGCTCTCGTCCGTCACCGTAATATCGTGCTCAATTACAACCACGTTGCCCATGCCGGTGTCGCGGTAGACGTCGTCCACGGTGCCGTCGGCGGTGGCGTAGATGGGGGTGCCACGGCGGCCGGCGAAATCCACCCCGCTATGGAAGGCGGAGCGGCCGGTGAAGGGGTCGCTGCGGTAGCCGAAGCGGGAAGATACCCAGCTGTGGTCAGTGGAGACCGGGGAGATGGTGGGGAAGTGTTTCCAGCCCTCCTCACTTTCGCGGAACTTGGTCTCCAGCAGGGAGAAACTCTCCTCCTGAATTTTGGCCTCGCGCTGTAGGCGAAGGATATTGCTGTTAAGATCCTCGATAGCCGCCCGCTTCCGGCCCGGCAGCACCGAGTGCAGGCGCGAGGGCTCGGCAGGGCCGCCGGTGCCGGCGAGGCGCTCGTCGTCAGAGAGGGGCTCCATCTGGTGGTAGTTGCGCAGCTTCTCGTCGTCCTCCCGCAGCACCACCATCGTCTTTTCCAATTGGGTAACAGCCTCGCGGGTGTGCTCGATACTGCGCATCAGTTCACCGTTTTCGGCCCGCAACTGGGCCAGGTCCTCCTGGTGGTGGGCCAGGGAGTAGAAGCCGGCGAGGTAATAGCAGAAGGCGCAGATGAAGGCAAAGGCCAGGACCCCGCCCACCGCCAGGATTTTAGGGGTGAGGCGGTATTCCCGAACCAGTCCGTCGTTGGGGGGGATGACGATGAAGGTAAAGCGTTTTCCGTGCATGATCGGGTTCGTTCTCCTTAGTTCAGGGCTCTGGCCCGACACAAAAAGGCCATCGCCTGCCGCGGGAGCGCAGGGCTGTGGTTGTGCTTTAATACACGCTGCAGGCTCCCGGATTTGCTCTGCCCGGGCCAGCCTACGAATTCCTGGAGCCGGGGTGCACTCCCGGACAGAGCGTTTGGCGAGGAGTGGGGTCAAGGTTTGGCGAAGCGCCGGCTGCGTGGGCGCTCCCCATCCTCGCAGGACTTTTAATGCCGCCTCGGGATTCCCCCGCAGGGGCGGGAGGAGGTGGGCGGCAGCCCGGACCCGTTCCCCGACGAAGAGGTCTGCTCTGGGGACGGATTACGGGCAGTGGGACACAAGACCGTGGGGCCCTGGGCCCCACGGGAATGAGGTAACAATCTATCCAATGGAAGGCGGCTTGTCAACCACAAAAACCTTCGGCCGGCCGCTAGCGGTTGGGGCAGGGGATGGGGGATGGGGCTATATTAGGGGGTCAGGGGCGGGCGAGAAGCGCATAGATCAAGGGAAAACAGTGGATTTATGCGCCCTGGCCTATTGACGGGGGCCGGGTAAGATTATTTACTTAAGGGCCGTGGATCTGCTCTCCTTCATGTAAGGATTTAAAGCAATGCGCCGCCCTTGGACCACCGCGCTCTGGCTGCTGCTCCTGTTGGTGGGGGTTGCCCGCCCCTGCCAGGCCCTGACTCCTCCAGTAGGACCGGAACTGAAAACCCTGCAGATGGTCTGGGACTATATCCGGTATCTTTATATCCGAGAGATATCCCCGGATACCCTGATGCACGCCGGGGTGAAAGGGCTCTTCTACAACCTCGATCCGGCCAGTGAATACACCTTCAGCCAGGAGCAGAACGCCGGCTGGGAGGAAAGCTTCGACACCTTCCGCCAGATCGCTCTGGCCGTCAACGATTCCTCCCTGTACTCGACTACCCCCGACACCCTGGTGCATTTCGGGATCTACGGGATGCTATCCGTCCTCGATCCCAATACCAACTTCATGGAAAACCAGAACCTGGAAAATTTTATCATCCACACCCGCGGCAGTTACGGCGGGCTGGGTTTCCGCATCCAGGTCATCCACCCGGACAGCGCCATCGCCGTCTGGGCCCTGCTCCATCAGGACACCCCGGCGGCCAGGGCAGGGGTCAAGTCTGGGGACCTGATCATCGCCATCGATGACAGCACCACCAAGCATCTTTCGGCCGGCGACGCGGCCGACCGAATGCGCGGGGAGCCGGGCACCCCGGTCACCCTCACCCTGAAACGGGCAGGGGTGGCCGACCCCTTCAAGGTGACCATCATCCGCGAGGTGGTGCAGGTGCGCAGCACGCCCTACTACACCCTGTTCTCCGACTCCACCGGTTACGTCAAGCTCGATGGCTTCCAAAAGAAATGCAGCCAGGAGGTGCGCGACGCCCTGGTCGATCTCAGGCAACGAGGCATGAAACGCCTGATCTTCGACTTGCGCGGCAACGGGGGGGGATACCTTCAGGAGGCGGTCGCGGTGGCCGAACTCTTTCTGCCCCCCCAGAAGCTGGTGGTCTATACCGCCGGCCGGGCCATTGCCGACACCACCCGATACTTCACCGCGACCAGGCCGGTGGTGGGGGAGGAGCCCCTGATCGTCATGGTAGATGGGGAGTCGGCCAGCGCCTCGGAGATCGTTTCGGGCGCCATCCAGGACTGGGACCGCGGGCTAATCCTGGGCCTGCCCACGGTAGGCAAGGGCTCGGTGCAGCAGACCATGCCCATCGGCGACAAGGCCGAACTCAAACTGACCATCGCTGCGTACTATACCCCCAGCGGCCGCTCCATAGACAAGCAAATGCGCAAGGATTCCACCCTGGTCGGCCTACCCGACAAGGAGTTTAAGACCCTGGTAAGGGGCCGGGTGGTCACCGGCGGGGGGGGGATCGTGCCGGACGTGTACATGGAGCCCCTGGAGCGGCGCCTGTGGAAATCCCCGCTCAACCGGCAGTTGGCCGGCGTAGCAACCGCCAACAACCTCTTCTTCCATTTTGCCAGGCATTACCCGGTGGCGCACCCTGGCCTGGGGGCCGATTTCCGTGCCGACGCGGCGACGGTCGGAGAATTCCGCCAGTTCACCGCGGCGCGGGGCTTCGAGTACGTCAGCCAGTACGAGGCGTGGATTCAGGACCTCCACAAAAAGGCCGACGAGGAGCAGCAGGCCGACAAACTGACCAAATCGCTGGAGGCGCTGCGCGAAAAGATCGGTGAGATCGAGGAGGCCCACTGGCAGAGCAACGAGGACCTGCTCATCTGGAAACTCACCTACGAGATCCTCGAAAAAGCGGCCGGGCAGAAGGCCGCGGAGGCGTACCGGGTCTCGGTGGACCCGCAGGTGCAGCGGGCCCGGGAGTTGCTGGTGGACCCCAAAGCCTACGAGGAATTCTTCCAGAAGGCGGAGATCAGCTTGCCGCCGGACTCCAAACTCGCCGCCGCCGCGCCAGACTCGGCCGCCACCGCGGGAGAGTAGGTTTGATGGTTCAGACTGGCCGCCGCCTTCCCGACTGGCTCAAGGTCAAGGCCCCCGGCAGCGCCAATTACCTTGAGCTCAAGCGCCTGATCGCCGGTCTGCGGCTGCACACCGTCTGCGAGAGCGCCCATTGCCCCAATATCGGCGAGTGCTGGAACAGCCGCACCGCCACCTTCATGATCCTGGGGGACGTGTGTACCCGAAGTTGCGGCTTCTGCGCCGTCAAGACCGGCAAACCCCTCTACCTCGACGAGGGGGAGCCGGAGCGGGTGGCAGAAGCCATAGCCCAGCTTGACCTGCGCCACGCGGTGATCACCTCGGTGAACCGCGACGAGTTGCCCGATGGGGGAGCGCGGATCTTCGCCCGCACTATCGCGGCGGTGAAGGAGCGCTGCCCGGATATCACGGTGGAGGTGCTGATCCCCGACTTTAAGGGCAACTGGGAGGCCCTGGCGGAGGTGGTTGTGGCCGGCCCCCATATACTTAACCACAACATCGAGACCGCCCCCCGCCTCTACCCACAGATGCGGCCTCAGGCCAAGTACAGCCGCTCCCTGGAACTGCTGGACCGGGCATGCCGCCTGGGTGAGGTGCCCACTAAATCGGGGATGATGCTGGGGGCCGGCGAGCGCGAGGAGGAGATCGCCCGGACCATCGCCGACCTGGCCGGGGTCGGCTGCCAGATCCTCACCCTGGGGCAGTATTTGAGCCCTTCCCAGGACCATGTGCCGGTGGATCGCTTTGTCCATCCTGAGGAGTTCGCCCGCTGGCGGACCTATGCCCTGGCGCAGGGGCTGGCCCACGTGGAGTCGGGGCCCCTGGTGCGCAGTTCCTACCACGCCGAACTACAGGCCGGCGCCCTGCAAGGGGCCGGGGCCGTCCATCTCTCTCAGCTACAGGCGGTACGATGAACCTCGACAGGATGAACATCGCCACCTATCTGCGGCGGAAGAAGCTCCTGGTGGCTGGGGACCCGCCGCCGGTCGTCATTCCCCTTGGCGCCGGCTCGCATCACCTGGTGTTTCATGTCGCCGTGCCGCGCCAGGAATGGATCGTCAAGCAGGCCCTGGCCCGGGCCCAGGTGAAGGAGCGGTGGTGGCTGGACCGCAAGCGGATTTTCAACGAGAAGAACTGCCTGGAGATCCTGGCCCAGTTCTTCCCGGTGCTCATCCCAGAGGTGGTGCTGGAGGACCGCACCGACTTCATCCTGGTGACCACCGCCCAACCCCGCGAGGCGGTGGTTTGGGAAGACCAGTTGATGGGCGGCAAGATCGACCTGCAGATCGCCTCGCTGTGCGGCGAGGTGCTGGGCACGGTCCACAGCCAGACCGCCGACGACCGGGAGGTCAAGGCCCTGTTCAAGGACACCAAGCCCTTTGAGCAACTGCGCATCGAGCCCTTCTATGCCCGCATCGCCCAGGTTTTCCCGGATCTGAAAAAACCCATTGAGGCCCAGGTGAGGCAATTGCTTAAGAACCGCCACGCTCTGGTGCTGGGCGACCTGCGGCCCCGCAATATCTGGGTCAACAGCGGCTCGGTGTACTTGGTCGATTTCGCCGCCGCCCATTTCGGCAACCCCTCCTTTGACGTGGCCTTCTACGCTGCCGACATGTGTATCAAGGCGATGATCAACAGCCCCCAGAAGGCCGCCTACCTCGAAGGGGTCAACATTTACTGGAACTCCTACTTCCGCACCGCCGAATACGCTAAAAAGAAAGAGGTGGAGAAGAACGCGGTGCGGGACCTCAGTTGCCTGCTGCTCGGCGCCATCGACGGCCGGCTGCCGGCCGCGGGCCTCGACGAACACATGCGCGGCCTGGCCCGCCGTATCGCCCAGAACCTGCTCTTCACCGAACTGGACAAGATCGAGGAGATCACCGAGTTCGTGAACCGCACTCTCATCGACGGCTGAAAATGGCAAAGACCGCAGCGCTGGGCCGGCGGGTCGAACTGGTGCCGATGGACCCGCATTGCCAGGATATCACTATTGCTCTATACCGGCAGGAGGCCGCGGACGGGCCCCGGTACCAGGTACACAGCTTTAGCGGTCGGCCCGGCGTGGTGGCGCGGCTCGACTTTGTCGCCGGGGCCACGGCGGTGCTGGGGGGAATGGCGGCGGTGGGGCCGGGCCAGGTGCGTTTTGCCTGCGGCGGGGCCCACGAACTGGCGGCCCGCCGCGCCTTTCTCGAAGCCTGCAAACTAGACCCGGCCCAGCCTCTGGCCGCCCGGCCCCTGCAATTCTTCGACAAGAAGACCGGCCACCAGATCCACGTCGCCCCCCTGGGGGGCGGGGTGTACCAGGTGGCGCTGGAAGGCGGGGATGCCGGCCGGGCTGCGGCAGTGGCTGGGGGACTGGTCAAGCTGGGCCAGATGCAGAACCCGGCCCCGGACCAGGCGGCCTTTCCCTGCGGCCAGGCCCACGACGCGCTGATCGGCCTGCTGGTAGTGCGGGCGGTGAACGTGCGGGCCACCCTGCGCGAGCAGGAGATGCAGGCGGCACGGGGACAACTGGCGGCGCCCAGCGCCCAACAACAATGAGCCGGAGATGACAGCCCAACCCATGAACAGCCGTCAGCGCGTCCTGGCCGCCCTCCGCCGCCAGCCTGTGGACCGCACCCCGGTGTGCAACCCCACCTCGGTGGCCACCGTGGAGTTGATGGACCTGGTGGACGCCTACTTTCCCCACGCCAACCGGGAACCTGAGCTGATGGCCCGCCTGGCCGCCACCGGGTACACCGAGCTGGGTTTCGACAGCATCATGCCGGTCTTCAGCATCATCCAGGAGTCTTCGGCCCTGGGCTGCAAGATCCAGTGGGAGCAGAAGGACAACTGGCCCACGGTCAAGATGCGCGAGCCCATCTGGGAGAAGCCCGAGGACATCGTCATCCCTCCCGATTTCCTCACCCATCCCGATACCCGCTGCGTGATCGAGGCGATCAGACTTTTGCGGCGTGAGTTCGGGGACGAGGTGGCCATCGTCGGCAAGACCATGGGGCCCTGGTCCCTGGGGTACCACGGCTTTGGGGTGGAGCCCTTCCTGCTTTTGTCCCTCGACGATCCAGGCAAGACCATGCAGTGCCTCGACCGGCTCAAGGAGGCCACCGTGGCCTTTGGCCTGGCCCAGATCGAGGCCGGGGCCGACGCCCTCACCCTGCCCGATCACGCCACCGGGGACCTGGTCAGCGGCGAGTACTACGCCCGCTACCTGCGCGACCTGCACATCGAGTTTTCCCAACGCTTGCCGGCCCCCATCATTCTGCACATCTGCGGCCGCACCGTGGACCGCATGGAGTACATCGCCCAGACCGGGATGGCCGCCTTCCACTTCGACTCCAAGAACGCCCCGGCCGAGTCCATGGAGATCGTCAAGAAACGCATCTCCCTTGTGGGGAACCTCAACAACCCCGAGACCCTCTTCTCCAAGGGGCCAGAGGAGGTGCGCGCCGAGGTGTACCGCAACCTTGAGGCCGGGGTGGAGTTGGTGGGCCCCGAGTGCGCCATCCCCTTGCAGACGGCGATAGAGAACCTCGTGGAAATCCCCAAGGCGGTGCGCGACTGGCACCGGGAACAGGCGACCCGGAACTGAACCCTATGGCACAGCTGAACGAGATCCACAACGAATTCATCCGCCAGGAGATCGAGGAGAACATCGAGCGGCCCAACGAGCGCCAGCGGCTGATCGACAACTTCGCCAAGTCCCGGCCCTCCATGCAGGCCATTGCCGCCGCCCTCATCGAAGGGGAGCACGCCACCGTGGATCAACTGACCAGGGCTGCTCTCGACGAGGGGATCGAGGCTTTGGAGGTGATGGACGACGGGCTGATCGCCGGCATGGCGGTGGTGGGGATCAAGTTCCGCGAGAACATCATCTTCGTCCCCGAGGTGCTGGCCTGCGCCCGGGCGATGAAGGCGGGCATGACCCACATCGAGCCCATCCTCTCGGCCTCAGGCATCGACCCCCTAGGCAAGGTGGTGATGGGCACGGTGAAGGGGGACCTGCACGACATCGGCAAGAACCTGTGCATCATGATGCTGCGGGGGGCCGGCTTCGAGGTCATCGACCTGGGGGTGGACACCTCGCCGGACCGCTTCATCGACGCGGTGGAGGAGCACCGGGCCACCCTGTTGGGGATGTCGGCCCTCCTGACCACCACCATGCCCAACATGGGCAAGACCATCGAGGCCTTCATCGACGCGGACCTGCGCGACCAGGTCAAGATTATGGTGGGCGGGGCGCCGGTGACCCAGGACTTTGCCGACGACATGGGCGCCGATGGCTACGGCAAGGACGCCCTGGCCTGCGTCACCCTTGCCAAACACCTCCTGGCGGTGAAATAGTGGCCCAGCGCATCGACCCGGAGGCGTTCAAGGCGCGTTTGGAGCGGATTAGCGAACTTTTCGCCGGCATGGTGTCCCACGCCGACGAGCAGGCCAAGCACCGCTGCCCGTACAAAAATCGCCGCGACCAATGCACCGCCCAGTTCGGCTGCCGCAACCAGAGCCCCCCCCTCCAGCCCGCGGGGTTGCGGTTGTGCGCGGCCCAGGACGGCGAGTTGGACTACCGCAGCGCCTGGGAGACTCTGGGCCCGGAAAAGACCGCGGCCCTGCGCGAAAAACTCCGCCGCTGAAGGCGGTGCCATGCCCCTTGATCCACCCGCCGCTTCCTCTTCCCGCACCCTGACCCTCTTTGACCTAGCCGATCAGCAAGACCTGCGGGTGCCCACCTCCTGCGGCCGTAGCGGCCGCTGCCACGAGTGTATCGTCGAGGTAAAGGAGGGCTTGGAGGCCCTGGGGCCGCGCACCCTGGCGGAGAACTTTCTGCGCGATCCCTTCCGCCTGGCCTGCCAGGCGAAGGTGGGGGATGCGGCGGGGCTCTGTTTTGCCCCTCTCAGCCGGCGGCCCCAGATCCTGATGCCCGAGCCGGGGCCGCCGCTGGAGGTGGACCCACTGGTGAAACGGGAGGGGGATGCGGTGGTGCGCGAGGGGGAGGTCCTCGACCGGTACCGGGGCCGACTGCTGGGCCTAGCCCTGGACCTGGGGACCACCACCCTGGTGATGGAGTTGGTGGACCTGGAGAGCGGCCGGGTCCTGGGGGTCAGGTCCGCGGAAAACCCCCAGCGCTTCGGGGGCAGCGACGTGATGAACCGCATCTCCTACGACGCGGGGCCCGGCAGGGGGGAATTGCACCAGGCGGTGATCAAGGCCGCTAACCGCCTGGCCAGGGAGTTGTGCCGGCAGGAGGGTTGCGTGTGGCGGCAGGTCTACGAATTGGCGGTGGCGGGCAACGCCACCATGCGCGATCTGTTCTTTGGCTTGGACGTGCAGAGCATCGGCCAGAAGCCCTACAAGTCCTTAGTGGAGCACCAGTGGCGGAAGGGGGTGCGGGAGGGCACCGCGCTCCGGGCCGAGGCGCGGCAGTTGGGGCTGCGGCTCCACCCACGGGCTGGGGTCTACGGGCTGCCCCTGATTGCCAGCCATGTGGGCGGGGATACGGCCGCGGCCCTGGCGGCCATCGGGGCCTGGGAGCAGCGGGAGCTGGTGATGCTGGTGGACGTGGGCACCAACACCGAGGTGGTGGTGGGGGACGGCCAACGCTGGGTGGCCGCCTCCTGCCCGGCGGGGCCGGCCTTCGAGGGCGGGCTGATCGAGTACGGAATGCCCGGGTACGAAGGGGCCATCGAGCGGGTGCGCTGGAGGGAGGGGGGCTTCGAGTACCAGACCATCGGCGGCAAAGACCCGGAAGGGATCTGCGGCTCCGGGCTCATCGACCTCTTGGCCGAGCTGCGCCGGCACGGTCGGATGACGCCCAAAGGGGTCTTCGCCGACAAGGCATACACCCTGATGGTGGCCCCCCAACAGGGAATCACGTTTTCCCGGCAGGATGCCAGCCACCTTGCCCAGGCCAAGGCGGCCAACTACTGCGGGCAGTACATTGTCCTGCGCCATTTCGGCGCCTCGCCCTGCCAGGTGCAGCGGCTCTATCTGGCTGGGGGTTTTGCCAACTACATCGACGTTGCCAATGCGGTGGAGATCGGGTTCTTGGCCCCGGTGCCCGCACAGCGCATATTCAAGGTGGGCAACGCCGCGGCCCAGGGGGCCCGCCAGGTGCTGCTCTCGCGGAGGCGGCGGCGAGCAGTCGAGGAGTTGGTGCAGACCATCGAACACGTGGAATTGGAGACCACCCCGGATTTTTTCGAGTTGTTCGTGGAGGGCTGCCAGTTTAAGCCCATGCCGGATATATTCTGAGATGATGAAGCCTTTTTTGGACCGCTTGCAAGAGCCCGCCCCCCTGCTCTTCGACGGGGGGTTTGGTTCCCAGCTTTTCCTACGGGGTATCAAGCTGACCAACAGCGCCCTGGCCAACGAACTGCACCCTGAGGCGGTAGTGGCCATCCACCGGGAATATATTGAGGCGGGGGCCGACGTCATCGAGACCAATACCTTCGTGGCCTCGCCCCTGCATTTGGCGATGGCCGAACGCGATGCGGACCAGGCCGAATACCTGGTGCGGCTGGCAGTGCGCCATGCCCGGCGGGCGGTGGAGGAGTGTGGCCGGCCGGTGTATGTGGCCGGTTCCCTGGGTCCCTCGCCGGGGGCCATCGAGGCCGACGCCGGCGGGGTGGATTTCGGCATCGCCAACGCGGCGGTCCGGGAGGCCCACGCCCGGGTGGTGCGGGCGATGGCCGAGGAGGGGGTGGACTTTTTCTGCGTCGAGACCATGTTCTCGGCCTTGGAGGCGGCAATGGCCGCCGAGGCCGCCCGCCAGACCGGGCTGCCCATCGCCGTCAACCTCACCTACAAGTACACCCGCGACCGCCGGACCGGCGCCGAGGTCTACCGCACCGACTGGGGGCATTCGGCCGGGGACCTGCTCGACATCCTGGCCGGGGGAGAGTTCTCCGGCGGGGTAAACCTGCTCGACCACATCCAGGTGCTGGGCCTCAACTGCGGGGCCGAGCCTTCGCGGGCAGAGCACACCGGCATGCCGTACGCCATCAGCGGGTTGCGGCAGTTGCACCGGGCCCTGGAGGAGCGGGGCCTGGGGGGTAAACGCTTCATGGCCTTTCCCAACGCCGGCCTGCCCCGCTTGGCCAAGGACCGCCAGACCACCCACTATCCCCACTCCCCCGAGGACATGGCGTCCAAGGTGGGCGAACTGCTGGGGGAAGGGGGGTACCTGATCGGCGGCTGCTGCGGCACCACCCCGGCCCATATCCGGGCTATGGGCGCAGCGCTGCACTCCCGCTAAGGATTGCCATGCCTTTGCCCGGCATCAAACCCACCTGGAGCCACCTGCTCACCCAGACCGGGGAGTTTGCCACTTGCGTGGAGCTGGTGACCTCGCGGGGGACCATCACCGAGCGCAGCGGGAGAAGGGTGCTGGAACTGGCCCGGCTACTGGCCCAGGACCCCCGCATCGACGCCCTGAGCATCACCGACAATCCCGGCGGCAACGCCATGCTCAGTGCCGATACCTTGGGCACGGACCTGTTGGCCCGGGGGCAGGAGGTCATCATCCACCTTTCCTGCAAGGACTGGAACCGCAACGCTCTGCAAAGCCACGCCTGGAAATTGGCCAGCGAGGGCTTCAACAACGTCCTGGCCCTATCCGGGGATTTTCCCACCGGCGGTTACCACGGTCAGGCCAGCGGGGTCTTTGACCTCGACTCGGTGGGCCTCTTGCGGCTGTTCGCCGACCTCAACGCCGGCCTGCCCCCGGCGGCGGGGGGCCAGGGCATGGGGCGCACCCGTTTCTTCCCCGGTGCGGTAGTGAGCAACTTCAAGCGCCACGAACGCGAGGTCATGCCGCAATACTTTAAGCTGGCCAAGAAGGTCGAGCACGGCGCCTCCTTCATCATCACCCAGGTCGGATACGACGCCCGCAAGCAGGACGAACTGCTCAAATACATGGCCTGGCGCGACCTGAAGGTGCCGGTGCTGGCCAATGTGTACGTGCTCAGCCTGGGGGCGGCCCGCTTCTTCCACGCCGGCCAGATCCCCGGGGTGGTGGTAAGCGACGAGTTGCTCGCCTTGGCCGAAAAAGCGGGGGCCTCGGCCGACAGGGGCCGGGCCTTCTTTCTTGAACTGGCCGCCAGGCAGTGCGCCGTGGCCAGGGGGTTAGGGTACCGCGGGGTCTACCTGGGGGGGCATCTGAAGTACGAGGACTACGACCGCGTTCTGGAGTTGGAGGCGGGGTTCGGGGAACTGGACTGGCGGGACTTTGCCAGAGAACTGTGCTTCAACCAAGCGGAGGAGTTCTACTTCTTTGAGCCGGACTCGGATACCGGGCTCAGTTCGACCGAGGTGAACCGGGAGTACCTGCGCTCCAAGGACAGGGCGAGCCAGGCTTTGCCCTTGGGGTACCGCGTCAACCAGTGGGTCCACGATCGGGTCTTTGAGCCGGGGACCGCCGGGTTCAGGGCGGGCAGGCGGCTGTACCAGGCCCTGGAGCGATCCGGCGACGGGCTGCGGCGCGCCCTGCACGGGGTGGAGCAGGCCCTCAAGATCGCCGCTTTCGACTGCCGGGACTGCGGGGACTGCTCACTGCCGGAGATCGCCTTCCTCTGCCCTGAGTCCCAGTGCGCCAAGAACCAGCGCAACGGGCCCTGCGGGGGCACGCGCCAGGGCCAATGTGAGGTGGGGGAGAAGGAGTGCATCTGGGCCCTGGCGTATCAGCGGCTAAAGACCCAGGGAAAGGAGGAGCAGATGCTGGAGCGGGAGGTGGTGTTCAAGGACGGGGCCCTCCAGGGGACCAGCGCCTGGGCCAATGCCTTCCTGGGCCGCGACCACCGCGCCAAAACCACAGAGGGATCAACATGAGGATAGGCGACCGCCAGTTCGTCGTCATCGGGGAGAACATCCACACCACCCGGGTGGTGCTGCTCAAGGGCAAGCGGGTGGTTGCCACACCAGAGAAGGGGGAAGCGCTGCGCTACATTGACAGCCACGGCCAGCCGGCCCTGCTGCCCATCCCCGAGAAGCTCAAGACCACCCAGGACTACCAGGAGGGCCGGGTCAAACACGTCAAGGTAGCTCTCCATGCCGCGATGGCCGGCGCGGATGAGGGGATGGAGTACTTGCGCTTCCTAGTGGGGCGCCAGGAAGGGGTTGGGGCGGATTTCCTCGACCTCAACGTGGACGAGGTCTCCCTGCGTTACGAGGAGCAGCGCCAGGCCATGCAGTGGCTGGTGCGGGCAGTGAAGGAGATGACCCCCCTGCCTCTGGCGGTGGACTCCTCGCGGGTGGAGACCCTGCGGGCCGGCCTGGAGGTGATGGAGGAGAGGCGCTGCCTGCTCAACTCGGCCTCCCTGGAGCGGCTGGAGGCCGTGGACCTGGCCCGTGAATTTGGGGCCGAACTGGTCATCAGCGCCGCGGGGGAGAAGGGCATGCCCGAGGGGACCGAGGGGCGCTTGGAGAACGCGGGCCGGATGATGGAGGCAGCCTTGAGCAAGGGGTTTGCGCCAGGGCAGCTTTACTTAGACCCGCTGGTCTTTCCCATCTCGGTGGACATCTCTTTTGGCAACCACTGCCTCGAGGCCATCCGGCAGTTGCGGGCGCGTTATGGCCCGGAACTCCATATCACCGGAGGGTTCAGCAATGTGTCATTCGGCCTGCCCTGCCGGCAGATCGTCAACGAGGTCTTTTTGCTCCAGGCGATGGAGGCGGGTGCCGACAGCGGCATCGTCGACCCGGTCAGCAGCCCGCTATCGCGGGTCGCCGCCCTGGACCGCAATTCCAAGCCCTATCTGCTTACTGAGGCGATGCTTCTGGGTCAGGACACCAACTGCAAGAACTTCCTGAGGGCCTACCGCAAGGGGGAACTGGAGGTCTGAGATGGCGAGATACCAGGTCCTGTACTGGCGCAATATTCCGGCCCAGGTCAAGGCGTACGAGGGAAAGCGGCCGGTTTCCCATCCCCTCTCCGAGCGCTTCCAGGTGGAGATCGACCGCGTGGCCATGAAGGAAGGGCTGTCCGGTAACGACGCGTACCTGGAGCAGTGGCAGTGGAGCGCGGGCCAGGAGCGGCCCGGCAGCCCCCGCGAGGTGCTGGAGCAGGTGGCCCTGGAGTTGGAGGCCCAGTACGAGACCCTGGTCGGGCGGAACCTATGAGTGTGTACGAGAAGCCCTACGAGGTGATCGTGGTAGGGGCGGGTCACGCCGGCACCGAGGCGGCCCTGGCCGCTGCACGCATGGGGGCGCCAACCCTGCTTTTGACCATGAACCTCGACACCATCGGCCAGATGTCCTGCAACCCGGCCATCGGCGGGATCGGCAAGGGCCACCTGGTTAAGGAGATCGACGCCCTGGGCGGGCAGATGGCCGTCAACACCGACCTGACGGGCTTGCAGTTCCGCCGGCTCAACACCAGCCGGGGGCCGGCGGTGCGGGCCTCGCGGGCCCAGGCCGACAAGAAGGCGTACCAGTTTGAGATGAAGTTCGCCTGCGAGCAGCAGGAAAACCTCGATGTCCGCCAGGGAATGATGGAGCAGTTGCTGGTGGAGAGGGGGCGAGTGCAGGGAGTGGGGGTAAAGGGGGGGATCATCTACCAGGGCCGCAGCGTGGTCCTCACCACCGGCACCTTCCTGCGGGGCAAGATCCACGTGGGGGATTTCTCCTACAGCGCGGGTAGGGCCGGGGAGGGGGCCGCGCAGAAAGCGGCGGAGGGGCTGGTCGCGCTGGGTTTCGAGATAGGCCGGCTCAAAACCGGCACCCCGCCCCGGCTCAACGGCCGCACCATCGACTTTGCCGCGATGGAGGAACAGCCCGGCGACGAGCCGCCCCGGCCCTTCTCTTACGAGGTGGAGAAGATCACCCAGCCGCAGTTGCCCTGCTGGATCACCTATACCAGCGATAAAACCCACCGCCTTATCGAGGAGAACCTCTCCCGCTCGGCCATGTACGGGGGATACATCGAGGGGATAGGCCCGCGCTACTGCCCCTCCATCGAGGACAAGGTGGTGAAGTTCCGCGACAAGGAACGGCACCAGATCTTCGTCGAGCCCGAGGGCCGGCGCACCCTGGAGTACTACCTCAACGGCCTGTCCATGAGCCTGCCCGAGGAGTTGCAGCACCACATCGTGCGCACCCTGCCCGGCCTGGAACGGGCCGAGCTGATGCGGCCGGCCTACGCGGTGGAGTACGATTTTGCGTCCCCCACCCAGCTTCTCCCCAATCTCGAAACAAAGCGAGTTGCGGGGCTCTTCTTCGCCGGCCAGATCAACGGCACCACGGGGTACGAGGAGGCCGGAGCCCAGGGGCTGATGGCCGGGACCAACGCCGTGCTCAAGTCCAGGGGTGAAGAGCCCCTAGTGCTGGACCGTTCCCAGGCGTACATCGGGGTGCTCATCGACGATCTGGTCACCAAGGGCACCCAGGAGCCGTACCGCATCTTCACCTCCAGGGCCGAGCACCGG
This sequence comes from Candidatus Handelsmanbacteria bacterium, assembly GCA_016867395.1. GTDB lineage: Bacteria > Latescibacterota > UBA2968 > UBA8231 > UBA8231 > SICG01. The sequence continues at coordinate 23,397 of VGJS01000010.1, forward strand.
CTGCTCCTGCGCGAGGACAACGCCGACGACCGGCTGATGGAGTTGGGCCGGGGCCTGGGGCTAGTGAAGGAGGGGGTGTACGGGCGTTTTCTGCGCAAGCGGGAGCAGGTGCGCCAGGAGTTGGCGCGGCTGGAAGCCCAGCGGGTAAGGGCCGGCGACGGGCGGGTCGGCGAGGTGCTGGCCCAGTGCGGCGCGACGCCTATCAAGGAGTCCGCCACCCTGGCCGAACTGTTGCGCCGGCCCGAATTGGGGTACGAACAACTGGTGCAGTTCGCCCCGCCGTCGGCGCCCCTCTTGCCCGACGCCGCCGAGCAGGTAGAGGCCCAGATCAAGTACGCGGGATACATTGAGCGCCAGCAGACTGAGGTGGACAAGCTCAAGCGGCTGGAATCCATGCGTATCCCTGAGGACTTCGACTACGCCTCCTGCGCCAGGAATCTCTCCACCGAGGCCCGGCAGAAGCTGTCCCAGATCCGGCCCCGCACCCTGGGCCAGGCCGGGCGCATCTCCGGGGTTACCCCCTCGGACGTGTCTGCCCTGATGGTGCTGGTCCACGCCAGACAGGCCAGGGACCGGGGCTGAGGGCCCGCTTGCCAGGTGCGGGCAATGGTTTAAATTTGTGCTCCTGGAAATCAACTTACGGCCCATTCCTACAGGGGAACTCATGCGGCTGGTGATGATCGGGGCTCCGGCCTCTGGCAAGGGCACCCAGGCGCACAAACTGACCCGCCATTTCAACTTGGACCACATCTCTACCGGGGAGATGCTGCGGGCCGAGGAGGCCAAGCGCAGCGAGTTGGGGCTGGTGGTCGAGTCCTATCTCAAACGCGGCCAACTGGTGCCCGACGGCCTGGTGGTCAAGCTGGTGGGCGAGCGCCTGGCCCTCAACCACCTTGCGCAAGGGTTCATCCTCGATGGTTTTCCCCGCACCCTCAACCAGGCCCTGGCCCTGGACCAGGCCCTCACGGCCCTGGGGCAGGCCATCGACGCGGCCCTGCTGATCGAGGTCCCTGACAGCGCTGTGCTGGAGCGCATTACTGGCCGCCGCGCCGACCCGGAGACTGGCCGCATCTACCATCTCAAGTACTCGCCCCCCCCGCCCGAGATCCTCTCCCGCCTCGAACAGCGCGACGACGACACCGCCGAGCTAATGCAGGCCCGCCTCAACACCTACCACGAGCGCATCGCCCCGGTGGTGGCCCACTACCGCGAGGGCGGGCTCTTGGTCGCCGTGGACGGCACCTCCTCCCCCGACGCGGTGTTCGCCCAAGTGCTGCGCCTGCTCAACTCCCGGCGCTCCCCAGGCTGAGCGCGGTTGCTGGCCCACCGCGCTGCCTGCTGGAGGCCCTGAGCCTGGCCGGGGCCGGGGCGGTGGTGCTCGCCGCCAGTCCACACGGGGCGCGGCTCTCCCCCGATGCAGTGGAGTACGTGGGGTTGGCGCGCCAGCTGCTGGCCGGCCAGGGGGTGAGTGGGTACGAGGGGGTGCCCTTCGTGATCCAGTCCCCCCTGTACCCGTCGCTGCTGGCTCTGGCTGTATGGGCGGCAGGGGTGGACCCGTTGCGGGCGGCCCCGGCGCTCAACGCCCTGCTCTGCGGGGCGGTGATCCTGCTCAGTATCCGGCTCGCCGCCCAGTGCAGCACCGCCTTCCCAGGACTGCCGGGTTTTGGCCCGGCCCTGGCCCCTTTTTGCCGTGGGGGTAATGGCCTGGTCCAAACCGCTTTTTATAATCTGCCACCTAGCGGCGCCGCTGTGCTTGTGCCATTACCTGGAAAAAGGGGTTGGGGCTGTCTGGCCGGGGCGGCCCTGGGGGATGGGCTTGGCCTGTCTGACCCGCTATTTCGGCATGGCCTTCCTCGCGGCGGGTGGGGTATTGGTGCTGTGGCGCGGGGTTGGGCCTTGGCGGGAGCGCCTGGGCCGCCTGGCCTGCTACGGCGGCCTGGCGTGCCTGTGGCTGTGGCGCAATTACCAGGTGGCTGGCTCCTGGCTGGGCCCGCGCCAGCCCTCGGCCACACCCTGCCTGAGAACCTGGGACTGGCCGCCGCCGGGCTGGCCGGGCTGTGGGTATCCGAGGTGCTGGTGCCGGCGCGGCTGGTCCTCCTGGCTTTGGGGGTGGTAGGGGGCTGGCCCCGGTGCCGGTCTGGGCCGGGGCGTACGGGGCTTTCCTGGTGGCCACCTCGACCACCACTGCCTACGACGACATCAACCTGCGGCTGCTCTCCCCGCTGCACCCCTTGCTGGCGGTGCTCTTGCTGGCCGGGGTCGGGCAACTGGCAGGGCGGGGTTGGCCCCGGCTGGCCCGCGCCGGGCTGGCGGCGCTGCTGTTGTGTTCGCTGGGAGGCATCGGGGCGGCCCTGGCCCGGTACGCGGAGGAGGGGGCCGGGGCCGGCACCGGGGCCGACCGCTACAACACAGCTCCCTGGCGGCACAGCGAGACCCTGGACCACCTCCGGCGGCATCCGGTAGAGGGCCCGCTCTATAGCAATGCGCCCGAGGCTCTCTATATTCTGAATGGGCAACGGGCCGCCCTGGCCCCCCGGCGTCAGGAAGGGGGGAGTGGCCGGCGCTGGGGTGGCTGGACCCGGTGTGCCGCCGCTACCTGCTGGACCCGGCCGAGGCGCCAGAGGGCCTGCGTTTGGCGGCCCGCTTTGCCGACGGGGCGTTGTACGAGTTCAAATCTGAGGATAAGGAGTGAAGGACGATGACACAGACCGATTCCAAGGCGCTTTACAAGAGCGGGATGGGCAAGTTCGTGCGGCAGGACTTTGCCGGGGCAGTGGAGGACTTCAACCAGGCCCTGGCCCTGGACCCTGAATTCGGCGACGTGTACCAGGCCCTGGCCCACGCGTACGAGAAACTCGGCGATCTCGACGCGGCCCTGGCCGCGGGGCAGCGGGCCGCCCAGTGCAACCCGGACGATTTTCTGGTGCACACCAGCCTCTCGATCCTGTATCAGCGCAAGGGGCTAATCCCCCAGGCCGAATCCGAGAAGGCCATCGCCGCCCAGTTGCAGCACCGCCGCTGACCGGAGGGCGATGCAGCTAGGACCCCATACCCTCACCCCGTACCGGCCGGAGATGCCCATCCTCACCCTAGCCCCGATGGCGGGGGTGGGCAACTGGGTGTTCCGGCTGATCTGCGCCCGGCTGGGGGCGCGGATGGTGGGGGTGGAGTTCATCAACTGCCGCACCATCGCCGAGAGGTCGCGGCGGGCGGAGCGGTTGCTGGATTTCTGCGACGCCCAGATCTACGACCAGACCGGCATCTCGCTTCTGGCCGCCCAGATCTACGGCAACGATCTCGATCTCATCGCCGAGGGGGCCCGGGAATTCGAGCGGCGGGGGGCCCAGGTGGTCGACATCAACTTCGGCTGCTCGGTGCCCCAGATCCTGCGCAAGGGCTGTGGGGCGGCTTATCTGAGGGACCTGGACCGCCTGTACCGGGCAGTGCGCCAGACCGTCGAGGCGGTGTCGGTGCCGGTGACGGTGAAGACCCGGATCGGCTGGGACGCGGACCAGATCAATATCCTCGAGGTGGTGCGGCGGGTGGAGGACGCGGGGGCCGTGGCTATCGGCATCCACGCCCGCACCGTGGTCCAGAAGTACCAGGGCCGGGCCGACTGGGACTGGATCGCCCGGGCCAGGGAGGCATCCTCGATCCCGGTGCTGGGCAACGGTGACGTCTTCTGCTACGCCGACGCCCTGCGCATGCAGGCCCACACCGGCTGCCAGGCGGTGATGGTGGGCCGGGCGGCGATGGGCAATCCCTGGATCTTCGCCGGCCGGCTCGGGGCCTCGCTGCGGGAGCGGGTCGAGCTGGCCGTGGAGCAGGTGCGGCTGATGGGCCAGTACAAGGGGGAGCGGACCGGGGTCCTGGAGACCCGCAAACACCTGTCCCTCTACTTCAAGGGACTGCCCCGCACCTCCGAACTGCGGCTGCGCATCCTTCGGGCCGAGACCCTGGCCGAACTGGCGGAGGTGCTGGAGGGCCGGGCCGAGTCCCAGGCCGAGGAGGAGGAGGCCGACCTATCTTTGTCGGCGGCTGAGGCCGCGGCCCTGGGCTGGGGCAGCACCGGCTAAAAAAAGGAGAAAGGAAGATGGTCTGGAGGCAGTTGCTGTGCGGGGCTCTGCTAATCTTGTGGGGGTGCGCCGAAAAACCGGCGATCTCGGTGCAGGTCTTCCCCGGGGTACTGGCCCCCTCCCCGGCGGATCCGACGCCCGCTGGCTGGGAGCGGGTGGAGTTTGGGGGCAGCCTGCGGGCCGCGGCTGGGGTGTATTATGTGCGGGGGGACACCCTGTTAACCGAGTGGAACATCATCGCCAGCCGCCCGGTCTCCCCTCCCGAGGGTGGGGTAGGGGCGGCGGTGCGCCTCAACGCCTATGCCGTGGCCCGGATGCAGAAGTACACCGCCGACGAGGCCAACCTGCGCACCTTCCTGGCGGTGCGCATCAATGGGCGTTGGGCCGATTTCATCCCCGTGCTCGACCGGATCAACGACCGGATGATGCTCTTCGGTTTCAGCGAGCAGGAGGTGAAGGATTTGGATCAGTACCTGGCCAAGAGGTGAGGGAGTACCTATGAGTGTCTATACACCGGAGCAGGTGAGGCAGTGGGCGGCCCAGGTCGACGAGCGGGGGTACGCGACCATCCCCGGGGTCCTGTCTGAGGAGGAACTGGTCTTTCTGCGGGGCACCCTGGACCATGTGTACGCCATCTACGACCCAGAGAAGGACGGGCTGCAGAAGGTGGCCGGCTACCACTTCTCGGCCAACCTGGTCAACAAGAGCCCCTTCTTCGAGACCATGTTCCTGCGCAACCCGGTGTACGACATCGCCAAAGCGATATTGGGAGAGGACTGCATCCTCTCCAGCCTCAATTCGTTCGAGCCGCTCAAGGGGCAGGGCAACCAGAACCTGCACCGGGACGGCCCACCCCGCCCTTCTGAGGGGACAGTGGCCCTCAATTCGATGTGGTCGGTGGACGGCATGGACCGCGACAACGGGGCCACCCGCCTGATCCCCGGCAGCCACCTGCACGCCGACCCGCCTCCTGCCGAGGAGCGGGGGATCATCTACGCCGACGCGGCTCCTGGCAGCGTGGTGGTGACCAACGCCCACATCCTTCATGCCGCCTCGGCCAATCCATCCGGGCGCCGGCGCCGGGTGATGCACGGATACTTCACTCGCCGGGGGCGCGAACAGCAGACCAAACAGCGCCAGTTTCTCTCGGCCGAGGTGCAGGCCAGGCTCTCGCCCCTGGCGCGGCGGGTGCTGGCCATCGATCCCTGAGGTGCTCAGACGGGGACCAGTTCCTGGCGTTGTCTCTCTGCCAATGCCAGGTGCAGGGCCCGGCGCTCCTCCTCCTGTAGCGCGGGAGAGAAGCGCACCAGCAAGGTCAGGCCCGAGGTGGCGACCACGGCCATGCCCAGGTAGAACAGGGCCTGCGGGGTGCTCAACCCTTCGGCGCGAAACAGGAAACCAGAAGCCACCGCCCCCAGATTGCCGCCGGCGCCCACAATGCCGGCCACGGTGCCCAGGGCCCTTTTATTTATAAAGGGCACCAGTCCGTAGGTGGCCCCCGCTCCCATATGCACCAGGGTGGCGAATACCAGCATCGCCGCCACGGCCGCGGCCAGGTTCCCCATCTGCGAAAAAACCATCAATGCCAGACCCTCGCCCAGCAGCACCCCACACAGCAAGAGCACCCGCCCCCGCAGGCCCAGTTGCAGGGCACAGCGATCGGAGAAAAAGCCTCCCAGGGTCCGGGCGAAGATGGCCATCAATCCGAAGAGCCCGGCCACCAGGCCGGCGCGCTGCAGGTCCAGGTCAAAATAGTCGTGATAATAGAGGGCCGCGACGTTGTGGATGGTAAGTTCCACGCCGAAACAGGCCCCGTACGCGGCAAAGAGCACCCAGACCCGGTAATCCCCGAGCGCCGGCCAGAAGGAGTCGCCCGCTCCTGAGGGCGGCATTTTGCCCTGGGAACGCAGCTCCCGGTAATTGCCCTCCGGGGCGTCCTGGGTCAAAAAGTAATAGGCGAGGCCTGCCAGCCACAGCGCCGCCCCGGCTAGTACCATGGCCAGCCGCCAGCCCCAGAACTCTCCTACCCCCAGGCTCAGTAAAGCCGCCAGCAGCAGGGGCATGGCGACCTGCGCCGCGCCGCCGCCCATGTTTCCCCAGCCAGCGGCGGTGGCGTTGGCCGTGCCCACCACGTTGGGCGCAAACATGACCGAGGTGTGGTATTGAGTGATCACAAAGGAGGTGCCGATGGCGCCGATGGCCATGCGGAAAAGCAGGAAGGTCTCGTAGTCCTGTGAAAAACCGATGCCCACCACTGGCAGGGCGCCCAGCATGAGCAACCCGGTATAGGTCAGGCGGGGGCCGAAGCGCTCGCATAGCGGACCGATGAGCAGCCGTCCCAGGACCGTGATGGCCACCGAGGCAATGATGATATTGCCGACCTGGGTCTTGGTCAGCGCCAGTTCCTCGCGCACCACGGCCATGAGAGGGGCGATGGCGAACCAACTGAAGAAACACAGAAAAAACGCCAGCCAGGTCACGTGGAAAGCGCGCATCTGCGGCAGGCGGAAATTCCATAACTGGATCCGCGTGGCTTTGCCGTTGAGCTCTTGGGGACGAGGGGATTCCATCTGGACCTCCTGGCTATGGAAGGGGCTGGCGATAGCGTTCGAGGCGCACGGCGCACTGCTTGTAGTTGGGTTCCCTGGACTTGGGGTCAAAGGCCGGCAGGGTGAGCTTGTTGACGCACTGTTCGGCGAAATGAAATGGCACGAAGACCTGCTCCGGGCCGATGGTTTCGCTGATCCGCACCAGCAGGCCATCCACCCGGCCGCGGGCCGAAATCAGCGAGACCCGGTCGTGCGGGCCAATGGCGTAGCGCCGCGCGGTCTGCGGGTTGATCTCCACCCAGGCCTCCGGGGCGAGTTTGGCGAGGATGGGCACCCCCCGGGTCTTGGTGCCGGTATGCCAGTGTTCCACGGTGCGCCCGGTGTTGAGCAGCAGGGGGTAGATCCGGTCCACCTCCTCAGGCCCTTTTTCGGCGCTGGCAAAGAGCAGATGGGCCCTGCCGTCCTCGGTCGGGAAGATGCCCGCCGCGTACAGGCTGTCGCAGCCTTGGGGGTGCTGCTCGTCACAGGGCCACTGAATCCCGCCTTGCGCCTCCATCTGTGCGTAGGACATGCCGCTGTAGTCACAGAGCCGGCCGGCGGAGACGCGGCGGATTTCGGCAAAGGCGTCTTCGGGCCCCCGCCAACCGGGGAAGAGGTGGTCGCCCACGCCCAGGTATCGGGCCAGATCCAGGAAGATCTCAAAGTCCGGCTTGGCCTCTCCAGGGGGGGGCACTGCGGCCCGGACCCGGCTGGCCCGCCGCTCGCTGTTGGTGTAGGAGCCCTCCTTTTCTCCCCAGATGGCGGCTGGCAGCACCAGATCGGCCAGTTCGGTGGTCGCCGTAGGGTGAAAGCCGTCCTGGACCACCAGCAGGTCCAGCCGGCCCAGCGCCTCCTGCAGGCGGGCCTGGTCCGGGAAACTCAGCACCGGATTGGTGGCGATCACCCACAGCGCCCGGATCTTTCCCTCCAGGATCGCGTCCACGATGTCGGGATAGGCCAGGCCGCGCCGGGAGGGGAGCTGTTGCGCGCCGATGCCCCACAGCCCGGCCAGTTCCCTCCGGTCCTCCTGCTTCTCGAACTTGCGGTACCCGGGCATGGAGGAGGTGAAGCTGAATTCGCGCGAGCCCATGGCATTGCACTGGCCGGTGATCGACATGGGAGCGGCCCCGGTGCGGCCGATGTTGCCGGTGATCAGGGCCAGGGTATTGATCAGGCTCACCGCGTCGGTCCCCTGGGTGCTGTGGTTGATCCCCATGGTCCAGGCGAAGAACACCTTCTCAGCGCGCGCGATGGTCTGAAAGGCGTCCCAGATGAGTTTGGGGGGCAGCCCAGTGCGGGCGGCCACCACTTCCAGGGGGTAGGCACGGCAATGCGCTTCCAGTTCCGCAAATCCCCGGGTGTGGGCGTCGATGAACTCCCGGCGGGCGTACCCGTGCTCGATGACCAGGTGGATCAGGCCGTTGAGCAGGTCGATGTCGCCGCGCGGCCGGATCGGCAGGTAGATATCCGCCAGCATCGCGGTTTTGGTCTTGCGCGGGTCGCACACGATCAAGGTGCGGTTTTCGTTCTGGTTGAGGTGGTGCCAGAGGACGGGGTGATTGTCGGCGATATTGGCCCCGATCAGAAAGACCACCTCGGCGGTCTGCAGGCCCAGGTAAGACCCAGGGGGGCCGTCCGAGCCAAAGCTCTGTTTGTAGCCGGCCACCGCCGAACTCATGCACAAGGTGGTGTTGCCATCGTAGTTGGGGGTGTGAAATCCCAACTGCACCAGCTTGCCCAGGGCGTAGAACTCCTCGGTCACCAGTTGTCCGGTGGAGAGTACGGCAAAGCTCTCCAGGCCGTGCCTTGCCTGCACCTCCCGCACGCCTGCCACCATCGCCCGGTAGGCGTGCTCCCAGGGCACCCTTTCCAGCACTCCACTGCGGTTGCGCAGCAGCGGCACCTGGGCGCGGTTGGGGCTGGCCACCGTTTGATGTTCACTCAAGCCCTTGGGGCAGAGGGTTCCCCGGTTGACCGGGTGGTCCTGGTCGCCGTGTACCGAAACGATCTTTCCCTCCCTGACTCCCACCACCATGCCACAGCCCACCGAGCAGTAACCGCAGGTGGTCTTGACCCAGCGTTCGGGGACCTTCTGGGCTGAGAGGTACCCGTACTCCGGATCATGTCCGTAGGCGTATGCCTCTGCCTTGATGTCGAAGCCCAGGGCGGCCTTGAGTTTTTTCAGCACGGGCCTCCCTGGCCTTTTCCCGCCGCCTGGTGGGCGGCCATCAGGAAGTTGCCCGGGATATTCCAGGGAACCACAGCGACGAAAAACAGATGCCGCTGGAGCAAGGCCCCGGCAGTCAGCGCCGCCAGGGCCGCGGCAGCGGCGGCATTGTAGGCGCCCTGCCCAGGGGCGGTTGCGCCGCAGATGATCGGCCACAGGCAGGCCAGTGCGAGGAGGATCAGGAGGTTTTTCACCCCCCTGACCAGGGAGAAATGCTCGCGGTAGAGCTGGGCGCAGGCCTCCAGCTCGAAGACCTGGCTTTTGCCCCACTGCCGCACACCGGCGGCGTGCAGGGCGGTCTTGGCCAACAGGGCCAGCCCCGCAAAGAGGGCAGCGGCCCGGGCACAGCCAGGCAGGTAGGGTGAGCTCTCTCTTCCCCACCCTGCTGCCAGGCCCACGGCCAGCGCAAAGGCGGCGGGTCCCAGGATCAGCGCCGCCAGGAAGAAGTCCGCGGTGGTCTTGGCGGTGTTCCAGGCCGGACGCGCCGGCACCCGGTAGATCATGGAACTGGAGTACACTCCGGCTGCGCCCGAGAGCACGGTAGCTCCACCCAGCGCAATCCGCACCAGTTCGCCGCCCAGGGCCTCAGCCGGCAAGAGCCCGACCCCTTCGGCAACTAGCAGGAATGCCGCGTACAGGGATGCGATCCCGGCGAAGAGGCCCAGGCCCAGCACCTCGCGCGACAGCCAGGAGGTCCGCCAGTTTCTCAGGGCCCGATGCACGTAGGCGGGCCTTCCCAGGTGCAGGACAGAAGCCCCCAATGACAGGCAAGCCACGCCGATCAGAAAGGGAGCCAGCAATCCCAGGGTCTGGCCCTCTGCCAGGGGCAGGCCCCAGAAGGTGCGGAGCAGATCCACCAGCAAGACGGTCGCCACCCCTCCCAGTCCCAGTTGGGTGAGAACGGTCATCCAGATGAGGGAGGGATGGGAAGCCTCAGGGCGGACAAAATGCCGGTCGACCCTTTTGAAGTCTTCAATCTCCATCCCCGGAGGAAGGGTGATCTTGGTGGAAGGGACAGAAATTTCTGGAGAGGGCATGGCTGGTCCGGCGCCCGTTTCGCGGTAGTTTTCCCAGACCTCCCGCAGGGGCACGGTTTCTATCTGGATCGCGCCGGCCGGACAGGCCTGGACACACGCAGGGTCCCGCCCCTCGTCCAGGCGGTGAGTACACAGATCGCACTTGGAGACAATGCGGCGGTCCTCCTGGTACACCGGCACTCCGTAGGGGCAATTCCAGGTACAGTACTGGCAGCCGATGCAGATATCGCTCAGGTGGATCACGACGCCCCGCTCATTTACCTGGTAGGCCTCTACCGGGCATCCTTTCAGGCAGGGGGCATCCAGGCAGTGGTTGCAACCGCTTGAGAGGAAGTAAGAGCGAGTATCGGGGTAGGTTCCGGCCTCTACCTCGCCGACACGCCGCCACAGCGCATCCACCGGCAGGCCATTCTGTTCGGCGCAGGCCACCTCGCAGGCATGGCAGCCCATGCAAAGGTCCATGTGGATGTGAAAGCGGGTCTGGGTGACACGGGTGGCGGCGTGAAACCCAAATATGTGGGGCGTGGTACCATTTTCAGCGTGAACCCCATCCTTCCCGGACAGTGTCCCCGTTTTTTCCGTTAACAGCATACCCAGGCCTTCCGCAGAGAGCTATGCATACACATCACCGCGGACTGCCATTCACGCAAATCACATACCATCACCAACTTCGATCGGTATTTTCGCTAAAACAATAAGAGGGAGACTTTCTTTGCCCGTTGATTTCGACGAAGGGGAGGCAAGGAAATATTTCATAAATGTTACATATGGATACATATTTGTCGATTAAACGCAATGCCTCACACTCTGCTTGATAAACTGTTTCCGTGCAATAAGATAGGAGGGAATGGAAAAACTACGTTTATGTCATAAGGTCAGAGATGGTGATACACAAACGTCGCAAAATGAAATTCCCTATCGGGCGCATCTCCGTATAGCGGTTTTTCAGCGGATCTTTTCCTGTGATTTAATTCGTTTATAAATAAATATTTAATTAAATATAACGACAATTCTGATTCTTTGCGGGGCCGTGGTATGGAACTTGCCTACGTGGTGAGGATGAGGGGGTGTCGCCTTCAAAAAATGCGCATAACCGGGAGGTGGAAGATTCATGGACACGCCTTGCACATCTACCCCAACCAAACAGCTGGTGGTGGTCGGCAATGGTATGGTCGGCCACAGGTTCTGCGAAAAACTGGTGGAGAAGGGGGTGCATCAGCGCTATCAGATCAGCGTATTCTGCGAGGAGCCGCGCCTGGCTTATGACCGGGTAAGCCTCACCCAGTATTTTTCCGGGCGCACCGCCCAGGATCTCGCCCTGGCCAAGCTGGAGTGGTATGGGGAAAAAGGCATCCAAGTCCACGTCGGTGATCCGGTGGTCGCCGTCGATCGGCGGCGAGGCCTAGCCCTATCGAGGAAGGGGTTTCGACTCCCCTATCACCACCTGGTGCTGGCTACAGGTTCCGTTCCCTTTGTGCCTCCACTAGACGGCATCGATAAAAAAGGGGTTTTCACCTACCGCACCGTAGAGGATCTGGAGGCCATCACTGCCTGGGCCCAGCAGTCTCCGAGAGCGGCCGTCATCGGTGGGGGGTTGCTGGGCCTGGAAGCAGCCAAAGCACTGGTGGATTTGGGGCTGGAGACCTCGGTGGTGGAGTACAGCGACCGCCTCATGCCCCGCCAGCTAGACAGCGAAGCCTCCAGACTCCTGGTCGGCCGGATCGAGGCGCTGGGGGTGCGGGTCCTGCTCGGCAGAACCACCAGTCGGATCAGCGGCAATGGCCGGGTGGAGGCCCTCCACTTTCAGGACGGCTCGTGCCTGGAAATGGGGCTGCTGATCGTTTCAGCCGGCATCAAACCCCGCGATGGGCTGGCTAGGTCGTGTGGCCTCCAGGTAGGAGAGCGGGGTGGGGTGGTCGTGGACGACCGGCTCACCACCAGCGACCCCGGGATCTCCGCCATCGGCGAGGTGGCCCTGCATCGGGGCATGATCTACGGCCTGGTGGCACCGGGCTACGAGATGGCCGAGGTGTTGGCCGCCCGGCTGGCAGGGGAAGACCGGACCTTTGGCGGGGGAGATCTCTCAGCCAAGTTGAAACTGATGGGCGTGGAGGTGGCCAGCTTCGGCGATGCCTTCGGGACTACCCCGGACAGCCGCAATATCCTATATAAGGATGAGTTGGGAGGAACCTACAAACGTCTGACCCTAAGCGGCGATGGCAAAAATCTACTAGGGGGGATGTTGATCGGCGATGCTTCCAGGTACGGCCAGCTCCACCTGATGATGAAGCAGGCCGCACCTCTTCCTCTGGACCCTGCGGAGCTGATCGCCGGGGTGGGCAAGGGGTCGGGCAAGGGCGGCTTTGCAGCCGAATTGCCAGACGTTGCACAGATCTGTTCCTGCAACGGCGTCGCCAAGGAAGCCCTCGTCCTGGCGGTCAAGGGTGGCTGCACCAAAGTGGAGGAACTCAAGAAGTGCACCAGGGCCGGCACCGGCTGCGGCGGGTGCCTGCCCTTGGTGACCGACATCCTGAAAACGGCTCTCAGGGCCGAAGGCAGGCAGCTCAGCAACCACTTGTGCGAGCACTTCCCCTACACCCGCCAGGAACTCTTCGACATCGTCAAGATCAACAAGGTCGAGACCTTCGGCGAGCTGATCAGCACCTACGGCCAGGGCTACGGCTGCGAGATATGCAAGCCGGCCGTGGCCTCCATTCTGGCCAGCACCTGGAATGCGATGATCCTCGAACACGAATCACTGCAGGACACCAATGACCGCTTTCTGGCCAATATCCAGCGCGGGGGCACCTATTCGGTTGTCCCGCGCATCCCGGGTGGGGAAATCACCCCGGGCAAGCTGATCGCCCTGGGCCAGGTAGCCCAGAAATACAACTTGTACTGCAAGATAACCGGTGGCCAGCGCATCGATCTGCTGGGGGCCCGCGTCGACCAACTGCCCCAGATATGGGAAGAATTGATCGCCGCCGGTTTTGAAAGCGGCCATGCCTATGGCAAGGCCATGCGCACGGTGAAGAGCTGCGTGGGCACCACCTGGTGCCGCTACGCCGTGCAGGACTCCACGGCCTTTGCCATCCGCATCGAGCACCGCTACAAGGGCATCCGCGCTCCTCACAAGCTCAAGGCGGCCTGCTCCGGCTGCGTGCGCGAATGCGCCGAAGCCCAGAGCAAGGACTTCGGGGTGGTGGCCACCGAAAAGGGCTGGAACCTCTACGTGGGCGGCAATGGCGGCGCCCTGCCGCAGCACGGGGTGCTCCTGGCGGGGGACCTGGACGAGCAGACCTGTATCAAGTACATCGACCGCTTTCTCATGTACTATATCTACAAAGCCGACAGGTTGGCGCGCACCGCCACCTGGCTCAACCAGTTGGAGGGGGGGATCGAATACCTGCGCCAGGTAGTCGTCGAAGACCACCTGGGTATCGGCGCGCAGTTGGAACAGGACATCCAAAGGCTGATGGACAACTACCAGTGCGAGTGGAAGGCCGTGGTCGAAGATCCTGAGAAGCGCAAGCGCTTCCGCCACTTCGTCAACAGCGACGCGCCAGACGACCACCTGCAATGGAGGGTGGAGCGGGACCAGCGGCGGCCGGCGCCCTGGGACGAGGCATTCAAGGAAACTCAGATCGGGGAAGGTCTGTTGGTATGAGCAGCGCCAAAGAGTGGATCCGGGTTGCCCGGACAGAAGACTTTCCCGCTGACGCGGGGGCCTGCGTCAAGGTGGGCGGCATGCAGGTCGCGGTGTTCAACTTCAGTTCCCGCGGGGAGTGGTACGCCTGCCAGAACAACTGTCCGCACAAGGGGGATATGGTCCTCTCCCGGGGGCTTTTGGGCGACCTGAACTGCGAGCCCAAGGTAGCCTGCCCCCAGCACAAGAAAACCTTTTCGCTGCGCACGGGGAAAAATTTGGGGGGCGAAGAGTACTGCATTCGCATCTTCCCGGTAAAAGTCGAGGGTCAGGAGGTGCTGCTGGAGATCGATGCTGACGAACCCTGGGTAAAGTAGGGTTTCAGCGTCGGCGAGGGTGGTAAAACGGACGGGGATCGCTGAACTGGGCAGGCCTCAGAACAATTCCTCGTACACCTGGTACCCCGTCGCCTTCATCCCCAGTTTCTCGTACACCGCCTGCGCTCTCAGGTTGTCCTTCTCCACGTAGAGCCGGCAACCGCGCACTTCGGGTCGGGCAGCGACCCGGGTCTTGACCGCTGCATACAGGGCGCGGTACACGCCTTGTCCCCGGTATTGAGGCCGCACGTACACGCTCTGCACCCACCAGTACACTCCGTCCCGCCAATCGCTCCACTCAAAGGTGATCAGCAGTCCTCCGACGACCGTGTTCCCCTTCTGGGCTACCAGGTAGAATCCGTACTGGGGTCGGGCCAGCAGCCCCAACACCCCGGAGCGCAGGGTCTGGGCGGACAGTTCCCGGTCTTCGGTCTCGCGCGCCAGGGCCTGGTTGAACTCGACCAGCGGCTTGATGTCCCCCATGTGGGCCGGCCGGATGACGAGATCCATTCAGGTCGGGCGGCGGTGGAAGGCAGTCCACTCCCGCTGGGGCTTAAAGCCCAGCAGTCGGCGGGCCTTGTCGAGCAGGTACTTCTGGTGGCCCAGGTAGCTGTGCAGGTTGAACTCCTGAAAATAATTTGGCACGGACTCCACCTCCAGGGCCAGCCGGCAGGCGTGGGCAAGGTCCTCCCAGGTGACGGTGAAGGTGGGGAAGTCGCCGGCCACCGGCAGGGTGGGATTGGACTCCAGACCGTTGAAGACGAACGAGATGGTCTGGATCTGGTAAGCGCGGGCGTAGACCTGGCAGATCTCGCGGCCCAGGTACTTGGTGATCCCGTAATAGCCCGAACCCACGATGGGGGGCGGGTCGTCCACATCGAAGTCGTATTCGTACCCAGGGCGCACGGTCTGGGGACCGGAGTGGAGGATCTTTTTGATGCCCAACTCGGCGGCGGCCTTCAACACGTGCCAGGCGCCCAGGGTATTGACCTTGAAGCTGAGCACCGGGTCGGGTCGGTTGACGGTGTAGTTCATGATCGCGTCCATGCCTCTGGCCGCCTCCCGCACCTGCTCGTAGGAGGTGACGTCCACCCGGCCGATGGGCCGGCCGTGGGGGTGGGGCTTGATGTCCACCAGGGTCAGGTCGTAGTGGGGATCGAGGTAGGCGGTGATGTTGGGGGCGATGAGGCCGGCGGCGCCCAGGACCAGGACCTTTTTGTTCACGGCGCCTCTCCTCCCCAATGGCTGGCAAAGCGATGTTCGGGCTTGTACCCCAGATGGGTGGCCTGGGAGTAGAGGAACTTGGGGTTGGCGATGGGGGCGGCTACGTGGTACAGGCCCCAGCGCTGGGTCCACCAGACCCGCTGGCTGGCGTCGCGCTGCAGGGCGCATTCCACGGCCTGGGCTGCGTCGCGCAGGTCCAGCCACATCAGGTCCCCGGGTTGACCGGCCACCTCCTCCTCCAGGACCAGGCGGCCCAGGCGCAGGGCGGTGATGCTGACCAGGTAGTCGCGGGCGAACTCCCGGCAGGTCAGCTCGCCCAGGTAGCGGCTCAGCACTGGCATGGTGGGCGGAGGCAGGGGTTTCCACATCTCGCTGAGGTACACGTCATCGGGATAGTCGGCAAGGACCTCCAGGGTGCCGGTGTAGACCAGCCGCTTGACCCCGGCCTCCACCGCGGCGAGGAAGAGGACGTGGGTACCGCGGGTGGCCAGGTCGAGCAACAACTGGTCCCGGGCAAGTTCGTCGGCCGGCAGCTCGGCGGGGGGCTGGCCGGTGTGGACCACCGCGTCGATGTTGCGCAGGGCCTGCCAGAGGGCCTGCGGGTCGGTGAGGCTGGCCTGCACGAAGGTGGCATTGGGCCCCGGCTCGACGGGGGTGCTGTCGAGCAGGCGCAGTTGGTGGCGCTCGCGCAGGCGGCTGGCGATAGCCTGGCCCAGGCGGCTGGCGGCGCCCGTGATCAGCACGCGCATAGGGCGCTCCTTGGGGGAATAAGCGAGGGGATATTCGCGACTTTGCCGGCTTTTGTCAAGAAGCCGTTTTTTTCCTTGACATTGTAGTGGTGCGCTGTTAAAAAATCAAGATTAAGCATTATTGCAGATTCCCTTTTCGCAGAGGTCGGCGATGAAAGCCTATCACCAGGGTTACCAGATTAGAGGCAGACTGATTTCTTCTCGCGGGAGCGATATGATGGTCATGAACCCCAGGGGAACCCGCAACGGTCCTGGAAGGTAGGTCTGGAGCGCCGGGGCGGGTTTAGGCCGCCCCGGCGCCCTTCGGTTCAACGCGGCCCCCGCTAAGGGGCCGGCGCGGTCCCGCTCCCTTGTTCTGGAGGGGGCCGCGCATCGACCGACCGTATCCAGGGCGCTTTCCCCGGAAAACGCAGGGACGTCTTGTGTCCTGGAGGTCAATAATCACAGCAGTTGGTGGTGAGGACCATGGCACAAGCACAGCCGTGGTCCTCTTTTTGTGAGATGGAGGCAGTGATGAAGAAGATCAACCGAGACCGCATCGAAAGGGTGGCCCGCCTCTACGCCAGCAACGAGAAGGCCAGCCAGGCCCTGGGCATTGCTGCGGGCAGCTTCAGCCGCCTATGCCGCCTGTACGGCATCGAAACCCCCTATGCGCAAAAGCGCCCGCGCCGGCTGGGGGTTGAGGAGGAAGGTGGCGCGGCCTGGCGCAAGGGGCCATATTATCAAGCCATGCGAAAGCCCATCCTATGTCTATGATCGTCGCCGAGGGCGTCGGCAAGTACTACGGCGCCCTCGACGTCTTCAAGAACCTTAGTTTCCGCGTCGAGCCGGCCGACCACATCGGCCTGGTGGGGGCCAACGGCGAGGGCAAGACCACCCTGCTGCGCCTGCTGGCCGGGCTGGAGGAGCCCACAAGCGGTTCCCTGCAGCGCCGGCGCGGCCTGCGCGTGGGGTACCTGCCCCAGGACCCGCCCGATTTCGGCTCGGCCACCCTCTGGGAGGTGATGCTGGAGGTCTTTGCTCTGCCGCGCAAGCTGGAGGCCGAACTGGCCGGGCTGGCGCGGCAGTTGGAGGCCCCCTCCCACGGCGAGGAGGTCCTGGCCCGGTACAGCGCCCTGCAGGAGGAGTACGAGCGCCAGGGCGGCTACACCTACGAGACCCGCATCCGGGCCGTGCTCATGGGCCTGGGCTTTGCGGCCCCCCAGTTCGAGCAGGAGCTGGGCAAGCTCAGCGGGGGGCAGCGCACCCGCGCCCTGCTGGCCCGGCTCCTGCTGGAGGAACCAGACCTCCTGCTCCTCGACGAGCCCACCAACCACCTCGACCTCCGGGCGGTGGAGTGGCTGGAGGGCTGGGTGCAGGAGTTCAAGGGCGGGCTGCTGGTGGTATCCCACGACCGCTATTTCCTCGACAAGTGTTCGGCCGGGGTCTGGGAGATCGCCTTTGGCGGCCTGGAGACCTACCGGGGCAATTACACCGCCCACCTGCGCCAGCGCCAGGAGCGGTACGAGCGCCGGCTCAAGGAATGGGAGGCCCAGCAGGAGTACATCGAGAAGACCCAGGACTTCATCCGCCGCTACCTGGCCGGCCAGCGCAGCAAGGAGGCCCAGGGCCGGCGCACCCGCCTGGAGCGGTACCTGGCCACCGAGGCGGTGGAGAAGCCGCGCCAGCAGCGGCGCATCCGGCTGCGCCTGGAGGGCGGGCAGCGCAGCGGGGACATTGTGCTGCAACTGCGCGGCGGGGTGGCGGTTGGCTATGCCCCCGGCCGGGCGCTGGCGCAGGTCCCAGACCAAGAGGTGCTACGAGGCCAGCGCATCGCCGTGGTGGGCCCCAACGGGGCGGGCAAGACCACCCTGATCCGCAGCATCCTGGGCGAGTTGGACCTGCTGGAAGGGGAGATACGCTACGGGGCGGCGGTGGAACCGGGTTACCTGGCTCAGGCCCACGACCACCTCGACCCGAAGATGACGGTGCTGGAGGCGGTGCGCCAGGCCCGTCCCCAACTGCCGGCCGAGGAGGTCCGGAATCTGCTGGGTAGCCTGCTCTTCAGCGGCGACGACGCCTTCAAGAAGGTAGGGGAACTCAGCGGGGGGCAGCGCAGCCGGGTGGCCCTGGCCAAGCTGGTGCTAAACAACGCCAACCTGCTGGTGCTCGACGAGCCCACCAACCACCTCGACATCGCTTCCCAGGAGATCCTGGAGGAGGTGCTGGGGGATTTCCCTGGCACCCTGATACTGGTCAGTCACGACCGTTACCTGATCCAGGCCCTGGCCACCGAGGTCTGGCTGGTCGACGGGGGGAGGGTCCAGCGTTTTCCGGGGAACTGGGAGGAGTTCCTGCGCTGGCGCGACCAGCAGGAGGCGCCGCCCCCGGCCAGGGGCGCGATGCCCAGGCCGGAGGGGGGAGTGGTCCAGCGCCAGGCCCAGAAGCAGGAAAGGCGTGGCCGCAAACAGCAGGAAAAATGGCTCCAGCGCCAGCAGGAGCTGGAGGAGCGCATCCACCAGCAGGAGCTGGAACTGCAGGGCTTGAGCGAGCGCATCGGCAGGGCCGGCGAGGACAAGGACATGGACCAGGTCTATGAGCTGGGAGCCGAGTACCGCCAACGCGAAAAAGAACTCGAAGGGCTGCTGGAGGAGTGGGAGGAACTGGCCGGGGAACTGGAGATGTCCCAAGAAGAAAAACGCAGAGCACCCGTCTGAAAGGAGCCACCTGTGTCCGAGCGGTCGAAAGCCCAAGCCAAACGCAAGTTCTCCGCTACCGCCAACTAGCACCAGGGCATGGACGCCCCGGCCCTGCAGGCCGCCTTCACCAACCACCTCGAATACTCCTTCGCCAAAGACGAATACACCGCCACCGACCGCGACCGCTTCATCGGCCTGGCCATGACCGTGCGCGACCGCCTGGTGGAGCGCTGTATAGAAACCCAGCAGCACTAGTACGACCAGGATGCCAAGCGGGTCTACTACCTCTCGTTGGAGTTCCTGCTGGGCCGTACCCTGGGCAACGCGGTGCTCAACCTCGACCTGGAGGAGGCCACCCGCCAGGGCCTGGAGGAGTACTGGTACAGCCTGGAGGAGTTGCGGAAGATCGAGTTCGACGCCGGCCTGTTTCCTCGACTGGATGGCCACCCTGGAGCTGCCGGCCTACGGGTACGGGCTGCGCTACGAATACGGGATCTTCTTGTAGCGCATTGAGGACGGGTATTAGCGCGAGACCCCGGACAACTGGCTGCGCTATGGCAACCCCTGGGAGATCTCCCGGCCCGAGTACCTTTACCCGGTCAGCTTCTACGGCCGGGTGAACCAGTACACCGACGACGGGGGATGTTCCGCTGCGACTGGGTGGACACCCAGCAGGTCATTGCTATGGCCTATGCACCCCGGTGCCTGGCTACCGCAACCACACCGTCAACCCCCTGCGGCTGTGGGCGACCAAGGCCACCCGCGACTTCGATCTGGAGCCTTTCAACTTCAGCGAGTACGAGCGGGCGGTGATGGACAAGGTGCGCTCCGAGACCATTACTTAGATGCTCTACCCCAACGACAAAGTCTTCGTCGGCCGCGAGCTGCGCCTCAAGCAGCAGTACTTCCTGGTCAGCGCTACCTTCCAGGACATTCTCCGCCGCTAGCGCAAGAACCAACCTACCTTTGCCGAGTTTGCCGCCAAGAACGCCGTCGAACTCAACGACACCCACCCCGCCATCGCCATCCCCAAGCTGATGCGCCTGTTGGTGGACCAGGAGGGCCTGGGCTGGGAGGAGGCGTGGGGGATCACGGTGGCCATCTTCGAGTACACTAACCACACGGTGCTGCCCGAAGCCGTGGAGAAGTGGCCGGTGGGTCTGCTGGGCACGGTGCTGCCCCGGCACCTGCAGCTCATCGACGAGATCAATCGCCGGCTGCTTGACGAGGTGGAGGCGCGGTTCCCCGGCGACGGGGAGCGGTGCCAGCGCATGTCCCTCATCGAGGAGGGTGCCGAGCAGAAGGTGCGCATGGCCCATCTGGCCATCGCCGGTAGCCATTCGGTCGACGGGGTGGCGGGGCTGCACTCGCGCATCCTCAAGGAGGAGGGGTTCCGCGATTCTTTCGAACTGTGGCCCGAACGCTTCAACAACAAGACCAACGGCATCACCCCGCGCCGCTGGCTGCGGGCCTGCAATCCGGGGTTGGCCGGGCTGATCTCCTCGCGGCTGGGGGAGGGCTGGAAAAAGAGAGCTGTCGCAGTTGCATGGCCAGGAGCGGGCCAAGGACGCCGGGTTCCGCCAGGAATGGCGCCAGGTCAAACGCGCCAACAAGGAGCGCCTGGCCGGCACCGTCGCGGCCCAGCAGGGGCTGGAGCCAAACTTGGACTCCCTCTTCGACTGCCAGGTCAAGCGCATCCACGAGTACAAGCGCTAGTTGCTCAACGCCCTGCACCTGGCCGCCGTGTATTAGCGCATCGCCTCGGCCCTGGAAAGACACGGGGTGCCGCGCGCCGCCATCTTCGGAGGCAAGGCCGCCCCCGGCTATTTCATGGCCAAGCTGATCAACGCCATCGCCCAGACCGTCAACCAGGACCCAGGGGTCGGCGACCGGCTCAAGGTGGTCTTCCTGGCCAACTACGGGGTGTCGCTGGCCGAGAAGATCATGCCCGCCGCCGAGCTGCCGGAGCAGAGCTCCACCGCCGGCTTGAAGGCTTCGGGCGCCGGCAACATGAAAATCGCCCTCAACGGGGCCCTGACCATCAATACACTCGCCGGGGCCAACGTGGAGATGGCCGAGGAAATCGGCTACGAGCACATCTTCATCTTCGGGCTGCGGGCCGAGAAGGTGAAGCGCCTCAAGGAACGGGGTTACAACCCCTGGGATTATTACCACGCCTACCCCGAGTTGAAACTGGTGCTGGATCAGATCGCCGAGGGGGCCTTCTCGCCGGGGGTAGCCGGACCTGTTCAAACCTCTGGTCCACGCCCTGCTCTACCAGGGTGATCCCTATCTGCTCCTGGCCGACTACGCGGCGTACGCCGCCTGCCAGGAGCGGGTGCACGCCCTGTATTAAACCGGAGGGGTGGACGCGCAAGTCCATCCTCCACTGCGCCCGCATGGGGAAGTTCTCCAGCGACGGGACCATCCAGGAGTACGCGTGGCAGATCTGGAGGGTGGAGCCCTCGCAGGTGCGAGGGCGCGCACCGGGCAGATGATCCGCAGCATTCCTACCTGGATGCTCTAGCGCTGAATCCCTATCTTGCACCGCACTTCTCAGGAGGTTTTGCCATGCCTGCAGGTGTTGTGCCCTCGGTGCGGCGTTTGTGCCGCCAGGTCTTGCCCCAACTTGTGGAAAGGACCGAGGGCCGGCGCATCCTCGGGGACGTGGAGATGGTGGTCGAGACCGACCGCTGGAATTCCTTCGACCGTTTTCATCAGACCAGCCAGACCCTGGCCCGCTGCTACGAGGAGGCCGGGGCCGTGGCCGAGATCCACCCCTTGCAGACGGGGGGGCGCATCGGCAGCGGGCGCTGGGTGATCCAGGAGGCCGAGGACGTGCTGGGGGCGATCCTCGACGTGATCGCCCCAATACACCAGCGCCTGCTCGATTTCCAGCACAATCCCTGGCATGTGATCCAGTGGACCAGCGGCACCCCCGAGGGCGGGTTGGAGTGCGAACTGGTCATCCTTGACAGCAAGGAGGAGATCGAGGCCAAGGGCAAGGATGCCGTGCTGGGCAAGCTGGTGCTGACCAACCAGGAGCCCCGGATGCTGATGAAGCTCCTGGCCGACCGGGGCGCGGTGGGGGTGATCACCGACCGGCCCATCGACCGGCTGCCCGAGGCCCTGGCCTGGACCAAGTTCGGCTGGGGAGCGGTGGCCATGGAGTGGGCCACGGCGCGGCTGGTGGGACTGGTGCTCTCCCAAAACCAGGGCCGCCAATTGCGCCACCTGGCCCAGCAGCGTGGGCCGCTGCGCCTGCGGGTGGAGGTGGATGTGCGGCGCTATGTGGGCAGCCACGACGTGGTCAGCGGCCTGGTGCGCGGGGGCGCGGACCCGCAGGACGAGGTTTGGGTGCTGGCCCACAGCTCCGAGCCCGGCGCGGTGGACAACGCCTCGGGGGTGGCCCTGTGTGTGGAGATTGCCCGGCTGCTCGAAGGGCTGATCGGGGCGGGCAAACTTCGCCGGCCCCGCCGCACCATCCGCCTGCTCAACGCCTACGAGTGTTACGGCTTCTTCGGGTACCTCGAAAAGGCCCGCCGGCTCCAGCCGCCCCTGGCCGGGGTGTGCCTCGACACCCTGGGATCCAAACCCGAGGTCTGCGACGGCCGGCTGGAGTGGCACGCCACCATCCCTATGTCGGCCGGGTTTGTGGATCGGGTGGGGGAGGCGGTGCTGCGGGAGGGCCTTAAGCTCAAGAACCCCGGGTACCAGCTGTACCCGACCCCCTTCGTCTCCACCTCCGACACCCTGATCGGCGATCCCCAGTACGGCTTCCCCTGCCCCTGGCTCACCACCCATCACCGCAGGAGCAGCCGGGGTTTCGACGCGTACCACTCCTCGGCGGACACCATCGAGTTGCTCAGCCTGGAGGGGCTCGAATTGTGCGCTGCGAGCATGGCCGCGTACCTGTACTACCTGGCCGATGCCGGCAGCGCCGACGTGGTCGAGCTGGCTGGGGCTGAAACCGAGCGGACCCTGGCCCAGTTGCAGGCCAGGCCTTCCACGGAACAGGCGTACTTCCTGCGCGAGACCCACGCCGAAGATCTCAGGCGGCTGCGGCGCTGGCTGTGGGGGGGGGAGCGGCACGCGCTGATGGCCCGCCTGGACGAGTGCGAAAAGCAGGTGGGGCAAGTGGCGGCCAAGCGGATCAAGCCCTTAAAACACGCACCCGGCGCCAGGCGCATTCCCCGGCGCACAGGGCTGCTTTCGCCCACCCTGGAGAACACCCCCACGCCCCTGGCCCAGCGCATCACCGGGGCCGGGCTGCCGCCCTGGGCGCTCTTCTGGGCCGACGGGAAGCGCGACCTGGCCCAGATCGGGGCGCTGATCGGCTGCGAGCAGACCGCGGCGTTGGGGGGGGCCAGCAAGAAGCTGGCGCCCAAGCCCGAGCAGGTGGCGCAGTTCTTTGAGGCGCACGCGGAATTGGGCTACGCCGAACTGGCTAAGCCGGGGGAGTTCATCACCAGGAGTGGCCTGGTGGTGGACCTGAAAAAGTTAGGGGTGCAGCGGGGCATGGATCTGATGGTCCACAGTTCTTTGGGGGCTATCGGTTTTGTGGCCGGCGGGGCGGAGACCGTGGTCGAGGCCCTGCTGGAGGCCATCGGCCCCAGGGGCACCCTGATGATGCCCTCCTTCAACCACCGCAGCGCCCAGGTCTTCAACCCCCTGACCACCCCCACCACCAACGGGGCCATCCCCGACGCCTTCTGGCGAAGGCCCGATGCCGTGCGCAGCCTGCACCCCACCCACGCCCTGGCCGCCTGCGGGCCCCGGGCCGAGGAGTTCTGCGCCGGCCACCTGGAGACGGGCATCTGGGAGCAGGACAGCCCCATCGGCCGGCTGATCCACGGCGGGGGGTACCTTCTGGCCCTAGGCACCACCCACTACACCAGCACCGCGTACCACGTGGCCGAGAACTCCATGCCCTGCGGCTGCATCGACCCCTTCGGCAACCGCGACCAGGTGGTGCTGCCGGACGGGAGGGTAGAGGAGGTGAAGGGCTTGGCCTGGCGCAGCGGGGAATGCCCGGTCTCCCCCCACAAGCTAGACCGGGCCCTGGACCGGCGGGGACTGCAATGGCGCGGGCTGGTGGGGAACGCCGAGTGCGAACTGGTGCGGGCCTTAGACTTGTGGCAGGTGCGGCGCGAGCAACTGAAAAGGGCCTGCCCCACCTGCACCATTAAACCGGGTTACCGGAGCTAGGAGCCGCAGATGGCCGCCCGCTATCCCCAGACCATCCTGGTCGGTTGCGAGATCCCCTGGGACGAGCGCGTAGCCCTCCTGGAGGATTCCTTCCGCCGCGAGATCCGCGCCCTGCGGGGTCATGGCTTCAACCATCTCTACGTTTTTGGCACCGCCGGCGAGGGGTACGCGGTGACGGATAAGCAGTACCGGCAGATCGCCGAGGTGTTCTGGGAGGAGACCCGCAAGGAAGGGGTCTTCCCGATGGTGGGGGTGATTGCCATGTCCACCCCCAAGGTGCTGGAGCGGATGCGCTTTGCCTTTGAATTGGGGGTGCGGGCCTTCCAGATCAGCCTGCCGCCCTGGGGGGCGCTCAACGACGGGGAGTACCTGGCCTTCTTCAGCCAAGTGTGCGGAGCCTTTCCCGAGGCCCACTTCATGCATTACAACCTGCCCAGGGCACGGCGGGTGCTGCTGGGGCCGGAATACCGGCGGCTGGTGGCCGAGGTGCCCAACCTGGCTGGCACCAAGAACTACGGCACCGACCTGACCCACATCCTCAGCATCGCCACCGGCGCCCCAGAGTTGCAGCACTTCTACGGGGAACACGGTTTCCCGCATGGCTGCCTCTTCGGCGAGTGTTCCCTCCTGAGTTCCTTCGGGGCCCTCTTTCCCAAGAAGACCTGGGAGTTTTTCCAGTACGGTGTGGACAAGCAGTGGGACAAGCTCTTTCCCATGCAGGCCGAATATCTGAAGGTAATGGAGGATTTCCTCGCCCTCACCCAGGGACGCCAGGCAATCGACGGGGCGTACGACAAGATGATCGTGCGGGCCTCGGGCCTGGACATGCCCCTGCGCCTGCTGCCCCCGTTCAAGGGCTTCGCCGAGCAGACCTTCAAGAAATGCCAGCGGCAGCTGCGCCCCCACGCGGCCTGGCGGGGTTGAGTCCGTGCGCTGCCTGCACCTGAACCCCGACCATTCGGGTGCCAACGAGATCCTCGTCGAGGGCCTGGAGCGGGAGGTGGTGATCGCGCAGTTGAGCGACACCCACCTGCCGGCGGCCGATGCCCGCGATCCCCATCCGGCCCGACAGGCGGCGGCCTACTACCAGAGTTATTTCCGCGAGCGCACCCCAGGGCAGGCCCCGGTGGGGGAGGTCTTTGCCGGCCTGCTAGAAAAGGCCCGGGAGAAGCAGCCCGACGCTCTGGCCCTGACCGGCGACATCCTCCACTTCCCCTCGGTGGCCGGCCTGGAATGGTTGTGCCAGAGCCTGGCCGGGCGGACCTACCTCTACACCCTGGGCAACCACGACTGGTCCTTCCCCTATCTGCCCTGGACCGCAGCCGTCCGCCAGGGGCATTACCCGCGCTTCTTCGGGTTGGCCAAGGGAGATCCGGCCTGCCAGGCACTGCGGGTGGGCGGCTTGCGCCTGGTGGCCCTGGACAACAGCGTGTACCAGGTGAGCCAGGCCCAGGCCGAGTTCCTGCGCGGCCAGTTGGCTTGGGGGGACCCCTGCTTGCTGCTGGTCCACATCCCGCTCCAGATCCTCTCCCTCATGCCCGCGGTGATGGCCCGCTGGAATGCGCCCATTGTCATGGGGGCTGAGGAAGGATGGACGGCGGAGGCAAGGGCCAAGTGGCGGGTGGGGGAGGTGGAGGAGGGCACCCGGGCCTGTCTGGAGTTGGTGCGGGGGGCGGAGAACCTGGTGGGGGTGCTCTGCGGGCACGTGCATTTTCCCCGCGCCGACGAATTGCGGCCCAACTGCTTCCAGTACGTGGCCCGGCCCGGTTTCGAAGGCGGGTTTAGGCTCCTTACCTTCAAACCCTATGGGTGAGCCGTGTCCACCCCGCTGGGCACTATGCGGCTGAAGAACGGTGAGGAGGTGTAAGCGGGTGTGGTGGTGGGGCCGGACCCGGACTGGGCCGGGCAGGTGGAGCGCCTCCTGGGACACAAAGGGCCGGTGTGGCAGTGGCAGAATTCGGCGGCGGTGCGCCGGGAACTGGGCATCGAGGCGCGTTTCTATCTGTTGCACCGGCGCGGGGAGCCCCTGGCCAACTTGGCCACCTTCACCCACAGGGGTGTCGGGCATTTTGGCCATGTGTAGACCGCGCCCCAGGACCGGCGCCAGGGCGCGGCCTCGCAGTTGATGGGATTGCAGAAGGCCCATTTCCGCCAGGAGGGGGGCGGGCCCTCTTCCTGGGACAGGGGTACAACAGCGCCCCGTAACACATCTATTTCTCAAACGGCTTTGCTGGCCTGAAGGCAGAGAGCGGGAAGATGGAGTACTACGCCCTGGACAAGGCGGCCTTCGAGGCCGAGTACTTCGAAAAGGGGGTGGTGCGCGCCGAAGAGGCGCAGTGGCGGCACTGGCCGGCCTCGGCGGCCCTCTTCCTGGGGGATTTCCCCGGGGCGGTGCGCTGTGCCCCACTTGGATTGCTTGGCTGCTCCTACACCGAAGGGCCCTTCCTGCACCTGATCCAGGGGGACGAGCAGCGCAGGGGGAAGGGGGAGCCGGCCAGGGCGCGGGTGTTGTGCCAGGTGGCCACCGGGGCGGTGGTGGGGCTGGCGGCGTGGGATTGGGACACCCTCTGGCCCTCCACCTGTGTGGTGGACCTGTACTGCTATCCCGGGTTCAGGGAGGACGGCTGGGCGCTGCTGGGGGAGCTGGCCCTGCCGGCGGCGGAGCGGTGCGGGGCGTACAACGACGCGGAGTGCCGGCAGAAGCGGTACGCGCTATTGACCGCGGGCTTCAGGCCCGTGGGCCTGAAGCCCCGGTGGGTGGCCCCGGACCGGGCGCGGACCCGACTGCTGGACGTGGAGGTCGGGGAAAAGGCTTAGCTGATCTCCGCCCCGTAAAACCCCAGCATCGGCAGAAACCGCTCCATGTCCCAGGGTGTGGTGCCTGGGTCATAGCCCCAGCCGCCGTGGACCAGGGCCCTGCCCCGCAGCGGGCGGGTCAGGTGGAGCTGCACCCGCGCGTCCTGGGAGTAGATCACCCGGGTGATGGGGGCCTCGCCGGCCACGTCCTCCACCCGGAAGCCGTGGCGGGTTAGGTCGAGGGTGTCCATGCGGCTGGTGACGGGCGCGAAGCTCAGTTCAATGGTCTGCGGGTCCAACTTCCTGGCGGCTTGCAGGTCCGGGGCCCGGTGCTCGCCGGGCCGGCCGTACACCAGGCCCAGGGCGGCGCGGGCCAGGCGCTCGCCCAAAAGCAGATTGCCGGCGGGGCTGATGTGGATCAGGTCCGAGAGGGGCAGGTCCAGGGCCGGGACCACGGCCACCCGCTGGTCGGCGCGGGCCACCTGGCGCTGGGCCTCGCGCACCTGGGTCCAGCGCCGCTGCGAGCTCTCGTCGGCCACCTGGAAGACCCGATTGAGCTGCACCGTGAGCACCGGCAATTGAGGGTCGCCCAGGGCGCCGCGCCAGGCTGCCACGGCCTGGGCAAAGCGCTGAGCATAGCTGGCGGCATCGGCATCCGTGCCGGTGTCGCTTTCCCCCTGGTACCACAGAATCCCCCGCACCCGTCCTCCCATTTTTTTTGCGCAGTGGACCATATTTTCATAGAGTACCGCCTGGCCCTGAGCCGGGTTCCAGGCCGAGAGGGGGGAGCCGCCCAGGGCGGTCTGCACCAGGCCGATGGGGTGGCCCAGGGCTTGCAGCAGGATGCGGCCGAAGTGCAGATAGGGGGAGTGGCCGGGGTTGGCGGTCTCGCGGTTGACGGGGTGCCGGGTGTCGGTGGCGTCGTTCATCGGGTGGGCGGCCAGGGCCCACGCCTCGCTGTTGCGGAAGAGGTGTACGCCCAGTTGGGGGGGGTCGTGGTACGGGCCGCGGCCGTACCCGGCCGAGTTGCTCTGGCCGGCGATGAGCCACAAATCGCCCACCCCGAGGAAGTGGCGGCTATCGCCCCGGATGGACCATTCCCCGGCCAGGTTGCCCTGGTGGTTGAGGCGGGTCTCCAGGCGGTACAGACCGCCGGCGGGGATCTGGCTGAGCTGGGCCGACCAGGTGTGGTCGGGGGAGGTCTGGGCTGGCTGCCAGCCGCAGACGGCGATGCCGGTGTCCTCGCGCACCAGCCGCACCTCAACCCGGCCCGGCTCAGGGTGGACCCAACGGCCCGACAGGGATAGGGCGCCCTGCCCGGAATCGTCCTGCTGGACGATCTGCCAGTCGCTGGGGCCCTGGTCGATGAGGGCGCCGGTGTTCTCGGTCATACTGGTGTCCTCCCGGTGTGAAGACGCCAATATACCCATCGCGGCGAAAGGGGGCAATTCCGATGGAATACCAGGTCCTGAGGGGCACTGGGATCAAGGTCTCGCGCCTGTGTCTGGGCGCCATGACCTTTGGCGATCAGGCTCAGGAGGAGGAGGCGCGGGGTATGATCGATGTGGCCCTGGAGGCCGGGGTCAATTTTATCGACACCGCCGATGCGTACGTGGGCGGGCGCTCGGAGGAGATCGTCGGCCGAGCCCTCCTGGGCAGGAGGCACCGGGTGGTGTTGGCCAGCAAGGTGCGCTCCGCCGTGGGGCCGGACCCGCACAAGGATCAGGGCTTGCACCGCTGGCACCTCATCCGGGGAGTGGAGGCCAGCCTGAAACGCCTGCAGACCGATTGTCTGGATATCTGCTATCTGCACGCCCCGGACTACCAGACCCCCATTGAGGAGACCCTGGCGGCCTGCGACACCCTGGTGCAGCAGGGCAAGGTGGTATACGTTGGGATGTCGAACTACGCGGCCTGGCAGATGTGCGAGGCCCTGTGGCGCTGCGACCGCCGCCACTGGACCCCCCCGGCGGTGATGCAGGTGGTGTACAACCTGGTGGCCCGCAGCCTGGAGGCCGAGGGGCTGGGCTTTTCCCAGAAAATGGGCATGGGAATGGTGGTGTACAACCCTCTGGCCGGCGGGCTGTTGACCGGCAAACACCGGCAGGCGGAGGGGCCGGAGGCGGGCACCCGCTTTGGGCTGAAGCAGAACTACTACCGGCGCTACTGGAGCCCTGCCCATTTTGCCGCCGTGGACCGGCTGGCACAGGTGGCTGCCAAGCCCGGCATTCCCCTGACCCAACTGGCCCTGCAATGGCTGCTCTCCCAGCCGCTGGTCGATGCGGTCATCCTGGGGGCCAGCCGCCAGGCCCAACTGGAGGAGAACCTTCGCCTGGCCCAGGGCCGCCTCGACGCCCCAACGCTAGCGGCCTGCGACGAGGTCTGGCGCGAATTAAGGGGGGACCACTTCGAATACAACAGATAAAAAAGTGGGGAGCCAGATGGCCCCCCGAAGCGCACCCAACAGGCAGAGGCGTTGTGCCCTGCAGCTTGTAGCTACCGCCCGTCGCTGCCCCCGCCTCCGGGCTGCGCCTCAACGAGAGAGGCTGCGCTGATCAGGAGCGCCGCGCACAGAAAAGTAATGGATTTCATCGCTGACCTCTTTGGGTGCTGGGGCTGGGGATTAATCGCCGGTTAGCCGGCGCCATTCAATAAGAGCCTTGTTGTAGTCCACCAGCGCCTGTAGCCGGCTGAGGCGGGCCTGGGCCAGGTCGTCCTGGGCGTCGAGGACCTGGCGCACCGTGGCCAGGCCCAGGCTCAGGCGCTCCTCCAGTTCCTCGAGGTTCTGGGCCGAGAGGCGCTCGGTCCAGCGGGCCGCCTCCTCGCGCTGGCGGCTGGTCTCGACGCTGCGGTGCTGGTTGCGCACCTGCTGGGCCAGTTGTAGCCGCAACTGCTCCAGGGCCACCTGCCGCTGCTGCTGCTGAATGAGCTGCTGCTGGACCCGGATCTGGGTGGGGTCCTCGCCGAGGGGGAAGTGGATGCTGAGCCCGCCCTGCCAGGAGCGGCTGTCGCCGGATTTGAGGCCGTCGAGGTTGTCGCCGTAGGTGCCGCCGATGCCACTAAAGCCCGCCTGGGTGCTCAGCGAGACCGCGGGGCGGGCCTGGTCCCGGGCCAGGACCAGTTGCAGCTCGGCGTTCTTGAGGTCCAGCTCGGCCCGCCGGTACGCCGGGCTGAAGGCCAGGGTCCGGGCCAGCCCGCTCTCGGGGTCGCCAGCGAAGGCGGCCACCTCGGGGGCGTCCACGGGACGAACCGCCGCTTGCCAGCTCTGGGAGTGCTGGTCCAGGCCGAGTAGGGTCATGAGCAGGTCCTCGTTCTGGCGCAGGCCGGCCTGGGCGCCGACGATCTCCTGCTGGCGCTGGGCCACCCCCACCTCGGCCTGTAGGATGTTGCTGACCGGGTCCGAGCCCACCTCGGCGCGGACCTTGGCGGTCTCCAGCACCCGCTGGGCCCCGGCCAGGAACTGCTGGCGCAGTTGCAGGTTCTGCCCCGCAAGGAAGAGGTCCCAGTAGGCGCGACTCACCTCGGCGCGCAGGTCCTGCGTCTGCCCTTGCACCGTCAGTTCGGCGGCGCTGAGGGCGTTGCGGGCCACCCGCAGGCCGATGCGGTTCACCCCGCCGCGGCCCTGGAACAGGGGCTGGGAAAAGCTCAGGTTGAGGCCGGAGCGGTAAAGGGGGTTGAGGGTGGTGAAGGCGGCGTTGTTGGAGGAGCGGTCGTTGCTAAAGGTCAGGCTGAGACGGCCGCCCGTGGCCAACTCCTGGGACAGGCCCAGGCCCAGGCCCAGGGCGTTGCTGGTGGAGATGGTGACGGCTTCGAGCCGCGAGGTGGAGGGCGAACGGCTGGACTGGTTGTTGAGGCTGGCAGTCAGGGTGTGGCCAAAGCGGGCCTGCTCCTGGGCCACGGAGCGCTCCTGGAACTGCTGGCCCAGCCGGGCGCTGCGCAGGCCCAGGTGGCGCTCCAGGGCCATGGACACGGCCTGATCGAGGGAGATTTGCAGGGTATCCTGCTGGGCCGGGGCCGGGGCCACGGCCGCCAGCGCCGCCAGAGCGCAGCAGGCGAGAAAACGTCTAAGCCTCATAGATCCTCACTCGTAGCGCAGGGCGTCGATGGGGTTGAGGGCGGCCGCCTTGCGGGCGGGATAGAAGCCGAAGAAGATGCCCACGGCCCCGGAGAAGCCGAAGGCCAGAAACACCGTGGGGGCCGAGATGACAGCTTCCATGCCGCTGAGGGCGCCCATCAGGTAGCGGGCCAGAAAGCCGATGGCGATGCCGATCAGCCCCCCCGACAGGCTCAGGGCCACGGCCTCAACCAGGAACTGCACTAGAATATCGTGCGGACGGGCCCCGATGGCCATGCGGATGCCGATCTCGCGGGTACGCTCGGTGACCGAGACCAGCATGATGTTCATGATACCGATGCCGCCCACCACCAGGGAGACGCTGGCGATGGCGGCCAGGAGCATGGTCATGGTGCGGGTGGCTTCCTGGGCGGTGCTGGCAAGGTCGGTCTGGTTGCGGATGGTGAAGTCGTCCTCATCGCCCTCCTGGAGCTTGTGGTTTTCGCGCAGGAGCACCCGGATCTCCTCCTGGGCGGCGGCGAGTTGTTCGGCGGAGACGGCGCTGCAGAGGATCTGCTGGATGAAACGCCAGCCGCTGAGGCGGTACATGGCGGTGGTGTAGGGGATGAGGATGGCGTCGTCCTGGTCCATGCCGCCGGCACCCTGGCCCTTTTCGGAGAGCACCCCGATGATCTTGAAGGGCACGTTGCGCAGGCGCAGCTCCTGGCCCACCGGGTCCTGGTCGGGGAAGAGGTTGGTGACGATGGTCTGGCCGATGACGCAGACCTTGGCCTGGCTGCGCACCTCGCCGGCGGTGAAGAAATCCCCCGAGACCAGGGGCCACTGGCGGATTTCGAGGAAGTCGGGCGAGACCCCCTGCACCGAGGTATTCCAGTTGCCGATGCCGCCCACGGCCTGGACACCGGCCCGCACCACCGGCGAGACCCCGCTGACCAGTTCGGCCTCCTTGCCGAGTTTATCCACGTCTTCTAGGGTGAGCCGGGTGCCGCTGCCTCCGCCCATGCTCACCCCGCCCTGGCGACTGGCCCCCGGGAAGACCACCAGCAGATTGGTGCCCAGGCTGTTAATCTGCTTCTCGATCTGGGCCTGCGCCCCTTCGCCCACGGCGACCATGGTGATGACCGAGCCGACGCCAATGATGATCCCCAGCATGGTCAGGAGGCTGCGCATCTTGTTCCGGGCGATGGCCTTAAGGGCCACCCGCAGCAGGTTTTTCCACTTCATGCTTTGGCCTCGGTGGGATGGTCGCTGACGATGACCCCGTCTCGCATCTCGATAATGCGGCGGGCGGACTCGGCGATGTCGCGCTCGTGGGTAATCAACAAGATAGTGACCCCCTGGTGATTTAGTTCGGCGAAGAGCTGCATGATCTCCTGGCTGGTGCGGGTATCTAAGTTGCCGGTGGGCTCGTCGGCCAAAAGCAGGGCCGGCTGGTTGACCAGGGCCCGGGCAATGGCCACCCGCTGCTGCTGGCCGCCCGACAACTGGTTGGGGTGGTGGTGCATGCGGTCGGCCAGGCCCACCCGCTCCAGGGCGGCGGCGGCCAGTTGGTGTGGGGGTTCCTGCCGGTGGCTGCGGCTGTAGAGCAGGGGTAGTTCGACGTTTTCGAGGGCCGAGGTGCGGGTGAGCAGATTAAAACCCTGAAAAACAAAACCGATCTTCTCGTTGCGGATGTCGGCGAGCTGGTCCCGGCCCAGGGTGTTGACCCGCATGTTGTCCAGGTAGTATTCGCCCCCGGTGGGGTGGTCGAGGCAGCCGAGTATATTCATTAGGGTGGATTTGCCTGAGCCCGAGGCGCCCATGATGGCGGCGAACTCCCGGCGCTCCACCGCCAGGTCTACCCCCCGCAGAGCCAGCACCTGCACCTCGCCGGAGGCGTAGACCTTGGTCAGGCCGGCGGTGCGGATGACGGTCTCCATCAGAAGGGGCTCCCGCCCCGCCTGCCGCCCCCCGGAGGCCCGGCCGGGACGGCGCTGGGGAAGATGGAGGTGGGCCTGGGGGTGTCGCTGGCGAGGATGCCGCTGATCACCTCCAGGCCCTCGCTGAGGTCCTCGGCGCGGATCTCGGTCATCTGGCCGTCGGTGATGCCGGTGCGGACCCGCAGAACCTGGGGGTTGCCCTCTGCGTCGAGGTGCCACAGCCGCGCCGCGTCGCGGTTTCGGCCCCCTCCCTCCAAGCCCCCGCCGCCCCCTCCTCCTCCCCAGGTCCGGTTGCCCCGGCCGCGGGTGGAGTCGCCTCCCTCGCCCCCTCCGACTTCCTGTTGCTCCATCTGTTTGCGGAACTCGGCCATCATCTCGGTGCTGGGCCGGAAGCGCAGGGCCGCGTTGGGCACCTTGAACACGTCCTGGGCCCGCTCGATCATGAAGTCCACGGTGGCGGTCATGCCCGGCAGCAGCAGCCCTTCCTCGTTGGCCACCGAGACCACTACTGTATAATTGACCACGTTTTGGATGGTGGTGGGCTGGAGCCGCACCTGACCTACCTCGCCGCGAAAGGTGCGGCCCGGGTACGCCTGCACGGTAAAACGGGCCTGCTGCCCGTCCTCGATCTGGCCGATATCCCCCTCATCCACGTTGGCGAGGATCTGCATCTGGGACAGATCATTGGCTATGAGGAAGAGGGTGGGAGCCGAGAAACTGGCGGCCACGGTCTGGCCGGCGTCCACGGGCCGGGAGATCACCGTGCCGTCGATGGGGGCGTAGATGGAGGCGTAGCGCAGGTTGATGTGCGCCCGGTCCAGGGCGGCCTGGGCGGACTTGAGGCCCGACTTGGAGAGTTCGAGGTTGTACTGGGCTTGTTCCAGGTCGCTGGTCGCGGCCATGGTTTTTTCGTAGAGGGCGGCGATGCGGCGCTGCTCGCGTTCGCTGTGGGCCAGTTGGGTCCGCGCCCGTTCGAGGCTGCTCTCGGTGTCGCGCACCGAGGCGGCCAGGAAGGTGGTGTCGATTAGGGCGATGAGTTCCCCCTGGCGCACCTTCTGGTTGAAATCGACGAAGATCTTAAAGATGGTCCCCGAGACCTGGGTGCCCACCTGCACGGTGCTGACCGCGCTTAGGGTGCCGGTGCTGGAGACGATGGACTCCAGGTCCCCTTTCTCGACCTTGACGAAGCGGTACTTGGCGGTGGGGGTATCCGGGTCCGAAGAGGCGTACCAGCCTCCGGCTCCGGCCAGGATTAGGAGCAGGAATACAAGGACGGTCTTCTTCATGGCGACACCGGCGGCCTGAGGGGTTGAGGGTGGCTGCTATATCATAGACCCGGAACCGCTGGGAAAAGCTTTAGCCCCACCCCGGGGGGGTCAGAGGGGCAGGTCGATGCGGCGCCCCTCGGCGGCGGCGCGGTAGGCGGCCAGGACCATCTCCACCGAGATCCGGCCCTCCTCGGGGGTGATGGTCTGGTCGCTGAGGCCGCGCAGGTAGTCGATGAAGGGCCGGGGCACGGCCCCGATGCGCTCCCCCTGGGAGGCGGGGATGGGCAGGCGGAACTCGGTCCAGTGTTTGTCGTCGCGGCGGATCAGGCGCAGGGGCACGGCATCCCCGGGCCGGGGGGCGGTGGCGGAAGGGGCGTCCCCGTAGTCCTGGACGATGGTGCCCTTGTCCCCGTAGATCTCGGTGGTGTTGACCCCGGCCACGGTGGTGGAGGAGTTGAGCAGCACCCCGATCTCGCCCTGCGAGAAGCGGTACAGGGCCACGCCGTTGTCGTCGGGGGCGTTGCTGCCGAGGATATTGTCGATCTCGGCGGTCACGCTTTTGGGAGCGCCCAGAATCCAGTAGAACCAGTCGGCTGCGTGGGTGGCGTCGTCGAAGAACATCCCCACGTTGGCCTGCGGGTCCACGTGCCAGCGGGTGGGGCCGGTGCCAAAGGCCGGGTTGAGCAGCACGCCGATGGTGTGGCGCCGGCGCACCAGGAAGACCCGGCCCACTGCACCTTCGCTGAGCAGTTGTCTCATCTTGCGGTTGACCGGGTCCTGGCGCATCTGGAAGGCCATGCTGAATTTTACCCCGGCGCGGCGCACCGCGGCGATGATGCGGTCGCAGTCCTCCAGGGTGGTGGCCATGGGTTTTTGCAGGAGGATGTGCTTGCCCGCCTCGGCGGCCCGCTCGGCGAACTCGGCGTGGCGGTTGGTCTGACAGGTGATGATCACGGCGTCGATGTGCGGGTCCTTGATCACCGCGTCGGCATCGGCGCGGAACTCGAGGCCGTACGCCTGGGCGGCCTGCCGGCCCCGGGCCTGGTCCTCGTCCCAGGAGGCCACCAGCCGGACATCGGGAAAGTCGCGCAGGGCCTGGCAGTAGGTGTTGGCGTGGCCGTGGGCATGGCTGAGCACGCCGATTCTGACCCGATCCATGAATCGCCTCGTATGGCAGAAATCCTTGTTTAAGATAATACTAAACCCGAATCAGGAGAGAAAGAGATGGCCGAGACCAGGTACGCGCAGCGCACCGACGAGGTGGAGGAGAAGCTGCGCCTGCTCCATGGCGCCTACGCGGGGGGAAGGCTGGACCTGGCCCTTTCCCTGGCTGCTTCCATCGCCGACACCCTGCGCTGCCAGCGCCAGTGGTGCGCACCGTCGCCGGTATCCGGGCCGGCGCCTACTGGCCGGGTGGAGGAGCTGCCCCCGGCCTGGGCGGCCTGGGCCAGGGGCTGGTCCTGGTACCAGGTGCTGGAGGTGGCCGAGGAAGTGGGGTTAGTCCGCGCGGAGGAGCCAGTGGAGGTCTCGTTGGCCTTTGCCGGGGACCAGGCGGGGGACCTACGGCGGGAGTTGCGGGTGGCCAAGGTGGAGGAGGGGATGCTGCGCGAGGTGAAAAGCCAGGTGGACGGGGAGGTGTGCGCCGGGGGGGTGCGGTATGGCCGGCTGGTCTTCCCCGCCCAGGCCCCGGCCGGCGGGCGTTCGACCTACCTGGTCTTCTACGGCAACCCCTGGGCCGAACTGCCCGATTACCCGACGGACCTGGTGGTGCGCGGGGAGGGCTACGGCCTGGAGATCGAGAACGGCTACTACTGCGCCCGGCTCTCGGACCAGACCGGCCAATTGGAGCGCCTGATCTACCGCCGGGCCCACGGTCTGGAACTCTTCGCCGGCGGCGAGGGCCATGGCGAACCGCCCCACATCGACTGGGCTCACGACTACCTGGCCGACCAGAAGTTCCAGAAGTTCCGCGTCACCAACTGGGCGGCCTGTCCCAACTGGGAGGTGAGTCGGGGGCCGCTGTGTGTGCGGGTGCGGCGCTGGGGTTTCCCCCACAGCCCGGTCCATCCCCTCTTCACCCCCAGCCGCATGCACATCGACGTGGAGTACACCTTTCACGCCGGCCAGCCCTACTTCTTTAAGCAGGCCAGCATGGAGATGGCCAAGGATTTCGCCATCGACTACCTGCGCGACGACGAGTGGGTGTTCTCGGGCTACACTTTTACCGATCCCTTGTGGATGGACCGGGAGGGGCGGCTGCACGAGGGGGAGGTGAAGGCCGGGCACAGCGATGACCTGTGGGGGGTGGGTTTCTTCAACCGCCACAGCAAGGACGCCTTCATCGCCCTGTGGCTGGAGCACAGCGCCACTGGCTTCGATGGGTTGCACCACACCGGGGTGCCCCAGATCAACTACCAGGGCCAATGCCAGTTGTGGAGCCGCTGGGCAGCGCACAGCGGGCCGCAGTTCAAGGCGGGGACGGTGTTGCGGCAACACAACGCTTATCTGGTCCTGCCCTATAAGGGGGCCGGGCCCGTGGAGGAGGCCCGGCGGCGCTTCCTCCAGCCCCTGGCCGTCGGCCCTGGACCCTTGCCGTCCGGGCACCCCAGTCCGGGCGGCCTGGCCCGCCCTGGGGAGGAGGCACCCGGCCTGAAAGAGGCCCTGTGGGAGGCGGCCCGGCAGGTGCCCGACGACATGTTCTACACTGCGGATGCGAACCTGGTGGACATGGGCTATATTTACGACCTCCGAGTGCGCGGAGGGGTGGTAGAGGTGCTGATGACCATGCCCCACCGGGGCCGGCCCTGCTACCGGTACCTGGGCGAGCCCCTGCGCCGCCAATTGCTGAAAGTGCCGGGGGTGCGCGAGGTGTTGGTGCGCTTCACCTGGGAGCCGGAATGGTCGCTTGCCCGGATGAACCGGGCAGGCCGGGCGGCGATGGGGTTGGAAGACTGAGAGAGGACCGGTGATGAACGAAACCCTGCTGCCCAGCACCAACGCCGACGGCCTGCCGGTGGTGCCTATGAGTGCGGCCCAGAAGTACCAGTTTGATATCAAAGGGTGGATCTGCCTGCCTGGTTTGCTCAGTGAGGTGCAATTGGGGTCGGTTCGCGCCCATCAGATGAAGTTCCTCTACGAGCGCGAGGCCCTGCCCCTTGAGCAGCGAGACAACCACGGCGGGCCCTCCCAGATCCTGCTGGACCACCCGGCCGTGGTGGGGGTACTCAACGCTGTGCTCTCCCACCAGGCCCTGGCGGCGGAGGATTGCTACGGTTTCCGTTACGACCACACCTACACCAGCCACCGCAAGTCCGGCCACGACAACTGGGGCCCCCACGGAGGTGGGGGGTATTTTAATTTTGCCGGCAACTCCCACCTCTACCAGATGCTCCCCGGCCGCGTCCACGCTGGTCTGACCAGGGTGGTCTGGGAACTCAACGAGGTTGGCCCCGGCGACGGGGTGACGATGTTCCTGTCGGGCAGCCATAAGGCCGCCTTTCCGCCGCCCGAGGAATTGAGTGGTCGGGACAGCCCCCTGTGGGAGAGCTACACCTGCCCGGCCGGCTCCGCGGTGGTCTTCACCGAGGCCCTCTGCCATACCGGCACCAAGTGGGTCAATCCAGAGCGGGACCGGCTGAGCCTCTTCACCTGTTACGACACCGTCAACTCCAAGTGGGGAAAGGGCTGCCCGGCTCCGGAGGTGATCGCCGCCATGCCGCCCAAACGGCGTACCCTTTTTCGGGGGGTGTGGCACGGTATGACCGAGGTGCCCAATATCAACAAGTACTACGAAGAGGCGAACCGGGCGGTATGAAGATCACCGGGGTAAGGACTACCCTTTATGTCCACCAGCTCAGCCGGCGCATGGGGGACGCCAACTCCCCCTCCGGTCGGGTGAGGGGCACCAACTGCGCGGTGGAACTGGAGACCGACGAGGGGCTCACGGGGATCGGTCTGGGCGGGGGCGGGGTGCGGCTCCAGGTCCAGGGCTTGGTCGAGGGGCTGCTTAAGGGCCAGGACCCGCGAAGGGGGTACGGGCTGTGGCAGCGGATGGTGGACAAGCACTTCAAGGGCGGCCACGATGGGCTGATCAACGACGCCATTTCGGTGCTGGACATGGCCCTGTGGGACCTCAAGGCCAAGGCCAATGGGGAACCGCTGTGGAAGACCTTGGGGGGTAGCCGCACTAAAGCCCTGGCCTACGCCAGCGGTATCGAGTCGCCCCTCTCGGATCAACAGATGCACGAGTGGTACACACAAATGGCCGGGCAGTACGGGTTTAAGGGGGGCAAGCTCAAGGTGGGGCTGGATCAGGACGCAGATCTGCGGCGCTTGGGGCTGATGGATCAGGCCCTGCGGCGGGCCACGGACAAGCCCATGCTTCTGATCGATGCCAATGAGTACTGGTCCCCCAAGCAGGCCATCCGCAAGGTACGGGAGATGGAGGAGCGCTTCGACTTAGGATGGGTGGAGGAGCCGGCCCGGCGCTGGGATTTCCTTGGGCTCAAGCGGGTTTCCGAGGGGGTGCGCACCGCGGTTTGCGCCGGGGAAAACCTCGACACCCTGGGGGATTTTCTGCCCTACTTCCACCACCGCTGTGCCGACGTGATCCAGGTGAGCTACGGCATGACGGGCATCACCGGTGCTTTGGCACTGGCCGATGCGGCGTACGGGTACGAGTTGCCTGTTACCTTGGGCGGCTCGCCGGGCAACATCCACGCCCACCTGGCCACGGTGATGCCCAACTTCATGTGCCTGGAGGTAGTGGACCCGGAGCCGGGGGACGGGGTGTTCAACAGCGATGTGAAGATCGTGGACGGCTGGGCCGTGCCGGGCGAGCGTCCGGGTCTGGGCATCGAACTCGACCGCGAGGCCCTGGCTACGCAGGCGGTGGACCGGGTACCGCCGGGTGCGGGGCCGAGTCCCTTTGGCCGGCGCAAGGGGGCAGGGCTGTACGAGGTGCCGCCCACCCCGGCGGAGTTGGCCGAGGCAGCCAAGGGGGTGGAGAGGTGAAGATCACGGGTTATCGCGTCGAGTCCTACACCATGCAGATGGACCGGCCCATCGGTGATGCCAACTATCCGGCAGGGGAGGATCTAATGCCCGCGAGCCTGTTGTGGATCGAGACCGACGAGGGGATCTCGGGGTTGGCGCCGGGGGGCGGGGACGTGGAGCAGTTTTTCCACCTGCTCGAAGGGCAGGACCCCCGGGAGGTGATCGGGATCTGGCGGCGCCTGGTGGACTATGTGCATAAGGGCGGGGTGGTGGCTGCCGGCGGGCCGATCAGCGGCATCGACGTGGCATTGTGGGACCTCAAGGCCAAGCTCGCCGGGGAGCCGCTCTGGCAGACCTTTGGCGCTTTGCAGGGGCGGGTCAGGGCGTACGCCAGCGGCATCGACTATTGCCTGGGGGAGAAAGAGCTTTTTGCGTTTTACCGGCGCCTGGCGGAGAAAGGGGTGGATGGGGGCAAGCTGAAAATCGGGCTGGACATGGCAGCGGATTTGCGCCGGATTGGGATCATGCGCGAAGCCCTGAGTGTGGCTAGTCCGCGACCCCATCTGATGATCGACATCAACGAGTACTGGTCCCCCAAGCAGGCGGTGGGCTACCTGCGCGAGATCGAAAAACACTTCGACATCACCTGGGTGGAGGAGCCGGCAAGGCGCTGGGACTACCAGGGATTGCGCCAGGTCTCGGCGCAGGTGAAGGCTGCGGTGGCCACGGCCGAAAACCTGCGCCATATCGGCGAGATCTACCCCCTAATCCACGAGCAGGCGGTGGACATCCTCAATATCTCCGCAGGGCAGACCGGGTTCACCGGCTGCCGGCAGATCGCCCACCTTGCCCACGCTTACGAGTTGCCGGTCTCGATGATGAACTGCCAGGCCAATTACATGGCGCACCTTGCTGCGGCCCTGCCCAACCATCTGAGCATGGAGGTGGTGGATCCAGGCCGAGAGCACTGCCTGCGTTTCAGCCACCATATCGAGGGCGGGTGCATCGTGCTG
The DNA here is from genome assembly GCA_016867395.1 of Candidatus Handelsmanbacteria bacterium. Classification (GTDB taxonomy): domain Bacteria; phylum Latescibacterota; class UBA2968; order UBA8231; family UBA8231; genus SICG01. The sequence continues at coordinate 63,273 of VGJS01000010.1, forward strand.
AGTGAGGAGCCGGGCTTGGGGGTAGAGGTGGATGAAGCGAAACTGAAAGCACTTCAGGCCAATCCACCCAAAGGCCAGGGGAACTTCCCCTTCCCCCGCCGCGGGGGGGCCGGGCTCTACGTCAAAGGTTTGGAGCCGGGAGAGGTGAAGTGGCGCTGATCCCGTCCGCCGGGGCGGACTTCCACAAGATCTACCACGCCCGCGGCCTCAATCCTCTGAACAACTACACCCATCCCGTGCCAGAATACTGAAGGACACAACCATGTCAGTGAAGAGCCACATCAAAGTCGCTCCAGGCCTCAAGGTTGCCGCCCAGATGTCGCCCGAGCCCAGCGAAGCCGAATTCGAGTTCGTGCGGCAGATGGGGGTGGAGTACGCAGTGACCTGGGCCGATCCGGCCAAGGCCAGCGCCGAGTACTACCGGGGCCGGCGCGAGGACTTTGCTCGCCACAGCATCAACCTCTACGGCCTTGGCAATGGCAGCGTCCACAACGTCGATGCCATCACCCTCAACCTCCCCAACCGTGACGCCAAGATCCAGGAGTACCTCCGGCACATCCGCAACCTGGGGACGGCCAATATCCCCTACACCACCTACGCCCACATGGCCAACAGCGTGTGGAGCACCCCCGCCGAAACCACCCGGGGCGGGGCCCAGGCCCGGGCCTTTGACCTGGCGCGGGTCCACGAGGGCAGCGGGGCGGGGGTGTACAAAGGGGAGCTGACCCACGGCCGGCAGTACACGGACGAGGAGCTGTGGGACAACTATGCCCACTTCATTAAGCAGGTAAAGCCCGTGGTCGAGGATGCCGGGGTGCGCATCGGTATCCATCCCGACGACCCGCCGGGGATCGCGCTGGGCGGGGTGCCGCGGCCCATCTTCAGCAGCTTTGCCGGGTACCAGCGGGCCATGGAGATCGCCGACAGCCCCAACATCGGCCTGTGCCTGTGCCTGGGCTGTTGGCTCGAGGGAGGCGATGGCATGGGGGCAGATCCAGTGGCGACCATCCGTCACTTTGGCGGGCAGGGCAAGATCTTCAAGGTCCACTACCGCACCGTGGACCAGCCCCTGCCACACTTCGTCGAGACCTTTGTCGATGATGGATACTTCGATATGTACCTGGCGATGAAAGCCCTGCGCGAGGTGGACTACGACGGTACCCTGATCCCGGACCACATTCCGCTGATGGCCGGCGACGGACGGGTGGGCACGGCGTACACTATCGCGTACATGAAGGCCCTGGTGAAGCGGGCCAACGAGGAGGTAGGCAAGTGATGAAGATCGGCAAGTACGGCGGCGGCAACATGGCCCAGGCCCAGGAGGAGCACGTGCCCTTCCTCTTCGACAAGAACCTGGGCGCCGGCCTGCGCCTCAGCGCCAGTGAGCTGACCCCCACCAACAGCGAGGGGCTGGCGGCCCAGCAACTCACCGAGGAGCAGCGCTTCCTCTTCGATGCCCAGGGCTATCTGCTGGTCCCGGGGGTGCTGGGTGCAGACGAGGTGGCACAGATGAAAGAATTCTGCTACCGCTTGCACACCGACAAGGAATCCATCCCGGAGCCGGAGCGCTGTGCCATCGGCGGGCCGTTGCAGAAACTCATCGACCACCCGCTGGTGCTGGGCTTCATGAACGAGTTCGTGGCCTTCCCGCATTTAGCTAATGAGCACGGGTACGGGTTTCGCCTGGAGGGTTCCTTTGTCACCATCCGCTCCCAAGGGGTGGGAGGCTTTGGGCCGCACAACGGCAGCGGCATGATGCGCCTGCCGGGGGACTCACACGAGTACCGCTGCTTCCCGGGCAAGGCGTACAGCGGCCTGACCAGGGTGGTGTGGGAACTCAACCCCGTGTATCAGGGGGACGGGGGGACCTTGTTGCTGCCCGGCAGCCACAAGGCCGCGTACCCGGCGCCCAAATCGATCATGCAACCGGACTCGCCCCTGTGGGTGGACTACGAGTGCCCGGCCGGCTCGGTGCTCTTCTTCACCGAGGCCCTCACTCATTCGGGCACCCCCTGGAAGCGCAAGGACTACGAGCGGGTGGCGGTCTTCAACTGCTACAACACCGTCAACGCCCGCTGGCACAACTGGGAGCCCCATCCCGACCTTTTGGCCGCCATGCCCGCCAAGCGGCGCTCCCTCTTCCGGCCGGTGTGCTGCCAGGACAACCTGGTGGTGGAGGGCTGAATGGGGGTGCTGGACCTCTTCCGCCTCGACGGCAGGGTGGCCCTGGTCACTGGCTGCCGACGGGGCATCGGCCGTGGGATGGCCCTGGCCCTGGCCGAGGCCGGAGCGGACATCGCCGGGGTGAGCGCCTCCCTGGAGCCGGGCAGCGAGGTGGAGCAGGAGGTGAAGGCCCTGGGCCGGCGCTTCTGGGGCTATGCCTGCGATCTGGGAAACCGGCAGGCCCTCTACGAGCTGATGGCAAAGGTCAAGGGTGAAGTGGGGCAGGTCGACATCCTCATCAACAACGCCGGCATCATCCGCCGGGCCCCGGCGGCAGAGCACTCGGACGCGTACTGGGACGAGGTGGTGCGGCTCAACCTCGACGCGCAGTACATTCTGGCTCGCGAATTCGGCAGGGAGATGGTGGCACGGGGGAGAGGCAAGATCGTCTTCACCGCCTCGGTGCTCAGCTTCCAGGGAGGGATCACGGTGCCAGGATACGCTGCGGCCAAGGGGGGGATCGGCACCCTGACCATGGCCCTGGCCAACGAGTGGGCGGGCAAGGGAGTCAATGTCAACGCCATCGCCCCGGGCTACATCGCCACCGACAACAACCAGGCCCTGCGCGAGGATCCGGTGCGCTCGGGGCAGTTGATGGCCCGCATCCCGGCGGCCCGCTGGGGACAGCCGGACGACCTGAAAGGCGCTGTGGTTTTTCTTTGTTCGGATGCCGCCGCGTACGTGCACGGGGCGATAGTGGCAGTGGACGGCGGTTGGCTGGGCAGATAAGGGAGGAGTTATGGCAGCGATAAGCGAAAACCAGTTGGCGCATTTCGAGGAAGAGGGGTACCTGGTGGTGCGGGGTCTTTTGGACCCCGAGGAGGATCTCGACCCGGTGATCCGCGAGTACGAGGGGGTGCTAGATTCTCTGGCCCAGGAGCTCTGCAGTCAGGGGCGTATCCCATCCACCTTCGCGGACCTGCCCTTTGGCCCGCGGCTGATCCGCCTCTGCGCCGAGAGTGGCAGCACCCACGCCCAGTACTTTGACTTTTCCCTGCCGCAGAAGGGCATCCGGCCGGACACGCCATTCTGGGCCGGGCCGGCGGTGTTCCAGACCCTGCGCAATGAGAAGCTGCTCGACGCGGTGGCGTTTTTCATCGGCCCCGAGATCTACTCCAACCCCATCCAGCACGTGCGGCTCAAGCCCCCCGAGCACCTGGGCCCCAAGGATCCGCAGACCGGTCAGGCGCAGCTGGGGTCCACCCCCTGGCACCAGGACAACGGGGTGCTCTTGCCCACCGGGGACCAGAGCAGGATTCTGACGGTGTGGTTCCCCCTGTGGGACGCCACCCCCGAGAACGGTTGCCTGCAGGTAATCCCGCGCAGCCACCGGCAAGGGCTCTTGACCCACTGCCGGCGCTGGAACGGCCTGGCTATTCCCGACCAGTTCCTGCACCGCGTCGAAGGGGCTGTCCTGCCGATGCAGCGGGGGGATGTGCTCTTCATGACCCAGAGGACCATCCACGGATCCTTGCCCAACCACAGCGAGGAGGTGCGCTGGAGTTTCGATCTGCGCTACAACCCCATTGGCCAGCCCACTGGCCGAGAACAGTTCCCTGGTTTCGTGGCCCGCAGCCGAAAGGACCCGGCCAGCGAACTGCGCGATCCCTTCGCCTGGTACCAGTTGTGGAAAGAGACCCGCGACCGCCTGGCCCGCGAGGCGGACCCGGCGTACAACCGCTGGGGCGCGGAGGACAAGGTCTGTGCCTAACCCGAATTGGAAAAAATGAGGATCACCCATATCGAAACATGGAAAGTGGTCGTGCCCATGCGGCCCGACGGTGTTCGACGCCTGCGCTAAGGGGGCGGTGGACATGCTCAACATCAGCCCCGGCTCGATGGTGCAGTTCGTCAAGCAATGCCACATCGCCGAACAGGCCGGGGTGCCCGTGTGGCACGGCAGCGGGGTGGATCTGGGGATCACCGACATGAGCTACGTGCAGGCCTGCGCCGCGGCGCCCGCCGCGACGCTCCCCTCTGACATCATCGGCAACTTCTTCCGCGAGGACGACCTGCTGGCCGAGCCCATCCGCATCGAGAACGGGTACGCGCTGGTGCCTGCCAAGCCGGGGCTGGGGGTGGAGCTGGACGAGGCGGCGGTGAAGAAGTATTCGGTGGCCTGAGTTCTTGCATAGTGGATGATCGCCATGAAAACCAGGTTGTCCATGGTCTATTGGAAGGGGGAGCAGTTCTGGCTGGGAAAATTGCTCGAACATCCCGAGATCATGACTCAGGGGGAAACGCTGGAAGAGTTGGAAGAAAACATGAAGGACGCGTACCTGCTAATGGTTATGGATGATGTGCCTGAGGAGTACGAGATCAAAGAAATCACCCTATGAACCGGAGCGAATTCTTCCGCCAACTCCTGAGAGAAGGGTGTGTCTTCGTGCGGCACGGTGCCAGGCACGACATCGATCAGAATCCGGTTACGGGAAAGAAGCAGTCTGTCCCGAGGCACGCTGAGATCGACGGGGGACTCGTCAGGCACATCAGAAAGAACCTGGGACTTGCCCTATGATCTGGTATTACCTGTTGTTGGCGATGAGCAGCACTCTTTTTGCAGAGGAAGGATTTATGGAAGGCACCGCAAAGATCGAATTCTTCGGCTACCAGGATTGTATCGCCCTAGAAAACCCCACCACCCGCGTGGTGCTGGGCACCAGCGGGGGCAGGGTGCTGGAGTACGCGCACCAGGGGGAGAACGCCCTGCTGCTCGACCCGGCTCAGGCCGGCTGGCGGTACGCGCCGGGCAAACCCACGGTGGAACCCAGCGCCGGCCGCTGCGACGTGGGGCCCGAGCATGTGATCCCCCCCCATCCCGAGCTGTGGTTCGGGGACTGGAAAGGGGAGGTCACCGGCCCGCGCCAGGCCCGGCTGACCAGTGTGCCAGATTCGGCCAGCGGGGTGCAACTGGTGCGGGATTTCACCCTCGATCCGGTCTCCTCACACCTGCACACGGTGCAGACGATCAGGAATATCTCCGACAAAACAGTGGACCGCTGTCACTGGAGCCGCACCTTCGCCCTGGGCCACGGGATCGTGGTGATGCCCCTCAGTGTGCCGAGCCGTTTCCCCAATTGCTACGTGATGTACGGGGAGGGGGGCATCGACATCCGCCCCGAGGACCCCAACATCCGGGTTAGGGATGGCTTTTTGGAGGTGCTGGGGCCGCCCCAGCACGCCAAGCTGGGCATGGACAGCTACGCAGGCTGGTTCGGTTACCTGATGCGGAACGATCTGGCATTCGTCAAAAGATTTCCCACCTTTCAGGACCGGGTGTACAACGAGGTGGCAGGGCTGACCATCTCGATCTGGTACAACGGCACCGGGGTGTGCGAGCTGGAGCCCATCGGGCCGCGGGAACGGCTGGCACCGGGGGAGTCAGCGTCTTTCACCGAGGATTGGTGGCTCCTGCCCTACAAGTTCCCGGGGAACCAGGTGGACGCCAAAGCCGTGGCGCAGGTGGTCGAAGAGCAGGCAAAATAGGAGAAGAGAATGGCAAAGATACGCATGGCCCAGTACGGGACCGGGCACGGGCATGCCAGCGGCAAGTGGCTGGCGATGAAGAAGAGCGCCGAGGTGGAGCTGGTCGGCATCTTTGAGCCCGACCCGGAGAGGCGCAAGGCCGCCGAGGGCAGGGCTCCTTACGACGGGGCGCGGTGGTTCGACTCCGTTGACCAGATGCTGGGTGACCAGAGCATCGTGGCGGTGGCCTCGGAGGGGCGCAACATCGAGAGCCTGGATCAGACCGAGGCCATCGTGGAAGCCGGCAGGCACGTGTGGTACGACAAGCCGGCCGGGGACAACTGGGTCCAGTGGCAGCGGGTGGTACGCAAGGCTGAGGAGCAGAAGCTGCTGGTGCAGTTGGGCTACATGTTCCGCTACCACCAGGGCTTCAGCCAGGTCACGGCGTGGGCGAGGTCCGGGTTCCTGGGCGAGGTTTTCTCGGTGCGGGCCCACATGTCCACCTCCTTGACTGAGGCGGCCCGCAGGATCATCAGCGACCACCGGGGAGGCATCCTCTACGACCTGGGAGGCCATATGCTCGACCAGGTGGTGTGGATGCTGGGCCGGCCGCGCCAGGTTACGGCATTCGTGCGCAACGATACCGGGGTGGTGCCCGGATTCGGCGACAACACCTTGGGGGTCTTTGAGTTCGAGAAGGCTATCGCCTTCATCGACATCGCCGCCATGGAGACCCCGCCCATGGCCCGCCGCTTCGAGGTGTACGGCAGCCAGGGCAGCGCCATCCTGGTGGAGCCCTTCGAGCCGGGCCGCACCCTGCGGGTCTGCCTCGACGAGGCCCGGGATGGGTTCCTGAAGGGGGAACAGACAGTGCACATCCCCCCCCAGGACCGGCAAGTGCTGTACGAACGGGAACTGGTGGCCTTCCTGGCGGCCCTAAGGGGTAAACAACCCCCCGACCGGGATCACGCCCACGAATTGCTGGTGCAGGAAACCCTGCTGCGGGCCACGGGGGGGATAGCGGGTTAGGCCCACAGGGCCTATGTTATAAAGCTCCGCATCGCACCCCCACCGGAGCCTCAGGCCCACCCCCAGGGGATCAGATGACCGAAGTTACGACCGCCGAGCCCGAAGCCGGCAACACCCTGTACCGCGACATCCGCAACGTGGCCATCATCGCCCACGTGGACCACGGCAAGACCACCCTGGTGGACGGCATGCTGCGCCAGACCAAGGTCTTCCGCAGCAACCAGGCCCCGGTGGAGCGGGTCTTCGACTCCAACGACCTGGAGCGAGAGCGGGGCATCACCATCCTCGCCAAGAACACCGGCATCATCTACGGTGATACCCTGATCAACATCGTCGATACCCCCGGGCACGCTGACTTCGGCGGCGAGGTGGAGCGGATCATGAACATGGTCGATGGGGTGGTGCTCCTGGTGGACGCGGTCGAAGGTCCCATGCCCCAGACCCGCTTCGTGCTGCGCCAGGCCCTGGAGCACGGCCACCTGGCGGTGGTGGTGGTCAACAAGATCGACCGCCAGGCCGCCCGGCCCGGGGCGGTGGTCAACGCCACCTTCGACCTCTTCGTGGACCTGGGGGCCAGCGAGGCCCAGGCGGATTTCCCGGTGGTCTACACCCGCGCCCTGGAGGGCAGGGCCGGCACCAGCCCGGACCACCTGGCCGGGGATCTGGGGCCCCTCTTCGAGGCCATCGTCGGGCACCTGCCCCCCCCGCGCGTGATTGAGGGCCCCACCCAACTGTTGGTCACCACACTAGAAAACAGCAGCTACGTGGGCAAGATCGCCGTGGGCCGGCTGAGCAGCGGCTCCCTGCGGGGGGGCCAGCCGGTCATGCACATCACCGCCAAGGGCGCGATGAGCCCGGGCACGGTGGGGCAGGTCTTTGTCTTCCGCAACCTCCGGCGCGAGGCGGTGGAGGAGGTCTTTGCCGGCAATATCGTCGCTGTCTCCGGCATCCCCCAGGTGGGCATCGGCGATACCATCGCCTGCGCCGTGGAGCCGCGCCCACTGCCGCCCATCGTGGTGGAGGAGCCGACGGTGCGCATGAGCTTCTGCGTCAACGACAGCCCCTTTGCCGGCCGCGAGGGGCGCTTCGTCACCAGCCGCCACCTGCGCGAGCGCTTCGCCAAGGAATTGGAGAGCAACGTGGCCCTGCGGGTTGAGGACACCGAGCTGGCCAGCCAGTTCACGGTTTCGGGCCGGGGCGAATTGCATCTGGCCATCCTCATCGAAACCATGCGCCGCGAGGGGTACGAGTTTGCCGTCGGCAAGCCCGAAGTGATCTTCCGCGCGGGGGAAGGGGGTCTGCTGGAGCCGGTGGAACGCATCTTCGTCGAGGTGCAGGGGGACTACGTGGGGCCGGTGAGCGAGATCCTGGGCCGGCGCCGGGGCAAGCTACAGCTCTTGCGCTACGGGGAGGACGGCACCGCGTACCTGGAGTTCCTGGTGCCCACCCGGGGCATCCTCGGTTTCCGCCAGCCCTTCCTCACTCTCACCCGGGGGACGGGTGTCTTCAACACCCTCTTTCACGCCTACGAGCCGGTGGCCGGTGAGATCGACGCCCAGGACCATGGTTCGCTGATCTCGCTGGAGACCGGCCCGGTGGTGGCCTACGCCCTGGAGCATCTGCAGCAGCGGGGGGCCTTCTTCGTCGTGCCAGGCGACGAGGTATACGCCGGTCAGGTGGTGGGCCAGACCGCCCGCAACGAGGACCTGGTCATCAACGTCTGCAAGACCAAGAACCTCACCGGCCACCGCGCCAAACCCACGGCGGTGGCCGAAGGGCTCTCTGCACCGCTGGTCATGTCCCTCGATGGCTGCATCGAGTACCTGGCCACCGACGAACTCCTCGAAGTGACCCCCACCTCGCTGCGCCTGCGCAAGAAGGAACTGCGCCATGCCTTCCGCAAGCGCGAGGCCAGAGACGCCAGGAAATAGCGCCGCTCCCTTAGGCCCCATCGGCCCCCCCGCTCATCCTCGCCGACCGCCCATGCTAAGGGGTGGGCCCGCAATCCCAACCAGACCATGTCGCCCTCGGGTGCGCCCACGGCCCTACCCTGGGCGTGAGCTGGGGTCTCGGCCCCTCCTCCCGGGCCTGCCCACCGACCAAACCCGGCCGGGGGGACCCTTGCGGCCGTCGACCCGGGTGCAGGCCGGTCAGGCGGTCTGATCCTCCGGTGTCGAGCAAACGCGGGCTTTGACGCCTCCGATCACTTTTGCCATCTTGTGTTAGGCAGGCGCCGAATCCAGTTCGCTTCCCCCGAATTGATCACCTGGAGGACCTACCGATGGTGGCCAAGAAGAAACGCGAGCGCAAGACCGCAACCGCGAAGGGTGCTGCCGGCAAGACCGCCGGCAAGGCGAAGAATATTAATGAAGGCGTCGAGGAGATCGTGACGCCCACCGGCGACGAGGTCACTAGGAAACCCAGGCTCAAGGGGAAGATCTACTGGGAGGAGCAGGCGCGGCTGCACCACGAACTGGTGAAACTCCAGTACTGGGTCATCAAAAAGGGGCTGCGGGTGGTGCTGATCTTCGAGGGGCGGGACGCGGCCGGCAAGGGGGGGGCAATTAAGCGGATTACTGAACCGCTCAACCCGCGCGGCGCCCGAGTGGTGGCCCTGGGCACGGCTTCGGACCGCGAGAAGACCCAGTGGTATTTTCAGCGCTTTATCGCCCACCTGCCCGCCGCCGGCGAGATCGTCCTCTTCGACCGCAGTTGGTACAACCGCGCCGGGGTCGAGAGGGTCTTCGGCTTTTGCACCGACGCCGAGTACAAGGAGTTCCTGCGCTCCTGCCCCGAGTTCGAGCGCATGCTGGTGCACTCGGGCATCATCCTGCTCAAGTACTGGTTCTCGGTGAGCTACGAGGAGCAGGAGCGGCGCTTCCAGAAGCGGGCCCAGGATCCCGACAAGCGCTGGAAGTTGAGCAACATCGACCTGGAGGGCCGGGAGCGCTGGGTAGAGTACTCCAAGGCCAAGGACGAGATGTTCTTCTACACCAACATCCCCGAGGCGCCCTGGCACACGGTGGACTCCGAAGACCAGCGCCGGGCCCGCCTCAACTGCATGGCCCACATCCTGGAGTCGATCCCCTACAAAAACGTCATCCCCAAGCCGATGAAGCTGCCACACCGCAAACAACTGGTCAGCGACTACCACCGGCCTCCCAAGAGCAAGGAGCTGATCGTCCCGGACCGATACTGAATCCCTCAACCTACCGGCGTGTCCAACTCCGCAAAGGCCCAGTCTCTGGGCGGGTCGCCGAAGTCGGGGATGGACAACATCTGGCCTTCCTGCAACGATGACTCGTGGGCCACCAGGCCGGCGCGTTCCACAGGTTGTTGGGGGGCGGGCGGTGGGTGGCCAAGACCTTGGCGAAGTCGTCCACCAGGAACTGGTGCGAGCCGAAGTGGCCGGTGGGCAGGCCGGCAAAGCTGCATGGCAGGCGGCCCACCGGATGCACCGCCGAGATGCTGGTATCGAAATCGCGCCTGAGCACCTCGCTCATGTCCCTTTCCGGGGCATCAACCGGCAGTTGTTTGCAGTCCAGAAGCTCGGTCAGGTCCTGGGTCTCCTCCGGCTTCAGCCCCACCCACACCTGGGCGTTGGCCTGCTCCTCGTACGAGCCCAGGGTGCCGTAGATGCTCAGGTGTACCCCATTGCCCGTTGCCGCCCCAGCCCACCCTCCTGAACTCATTGATCCGGCACATGCCCCGTCCGAGGTGCGCATCAACCCGGTCTGGTTGCTGAACTCGTTGTCCCACAGATTCGCCACCTTGCGGTAGACCCCGTCCTAGTGCTCGTCCTTGTACCCCAGACACGAAACCTGGGTGCAGCGGGCCCCGGTCACCGAGACGATCATACTCACCGAATGGGTGGGATAGTACATGGGCGGGACGCCGGCCACCTGGCGCCATTGCTCGCCGCCGGTGCGCTGGAAGGCTTCGTAGAAACCGTGGGAGAGGTCGTGGTAATAGGCGGCCTCCCCGTAGACGAAGCGGCCAAAGGCCCCCTCCCGGTACCGCTGCCGGCAGTAAAGGGTGTTGGGGTAGTAGTAGCTGGTCTCGCCGGTCATGTAGATGAGGCGGCGCTCCTCCACTTCGCGGACGATTGCGGCCACGTCGTCCATGGAGGAGGCCAGGGGCATGGCGCAGTACACGTGTTTGCCGGCCCGCAGGGCCTCCAGCACATGGGGGCCGTGCAGGTGGCGCTGGGTGTAGATGGCGATGGCGTCCCCATCGGAGGCGCACAGCTCGGTGAGGGAGGCAAAGGTGCGCTGGATGCCGAACTCGGCGGCCGTGTCGCGCAGGCGCTCGCGGAGGCGTTCGGCCAGCACCACCTCCCCGACGAGGGGATGGGCATGGAAGAGGGGGATGAAGGAACGGGCGAACTAGGTGCCGACCACGCCGACCTTGAGGGCCATGCCACACTACTCTGGGAGGGAAGTTGCCCTATATTTGGCACCGACAGGATTGACAATATTCACAGACCAGCGGCAGGAGGACAGCGATGGCGGACAAGATCAGAGTGGCGGTGGTGGGCTGCGGCGGCATGGGCCGGCACCACGTTGAGGTGGTGCAGCGGCTCGACGGGTTTGCGGTGGCAGCCCTGTGTGACGTTTCGGCCGAGGCCCTGGCCAGGATGGGGGACCAGTACCAGGTCGAGGCCCGGTACCAGGACTGCGAGGTGATGCTCGAAGAGGTGAAGCCGGATATCACCGCGGTGGTGACCCAGACCCGGGGGCATGTGGGCCCGGCGGTGGCGGCGCTGCGGCGGGGCGTCTCGGTGCTCTGCGAGAAACCCATCGCCATCGATCTGGCCGAGGCCGACCAGATGGTCGAGGCGGCGCGGGCCTCTGGGGCCAAACTGGCGATCAACCAGCAGAACCACCTGCATCCGGGGATCACCCGGGCCCTGGAACTGGTGGAGGAGGGGCTGATCGGCGAGGTGCTGCTGGTGCGGGGCCGCAACAAGGCCGGCCGCAGAAGCGGCAACGAGTTCATGGAGATGGGCACCCATGTCACCGACATGATGCTGCGCTTTGGCGGCCCACCCCAGTGGTGCGCCGGATCGGTGTGGGTCGGGGACCGCCTGGCCGGGCCCCAGGACATCATGGAAGCAAAAGAGATGTCACCCCAGGACCGCGACTCGGGATTGGTGATGGGGGACCGGGCTTTGGGCACCTACGGGTTCGAAGGGGGAGTCCTGGGGGAGATCCACTTCCTCGACCACGAAAAAACCTACAATGCCAACTACGGGGTGGATGTGCTGGGCCGGCAGGGGCAACTGGCGGTGCGCATCGTCGCCAGCGGGGGGCACCAGTTGTGGCACCTGCCCCGCCCCCTTGAAGGGGCGGCAGGGGCGGGAGGGGACTGGCAGCCTGTGGAGTTGCCCGAAGCCCCTGAGCCCATGGCCCTAATGTACCGGGGCCTGGCCGCGGCCGCGGCCAGCGGGGCCGAGCCGCCTGGCAGTGGGGTGGAGGGGCGCTGGGCCTTTGAGATGATCATGGCCATCTACCAGTCCCATCGCGAGGGGGGAAGGCGGGTGGAACTGCCTTTGGCGGATCGCCGGCACCCCCTGGAGGAGTGGCGGGCCGAAGCGAGGAAAAGCTGATTCATGGACTACGAGCCTTTGGACCTGTCAGCCCATTGCAACGCCGGCGCCTCCCTCCTGGGCGAAGGGGTCCAAGCGCCAGTGGGTCTGCAAGTCCTGCGGGGGCTGCCCTTTCAGGTGGGGCCAGCTCTGGGCTCTGCGGAGCGCTGTTTCGTGGCCTTTGGCCCGGAGGCTGGGCCCTTGGTGATCCCGGTGGGCAAGCAGGCGCACTGGCTGATCTTCGTCCACCGCCTGTTGGAGTCCAAGGTGATGGAGGGCGGGCCCCTCGGGGTACAGGTGGCGCAGTACGCCTTTCACCTTGCAGGCGGAGAGGTGATCCGGGCGCCGGTCCGGGAGCGCTTCGAGATCTCCACCATCCCTCCCCCCACGGGCAGTCTGCCTTTCCTGGCCTTTCCCGACCAGCAGGACGCCACCTTGCCGCGCCACACCGGGGTCTGGGGGGAGGCGGGCAGACGGCAGACCGAGGTCTTGCCGGGCAGTGCCCGTTGGTATTTTCTCTGGCCCTGGAAAAACCCCCACCCGGAGCGCCGGCTCGACAGGGTGGAGATCCTCCCCGCCGGCCCCGCCTTCCTGATCGGGGCGCTGACCCTGAGCCACCTGGAGGAAGAACCTTTCAACCGCGAGGCGACCCGGGAGGTGCTCATCACCCTGCCCCAGGAAGGGGATGCCAAGCGGCCGTTAAATCTGGAGGTGGAGGTGGACCGGGGCATCACCACCTACCCCTATGCCCTGCCCCTGGCGCCGGCAGCCCAGTTTCTGGAGGACCGCAAGGGCTGGGGCGAGGCCCAGAATCCCCACAGCAGCCCGGCGTACGCGGAGGTGGCGGCCAATCCTTCGGCCACGGTGACGGTCAAGCAGAACGGGGAGGTGCTGGGCCGGGCGAACTGGGGAAAGCTCCAGGAAGAGGGCGCCCTGCAACCCACCCCCCGGCTGCAACTGCGGCTGCGGGACCAGGGCCGCAACTGGGTCCATGTGCGGGTGGTGGACGAGGGAACCGGGAAGCCGGTGCCCTGCCGGGTCCACTTCCGCTCGCCCGAGGGCATCCCCTATGCCCCGCACGGGCACCACGCCCACGTCAACTCCAACATGGGCACCTGGCATCTGGACGTGGGCGGGGACCTGCGGCTGGGCCAGATCACCTATGCCTATATCGACGGCACCTGCCAGGGCTGGCTGCCCTGCGGGGAGGTTATCGCCGACGTGGCCCGTGGGTACGAGTACGAGCCCCTGCGCTGCCGGGTGGAACTCAAGCCGGGGCAGCGGGAATTGGAGCTGCGGCTGCGGCGCTGGCGCGACATGAATCAGGAGCGGTGGTTCAGCGGGGACTCACACGTCCACTTCCTCTCCACCCAGGGCAGCCACGCCGAGGCCCGGGGCGAGGACCTCAACGTGGTGAACCTCCTCCAATCCCAGTGGGGGAGCTTGTTCACCAACACTGAGGAGTTTACCGGGGAGCCCAGCGTCTCGCCGGACGGGCAGAGCATCGTGTACATCACCCAGGAGAACCGCCAGCACTACCTGGGCCACCTGACCCTGCTGGGCCTGAAGAAACCGGTGATGCCCTGGTGCGCGGACGGGCCCAACGAGGGGGAGTTGGGCGGCACCCTGGAGGCGACCATGTCCGACTGGGCGGACCAGTGCCGCGCTCAGGGCGGCACGGTGATCATCCCGCACCTGCCCCACCCCAACGGCGAGCCGGCCACCCTGATCGCCACCGGCCGGGCGGACGCGGTGGAGATGCTGCGGCACGGGGTCTACCAGCACCAGGAGTACTACCGCTACCTCAACTCCGGGTACAAGCTCCCCCTGGTGGGCGGGACCGACAAGATGACCAGCGACGTGCCGGTGGGGATCTACCGCACCTACGTGTACATCCCCCCTAACGAGCCCTTCACCTACCAGAGCTGGTGCCGCAATGTGGCCGCAGGCCGCACCTTCCACAGCGGCGGGCCCCTGCTGCGCTTTGAGGTGGAGGGCCGCCGGATCGGGGACACGGTGCAGTTGCCGGGCAATGGCGGCACCGTGGAGGTGGTGGCGGAGGCCGAGTCCATCCTGCCCATCCACACCCTGGAGATCGTGCAGGAGGGACGGGTGGTGACCTCGTCCACCGAGGAGAAAGGGACACGCAAGCTGAGCCTGCAGGCCAGGGTGAAGGTGGAGAAGCACTCCTGGCTGGCGGCCCGCTGCGGCGGGCCGGGGTACTCGGCCCTGCCCCACCATGACGGCTGGGGGAGGGGGATCATGGCCCACACCTCGCCGGTGTACCTGGCCTGCGGGGGGGAATGGTGGATGTTCAACCTGGAGACGGCCCAGTACATGCTGACCCTGGTGGACGGTTGCCTCAGCTATATCCGCCACAGCAGCCGGCAGCGGCCAGCGCCGACCACCCACCACCACGGCGAGGCAGACCACCTGGCGTACCTGGAGCGGCCTTTCCTCGAAGCGCAGGCCGCCATCCTCCGGCGGATGCACCAGCTGGGGGTGCCCCACTGATGGCGGCCCGTGGCGAAATGATCCTCCGGCCGGGGGAGCGGGGGCGGCTGGATTTGGCAGGGTCCCTGACGGTCGCGGCCTGGGTACACAGCGAGGAGCCTAGGGCCGAGGCGATGCAGGTCATCGCCGCGCAGTGGGCCCTGCGGGGTGAAATGGGCGGGTTTGCCACCTACGACGCGGCCCACACCGAGGGGTTGAACACCCGGGGCTACTTTGGGGCGGTCTGGGACGGCCGGTACGTGCACTTTGCCCCCCAGTACAACGGGGAGGAGCGACACGGAAAGGTGCTGCGCCTGGACACCTGCGGGGATTTCTACCAGCGGGAGAGCTGGGCCTCCTACGATGCGGGCTACACCTCAGGCTTGCAGAGCCGGGGGTACTACGGGGCGGTCTTCGACGGACAGTATGTGTATTTCGTGCCCCGCACCGACGGGGTGAGTCACCACAGCCGGGTGCTGCGCCTCGACGGGCGCGGGGAATTCCGCCGCCCTGAGAGCTGGAGCGCCTTTGACGCGGGCTTGCCCATCTCCTACCAGAGCGGGGCCTTCGACGGGCGCTATATCTACTTTGTCCCCGGCTACGAGGAGGGAAAGCCCACGGGCGTGGTGCTGCGCCTGGACACCCGGGGGGAGTTCGCCGACCCCAGCAGTTACGCGGTGTATGACGCGGGAAACACCGGCGGGATGGACACCCGCTGCTACGACGGGGCGGTTTTCGACGGGCGGTACGTGTACTTTGCGCCCCTGGAGACCCACGGGAATTTTCTCCGGCTGGACACCCAGGGGGAGTATATGGACCCTGCGAGTTGGGCGGCCTTTCATCCGCCCCTGCCCGCTGGCCAGGGGGTGGGGGCGATCTTCGACGGGCGGTACGTGTACTATGTGCCCTACACCAACAAGGTGGTGGTGCGCTGCGACACCGCAGGGGCGTTTCAGGACCCCGGCAGTTGGGAGGCCCACGACGCCGGCCACACCTCTGGCCTGAAGACCAGGGGCTACGACGGGGCGGCCTTCGACGGGCGGTACGTGTATTTCATCCCCTTCTGGGAGGGGGAGGACCTGGCCGGGGGCTTCCATGCCCGGCTCTTGCGCTACGATACGGGCGGGGCCTTCGGGGACCCCCATAGCTGGCAGGCCAGGGACGCGGGCGACACGCTTCCCCCCAACCCGGGCGGATTCAATGGGGGGGCCTTTGACGGCCGCTTCCTCTACCTGGCCCCCTGGCGGGAGGGCACCGGCCCGGAGGGACAGATCCTCTCCCACGCCAAGGTGATGCGCTGCGACACCGCGGACCCTTCCTCCTGTTTTATCCTCAAGTACATGGACTGCGGCCACAACGGGGGGCTGGGGGCGGCCCTGGGCGGTCCCAGCCTGATGGTAAACACCGCCAGGGGGGTGCGCAGTGCCCGGAGCTTTGCCAACCCCGGGCCGGGCTGGCACCACCTGGCCGGGGTGTATGAGGGGGAGCGCATCGCCCTTTACCTGGATGGGGAGAAGGTGGCCGAGGGCGAGGGGGGCGGGAACCTGGTCGAGAGCCGGATGGAGGTGGAGATCGGCGGCCTGGACGGGGGGCGCAGCCCTTTCAGGGGGGAGATCTCCCAAGTGAGAATCGCCACCGCAGCCTGGTCCCCCACGCAAGTGCGGGAGGCGTATCTACAGTTCCATGAAAAGATCGAGAGGTGAGCCATGCTCTTCAACCGACCCCGAGCCATCGAGTACATGCGCCACTGCGGCCTCGACGCCCTGATCGCCACATCCCCGGTAAACCTCACCTATCTCACCGGCTATTACTGCTGGCTGGACCGGCTGTTCAAGGAGTACATGGTCCGACCCGGCGGCGCCCCGGAGCTGTTCCAGAATTACGCCCTCTTTCCCCTGAGCGGGGAGCCGGCCCTGGTGGTCTCCTCGCTGATGGCGGTCAATGCCCGGGGGCTGTGGGTGAAAGATGTGCGGGGGTACGGGGATCCGGGTTATGACCGCGCCGTGGCAGCCGGGCCACTGGAGCAGTCTCTGGAGTACTTCCAGCGGTACTTCTCCCGGCCGGCGCCAGCAGGGGCGGTGCAGGCGCTGCTCGATGTCCTCAAGGAAAGAGGGTTGGCCAAAGGGCGCATCGGGGTGGAGTTGGAGGGGCTGCCCGCCTGGGCAGCGCAAGCATTGCGGGAGGGCCTTCCCGGGGCCGAGATGGTGGACTGCACCAACTTGATCCGGTTGGTGCGCATGGTCAAGAATTTCGAGGAGCTGGCGCGTCTGGAAAAGGCGGCGGCGCTGGCCGAGGAGGCAGCCCTGGGGGTTTTGCGCCAGGCCCGGGTGGGGGACTCCCTATCTGAGCTGACCGGGCAGTTCCGCTGCCGGCTGGCCGCCGGCGGGGCAGAGCTGGACCACTTTGCCTACAGCCCGCGCGGCCTGGGCATCGCCACCGAGCCGGAGTACCGGCTGGCCGAGGACGATGTGATGTACCTGGACTTTGGCTGCGTGTGCCGCAACTACAGCTCGGACAGCGGTCTGACCCTGGCGATGCGGCCTGTGAACCGGGAACTGGCCCGGCGCTACGCGGCTCTCCACCAGTGCCTGGAGGCCGGGGTGCAGGCCATGCGGCCGGGGGCGCGGGCCTCGCAGGTGCAGCGGGCCATGCAGGAGGCCCTCGGCCGGGAGGGGTACACCGCCTCCTACCCGCACGGGCACGGGCTGGGCCTGGAGGTGCGCGACTACCCGGTGCTCTCGCCCGACACCGGGCTGCGGGTGGCCGACGGATGCGTGGACGAGCCGGCCGACCTGCCCGTCGAGGAGGGCATGGTGCTCAATCTAGAGGCGATGTTCTTCATGCCGGGCGTGGGCTCGCTGCACCTTGAGAAGTCCTTCGTGGTGGAGGCGGGCCAGACCCGATCGCTGGTCCCCCAGGATCGCCGGCAGCCTTTGGTGCCGGGCTAGGGCTCGATGGTGATCTTCACCTTGCGAGCGGGCCGTTCGTGCAGGTGGCCCTGGCCGGGCAGGGCCACGCCCAGGCGGATGGAGGGCTTGCCGCCTTTGGGAAAGATGTGGTGGAAGGTGAGGGCCGGCACGCAGATGAAATCCCCCGCCTTGGCCTGCACGGGTTTGTCCTCGCGTCCCTCGATGATCCAGTCGATCTCCCCCTCCAGCACGATCCACCACTCGTCGTAGTTGTGGCAGTGGTTGTCGTTGATCTGTCCGGAGTTCTGGCAGATCACATTGGCCGCAAGGTGATCTGCCAGCACCACGGCCCGCGACCAGGGGGGCGGACCCATCTCTTTTTTTATTTCTTCGAGGTGGATGCTGTTGAGGGTGGCGTCGAGGATGGGGCTGTTGAGGGGCATGGTTTCCTCCCGGCGTGGGGTGTGGCCCTGAGTCTATTGTTTTTGTCATAGGACGGCAAGCCGTTGCCTGGGACCTGCGCCGAGGGTATACTGAGCCTATGAGAACCGGTATCCCGCACCTGGCGCTGTTGCTGGCCCTGCTGGCCTGGGGGGAGGCCAGGCCAGTGGCAGGGGCTGCCTGCGCCTCCCCCAAGCAGGCCGCCGCCCAGGCCAAACTCCCCTCCATCGGCCGCCTCCGGGCCCTGGCCCTCTTTGGCCGCTTCGCCGACCAGGCCGACCCCGGGCCGCCGGCCTTTGCCAGCCGGCTTTTCGACCCGGAACTGCCCGGCAGCCTGACCCATTTCTACCGCGAGATGTCCTAGTGGCAGTTCATCCTCGAAGGGGAGGGGGTCCCCCGCTGCTACCCTTCCAGGGACGGGACCGCCTCGTACCTGGCCCGGCCCGGCCAGGTGGGCCTGTACGGGCGGATCGGTGAATTTTCGCGGCAGATCATCGAGGCGGCGGACCTAGAGTTGGACCTGGGCCAGTTCGACGATGACGGCCCCGATAGGGTGCCCACCTCGGGGGACGACGACGGGTACGTGGATTTCATCTTCCTCACCGTGCTGGAGGTACCCTACGGCTTCATCGTCGGCCCGGCCACCGGCATCGCCCTGCTGGGCCTGGGGGCGGATTTCACCACCCAGGACCGGGCCGCGGGAGGCGGCTACATCCAGGTGCGCCGCGACGAGAGCCCCCTGGGCATCGGCGGGGTGATGCAGCAGGGGCGCAGCACTGCCGAGGCCGCCGGCTCCATGGCCCACGAATTCGGCCACGCCCTGGGGCTGCCCGACCTCTTCGACAAGGACTTTCTGCGCCGCGAGGCCCGCGACCCTGAGCCAGAGCAGGACTCGGCGGGACTGGGGTACTTCTGCCTGATGGCCCACGGGGC
>VGJS01000011.1 GCA_016867395.1 Candidatus Handelsmanbacteria bacterium
TGTGCGAGAGCTTCTTCGCCACCCTCGAATGTGAACTGATCGACCGGAGAGCCTTTCACACGCAGACCCAGGCGCGGCAGCAACTCTTCCGCTACAGCGACGGCTACTACAACCCCCATCGGCGTCATTCTGCTCTTGACTATCTGTCGCAAATCAACCATGAAAAGAGGAATCAGCTCTCGGCCTAATCCGAAAGCCCAAATGTCCACCAAACCGGGGGAATTGTAAGGACAGGCTACCCCTTCGTCAAGGGTCAAGGCTGCGGCCGGGGCGCAATCTCGATCTCCCGCCGCGCCTATCCGTACCTTAAGCCCCCGCCGGGGAACCAGGGCCCCTTCCCGCCATTCCCCCGGCCCTGAGGAGGAATCAAGCCCGTTTTGCGCCCTCTGTTGTCTTTGCTCCTGCCCGCCGTGCTCTCGCTGCCCCTGCTCGCGACAGCCGAACCCCATTTCGCCTACCAGGGCGGCTACAAGTGCAGCGCGTGCCACGTCAACCAGACGGGCGGGGGAAAACGCAACGCCTTTGGCCAACTCTACCCCCAGACCGAACTGCGCCCCCTGTGGCTCAAGGCCGCCGAAAAATCCGGGGACTTATCATCCCAACTCGGCTCCAGCGTCAGCTTGGGCGCTGACTTCACCGCCCTGCACAAGACCACCTTTGCCGTGGACGAGACCGGCACCCCCGCCGGGGCCGCAGAGACCACCTTCAGTCAGCCGGCCCAGAACGGCTTTGACATCAGCACCGGCCAGCTCTACCTCGAGATCTCCCTCGCCCCTGAGGTGCTGACCCTCTACCTCGACGAGATCTTCACCCCGGCCGGGGCTCAGAGCCGCGAGGCCTTTGTGTTGTGGCAACAACTACCGCTCAATGGCTACCTGAAAGCAGGGCGCTTGCTACTGCCTTTTGGCATCCGGGTGTGGGACGACGAGACCTTCACCCGCCAGGTGACGGGGTTCAACTTCGACAACCAGGACCTTGGGGTTGAGTTGGGCCTGGAATCGGGGATCACCTCCTTCAACGTGGCGCTGAGCAATGGCACCCAGGGCGCCCGGGACAACAACCAGGCCAAGGCCCTTTCGGCCGTGGGTTCGGTCTATCTAGGCCGCTTGATCCTGGGGGGGTCGGCGGCTTTCAACAAGGCCCAGGGCCTCAAGCGCCTGGCCCTGGGGCCCTTTGGGGGGTTCCATGTAGGCGCCCTGACCGCCATGGCCGAGGTGGACTGGCTGCGCGACCAGGGGGAGGCAGAGCAGCAACAACTCGTGGCCTATGCCAACATAGACTACTGGGTGCAGCAGGGGTTGAACCTCCGCCTGCGCTACGACTTCCACGATCCCTTTTACCGTTACCAGGCCCCTGGGGGGGACATAGCCGACGAGCTTGCCGAAGACGAGCGCAGCCGCCTTACCTTGGGTGCCGAGGCCCTTCTCACCCCCAACCTGTCGGCCAGCGCCCACTATCACTACCAGCGGAGCATCCCCCAGGACCTGCGCGGCAACGCCGACAGCGCGGTCCTGGCGCTGCGCGCCTTCTTTTAGCTTAGGCCCGAAACAGGAAGTGGACCACGTCGCCGTCCTGGATGGTGTACTCCCGGCCCTCGGTCCGCAGCCGACCCTCCCCTCGCAACCGAACCAGCCCCTGGGCGGTAATCACCTCCTCGGCGGTGGCGACCTCCGCTCGGATAAAGCCTCTTTCCATGTCGCTGTGGATACGGCCGGCGGCCTTGGCCGCCATCGCCCCTTGGGGCAGTTGCCACGCCTGGAGCTTCTCGTTGGCCAGGGTGTAGAAGGTGATCAGGTCCAGCAACCGGTAGCAGGCGCGGATCAATTGCTCGACGCCGGCCTGCTCCATACCCAACTCTGCCTGAAAGGCCCGGCGCTCCTGAGGGGCTAGCTGGGCCAACTCGGCCTCCAGTTTTACGGGCATGGCCAGCACCTCTGCCGCCCCCACCTCCCGCAGGAGCCTTTCCACCTGATCGGCCCCCTCCCCCTGCTCCCCCACGTTGGCCAGGTAGAGCACCGGCTTGGCGGTCAACAAGGTGTGTCCCTTAATCGCCTCCAGTTCTGCGGCATCCAGCTCCGCTTTCCAGCCGCTGCGGCCCCGCTCTAGGTTGGCCTCGACTCGCTTCAGCACCTCGAACTCCATGCGCTGCGGGGACTGGGGCTCGGTGCGGACCACCTTGTCGAGCCGCGCCAGAGCCCCGGAGATGGTTTCCAGGTCGGCGAGCATCAGCTCGGTTTCGACGACCTGGCGGTCGGTGAGAGGGTCCAGCCGGCCTTCGACATGGCTGACCAGGGGATCGGCGAAACACCGAAGCACATGGACCAGGGCGTCGGCCTGCCGCGCATGGCTGAGGAAGCGGTTGCCCAACCCTTCGCCCTGGCTGGCCCCGCGCACCAGGCCGGCGATGTCGACAAAGTCGATGGCCGTCTGGGTGCAGCTCTGCAGCCCGAGCACCTCCTGTAACCGGGCCAGGCGCGGATCGGGCACGGCCACCATGCCCAGGTTGGGCTCCACCGTACAAAAGGGATAGTTGGAGGCCGCCGCTTCTCCGCCGGTGAGGGCGTTGAACAAGGTGGATTTGCCGACATTGGGCAGGCCAATGATCCCGACGATGAGCGCCATCTCATCCAATCCCAGGTTGGGGTCCGCGCTGGGTTGATCCGCGCCGATTTGGCGCAAAACCTATATCTTTAGAGACAAGAATCCAGCACGAAAGGATCTTCCGCATGCTCCTCGTCCAGCTGCTCCTGCCGATCCTGATCAGCCTCAATACGGTTTCCTGCGACCAACTGCCCTGGTTTGGGGAGAAGGGCGGGCAGGTCGCCGGCCACCTCAAGCAGCAGGGCGAGGGCATGGAAAAGATGGCGGAGGAACTCAGGAAAACCGCTGAGGAACTGAAGGTCGAAGCCGACGCCGCGCAGAAGGAGGCCGATGAACTCAAGAAACAGGCCGACCTCAAGCAAAAACAGGCCGACGACCTGAAGGCCAAGGCAGAGGATATGAAAAAGAAGGCGGACGACACCAAGAAAAATGCCTCGGAGTTGCGGAAGTACTCCGAGGATATTAGCAAGACCAAGCCTTAGCGCGGCACACACCCACAGAAAAGCCCCTGCAAG
Source organism: Candidatus Handelsmanbacteria bacterium (assembly GCA_016867395.1). Classification (GTDB taxonomy): domain Bacteria; phylum Latescibacterota; class UBA2968; order UBA8231; family UBA8231; genus SICG01. The sequence goes on from VGJS01000011.1 coordinate 3,117, forward strand.
AGCGAATCTCGCAGAGGCTCAATCTGGTCGGGGTGGACAGATTCGAACTGTCGACCCCCTGCTCCCGAAGCAGGTGCGCTAACCGGGCTGCGCTACACCCCGAATTCCCGACGGGCGTAAAACGGGCCACGGTTGGAACTCCATGGCTCCTGGAAAAAAGATGGTCGGGGTGGTCAGATTTGAACTGACGACCACTTGCACCCCAAGCAAGTGCGCTTCCGGGCTGCGCCACACCCCGACCCGAGGCAGTATGGTGAGCTATGCAGGATTCGAACCTGCGACCTCTAGCTCCGGAGGCTAGCGCTCTATCCAGCTGAGCTAATAGCTCCACCTTCCCTGAGCGCAGAGCCCCCAGGGGGAAACATCAAACCGCCTTTTTCTTGTGCCGGTTCTTCCGCAAACGCTTCTTGCGTTTGTGGGTGTTAATCTTATGCCGCTTTCTCTTCCTGCCACACGGCATCTTTTTTAGCTCCTATGGGCTTGTTGTCGTCTTCGACGCGGGCTCTGAGTTCCTTCGACGGCTTGAAAACCGGCGCCCGCCGCGAGGAGATGCGCACCTCCGAGCCGGTCCGCGGATTGCGGCCCGTCCTGGGTGCGCGGGTGACGGTTTTGAAGGTGCCAAAACCTCTGATCTCGATGTGTTCACCGCTTCTTAGGGCTTCGATCACGGCCTCAATGAAGCCATCTACGACGACGGCGGTATCGGTCTTGGTGAGGCCTATGCCCTGGGCGATCTGCTTTACTATATCGGCCTTGGTCAATGCGACTTCCTCCCCATTGCCAAATACAGCCACCGGACGCACAGACTGACTGGATAACAATCTTTGAAATTAAAGTATGCTGGAACCCTTGTCAAGAGCGTATCCTCAATTCGCGGAAGAAATTACGAACACCTCTTCCAGCTTGCCGAAATTGACGTTGGTTTCGACGAACACCTCTTTGAAGAGTGGGTCGCGCTTCTGCTGGCGCACCTCTATTACGTCCCCGATGACCAGACCTTTGGGGAAGCGCCCCCCCAACCCGGAGGAAACCACCCGATCCCCTTTTTCGATGTCGCTGGTTACGTCTACGAAGTTGAGGCGGAACAGGCTGCCCCGGCCCCAGGAGACTATTCCCTGCACCCGCTTCTCCTGAACGATGGCGCTGATCCGGGTGCTCATGATTAATGCGACTACGGCGCTGTGGTCCTCGGTCTGCAGCACATGACCCACCAACCCGTCGGGGACCACCACCGGCATGCCCTCGAGCACACCCTGCTGGCGGCCGGCGTTTATGACCAGCGCGTCGTAAAGCTGGTCTGGATCGCGGCTGATCACCTCGGCGGGGATGATTTGGCTGCCCCCCATCTCGCGCTTGAAGCCCAGCGCCTCCCGCAGGCGGCGGTTCTCCCACGCGGCTTCGCGGAAACGCATGTTCTCAAGCGCCAGCTCCACGTTCTGGGCCATGACAAAGCGGTTCCTGATATTGGCGGAGGCGAAGCGGGTAATCGGCGAGAAGATCCACTGCCCGACGGCGCCCAGGGCCAGCTGAAGTCGGGCGCCGACCTCGGCTTTTTGGGCAGGGTTTAGGCCCATGAGGCTGATGGCGACGATCAGGGCCAGCCCTATCGCCAGGAAGTTGCGATTTACTGCCAAGGTTCACCCGATCAGTAGAGCACCTTTTGGTATCTCTCGAACCCTTCGAGAACGCGGGCGTTGCCCCGAACCACGGCCGAGAGAGGATCTTCGCTATCGACGTAGGTGGGCAGACTGGTGCCCTCGATCAAGCGCTCGCGCAGGCGCCGCAGTTTGCCGCCCCCTCCGCTGAGTACCATGCCGCGGTCCAGGATGTCGGCGGCAAGTTCGGGCGGGGTGCGCTCCAGGGCCCGGCGCACCCCGGCGACGATCTGCTCCACCGGATCGGCGAGGGCCTCGCAGATCTCGCGGGAATTCACCATTAGGGTCTTGGGAATGGCCGCGACCAGGTCGCGGCCACGCACCGCGGCCTCCTCTTCCGGCTCCAGGGGCATAGCCGAACCGATCAAGCATTTGAGCTGTTCGGCGTTGCGGGGGCCAATGAGCAGGTTGTGCTTCTTGCGCATCCAGTCGATGATGGCCCGGTCCATCTCGTCGCCAGCCACCCGGATCGATTCGTTGGTAACGATGCCCGATAGGGCGATCACGGCGATCTCGGTGGTGCCCCCGCCAATGTCGATGACCATAGAGCCGATTGCCTGCTCAATGGGCAGCCCCAGGCCCAGGGCCGCAGCCATGGGCTCGCTGATGAGGTACACCTCGCGGGCGCCGATCCGCTCGCAGGAGTTGCGCACCGCCCGCCGCTCCACCTCGGTGCTCCCAGAGGGCACCGCGACCACGATGCGCGGTCGGACGAAGAGTTTGCTCTTCTGCACCTTGCGGATAAAGTAGCGGATCATCTCCTCGGTGACCTCGAAATCGGCGATGGCCCCGTCCTTGAGCGGGCGGATGGTCTCGATCTCCGCGTTCTCCCTGCCCATCATCTCCTTGGCTTCGGCGCCGACGGCGATGACCTTCTTGGTCATCTTATGCCTGGCGACGATGGAAGGTTGGTTGAGGACGATCCCTTCCCCTTTGACGTAGACAAGGGTGTTGGCGGTGCCGAGGTCGATACCGATGTCGTTGGAGAAAAACCGCGAAAAAACCCCCATGATCTGCTCCCTTGTCGGGTCCTATCCCGAAATTCAGGCGTTCAGCGTTTGTCCTTGTTCTGCTGCTTGCTCATCCATGTCCGCACTAAACTGGCGGCATCCTGGCTTCGGGTATTAATCAACTGCTGGACCCGCGCCAGGGTCTCCCTGACACCCTGCTCCCGCTTTGGCTTGGGCGTATCCTCTTGCGCCATAGCCCCTCATCTTTTGGCAAACTAAATGCAAAGATAATAATTGCGAATCGAGTTTGCCAAATTGCTCCCCTGCTTTATATTATCTTTTCTACAAACGCTGCCTTTCCAGGGAGGTTTTTCTCATTTATGAGCCGGGTAGCCCGTTCGGTGTTGCGGAAGATAGGATTTGACCCCAACCTCGACGAGGAGCACCGTCAGCAGCTCGAGCGCGAGGTCCAGGAGCGGGCCGCCAGTGCCGCTGCCACCGGAACCCCCTGGCAAGCCGGCTCCTTGGAGGCAGTGCCCGACGAACTGCTGAGCGAGTCGGAAAAGCGCCATGAGAAATACCGGCGCCAGCAGGCGATGGCTGGCCGCTTCACCCCAGCTGCCGAACGCCTGCCGATCATGAGCGCTGAGGAGCGTAAAACCCGCGACAAGGACCGGCCCAAATGGACCCAGACTCCCTTCGAGGGGCCCATCGAAAAACTGATTGAAAAGTACAAGGACCTCGAAGAGGTTCGCAAACACCTCACTCTCGGCCAGTCGATGAAGTACGAGTTCACTGAGGATGGCAAGGTGCTCGACAAGAACGGCAAACTCATTTATGATGGGGAAAAACTGGTCTGAGGTTTCCCTCCCCCGGCTCCACCATCACTCCTCACCCTCTCCTCCCCGCGATGCGCTTCCTGATCCCATTCTTCGGCATTCTGGTCCTGGCCGCCTGCGGCTCAGGTCCCCAAACACGAGAGGAACACACCCGCAAGGGCGATCAACTCCTTGCCAAGGGCGACACAACTGGAGCTCAGGCGGCCTACCGGGTCGCCCTGGGCCAGGACTCCCTTAACCCGGACCTGCTGGCGAAGCTAGGCCGGATCTACGCCGGTCAAGGGAAATCCCAACCTGCCGATATTTACTTGCGTAGGGCGTCGGATCTCACCTTCAGGCAGGCCCTGAACGCCCTCCAGGCCGGCGACCCCGCCGGGGCCAGGGAAGCCCTTGAGCACACCCTGGCCATCAACCCCTACCACCCGCTGGCGCTCCTGCGCCTGGGCGATATGGCCCTGGAGCAGGGCGGAGAGGACCCGGCGCTGGTATATTTCGAGCAGGCCATCGCGGCCAATCCCGAGTACGCCGAGGGCTATGCCAAGGCCGGCAAGGTCTACCTGCGCCGCGAGCGCTACGAAGACGCCCGGGCCGCGTTCGAGCGCTGCATCGAACTCAACATTAACTCTATCGATGCCTATCTGGGCCTGGGCGAGTTGAACCTGTTGCAGCAGAACCCCGGAGCTGCCGCCGAAAACTACCGCACTGTCCTGCTCATCGACCCGCGTTCCTCGGTAGCTAAAGCCGCCCTGGCCAACCTGGGCGCCCACCCCTAGTCCCTCCTGAGGTACACGCTATGAAAGCCCGTCTTCCCCTCGCCCTGCTTCTGCTGGCGCTGGTAAGCTGTGGCGAAAGGCCCGATCCGAAAACCCCTTCCGCCACGCCCTATGGCAGCCCAGAGGAGGTGAACGCCTACCTACAGGTGATCGACCCCCTCGTCATGCAGCTCAACACCCTCCACCAGGAGCTGTACAACACCGTGGGCTCCTCCGGCAAGGCCACTGCCGCCAACCTGGCCCCGGCCATGGAGCAGGGGCGCCCCAGGCTGGCCCAGATCCTCGCCGCCCTGGACCAGGCGACCCCTCCCCCGCTCCTGGCGCCCTTTCACCAGCAGATCAAGAAGCTCGTCCAGTTGCGCCTCGAAGCCTACGCCCAGGCCCTGGAAGGCTGGAAACAGGAACAGCAGAAGGGCGCCGGCTTCGAGAACCTCTACCAGCGCAGCGAGGAACTGCTGACCCAGGCCCAGGACCTGGGCATCCCGCTGGGGGACGAGCGCCAACGCATTCAGCAGGTACTGGAGGCGGCCAAGCCCCCCGACCAGGCCGCCAGCCGCTGACCTTCCGTGCCCCATGCTCTGTGGTGCTGCCTGCTCTTTTTCCTGAGCGGCTGCGGGGTTGATTATTATCTCCACCTCGCCAAGGGGCAGGCGCGCATCGCCTGGCGCTCCACCCCCATCCCAGAGGTGCTGGCCTCCCCCGCCACCCCGCCCGACGCGGCTGAAAAACTGGGGCAGGTGCCGACACTGGTTCAGTTCGCCCGCCATCGCCTCGGCCTGCAAACCGGCGACAGCTACCGGCGCTACTTCGACACTGGGGGCGAGCCGGTGTCGTGGAATGTTAGCGCCTGTCCTCCGGACAGCTTTGATCCCCACCTGTGGCACTTCCCCCTCGTCGGCGCCCTGCCTTACAAAGGGTTCTTTTCTTGGGAAAGGGCGGTCCGCGAACGTGAGGAACTCCTGGCCCAGGGCCTGGATGTGTTGATGGGGCCAGTTGCGGCGTACAGCACCCTGGGGTACTTCTCCGACCCGGTGCTCAGCACCATGCTGGAGGAAGAGGAGGACGGCCTGGCCGAACTGCTCCTGCACGAGCTGACGCACGCTACCATCTACCCGGCTGGCCAGGCCGAATACAGCGAGAGCGCCGCCACTTATGTCGGCCAGGCCGGAGCCCTGCTCTATCTTGAGGAGCGCTACGGACCCGACGCGGAGCTTCTGCGCCTAGCCCGCCTGCGACAGGAGGACGGCCGGCGCTTCAATGCCTTCGTCAAGGAGGTGGCCGATTCCCTGAACACCCTTTATGCCCTGGCCCTGCCGCGTGAGGAGGTGCTGCGGAAGCGGGAGGCGATCTTCGCCCGGGCCAAGGAGCGTTTTCGGTTGCGGCGCGGGGAGTTTGCCGCGTCCCGCTACGACGGGTTCCTGAAATGGGAGGTGAACAACGCTCGCCTGCTCTCCTACCTCCGCTACCACCGCGACCTGCACCTCTTTGCGCGGGAGTGGGAGGCGCACCGGGCCGACCCCTCCCAGGCCGTGGCCCGGTTCAGAGAGTGCGGGGAGGCTTCAGATCCCTGGGACTGCCTGGGTCAGCACCCGGACTAGGCGGGGCTTCTAGGAGGTGGCGCAACTCCGGGTCATCGGGCCGCTGGGCCAGGGCCCGCCGCACTACCTGGGCCGCCTGTTCCCTATCCCCCTGCCGCAGCAGGATGCCCCGCATCGCCGCCACCCCCTTGGTGTGGCCCGGCTCCACTGCCAGGAGCGCCTGGTAGGACCGCAGTGCCGCTTTTTCTCCCTCCAGATGCTGTACCAGCACGGCCACGGCGTACAGCGCCTTGGCGAAGTTGGGCCGGATCTGCACTGCCTGCCGGTAGGAGGCCAGCGCCTCGGCCTCGCGCCCCAGCGAGAGGAGGGCAGCGCCCTCGTTGTAGTAGGCCACCGCGTAGCCCGGGTAGATCCGGGTGGCGCGCTGGTACGCGGCCACCGCTCCGGCGACATCGCCCTGCTCGTGCAGCGCATGCCCCAGGCCGTAATGGACGCGGGCGCTGCGGGGCGCCACCTCGACGCTGCGGCGGAAGAGGCTCAGATCGTCCTTCCAGTGGGCGCTGTGCACCCAAAGCAGGGGCAGGGTCGCCAGGCACCAGCCCCCGGCTACCAGCAGAAAGACCGGCCGGGGCAGGCGGCTACCCAGCCATCCCATTCCCAGGCAGCAAGCCGCCGCCGGCAGGTAGAGCAGGCGCTCGGCGAAGATCGTGCCCCCGGCCACCAGAAGATTGGACACCAGCACCAGCGCCCCTCCGCTGATCAGGGTCCACAGAAACAGTTCGGGGTGGCGCCGCACCCCCAGCCAGATTGCCCAACCAAGGCTGGCGACCAGCAACAGCGGCAGCCATAACTGACCCGAACCTAAATCCTCCAACACGGGAATCTGATTGTAGGAATAATCGGCGGACAGGGGCCAGGGGAAAACCAGCAGGCGGAGATACCGGATCAGCAGGGGAAAGCTGTTTAGGCTCCGCACCAGGGGATGGGCCGCGGCCAGGGGGTTGTCGATAAAGCCGATGTCGCTGGGCTGGAGCTGGCCCAGCACCAGCCATTTGATCCCCAGGGCACAGCCTCCCGCCCCCAGCGCCCCCAGCCACAGCGCCCGTCGCCGGGGATGCCTCCACAGGCCCCACAAGACCAGCCCCAGGGCAAAGCAGATCCCGTTTTCCTTGGCCAGGGGCGCGGCTGCCAGCGCCAAGAGGCCGGCGAGGTGGGGCCAGGACCAGGGGCGGCGGGCCAGACCAGACCAGACCCAGACCCCGCCCAGACCCAGGCAGAAGGAGAGCAGTTCGGCCCGGCTGACGATCCCGATCACCGCCTCGCTAAGCGCCGGGTGCAGGCCAAAATACAGCCCCGCCAGCAACCCTCCCTGGGGCCCGCTCAGCGAGGAAGCCAGTTTATAGACCCCGGCTAGGGCAAGGAGGTGTAGGAGCAGGTTGATCAGATGTTGCCCCCAGGCCGGGCCACCAAAAAGGGCATGGCCCAGGGCCAGGCTGGCCACGGTCAGCGGGCGGTACAACCCGGTGTTTGCGCCGATGGGGCTCCAGTAGTCGGTGAGAAAGATCTCCCCCCACCGGCCTTCGCGGACCTGGGGATTGTCCACCACAATGCCCCGGTCGTCCAGGCAGTAGCCGTTCCCCAAGGCCCCGTTATAGGCCACAGCCGCCAAACCCAACAACATAACGAGCGCTGCCCTTCTGTGCTCCCACCACTGCACCCTTTGTCAACCCTCCGTGTGAATGGGTTTTAATCAACGGCATCTACTCTACCAGGGCAATTGCCCCGGCCATCCCCCTTTCCTTGACGAATCCCACCCCCAACTGCATACTCTTGCCCATGACCACCCACTGCCTGCGCCCCCACCTCAGACTCTTCCTCTTGTGTTGCCTGCCCCTGGGCCTCTGGCAATGTGCCGCGCACCTGCGGACAGTGGTGGCGACCTCCCTGCTGGAGGACATGGTGGCCGCCACCAACCAGCAGGACGATCTCGACCTGGTGGTCCAGGCGACCCCCGGCTACCTGCTGCTACTGGAGGGGCTGCGGCAGGGCGATCCGGACAACCGCCACCTGCTCACCTCCCTGGCCAGGGCCTACGCCTCGTACGCCACCCTGGTGGAGATCGACTCGCCCGAGCGGGCCGGTCCGCTGTACGGTCGGGCCAAGGACTGCGGGCTCCAGGCCCTGCGCCGGCAGAAGCGTCTCGCCCCCCTGCTGGATCTTCCCTTCGCCCAATTCGCCCCCATCCGCACCGCCCTCAACCCACGGGATCTCGAAACGGTCTTTTGGACTGCCCTGAGCTGGGGGGCCTGGATCGCCTCCCGCCCTGATTCGATGGGCGCCGTGGCTGAGGTTCCCAAGACCATCCTGCTGATGGAATGGGTGCAGGAGCAGGAAGAGGGATACCTCCGTGCCAGCCCCCACCTTTTCCTGGGGGTTTACCACGCCGCCATCCCCCCGGCCCTGGGCGGCAAGCCGGAGCAGGCCCTTTATCATTTCGATCGAGCCCAGGAACTGACCCAGGGCCGGGCCCTGATGGTGCCGGTCCAGAAGGCCCGCTACTACGCCAGGCAGATCTTCGACCGCCAGCTTTACACGGAACTCTTGACTGGGGTGCTGGCCCAGCCGGTTGACGGGGCCCCAGAATTGTCCCTGGAGAACGCCGCCGCCCGCCGCCTGGCCCGGCGGCTGCTTACGGAAACCGATGCGTTTTTCTGAGTTGCTGGTGGCGGCCCTGTGCGCCGCCGCCCTGTGGGCGCCCACTGCCAGGGCCGAGATGCGGCTGCTCAAGCTGGCCACCCTGGCCCCGGAAAACAACAACTGGCTCCTGGCCCTGCGGGCCCTCGACGCCGACCTGCGCCGGGAGAGCGGCCAGACCTTGGGCCTCAAGATTTACCCCGGCGGAGTACAGGGGGACGAGGAGGTGATGCTGCGCAAGCTGCGCATAGGCCAACTCCAGGCCCTGGCCCTGGGCGGGCTGGGCGTCATCCAGACCTGCCCGGAGGTGGGAGCACTGGAAATCCCCTTCGCCTTTGCCAATTACGGGGAGGTGGACTGCACCCTGGGCCAGGCCCTGCCCTTCTACCAGGGCGCCTATGCGAAACAGGGCCTGGCGCTACTGGGATGGTTGGACATCGGTTTCGTCCACATTTTTTCCCATCACCCCATCCGCACGGCTGCCGACGCCAAGGGGCTCAAGGTTTGGCGCCTCGAAGGGGAACCCATCACTCGGGTGATCTTCGCCAGGGCCGGCATGACCTCGGTGCCCCTCTCCATCCCCGATGTGCTCATGGGGCTGCAGACCAACATGGTCGAGGTGGTGTACGCCTCGCCCTCGGCCGCCATCGCCCTCCAGTGGTTCACCAGGGTCAAGTTTCTCACATCCCTGCCCATCAACTACACGCCAGGGGTCCTGCTAGTGGACCAGCGGGTCCTTGCCAGTCTGCCGGCGGAGCAGCAGGACCTTCTCCACCACCTGGCCGCCCGCCATCTGGCCTGGCAGCGGGCCCAGAACCGCAAGGAGAACGGCGAGGCCCTCCAGGTTCTCGAAAGGAACGGCATCACCCTGGTGGCTCCGGCCGAAGGCGAAGCCGAAGGTTTTGGCCAACTGGTGCGCGACTCCCTCCCGGAATTGGTAGGCAAAGCCTTCTCCCAAGAGGCGTACGACCTGGTTCAGGCCCACCTCGCCGCCTGCCGGCACGCCACCCCACCCTGATGCTGAGGACCTGGTCCCAGTTCTGGCATCGCGTTGAGGAGGGCCTGCTGGTGGGGCTGATGTCCGGCATGGCGCTGGTCTCCTGTGCCCAGATCGCCCTGCGCAACCTCTGGGCCTACACCCTGCCCTGGGCCGAGCCCCTGGTACAGCAACTGCTGATGTGGTCGGCCCTGGTGGGAGCGCTGGTGGCCACGCGCCAGGGCCGGCACCTGCGAATCGACCTGCTGCTGCGCCTGGTCCCCCACCTGCGCCCAGCCCTGGAGGCGACGGGGGCCGGGGCATCGGCCCTTATCTGCGCCCTGCTCTGCTGGGTGGCCCTGCGTTTTGTCCACGCCGAGGCCCTGGCCGGCGGGGCCGGAGTCTTTGGGGTGGCGGTGTGGAAGCTGCAACTGGTATTTCCCCTGGCCTTTGGCGGCATGGCGCTGCGTTTCGCCGGCCAGGCAACCAAGGCGGGCCGAGCCTTTCTCCGCGGCAGGGCGGCATGAGCGCCCTGCTTGCCGCCTTCCTGGCCCTGGTCGGAGCACCGCTCTTTGTCCTGATCGCCGCTCTGGCCCTGCTGGGCTTCTACCAGGGCGGCATCGACCTACAGGTGGTCTTCATCGAGATGTACCGCCTGGCCAGCAGCCCCGCCCTGACCGCTATCCCCCTCTTCGCCTTCACCGGGTTTTTACTGGCCGAGAGCCAGGCCCCCCGCCGGTTGGTGCACTTCTCCCAGGTGGTCCTGGGCTGGCTACCAGGTGGCCTGGCCCTCATGGCCCTGGGGGTCTGCGCCTTGTTGACGGCTTTGACCGGGGCCTCGGGAATGACCATCGTGGCCCTGGGCGGCCTGCTCTACCAGGCCCTGCGGGCCCAGCAGTATCCCGAGTCCTTCAGCCTAGGCCTGTTGACCACCTGCGGCAGCCTGGGGCTGCTATTTCCCCCTAGCCTGCCCCTGATCGTCTACGGGATCATCTCCCAGACCCCAGTGGACCTGCTTTTTCTCGCCGGCCTGTTGCCTGGCCTGCTGCTGGTGGCCGTCCTGGGTTTCTACTGCCTGTTGGTGGGCCGGGCACAGCACCATGCCGGCCCCCGGCCAAGCGGGCAAGAATTCCTCCAGGTCTGCTGGGCCAGCGCCGCGGAACTGCTCCTGCCCCTGGTGCTTTTCTCCGGGATCTACGGCGGGATGGTCGCCCCCAGCGAGGCGGCGGCCCTGGGCGCGGTGTACGTGTTTGTGGTGGAGGTGGTCTTACACCGCGAAATCCCCCTGCGCCGGCTGCCCGGACTCATCTGCGACACCCTGGTCTTAGTGGGTGGCATCCTGATCGTGCTGGCCGCGGCCCTGGCCTACACCAACTACCTGGTCGATGCCGAGGTGCCCGCCCGCTTCCTGGCCTTTGTCCAGGCCCGTATCGATAGCCGGCTGGAGTTCCTGCTCTGGCTCAATCTCCTCCTGCTGGTGGTGGGCTGTATGCTCGACATCTTTTCGGCCCTGGTGGTGGTGGTGCCCCTTATCCTGCCAGTGGCCCAAGCCTACGAGGTGCATCCGGTCCACCTGGGCATCGTCTTCCTCGCCAATCTCGAGATCGGCTATTCGACCCCCCCCGTGGGCCTCAACCTCTTCATCGCCAGCCTGCGCTTCGACCGTCCCCTCGCCGAACTGGCCCTGGTTTCCCTGCCCTTCGTAGTGCTCCAGTTGCTCTGCCTGATCGTGATTACCTATCTACCTTGGTTCAGTTTAGGGTTGTTGTAGGGTTGCGTGATGACGATGGATAGAAGAAATTGTGATTACATATTATTTATTATGTGCTTTCTATCCCTGCCAAGACCCCTTTTAAAACCGCCTGCCCTACATCCTCCAAATGCCCCTCCAAGACAAAAATAAAGGGTTTCCGCCTCTACCTCTCCAACCTTGAAGCCCAGGCCTGAGCCTTAGCAGTGGGGCAACCCAGAAAGGCGCGGGCGGCGCCCACACGCACGGCGTAGGCCACTACCTGCTGCACCTCCCCGCTGGCTGACTCGGCCTGGACCTTCTACTTGGTGTCGAACACCGCAATCGCCCGGCCCCGCCAGCCCTTCCGCAGCATCAGGTAGATGTGAAAGGTCATTCCCGGACTGCCTTCGCGGAGAGCGCGGTACTTCGCCTCGATGTAAGGTGGGTGCGGCAGCACCTGCTGGAACCAGCGGGCGGCGAAGCGCTCGGAGCGGGTGGGCAGATGGAGGGCAAAGGTAGGAAGGGTGCGCTCCCCCAGCACAGGTTGCGGGCCGCGGTGTTCGAGGAAGAAGCGGCATAGCCCGTGGAGCCCGTCGTACTCCCGGTTGAGCCGGTGATACAGCTGGCCACGGCAGTCCTCGGCCCTAAAGGGTGCGCTTTCGGCCAGTCCACCCAGCACGCGGTGGGCCAGCCTGATCTGCCGCTGGACCTTAGGGTCGGCAAAGGCGAAGGAACGCAGCACCCCCAGGGTCCAGGGAAGATCTGGTTGTGGGGGATTTCGGCGCTGTGCTCCTCAAGGGCGCAGCGCCGGGCCCCTGGCCGGCGGCCAGGGGGAAAGAGCACCCTCCCCCGCAGCAGGCCCACCTCGGATTCCTCCCCACGGTAGGCACGATACAGGCCCTGGTGGACGGGGGCGCAGACCCCGCCAGCCAGGAGACCGGCCAGCGCCCCGAATACCAGAGACAGGCTGGCGCTGCGGACCACCCCTGGATAGGTCCGCAGCCTGCTGAGGCCGTAGGCCTCCTCTACCATGCCGAAGAGGTTCCCCAGAGGGAGCTGGGGCCTCAGATTGAGACGCAATTACCCCAAAGCTAGCTGCCTCCACCCATCCCAGAGAGCGGAACTGGTAGTGAATGGGATGGAGGGGTCGGGGAAGATGATCTTCAGCAGATGGGAGAAGCGCTGGTGCAGCCGCAGGGCAAGGTCCTCACCCAGCCGGCCCGCCTCCACCCTGGCGGCCCGCTCCTCCTCGATCTCGATGTGGGCCACGGCTCAGGCCGCCAGAGGCCCGCGCACCAAAACCTCCCACCGGTTGGCGGCCAGGGCTTCGGGCTGGTCGAAAAAGACCTGTTCGAGGTAGGGCTCCACCTCCCCCTGCCACACCTGCCTTAGGCCCTGGCGCAGCCCTGGGCCATCCTGGAGGAAGAAGGAGAACCCCAACTCCCGATCCGGGGCGCCGATGCGCTGGTTGATCCGGGCCAGCACCTCGATCAACCCCCCCTTGGGCAGGCCGTGGCGCTGGAGGTAGCAGCGCAAGACTTAGGGGTCCGGATGCAGGCGGAAAAAGGCGAAGCGCCGGCGCAGGGCCTGGTCCACCAGGGCAATGGAGCGGTTGGCGGTGTTCATGGTGCCGATGAGATACACGTTGTCGGGGATACTGAAGGGAGGTCCCCCGCCAGCGAGGGGGAGGGGACGCTCGTGGTATTCCAGCAGGGACATGACCTCTCCCACTACCCTGGGCAGGTTGGCGTGGTTAAGTTCGTCGATGATCAGGGCGCAGGGGTGAGGGTGGAACCGCTCGGCCCGGCGGCAGAACTCCAGGAAACACCCCGAAACCAGCTCGAAACCCCCAGCCGGCGAGGGTCGCAGGCCCTGGACAAAGTCCTCGTACGAATTAGCCGGGCGGAACTGCACCAGATCCCAACAGCCCCTTCCCCGGCCATAAGCGCAGCCAGGTACCGGGCCAGCAGGGTCTTACCCGTACGTAGGGGGCTACAGAGGATGAGCTGCCCTTTACGCCGCAGGCGCGCCGCCCACTCCTCCAGCCGGGCCCGCTCGTACCCGGTCTGCCCGGCGAAATCCCCCGCACTGACTGCCGGGGATGCACGCGGTGCGTACCTTGAAGGCGCCCGGACCAAGGGCAAGCCCGCCACGGTCTGCACCAATTCCTCCAGCCGCCGCGAGAACACCTTCTGCCCCAGCACCGGCCGGAGTTAGGCCAGGCGGAAAGGCTTCACCCTTTTCCCCCGGCCCGTGGGCAGGCGCAGCACCTGGGGGGGCGCAGGTGTGACCCCGCAGCAGCTGCAACCATAGCCAATCCTGCCCCAACTGCCGCCGCCAGCGCTCCACGGCCTCGGCCGACCAGGGACTCAGCTCGGCCAGCAACTGAGACACCACGGGGGCGTGCGCCAGTTCGAGATACGCAGCTGGCTGCCCCAGCAAGCCAACCTGCCCTTCGGCAGCTTCGGCCAGGAGCTGGGCCGTACGCTCTGGGTCGTTAAAGCGGCGGGTTTCAAGGGGATCTTGCCAACCCCGGAGAAGCGGGAGATGGCGCTGGCGCACAGGGGCACGGGCTGGACCAGACGACGGCCCCGCAAAAGGACCAGGCACTCCCCCTGCGGCAGGGACTCAAGTATGGGGGTCGGCCGACACGGCAGAATGGCATAGGGCCTGGCCAGGGGCCGTTCCAGCCGCAATTTGACCGGGCGGAGCAGCGAGAGTCGTTGTACATTTTTCTCCACGGCGAACCCCCCCTGTATGGGTGGGAGCCAAGGTACTCAAACTTCCACCCCCTCTCACCCGACCCCCTCATGCCTGCTATCCTGCTCTTGCTTTTGTCTCTGCCCTGCGGCCTGGCGGCCCAGGACCGGGATTTCCCTTCCTGGCTCGACCAGCTCCGCCTGGAGGCCCTCGACCAGGGACTTTCCACCCAGACCCTCGACCAGGCCCTGACCGGTCTGCGCCCCCTCCCCAGGATCCTGACCCTGGAGGAGAGCCAGCCCGAACACACCATAAACCTGGCCACCTACCTGCGCCGGGTGGTGCCCGCCAGCCGGGTAAAGGCCGCCCGCCAGCGCCTGGCCAAACACCGACCGCTCCTGGAGGAGATCGGCGCCAGGTACGGGGTGCAGCCCCAGTACCTGGTCGCCCTGTGGGCCGTGGAGAGCGACTTTGGCCGCAACATGGGCAAGACCCCGGTGGTGGGTGCCCTGGCCACCCTGGCACACGGGGCCAAGCGGCCGCATCGCCGCGAACTCTTCCGCACCGAACTCCTGGCGGCCCTGCGCATCCTCGACCAGCGGACCGTGGCCCCAGAGCAGTTGGTGGGTTCCTGGGCCGGGGCCATGGGCCAGTGCCAGTTCATGCCCACCAACTACCTGACCCTGGCCGTGGATTACGACCAGAACCAGCGCCGCGACATCTGGCGCGAATACCCAGACGTCTTTGCCTCCATCGCCCATTTCCTCTCCCAGAACGGATGGGCCGGGGACCAGACCTGGGGGCGCGAGGTTCGCTTGCCTCCGGGTTTTGACCTGGGCCTGATCGGACTGGAGGTGGATAAGCCCCTGCCCGCCTGGCAGGAGTTGGGGGTGCGCCGCGCCGACGGCGGGGACCTGCCCGCCCGCGACCTGAGCGCCTCGCTGGTGCGGCCGGACCAGGGCCGGGCCTTTCTGGTGTACGGGAATTTCCGCGTGCTGCGGGAGTGGAACCGGTCCAGCTACTTCGCCCTGGCCATCGGCGAATTGGCCGACCGCCTGACCCAATGAGGGAGCACTGGCAGACCCTCTCGGCTGCGCGCCGCGCCGGCACCCTGCTGGGCCTGGCCGGCCTGGCCGGGGGCTGGGCCGCGGGTATGCCGGCTCTGGGGCTGGCCCTCCTGGCCATCTGCTGGTGGACCGCCGAGCCGGTCCCGGTGGACTACAGCTCCCTGCTGATCCTGGTACTGATCCCCGCCTTTGGGCTGCTCACCCTGCCCCAGACCTTGGCGCCCTTTGCCGGCAGCGCGGTGTGGCTGATCTTCGCCGGCATGGTCCTCAGCCTAGGAATCACCGCCACCGGCCTGGAGGCGCACCTGGCCGGCCTGGCCCTGCGCCGGCTGGGCCGTAGCCCTGGACTGCTGCTCCTGCAACTCCATCTTCTGGGCTTGGCCGCCGCCTTCCTGGTGCCCTCCGGGGTGGTACGGGTGCTCTTACTCCTCCCCATCGGCATTGCCCTCGTCGATGGTCTGGGCGGCCGCGACAACCCCCGGCTCAACGCCGCGGTGCTGCTCTCGCTGGTGTGCAGCACCTATTACGGTGGCACGGGACTGCTGACCGGGGCAATGCCCAACCTGGTGGTGGCCGGGCAATTGGAGCGGGTAAGCGGTCGGACTTTATTCTGGGGGGAGTGGTGCCAGTGGATGTTCCCGGTGATGGGCCTGCTGCGCACGGCCCTCAGCTTGGGGGTGATCTACCTGCTCTTTGGCCGCCACCTGCCCAGATCGCTCCGGTCCGCTACCTCGCCTCCCCACAAGCCCCTCGACCCGACCCAGCGTCAGGTCCTGGGACTGCTCGTGTTAGGGGTGGGGCTGTGGGCCAGCGACGCCCTGCACCACCTAGCCCCGGTGTACGTGGGTCTGGTCCTGGTCGCCCTGTACACCGCCCCTGGCTGGGGTCCCCTGCCCTTTGCCTCGCTGCGGCAGCTCAATTTCCCCTTTCTCTTCTACATCGCCGCCCTTTTTTCCCTGGGTGCGGCCCTGGAGGCCGCCGGCCTCGACCAAATCTTCATCACCTGGGTGCGGCCCTGGCTGGAGCTGGAGGCCCACAGCCCGGTGTACCAGCACCTGGCCCTCACCGTGTTAGCGGTGCCACTGAATTTCCTGATGGACAACGCCGCGGTTGCCAGCCTGCTCACCCCGCCCCTTTTGGAACTGGGGCGCGGGTTGGGCTTGGCCGAGTTGCCCATCGCCCTCAGCGTGGGTATGGCGGCTGGGCAGGTGTTCTTCCCCTACCAGTGCGCCCCCTTCATGCTGGCCTACAGCTTCCGCCGGCTGGGCATGGGCCAGATAGCGGTCTGCATGATCGCCATCGCCGGGCTCACCCTGCTGCTCCTCTGCCCTCTCAACGTTTGGTACTGGCACTGGCTGGGACTTATCTAGAACCGGTCGGGCCACCACATGTGCGACTGGGTCGGTGGGAAGAGGCGTTCCAACAAGGCGCGGCAGGTGCGGGGGGCCTGGAGCTTGCCGCCGGCGAGTAACTCCCCGGGAGCGTGGTAGCCCATCAGCAACTGCGTCAGCACCTCCTGCTTCAGGCTCAGATCCTTGAGAATGGATTCCTCTTTCAGCTGCAACCCTCCCCAACCAGCCCGCAGCACCCAGGCCCCCAAATCCGTCGTGTTCCCCAGGGACTGGGCCCCCTGCCAGCGCTGGCCCAGCTGGGGCAGAAGTTTCTTCAAACAGCTTTCCAGATTGATGATCCGGCCCATGGGACCGGCGTTGCGCAAATAGCGGGTGTCCACCTGGCAGCCCAGGGGCTGGCAATAGAGGGCAAAGGGGGGGTCCGGGGGCAGGCTGAGGGAGATCTCCTCGCGCCGCAGGGCCAAGGCCCTCCGGGCCAGAAACCATAGCAAGGTGTCGAAGACCTGGGCCTCCTCCCCGCCCACCTCGGCGGAGCGGCATTGGTCTGGCACTGCGTCGTAGACCACGTATCCACGCACCCGGTCCTTGCCATCAACTGCTACCTGGACGCCGGCCTCGACTCCGAAACCCGAGCCCATTGGGATCCCCTTCCAGGTTCTGGGGTCGCGCACCACTGTCCCAGTGCGCAGCCCGTTCTGGCGGTTGTAGAGCCGGGCGATGGCCGCCCGGTCCGCCTTGCGGTACAGCCGCAGACGCAGCGTTCTGGGCGCCCGCTCGGCTTCGCGGGTGTCCAGGCACAGGTTGTGCTCCGGCATACAGGTCGCAAAGCCGAAGCGGTGGTAGAGGGCGGGGATGCCAAAGAGGAAGAATGCATCGTATCCCTCGCGCCGCATCAGGGCCAGCGAGGCGTTCAACACACGGCTGGCCAGGCCCTGGTTGCGGTAATCCCGATCCGTCCCCACCCCGGCGATACCGCCGACGGCGACTATGCCGCTGCCGATGCGCATCTGCACGTCCAGGATCCAAAGCCGCGAGATGGAACGGCCCTCGCGCACGAACTCCACCTTCCAGCCGTCCCTCTCTCCTTTTTCCTGTAGTTCCAACGCCATTCCCTCCTCGGCCAGCAAAAGAGGCCGCCGGCTTTTCCCGCTCCAAACTATTGGCTATATTCTCTCTCCCCATGGCAAAGACCCCACCCTTCTGGCCCAACGGGGCGCATGGCGCCCTGAGTCTCACCTTCGACGACAATGCCCCCAGCCAGTTGGCCCATGCCCTGCCCTGTCTGGATCATTACGGGCTCAAGGCCACCTTCTACGTGAATCCGGGACGGCGCTCCGACTGGGAAAAACAGGTCCCCCGCTGGCAG
Source organism: Candidatus Handelsmanbacteria bacterium (assembly GCA_016867395.1). GTDB lineage: Bacteria > Latescibacterota > UBA2968 > UBA8231 > UBA8231 > SICG01. The sequence goes on from VGJS01000011.1 coordinate 20,759, forward strand.
CAGGCCGCCGCCGGGGGCCACGAGATCGGCAACCACACCAGCCAACACCCCTGCTCCTGCAACTTCGGCTTCCATCCCACCTACTGCCTCGAAAAACTGAACCTCGGCGACATCGAAGCCACCATCGACGAGGCCGAGGCCGAACTGGACCGGCTCTTTCCCCAGCAAGAGGGCAAACGCAGCTTCTGCTACCCCTGCTACCAGAGCCATGTGGGGGCTGGGGTGAACCGCCAGTCCTATGTGCCGGTGGTGGCCCGCCGCTTCCGCGCTGCCAGGGGCGGGGGCGAGCGGCCCAACAACCCGCTGCTCATCGATCTGTCCTATACCTGGGCCTGGGCCGTGGAAGGCCACAGCGCCGAGCAGATGATCACCTACGTGGAGAAGGCCGTGGAGCAGGGCCTGTGGGCCATCCTCTGCATGCACGGGGTGGGCGGGGATCACCTGGCCATCGCCGCTGAAGCCTTTACCGGCCTGGTGAAACACCTGGACCAGCAGCGCCGACGCATCTGGACCGCCCCCCATATCGAGATCGCAGACTACACCCTCCGCCGGAGAACAGAGCTTGGCGCGTAAAGTGCTGGTAACGGACTACCAGTGGCCCGACCTGGAGATCGAGAAACGCATCCTCGGCGAGATCGGCGGTGAGCTGGTCGTGGCCCCCGACGGCCAGGAGGAGACCCTGGTGCGTCTGGCCAGAGGCTGCGAGGGTATCCTCACCTGCTGGGCCAAGACCTCTGCCAAGGTAATCGATGCTGCTTTGCCAGATTTGAAGGTGATCGTCCGCTATGGCATCGGCCTGGACAACATCGACGTGGCCTTCGCCACCCAGCGCCACGTCCCGGTGCTCAACGTGCCCACCTACTGCGTGGTGGACGTGGCCGAACACGCCCTGGGCTTCATCCTTGCCCTCTCGCGCAAGATCGCCTTCCACGACCGCCGGGTGCGCCAGGGGAGCTGGAGCATCCCGGAGGCCCTGCCCCTGCGCCGGCTGGCCGGCAAACGCCTGGGGCTGGTCGGGCTGGGGAACATCGGCCGGGAGGTGGCCCGCCGGGCGCGGGCCTTTGACCTGGAGGTCTGCGCCTTCACCCCCGGCCTCAGCCCGGAGCGGGCCGCCGAGGCCGGGGTCAAAGCCCTGGCCTTTGACGAACTGCTCTCCACCTCGGACTTCGTCTCCCTGCACCTGCCCCTCACCCCCCAGAGCGCGGGGATGATAGGGTCGGCCCAGTTGGCGCAGATGAAGCCCACCGCCTTCCTGATCAACACCTCCAGGGGCAAACTCATCGACGAGGAGGCGCTCTGCAAGGCACTTACCACGGGGACCATCGCCGGGGCGGCCCTCGATGTGCGGGTGGTGGAGCCCGCTGACCCGGCCGACCCCCTCCTGCAACTGCCCAATATCCTCCACACCCCCCACGCTTCCTTCTTCTCGAGGGAGTCCATCGAGGAATTACAGGATCAGGCAGCCTGGGAAGCGCGGCGGGTGCTCAGCGGCCAGGCCCCCCTCAATCTGGTCAATCCCGGGTACCGCTGAGACGCTCCCCCGCAGCCAGGGCGTAGCGCGCCACCACCCCCAGCAACACAATGGCCCCGCCCGCCTGGGTGGAGAGGCCGGGCAATTCCCCCACGGCCAGGGCCACCCACACCGGGTTGAGCAGGGGCTCCAGCAGGGTGATCAGCGCCCCTTCGCGGGCCGGCACCCGCTGCAGGGCCATGAAGAAGAGCAGGTAGGGAATCCCCAACTGCACCACCCCCATCACCACCATCAGGCCCAGGTCCCCAACCGTGGACGCCGGCTCGGGTTCCAGCCAGGGCAGGAGCAGCAGGGCCACCACCGCGTTGTTGACCCCCAGCACCCAGAAGGGGTCCTTGTGGCGGTACCGGCGCTGTAGCAAGATCAGCATGCCAAAAGACAAACCGCTGGCCAGGCCCAGCATCACCCCCAGACTGTCCGCCTCCCCAGCCCCGGCGAAGATCCAGCCCACCCCGGCCATGGTGAGAACCAGGCCCACCCAGTCGCCCCATCCGGGTCTTTCGCCCAGGAGCGGCAAGCCCAACAGGAAGACGAAAACCGGCGCGGTGTATTGGAGGAGGATGGCGTTGGCCGCGGTGGTGGCCTTGGTGGCGGCTACCAACAAGGTCACCGAGCCGGTGTACGCCAGGGCCAGCCACAGATTGCCCCAGTCCAGGGGCTGGCGGCGGCGCCAGGCCAGGGGGGCCAGGCACAGGGCGGCCACCAGGCTGCGGCCAAAGGCGATGGAAAGGGCGCTCAGGTCAGCGGACTTGATGATGGCCCCGCTGAGGCTCCAGCCCACAGCCGCGGTCACCAGCATCAGCCGGCCTTGAATCACCGAGGTGGTATTCATGGAGGGTCAAAGATAGGGCAAATCTGGCGGCAGGGGCGGGGAATCAGCATATTATACCGGCCTCTCACCCTTTCCCAGTCTATGACCCACACCATCCCCAACGCGCTGGCCTCCCGCTACGCCAGCCCCCAGATGTGCGAGTTGTGGTCCGAGCCGGGCCGCATCCTGCTGGAGCGCGAGTTCTGGATCGCCGTGCTCAGGGCCCAGCGCGAACTGGGGCTCGACATCCCGGCCGAGGCCATCGCTGCGTACGAGAGGGTCAAGGGCGAGGTCGACACCGGGTCCATTGCCCGGCGCGAGGCCCAACTGCGCCACGACGTCAAGGCCCGCATCGAGGAGTTCTGCCACCTGGCCGGCAGCGAAAACCTCCACCAGGGACTGACCAGCCGGGACCTGACCGACAATGTCGAGCAGTACCAGATCCTGCGCTCCCTGCAACTGGCGCGGGTGAAGTACGCGGCCCTGCTCTTGAGCCTGGGCCGGCGGGCAGAGCAGTGGAAGGGCCTGGTGGTGGTGGGCCGCACCCACCACGCCCCGGCCCAACCCACCACCCTTGGCAAACGCCTGGCCATGTTCGGGGAGGAGATGCTCCAGGCTTTTGGCCGGCTGGAGCACCTGATCGACACCTACCCATTGCGGGGGCTCAAGGGGGCGGTGGGCACCGCCCTGGACCAGGCCACCCTCTTTGAGGGGGACTTCCAGAAGGTGGAGGCTCTGCAACAGCAGGTGCTGTTCCACCTCGGCTTTGGCAGACAGCTCAACGCCGTGGGCCAGATCTACCCGCGCAGCTTGGACTTTGACGTTATCTCCTGCCTGTACCAGTTGGGGGCCGGGGTGTCGAGCCTGGCCCGCACCCTGCGGCTGATGGCCGGGGCCGAGTTGGCCACCGAGGGCTTCGCCAAAGGCCAGGTGGGTTCCTCGGCCATGCCCCACAAGATGAACACCCGCACCAGCGAGCGTATCAACGGCCTCCAGGTGGTCCTGGGCGGCTACCTTCATATGGCCGGGGCCCTGGCCGGCGACCAGTGGTTCGAGGGGGATGTGTCGTGTTCTGTGGTGCGTCGGGTTGCCCTGCCCGACGCCTTCTTCGCCTTCGATGGCCTAGTGGAGGCCGCCCTGCACGTACTGGACGAGATGGGGGTCTTCGAGGCGGTGATCGCCGCGGAACTGGCCCGGTACCTGCCCTTCCTGGCCACCACCACCCTGCTGATGGAGGCGGTGCGGGCTGGGGCCGGCCGCGAGACCGCCCACGAGGCGATCCGGGAACACGCCGTGGCCGTGGCTCTGGAGATGCGGGAGCAGGTCGCCGCCCACAACGACCTGGCCCGGCGCCTGGGGGATGATCCCCGCCTGCCCCTGGACCGGGCGCAGATCGAGGCCCTGCTGGCCCGCGGCCAGGACTTCATCGGCCTGGCCCTGGCCCAGACTGAGGCTTTTGTCGGGCAGGTGGCCGAGGTGGGCCGCCGCCTGCCCGAAGCCGGCCAGGTGCAAAAAGCCCGGCTGCTCTAAACCACTCATCGAGGAAGAAAGTGATGCGTTACCGGCGGGTGCTGATCAAGCTGAGCGGCCAGGCCATTTCGGGCAAGCAGGACTTCGGCTTTGACCCCCAGGCCCTCGAACACATCGCTGAGGAGGTGCTCAGCCTGCACGGCCAGGGCATCCAGGTCTCCATCGTCATCGGCGGGGGCAATATCTTCCGGGGCAACCTGGGGGAACAGTGGGGCATCGAAAGGGCCGAGGCCGACAACATCGGCATGATGGGGACCATCGTCAACAGCCTCATGCTGCGCGGGGTGCTGGCCTCCCATTCCAAGGGCCAGGCCCAGGTGCGGGTGATGAGCGCCATCCCGGTCAACACCGTGGCCGAGCCCTTCATCCGCCTGCGGGCCATCCACCACCTGGAAAAGGGCTACATCGTCATCTTCGCCGGCGGCACCGGAAATCCCTACGTCACCACCGACTACCCAGCGGCCCAGCGGGCCATCGAGACCCGCGCCAACGCCCTGCTCTTTGCCAAGAACCGCGCCCGGGGCATCTTTACCGCCGATCCGCAGAAGGACCCGGCGGCCCGCTTTTACCACCGCATGCGCTACAACACCATCCTCCAGCAGAACCTTTCCATCGTCGATCACTCCTCGGTGATCCTGGCCCGCGACCACCGCATGCCCCTCCACCTGTTCAACTTCTCCGAACGGGGCACCATGCTACGCATCTGCGGGGGAGAGGACGTGGGCACCCTGGTGGCCGACCTGGACAGCGACGTCCTCGAATAAGCGGTTAGCGCAAGTACAGCATTCGACGCACTCGGAACTGGTCCCCGGCACGCAGCCGGCAGAAGTACACCCCGCTGGCCGCCTCCCTGCCCAGCTCGTCCGCCCCATCCCAGCTAATCTGGTGAAAACCCGCCTCCCCCACCTGGTCCACCAGGGTCCTCACCCGCTGGCCCTGGAGGTTGTAGATCTCCAGCTGCACCCTGGCGGGCTGGTCGAGCTGGTAGCGTATCTGGGTGGACCCGTTGAAGGGGTTGGGGTGGTTCTGCTCCAAGGAGACCCCCTCGGGCAGACCCAGGAGCTGGCGGGCCAGGGCCAGGAGTTTGCCCTGGGCCTCGCGCCCGAAGTTGTCGGCAAAGAGGAAGAAGTCGGAGAAATCCACCTCGCCGTTGCCGCTCAGGTCGTAATTGGGGTCCCAGCCCTGGCCCCCCTCCCGCTGGCCGAAGTGGTCGGCGAAGAGGAAGAAATCATCGAAATCTACCGCGCCACTGCCGTCGAAGTCCCCCTGCAGGGTGGTCCGGCCGCTCAGGGTGGCCACCGCGTAAGTCTCCTGGGCCAACTCGCCGCTGGCGGCGGTGTTGAAGCTGATGCGGGTGATCACCAACTCGGCGGCGGAGAAGCCGGGCAGGGCCTCGAAGGAGAAGGTGCCCAGGGTTCCCTCCCCCGCGCTGCCCGCCCCCCCGCCCAGCAAGGTGCCACCCAGGTCCACCCGGCCCGTTTTCTCCGCCACCAGCGAGACCAGGCCGGGGATGAAGTGGCTGGGGGCAAAGCTGTTGGCTAGGAAGCGCAACTGTACGGGGTCGTACTCGATGCGAGCGCTCCACCCCCGCATCAGCGGCGCCTCTTTGACATTGAGCTGCACCTGCACCACCTGGCCGGCCCGCACCCCTTCTCGCTTCCGCTCCTGCTGGTCACCGGAGGTCAGGTTAAAGTCCAGGGTCATCGGCCCGGTCTGGGTCTGGACTGCCCCGCGTATGGCCCCCAGGGCCCGGATCTGCTCCTTAATCCTGCCCTGGTCCAGGGTGCGGAAACTCACCTGGGTGGCCCGCAGGGTAGTGCTGACCGAGAAACCCGGCTGCACCAAGAAGGAGAGGGTGCCCAGGTGCCCTTCCCCCTGGTTGGCTGCCCCGCTACCCAACACCGCCCCGCCCACCTCCACCTGGCCGGCAGCCTGGGCCACCAGGGACACCAGGCCGGGGATGAAGCCCCCGGAGGCAAAGCTCCCCCCCACGTAACCCAGATGGTCGGAATCGTACTGCAGCAGCACCCCCCAGCCATTGATGCGGGGGGACCCGGCCACATGTAATTGCACCTGGAGGGTCTGCCCTGGACTGGCCCCCTGCATGCTGCGCCGGCCCTGGTCCCCTGGTGCGGGATCGAAATCGAGGGCGATGGGTCCGGTGGAAACCACCTCAGGGGCCTCCACCACCACCTCGACGGCAAAGGCGCCGATCTGGGTTTGGTAGTTCTGGTACCACTCTACCTCCACCCAACCCTGGGACCGGGCCAGGGCCAGGCGCTGGGCGCTCCAGGCCGCCAGGTCGTCCCCGTCACCCCAGCGGGGCGCCGGGGCTGATTCCCAGTGGGTGCCCGAGGCGATCTCCTCTGCCCCTGGCTCGGCGGCCCCGGCCAGGATCAGGTGATAGGTGCCCGGTTCCTCCGGGGCTTCGAGGTCCACGGCCACTCTGTGGCGGGTGTTGCCGGGCAGCACCCGATCCTCCAACTGGCGGAAGCCGGACTGCCGCTCCCCCCAGGTCTGCACCTGAATTAATTGGAACACCTCGCTGCGCGGGTGGGTGTTGTCGACGGCAAGGTCGATTTGGCCGCTGATCTTGACCCCCGGCGCCACACTCAAAGAGGCGGCAAAGGGTGTCAGCCGGGTCTGGTTCAGTTCGCCGGCCACCAGGAAGACCCGGTCGCGGGCCTCCCGCACTGCCCTTGTCTTCAGTGAGAAGGCGAAGGTCCCCGCCTGCCCGGAGGGGGAAGCCACCTCCAAAAGGTAGTCCCCGGCGGGCAACTCCTGGGTGAATTGGGCGGTTTCTCCCGCGGCCAGGGCCCTGGCCGCGCCCACCAGATTGCCGGCCCGGCGGTCGGCCAACCCTGAACCCTGGTACAGGGCCAGGCCCGCGGGGAAACGGGCGGCGCTCAGGCTGAATTCCACCTGGGCTCGGCTGCCTAAGCTAAAGGGATAGAGCTGGACCTGGCCGGCGCTGGCCAGCTGGCCGCTGTGGGCCCCCGGCTCGATGGCCCCGTTTAACTCGAGCCGGCCGCCGGCGCTCTCGGCGGCGACCGTATACGCCCCCGACCCTTGGTCGGCGTAGGAGCGCACCCGGACCAGGTACTCCCCGGCCACCGGCAGGGCAAATCCGTCGATGAGGGCGTTGAGGTCCTCGCCCCCGTCGTCGTCGGCCGCCAGCACCTCGCCCTGGTGGAGCAGTTCCACATAAGGGTCGAAATCCCCGCTCTCCACCCCGACGCTGAGCTGCTGGCCGGCACTGCCGGCAAAACTGTAGGTGTCGAGATCCCCGGCCGGGGAGAGCCGGCCCTCGTTTGTTTGCCCAGTTTGTAACTTCGCAGGCCCCTCCAGATCCTCGTCGTCGGCCAGGGCGCTGGACCCGAACTCCAGGGTGTAGGCACCCGTGGCCCCTGAGATCAGGGGCCTGGCCTCGATCAGGTAACGGCCCGCTGGCAGGGGCAGGGCCAGGCGGGCGTCCACTCCCTCGCCGCTGTCGTCGTCCTCGGCCAGCAGGTTGTCCGGCGAGCGGTCCGCCGTGCCGGCCCCCTGGTACAGGGTGAGGTACGCGTCAAAATCCCCGGAGCGCAGCTCGATCTCCACCTCGGCGGCCGCCGCCAGGACAAAGGGGTAAAGCTGGAGCTGCCCGGATTCACTGATCTCCCCAGCTATGGTTCCCGCCCCAATGGCCGCATTGACCGCCATCGCCGGGCTGACGTCCTGAGCAGAGAGCAGGTACCCGCCGGCCTCGTCGTCCCCCAGGGCATGGACCAGCACCCGGTACGTTCCGCTGAAAGGAAGCACAAAGGCGCTGATCAGCGAGTTGTACCCCTCGCCCCCATCGTCGTCGAAGCCGATCACCTCCCCGCTGTATTCCAGTTCGAGAACGGCGTCGAAGTCCTCTGACTCCAGGCTCAGGGACACCATTTGACCCGCTGCCCCCTCCAGGGAAAAAGCGTCAATGTCGCCGGCCGGCTGCAAGGCGCCCTGGAGGGAGTCGCCCAGCTCGAGGGCAGCCCCTCCCGCCAGGTCCTCGTCCCCGGCCAGGGCTTCTAGCTCCAGGCTCAGTTCGTAGGACCCCGCCAACTCAGGAAAGAAGGACCGGGCCTCCACCAAGTACTCACCCGCCTCCAGGGCCAGGGCCAGCCGCGCGTTGAGACTCTCCCCCCCGTCGTCATCGGCCCCCACCTGGTTCTCAGGGCCCAGATCTGCCGGGCCCTGGCCGGCGTAGAGGGTGAGGTACGCGTCGAAGGCCGCGGATTCAAGGTTCAACTCCACCCGGCTCAGCCGCGACAGGCTGAAGGTGTAGAGATGGCTCTCCCCCGTGTCCAGGACGCCGGTCCTGCCGCCGGCCAGGACCCCCTGCGCAGTCCAGGGCGCCTCCTGCCTGCTGATCCCCACCTGGTAGGCCCCCTCGCCGGCGTCATTATACGCGTGGACCACCACCTGGTACTCCCCAGTGGCGGGCAAGACAAAGCCGTCGATGAGGGCGTTGAAACCCTCGCCCCCGTCGTCGTCTACGGCGATGGTCACCCCCTCAACGGCCAATTCGAGGAACGCGTCGAAGTCCGCCGACTCCAGGCTGAGATCCACCACCTCGCCCGCCTGGGCGCTAAAAGTATAGGTATCGGTGTCGCCTTGGGGGAAAAGCCCCCCCTCCAGGGACTGGTCCAGGTCCAGGGCCGCCGGGCCGGCGCTGTCTTCGTCGGCTCCCAGGGTCGTGGTTTCCAGGGAGAGTTGGTAAGCGCCGGTGGCCCCGGCGGAAAAGGCCCGCACCTCCACCAAATAGCTGCCCGCCTCCAGGGGTTGGGAGAGCAGGGAGTTGGTCCCCCCGCCCCCGTCGTCGTCCATGGCGAGCAGGTTGTCCCCGCTGTGGTGCTCCAACCCGCTGCCGGCGTACAGGCTCAAAATGGTATCGAAGTCCCCGGAGCTGAGGCTGAGGTGCACCAGGCTGTAGGTATCGATTTCGAGGAGAAAGAGATGGCTGGACCCGGCCGGGTCCAACCGGTAGGTGTCCTGCCCGGAAACCAGCGTCCCCTGTTCCACCAGCGCCGCCCCGCCCACAACCGCCGATAGCCCGTAGACGCCGGACCCTGCGTCGCTGTAGGAGCGGACTCGCACCGTGTAGGTGCCGCTGGCCGGCAGGGTGAAGTCGTTGATCAGCGAATTGGTCCCTTCCCCCCCATCGTCGTCGGCTGCCACCACCTTCCCGGCGAATTCTAGTTCGAGATACGCGTCGAAATCCTCGGACTCCAGGCTGAGATCCACCACCTCCCCGGCGCTACCCTCCAGCTTATAGACATCGGTGTCTCCTGTTGGGGACAAAACCCCGGCGCGGGAACCCCCGCCCAATTCGAGGGCCGGAGCCCCTGTCCCGTCCTCGTCGGCCTTCTGCGCCGCGCTGACCTTGGGGGCGAATACCTTGGGGGCCTCCTTGGGGGGATCGAGGCGCTGCCGCTGGAACCGCTGGAGTTTGTCTAGCCAGGCGGACTGGCCCTCCAGGGGCAATGTCTTGTTTTGTCCGGCCAGAGCCCTGGCCCTGCGGTTGGCGGCCTCGCGCAGTTTGCCCAGCAGGGCCGCCTGCTGGGGCCTGACCACCCTGCGGGCCGCGGGCGCCCGTTTTTCGGCCGCCCCCTCCAGACGGCGCTTGTCGGCCTCGTCCCCCAATTTGGCCAGGGTTTGGACCTTTCCGGCGGATGCCGGCGGGGTCATGCCCAGGAAGAGCAGGCCGGATGCCAGTGCTACTGCTGCTTTGGCCGCCAGGTTGTACATGGTCGAACTCCTTTTTTTAAGCGCGGGATAGCCCCTTTCCTTGACGAATCAAGCGCCGGGTCCGAAATTAGCTCTTTCCGCTGGGTTCGACGCCTTCCCAGTCCCTGTTCGCCTGTACTCGGTAAAATAACCCAAACCACCCACGCCCAAATCGCAAAGGAGCCACCCCTTGGCACAGATCAAGGCCACCAACATCGTCTGGCACGAAGGCCATGTCACACGCCAGCAGCGCCAGGACCTGCTAAAGCAGCAGGGGGTCCTGGTCTGGCTCACCGGCATGCCCAGTTCTGGCAAGAGCACCATCGCCTTCACCGTCGAGCACGCCCTGGTGGCCCGGGGCCGGCTGGCCTATGTCTTGGACGGGGACAATATCCGGCACGGTTTGAATAAAAACCTCGGTTTTTCCGCCGAAGACCGTGCCGAGAACATACGCCGCATCGGCGAAGTGGGCAAGCTCTTTGCCGACGCCGGCCTGGTCACTTTAACAAGCTTCGTCAGCCCGTACCGGGCCGACCGCGATGCAGTGCGGGCGCTGATGCCTCCCGGGGACTTCATCGAGGTCTTTGTCGATACCCCCGTCGAACTGTGCGAGGAGCGGGACCCCAAGGGCCTGTACAAGAAAGCGAGGGCCGGCCAGATCCCCAACTTCACTGGGGTCTCGGACCCCTACGAGCCCCCCACCCAGGCCGAGTTGGTGCTCAAGACCGCCCAGTGTACCCCCCAGGAGGCCGCCCTCCAGATCCTCTCCCTGCTCGAAGAGCGGGGGGTGCTCCCCAGGGCCTAAAATGTCCATCGCCAATCAGTTGCGCTTCGATGCTAAGGGGGTGGTGCCGGCGGCCATCACCGATCACCGGAGCAACCGTCTGTTGGTACTGTGCTACATGAACCGGGAGGCCCTGGAGAAGACCGCCGCCGAGGGGGTGGTCTACCTCTACCGCCGTTCCCGCCAGCAGGTGGTGCTCAAGGGCGAGACCTCGGGGCATGTGCAGCGGGTGAAGGAGATCCGCGTCAACTGCGAGCTGAATTCCCTGGAGGTGCGGGTCGAGCAGGAGGTGGGGGCCTGCCACGCGGGGTACTATTCCTGCTACTACCGGAGTTGGAGCGGAGAAAAGGGCGACTGGGTGGAGCAGGAGGAGCGGGTTTTCGACCCCGACGCCGTGTACCACAAGCACTGACCGCCGCCCCGAAGCCGCCTTGATCCTCAAACGCGCCCTCCAGTTTCTAGCCAGCCTGGGGCTGATGGCCCTGTTCCTGTACTGGGCCTTCCGGGGCACCGACACCGAGGCCCTGGGGCGCTTCCTGTGGCAGATCTCCCTGCCCTGGGTGCTGGCCCTGCTGGCGTTTATCTGCGCCACCGTGCTCCTGCGGGCGTGGCGCTGGTGCCTGCTCATGCGCCCCTTTGCCCCCGCAGTGACGCTGTGGGATGCCAGCTTGGCCCTCCTGATCTGCTACGCGGCCAATATCGGCATCCCCCGCTCCGGCGAGGCGCTGCGGGCCCTCAGTCTCAACTGGACCCGCAGCCTACCCCTGACCTCGGTGCTGGCCACGGTGGTGGTCGAGCGCATCCTCGACCTGGTCTGGCTGGTCTTCTTCGTGGGGATCTCCCTACTGCTGCTGAGGGGCCGGCTTGAAGCGGCCTTTCCCCTGTTAGCCCCTCTGAGCCTGCTGGCCCTGCTGGGCTGCATCGCCCTGCTTGGAGGCTTGGTGCTGGTCTCGGTGTACCGGCAGCGGGCCTTAGCGGTGGTGGACCAGGTGCTGGGCCGGCTCTCGCGCCGGCTGGCCGACAAAGTCTGCGGCCTCCTGGAGACCTTCACCCACGGCGTGGAGGCCCTGCACAGCCCCGCGGTCTATGCAGAGATCGCCCTTTCCTCGCTCCTCCTCAACCTGGGGTACGCCCTGATCATCTACGCGGCCTTCGCCTGTTTCGCTGAGACCGCCGGACTGGGCCTGGGGGCTGCGGTGGTAATCATGACCCTCTCTTCCATCGGGGTGATCATCCCCACCCCGGCCAGCGCCGGCCCGTACCATTTCTTCTTCAGCCGGGGGCTACACCAGCTCTATGGGGTGCCCGAGCCCGCGGCCCTGGCCTGCGCCACTGCCACCCACGCCCTGGCCACCTTGTTTTACCTGGTGGGGGGCGGGCCGGCCCTCTGGCTGCAATGGCAGCGCCGCCAGCCTAGTCCCGGTCAGCCCTGAGCAAGTCTACCCCTCAGAAAACCCAGACGATCAGCATCGAACCTCCGATGTAGCCAAACGCTTCGAGAAGTCCGGCCCCGACATTGGGGGCCGCCTCCACCTGCTCTGACCCCAGCTTCACTCCGCCGGCCAGCACCAGGTCGGAGAGTTTCTTGAGCAGGAGCAGCATCAATAGCCCGAAGAAGGCGTCCTCGGCGAAGAGGACCAGGCTCTGGGCCCAGCCCTCAAAGTCCCCCCCAACCGCCAGGCTGAGGATATTGCCCATGCCCACCAGGGCTCCACCAAAGGCCAGGCCCACTGCAGCGTTGTCGCGCTCCAGCTCGCGGTGGACGTCGTGGGGGGTCACCCATTCGTACAGCAAACCGGCCAGGAGCAGCACCCCCTGGGCCAGGACCCAAAAGACCACCCCGATCCACCAGGGTCCCTGGCCTTGGAGGATAGCCAGTACGATCAGGCCATTGGCAATGTGCAGGCCCGCTTCCACGAAGGCCGCGCCGAGATTCTGGTCCCGCACCACCTCGGCGGTATTGTCGAAGTGTGGCAGCAGGGCCTTCTCGGACACCCAGCTGGCCGCCAGCATCAGGGCGATGCCCTTGAGCCCGGTCAAGGCGATGGCCGCCACGTCGGCCCGCAAGCCCGCCGAGGGACCCCACAGGGCGCCACCCAGGCCGATGACCACCCCCAACAGGTACCCGGCCAGCGCCATGGCCAAGGCGGGGTTGTTGCGGGTGAAGAGTTCGTGTCCCAGGTCCACCCGCCGGTAGAGCCGGGCGTAGGCCAGGCGTGCCAGCCAGAGCAGGGCAAAAGCCTCCAGCACGTACACCAGGGACTTGGCCATGGGCAGCAGATGCTCCGCCATCCTCGTCTCCCTTCTATTTGCCGGCTCGCACCGAGCCGCTGCCCCAACTGCTGCCCCCGCGACCCATGCGCGATTGCACCCGCTCGCGGAACTGGGGGCTGCCCAGGCGCTCCTGGTAGCGCTTGAAGAACTCGGGCCGGCTTCGTTCCACTGTGGTGCCCCCGGTGCCAAAGGGGGTGCGGCCCCCGGCGTTAGGACCGGCGTAGGGCTGGCCCCGCTCGTAGTTGCGGCGGTAGTCGCCGTAGTCGCTCCGGTTGATCTGCCACCCGCCCAATAGCTGGGAGAGGAGCATGTACTGCCCGTAGAACTGCCAGAAACCGCCCCCGTCCCAGAATCCGTACCGGGGGTTGTCCACGTACTGATAGCCGGGGGGATGGGCCTGGCCCGGGCCGCTCCGGCGGCCATCGGGGTTTTTGGCCGCCACCACCATGCCCAGGTAGTTCTCGTACCTGCCGTAAACCTCTTCGCCGACCTGGTACTCCTCGCTGAGCCGCTCCTCCCAGCGCAGGCTGTCGCCGCCGGCCCCGGACGCGGCGAGGACCCGGAAACGCACGAAGTAGTCGGGGAAAAAACCCTCCTCCTCGCGCAAGTCCTCGACGATCACCGAGTACTCGGGATGGCGGTTGAGGTCCTCGACCAGGTCTTCGAGGGGGTCTCCTCCCCCACCGCAACCGGCCAGGAACAGCACGAGCAGCGCCAACCGGATCAAGCCCCCCCCTCCTTTGGCGCCGGCAGGATATCGGTAAACTGGTACTCCTCCACGTACTCCCCCTCAAAGGAGCGGTAATCCCGCTCCCCCCACTGGGAGACAAAGAGCACCCGGTCCCCTTCGGCGGTCTCGTAGGTCCAGCTCACAAACTCCCGGCCCAGGCCCTTGCCCCCCTCCACGTACTCGCCGGCGCTGGAGGAGATCGCCCGGTAGACCCGGCCCTGATAATGGAGTTCCTCGGGAGGGTCGCCCTGCCTGGCGATGACCTCGGCCACTGGCTCGGACAGCTCGCGCAGGGAGATCCTGGCGCTCAGTATCCACGTCTCTTCATCTTGCTCCAGGTAGCGCAGCAGGTCGCCGCAGCGCAGCTCCCATTCCCTGGTCTGGGCACCCTCGTAATCGCAGGTGGCGTACCCCACCACCTCCCAGGTCTTGAGGTCGTAATCCACCAGGCAACCCACCTGCATGGTGTCGAGGGTGTACTCAGGGGGGGGCGGGTCCTCTTCCCCGCCTTCCCCGCCGCCGAACCATTTGCGGATCATTCCGGCTCCTATTCTCCCCATTCCTCGCGATAGTACCGCCCTAGCACCGGCCTGTCAAGGCGGTTGGGTTCCACCGGCAGGCGCTCCATGTCGGGGTCGAAGAGGCGCATGCCGGGCCACAGTTCGGGCCGCAGGAAATCGAGGGCCACTTCCAGGCGCAGGGGGTCCAGGTCCAGGGGCTGGGTAGCTGCCAGGTGGAAACCCCACTCCCCAAAGGAAGGCACCAGCGCGTGGTAGGGGTACACCCGGAAGCCGGCCTCCTCCAGGCTCTGGCCGATGCACCAGAAGGCGCGGCGTGCGTGGTAGGGGCTGGTGGCCTGGGTGACCAGCACCCCACCCGGTCCCAGGAGCCGGCGGCAGAGCCGGTACCCCTCTACCGAATAGAGCTTGCCAATGGCCTCTGTGCGCGGGTCGGTCAGGTCGGCGATGATCACCCCGTACGGTACCTGGGCCTCCCGCAAAAAGGTGAAGGCGTCCTGGTTGTGGACCTGGACCTTGGGATGGCTGAGGGCGTTGTGGTTAAGCCTGGTCAGGGCCAGGTGCCGGCGGGCTAAATCGGTTATGGCCGGGTCCAGATCCACCAGGTCCACCTCCTCCACCTGGGGATACTTGAGCACCTCCCGGGCGCTGAGCCCGTCACCCCCGCCCAGGATCAACACCCGCTGCCTGCTGGCGCTCAGGCTGATCGCCGGGTGGACCAGGGCCTCGTGGTAGCGGCGCTCGTCCACCGCGGCGAACTGGAGGTGTCCGTCCAAGTACAGGCGCAGATCCTCCCCCCAGCGGGTCAGCACGATCTTCTGGTATCGGGACTGCTGGCTGTGGACGATCCGGTCGGCGTACAGCTCGCTCTCCCAGCGCTCCAGGAGGGGGTTGGCCCCGGCCAGGAGCGCCCCCAGTGCCCCCAGCGCGCCTCCGGCTAGCAGGGCCAGTCCCAACCGCCAACGGGGTTCGAGCTGCCCCCAGCAGTTCCACAGCAGGCCCGCCCCCACCAGGGCGTTGACCAGGCCGGTCAGCAGGCCAGTGTGGAGGTTGCCCAGGGCCGGCAGGAGCAGGTAAGGGAAGAGCAGGGCCGCCACCAGGGCGCCCAGGTAGTCGAGGGAGAGCACATCGGCAAGGGTGGAGCGCAGCGGGCCGTACTGCTGGAGCAGCCGGGTGAGCAGGGGCAACTCCAGGCCGATGAGGCCGCCCACCAGCAGGGTCAGCAGCACCATCCAGTAGCGGTAGTGCGACCCTTCGGCGTAGGCCAGGTACAAAACCGCCACGCTGGCCCCCCCCACCAGGCCCAGCCACAACTCCAGGGCGATGAGCCGGGCCAGGAGATCCTTCCTGATCCAGCGGGTCAGCCAGGAGCCCACCCCCATCGCAAAGAGAAAGATCCCGATGGTCAGGGAGAACTGCTCGACACTGTCCCCCAGGAAATAGGCCGAGACGCTGCCGATGAGCAATTCGTAGATGATAGAGCAGACGGCCACGGCCAGGACCGCGGCCAGGAGCAGGAAAAGCCCCAGGCGGGAGAAACGCGCCTCAGCCATCTTTTCCCAGACCCGGCAGCAGGGTCTCCCGCTCTGCCCCCAGCCCTCCCAGGCACCCCTCGGCAGCGCGGATGCCGGCGAAACACGCCTCCTCGAAGAGGGGCAGGCCGGTGGTGTCGCAGCCGGCAAAGGCCAGCGCCCCGCAGGGCCTTTCGCGCCATCGGCCTTCCTCCCCCCAGATCACCCCCGGCCGCGGTTGCACCATCGCGTGGCCCCAGCGGTACAGGTCGAGGCGCTCCACCACCTCGTCGATGTCGGGATGGGCCCGGCGCAGGTCAGCCAGGATCTGCCCGGCCCAGAAGGCGTGGTCCTGCTCCAGCAGTTGGCGGCGGGCCAGGGCCAGGTCGCGCACCAGGGGCAGGTGGTAGAGCAACACCCGGGGGCCGGCGGGCGGGGATCCCTGATGATCGGCATCCACGTACCCCAGCGATGGGCTGTCGTACAGGATATTGTCCCAGGCCAGGGGGGCGCCCAGGCTTAGGGGCAGACGCCGCACCTGGATGGCCCCCACCAGCCAGGCGCAGTAGGACAGCGCCGCGATGGCCTCGCGCTGCCGGGCCGGGAGCCCCTGCACCACCAGGGGGGCGGTGTGCAGTTTACCCGCGTACACCGCGCTGCGGGCCCGCAGGGAGAACACCTCCCCGCTCTGGGTGTCCAGACAGCCCACCCGCACCTCCTCCTCCCCTGGTTCCACCCGCAGCACCGCGGTGCGGGCCCGCCATTGGCCCCTCTCCAGCCGCCCGGCCAGCCGCCCCACCAGGAAACCGTTGCCCTCGGGCCAGGTCAGGGTATCGGCGGGGTACTCCTCGCGCAGGCGCCGGTCGTAGCTGCGGCAACTGAAGTAGTGAATCCCGGCCCAGGCCGAGACCTGGTCCAGCGGGGTGCCGTAGTCGTCGCGGCAGGCGTAGTCCACCAGCCAATCCAGTCGAGGATCGTCCAGGCCCAGGGAGCGCAGGTACTCCAGCATGGTGATCCGGTCTAGCTGTCGGGTTATGGTATCGGCGCTGCTGTAGCGCAAGGGCAGGGCAAAGGCCGGCCGGCCCTCCCGGCCCCGGTACAGGGTCCAGCGCAGCATCTGGTCCTCGAAGCGGCGCAAGGGCTCGGCGGCCGCCTCGCCTGCCCCCGCAAAGGGGTCCAGCTCCTCCACCCAGCGCCCCCCCACGAAGAGCCGCTCGTGGGGCCAGCGCAGCAGGTGCCCGGGGTCCACCTGGGGCCGGCCCGCCGCGTCGTACCCGGAGATGATCCCCAAATCCTGCAACAGGGCATGGATGCCCTCGGCGCCCGCAGGGGGGATGTTGATGTAGTGGGCGCCCCAGGCCACGGGCCGGCCCTGGATGCGGCCGGTCAGGGAGGTGCCCCCCAACTCCTCCCCCAACTCCAGCAGCAGTAGCCGGTCGATGCCGGCACGCCGCAGGCGCCAGGCCGCGCACAGGCCGGAGATCCCCCCGCCGATCACCACCGCATCCAAACGCGGTCCCGATGGGGGTGGGAAGGACTCGGCCGGGCGGGGTTGGCGTAGCAGGTGGCCGGGGATGGCGGGATTGACGATCTGGCCGGGGACGGGGCGGGAAGGGTTCTGGGCGCAGCGCTGCAGCCAGGGCAGGCCGCCGGCGAGCAAGGCGCCGAGGAAGCGCCGGCGCTTCAGAGCGGGAACCTCACTTCAGGCCCATCTTGGCCTTGAGCTGGGCCAGGGAATCCTCCACCTTGGGCGAGGCCGAACCCTTGAGGGCCTTGTCGATCTCCTCGTCCACGGTGCGGCTGGTGTCGGCCATCTCCCCGTACGCCTGGGCCAGGGACTCCTGCTCGTTGACCTTCTCCTTCATCCGCTCCAGCAGGCTCACCGTGCCGCTGGGGTCGATGTTGGCCAACCGCTGGTTGATCTTGCGCGTGGCATTGGCCGTCTTGCTGCGGGCCTTAAGCAGGATGAGGTCGTTCTCGTAGGCCGCCACCTTGGATTTGAGGTCGTTGATGTTGCTCTGGAGCTTGTCGGCCATCTGCTGCTGGGCCAGGGACTGCTGGCCTGCCTCCAGTGCCCGGCCGCTGGCCTCCTCCTTGCGGCTGAGGGCCTCGCGGGCCAGGCGCTCGGCCTCGGCCGGCACCAGGTCCCCGCCTTGGGCCTTTTGCAGCAGAAGCATGGCCTTGCGCTCATAGTCGGCGGCCAGCCGTTTGTTGTCCTCGGCCTCCTTGTTGAGGCGGATGGCAATGCCCTTGACCTCGGCCAGGCTTTGCAGGCTTTCGTGCAGGTCCTTCTTGAGATCGCGCACGGCCTGCTCGCTGAGTTTGATCGGATCTTCGAGCCGGTCCATGATCGAATGGGCCTCGGCCTGCCCGGTCTTGAACAAGCGCTGGAAGATACCTGCCATCGTGCCTCCTTATCTGCCGGCGAAGGCGAGTAGTTCCGCCCCGTTCTCGGCCAGCCCCAGGCTAAGGGCGTTGAGGGTGGATTCCAGCTCGTTCAGATCGAGACTGTCGAGAGCCAGGGTGTCGCGGAAGAGCAGGCGCTCGCCCCCCTCGTCCAGCACAAAGGAGCCGTGGACCAGATTGCGGTTCATCTGGAGCAGGCGGCGGTAGGTCTGGGCCGGGGTGGCGGGGTCGAGGCGCAGGATCAACTGTTCGAGGACCAGGATCTCCCCCTCGCAGTCGATGATCAGCTTGCGGATCCCCCGCTCGGTGTCATCGACGATGAAGAGTTCCTCCCCTGGCACCTCCTGGTAGATGCGCAGGCCCAGTTCGAGGATATAGGCTTTGACCTTGTCGTAGGCTGGGGACATGGGATCAGCTATGCTCCTTGGCGCGGTGCGCCCTTTCGAGCTCCTGGAAGGCCTGGGTCAGCCGCGCACTCAGCTCGCCGGCCACCCGCCGCTTCTCCAGGTCGTTGGCGTGGAGGTCGGGATGGTACTGCTTGAGCAGGCGTTTCCAGGCTTGGCGGGCGGTTTCGAGGTCCGTCCCATAGGGGATTTCGAGGTTGGCGTAATACTGGGCCAGTTGTGGGTCAATCCCTGACGACGTTTGCGGCCCAGGCCGCTCAAACGCGGGTTCGCCGGCGGCCTCCCACTCCTTCCGCCCACGGCTCCCCACCTGGGCGCGGGCGAGGAGCCAGAGGCGTCTGAGCAGATCCATGCTCGGAATATAGGCGGCACCCGCCCCCGAATCAATACGCCAGGGCCGAGACCGCCTTGCTCACCATCGCCAGGGCGGCGCAGAACATCCCCACTAGCGACATGCCTACTCCAAAGCCCACGCTCAGCACCATGGCGTAGCGCCGCCACTCCTGCCGGCCGTACTTCCCCCAGAAGTAGAACCGGGCCAGCAGGGCCCCCAGGATCTGGGGTAGCAGGTTGTGGGGGATGCCGTTGACGCTCTGCACGTACCCCCAGATCAAAAAGATGGGCATGCCCAAAATGGCCAGGCCGAAGTACGCCACCAGGCCGAACCCCAGCCCCAGGGCGATGAAGGGCCACTTGGATCCCCCGGTGGGATGGTGGATATCCTCGTCCACCTTCCCGTCACCATCGTCGTCCCGGCCGTTGACCAACTCCTCGTCCACCCTGCCGTCCCCGTCCTGGTCGCGGCGATCGCCGGTGTACTTGAGGTCCTCCCACAGCACCTCGAAGAGCAGGGGCCGGTCCGAGGAGCGCTGGAGGAACTCCCCGTCGAAACTGGACGCCTTGTCCACCTCGATGTAGAATTCGACCGTGTCCCCCGCCGCCAGCTCGGCCCGGACACGGAAATTGGGATTGGGGGTGGAGACCCCCTCCCCATCGGGGGGCCAGAGGCGTTCCGGCCCCCCGATGGGGCTCCCACCTGGGGGAGCGGGGGGCCGGAGCGGGGGCCCCCGGCCCTCGAAGTCGGTGTAGAAATGCCCCGCCGTGGACCAGGGACCATACTCCCGCTTGACCGGGTCGGGCACCTCCACCTCCCGGGTGGTGCGGACCCGCCAGTACCACCACTGCCGGTCCTGGAGGTTGCTGGGGCTCCACACCACCTCCCCACTTCTCACCCTCTCCCCCTCCACCTCCTCACCGGCCCTCCAGGTCTTGCTGTACATGGTGCTGGACAGAAAAAGGGCCTGGTCAAAAGCCTGCAAAGGCCACATCAACTGGGCGTAGGGGTAACTCTCGGAGGGGATGGGGGCCAGCCGCCAGAGGAAGCTCCAGTACATCAGACTCACCGCAAAGACGATGGGCAGCATGAAGACCTCGGCCTTGAGCAGGCTGGTGAACCTCATGCCGGTCAACTCGACGATGCGGAACTGCTCGGCGTTGCCGCCGAAGTTCTGGCCGGGGAAAGGCACGAACCAGATCTCCACTCCCCGGTACCCGGTGAGGAAGATGACCGTCTCGTGCAGGTACGGGATGGCCACCTCGCGGCCGATCATGCCATCGAGCCGGGCGCTGACGATGGACATCAGAGGGGCATAGACGAAGCCTATGAACACAAAGGTCAGCAACAGGCCGGTGCTTACCAGGGTGGGAAAGAGGGTCTTGGCCAGCACGATCGAGTAGAGGGTGGGCACGCAGAAGAGCAACACGCAGACCCACAGGCTGAAATCCCCCCGCCCCAGGTGTTTGAGACAGAATCCCCTCACCTGGGAGGGGCGCGGGCAGCCCTCGTGCTGGCAGATGCGGGGGTACTGGGGGGGCGCCCCGCCCAACCTCTGCCGCCCCCTGGCCAGGCGGGCGGCCAGCAGCAACTGGTAGAAGCTGATGATCGTCACCGCCAGGGTGACGCCGATGCCAAAGGCCCGCCAGAAGTCGATGCCCGTGGCGATCTGGGTGCGGATGGTGTCCATGCCCACCTCCCAGTGGGGCAGGTAGCCCCAGGCCCGCAGCAGGGGGCTGGCCAAGGTGCTGAGCATCACCCCGGCAAAGGAGCCGACCACCGCCCAGAAGGGCATGAGCAGGCCAGCCAGCACCGAACCGAGGTGCAGGGTGATGCCCAATGGCGCCCCCGGCAACAGATTGCCCAGGTACGGGGTCAGGTCCCAGAAGGGGATGGGGATCAACTCGATCTTGCCGCCCAGCAGTTCTGTAACCGTGGGCAGGCCCACGTACACCGCTCCGAAGAGGGTGCCGATCACCGCCCCGGTGCTGAAGACCGGCCATTTCCAAGTCTCCGCCTCGTCCCCGCTCTCCTCGGCCAGGGCCATGGAGGAGAGGGCCGACATGGGCGCGGTGGGAAAGGGCAGCCGGTCCCGGTCCGAGCTGAGGCGGAAGAGGGTGTACCCGGAGGTGAACCAGGCGATGCGGCCCATGATGGTGCCCAACACCAGAAGGGCGATGGGCCAGGCCCAGTCCGGGTGCAGGAAGGTGCGCTGGGCAATGGCCTCCGATTCAGGCGGGGGGGCGTACCACCAGGGTAGGAGCTTGGCGATGCCGAACTGCTCCGCCTCCGGCGAGGTGACGAAGTACTGGCGCCAGAGCAGGTCGAGAAAGGCCCCCTGTTCCCTGGCTACCAGGGCCGAGGCCACGTACACCAAAAGGTAGATCTCCTGCCGGCGCAGGGAGGTGAAGGAGCGCTTGGCCACCTCCAAAAAGAGAATGACCGTCACCCACTGGGCCGCTGCGCCGATCCCCCCGCCCGTCACCAGGCCCAGGTACATCTCCCCTGGGGTCATGATCAGGGAGATGAAGAGCACCCCGATCAAGGTGCGGGCGGTGAAGCCCTCGTCGAAGCGGTTGGGGGCTTCGAGCAGGGAGCGGTACTCCTCCACCTCCTCCCATTGCTTATCCCGCCGAAACATCATCCCCCCGCAAGAGCGCTTCGGCGGCCCGCCGGTGAAAGGCCCGGTCTTCCTGGCCCAGCGTGTTCCATAGCAGGAACTCGTGGCGCAGGCGGTTCATGAAGCGCTGGTTGGCCCGCTGCCAGAAGGCGTCCTGGCCGCTGATTCGCTCAATGTACACCTCCACCCCGCTAGCCCCCGGCACTCCGGAGGGGACGAAGGCCAGTTGCAGGAACTGGCAGACCCCGATGTCGAAGGGGGCCAGCCACAGGAGCAGTTGCAGCCCCTGTTCCTCCCCCTCGCGGACCAGGCGCACCTGCTCGGCGTAAAAGGCGCCAGCCTCGCCCTGGCCTTTGAGGTAGTTGGCCAGGAAGCCGCAAAGCCCCAGGACCTCGGCCTGGGGGGCCATGAAGGGGAAGGCAAAGCTCCAGCCCTCCCCCTCAGGCGGGGGCGGACGCCAGCGCCGCACCGTGTCGGGCACCGCGCTCTGGGCGGCCAGCCGCGCCGGGTACAGGGTGGAGACCAGCACCACCCCCATCACCAGCAGGGCCGCGGAGATCGCCGCCAGGGAGGAGTAGTTGAGATTGATCCCCCCGGCCAGGCCCGCCCACAGGAGCAGCTTGCCCATCCCCTGCCCCAGGAGATACCCCAGGGCCACTCCCAACACCGCGTACACGCAGGATTCGGCCATGAAAAGCCAGGCCACATGCCGGGGAGCCAGGCCCACCGCCGAGTAGATGCCGATCTCGCGGAAACGCTCGTACACCGCGCCGAGCATGGCGTTGAGCACGATGAGGGCGGCGATGGCCAGGGGTATCAGCACTGCCCCCAGGCCCTCCACCGCGGTCAAGCCCACCGAGGTATAGGAATAGACCTTCAGGTTTCCCGTGAGCGGGTCGGGCAGGCCGGCGAAGAGGGTGCTGGTGAAGCGCAGGAGGAAATCCTCTACCAGCCCCCGGTCCCCTGCCCCTCCCTCCATGCGCACTGCCACCGAGCGCAGGGACCCGCCCTCCTCGCGCAACAGGTCGTAGGGCAGGATCAGCACCTGCTCCGGGTCGAGGTGGGTGAAGGGGGCGATCTCCAGGGGCGTGTCCGGCTGGTCCACCGCGGTCCGCAAGAGCGCGGTGGGGCCCAGCATCTGGGTCGAGGACTGTTTGAAGTCTGCCGGGGTCAAAGGCTCGCCGTCCAGGTCGAGCAGGGCCTTAAGCCGGGGGCCCTCCACCAGCCCCCGCACCAGCAAGCGCCGGCCAAAGATCTCCACCCGCGCCCGACCCAGGTCCTCGGGTTTCAACCCCAGCCGCTGGGCCAAAGAGGCGGGCATCAGGCAGCTGGACTCGTCGGGCTGAGTGAAGAAGGTCCCATCGCTCAAGGTCTGGTCTATCCCGGTAAGCTGGGCTTCCCCAGGGCTCAGCCCCATCAGCCCCAGCACCAGTTCAGTGCGGTCGCCCAGGCGCACCTGGATGTACTGCTCCTGGGGCTGCTCCACCCCCTGCACCACCCCGGTGGCCAGGTACCAGCCCCTGGGGCAGACCCCGGAGCCAAAGTGGGAGCGGGCGTATTCGAGGGTGGCCCCGCTGAGGGGGTTCCAGCCCCGCTCGCGGATCAGCACCCCTGGATACGGGGCGGGGTGAGAGAGGCCGAATCCGAGGTAGCGCACCTTTTCCCGGAAGCCGGTGAAAGAGAGCACTGTGAAGGTCAACAGGGTCAGGGTAGCCAGGGTCAGGCCGGTGCGCAGTCGGCGGCGGCGCATGTTGGAGATGCCCAGCATGAAGGCGGCGTACGCGGCGCTGCCCCGGCTGATGTCGGTATCGTGGACCCGGGCCGCCCTGGCCCGGCGTTCTCTGGTGTAGCGGTTGAAACGGGCGGTGATCAGCACCAGCACCAAACAGGCCATGGCCATGATGGCGAATCCCAGCAACACCACCAGGGGATGGGCGATGGCAAAGGCCGGGTGTATCTGGGAGAGCAGGAGCCAAATGGCCAGAAGCAGCAGCCCGCAGCCGGCCAGTTGGCGGTGGATATGGGCGGCGGCCAGGAGCAGGCGCTCCCCGAAGAAGGCCGCGGGGATGACCAGGGCCAAGAAGAAGATCAGGCCCTTCATCACGTCGTTGAGGGTGCCCAGAACTTCTGGGTAGGCCCGGGCCGTCACCCCCAGGGCCGCCCGCACTGCCCGCACGTACTCCGGCCAGTCCCGCCCCTCCCAGGCAGCGCGAGCCTGGGCCAATAACTCCCCGCCCCGCTGGTGCAACTGGCTGAGACGCTGGTTCTCGATGGCATGGCGGCGCAGGGTCTGCAACCGGGCCTCGTCCAGCCGCCACATATCCTCCAGGGCCTTGAGTTCGGTGGGCAACAGGGACTGGGGCTCCAGCGGGTAGCCGATGCCCCGGGCCTCTTTCTCGCTCTGGCTTCCCTGGCTGTTGAGCAGCAGCAACTGCCGCTCCTCCCCCAGAAGCAGCTTGAGAGCCTGACCAGGGCTGCCGTACACCACCCCGGCTGGCGGGCCGAGGACAAAGCCGAACTGCCTGGGCGCCGCGCCCCTGTGGTCGAGAACCTTCAGCGCGTCCAAGGACGAGAGCTGACGCGGGTCGACGAGCCCGAAGAAAGGGCTGCCCAGGCAGGGGAAGACCACCAGGATCTTCTCGTTGTGGTCCCAGCGCACCGCGATCTGAAGCATGCCCAAACGGGTCGGGTCGCCGTGGAAGCGCCCCCCCCGCTCCCCCAGGTCCGGGGCGTAGACCACGGTCCCCCCCTCCGGGTCCAGGCCATAGGCGGCCACCGGCACCGCCCCCAGCTCCAGCCCCCGGACCTCCACCTGCCCCTCGGCGTCGGCCAGGTGGTAGCGGGCCCGGTGTACCCCCTTGTGGTTGTACGGAAAATCCACCACCACCACTGCCCCAGGCACGGGTCGGTCTGGCACCTGGCTGCGCTGGGGAAAGGTGCGGACCATCACCCGCAGGCTGCGCAGGTTGTCCTTGAGCACTGGGCCCAGGTCCTCCATCCCGGCGAAAAGCTCCGGGTCATCGGCGGCCCGCCGCACCAGGCCCAGCACCAGTTCCACCTGCCGCTCCAGCTTGGCAAAATCCACCTGCGCGGGCAGATCCAGGGGGGAATCCTGGGCCTGCCTGCTGTCGTTGACCGTGGCCAAAAGCAGTGAGGTCAGGCCGGCCTCAAGGGCCACCTCGCTGTCCGGGCTAATCCCGCCGGGCATGTAGGAAGACCAGTCCATACCCCTGACCGGACTGATGCCGTTGGCCAGTCCCTGGCCTTCGGCTTCGGCGTAGGCGGCGAAGCGCCGGCCCAGGGGGGCGAAGAAGCGCTTGAGGTCGTAGCTGTAGGTGTTGTTCCAGATGCCCAACTGGTCGCTCTGCGAGGAGAGGTCCAGGCCCAGGAAGAGCCGGGGCGAGAGGGGCTGGGTCTGCCCGCGGGCGTAGTAGGGGTGACGGCGGGCGTGGCGGTCCAGGAACTCGGCGATGCCCTGGCGGCCCTGGAAATGCGCCCCGGCCGCCAGCAGGGCCACGCTGCGGGCCGGAGGCCGGGCGGCCAGGCTGCGGGCGACTTCGAGCAGGGCCGCGGCCGAGGCCGCCTGCTCGGCCCCAGGGGCCAGGGCCGGCACCGCCGAGGAGGCGTCGTAATGGGCGGCCACCAGGATCAACTCCTCCCTGAGGGCCGGGTCCTGGCCGGGCACCAGTCCCCACAGGTTCCAGGAGGGCCGCTGCTCCCAGCGCATCCTCCCCGCCAAGCGCACCTGCACCGGGCCAGCGGCCAGCCCTTCCCGCAGGGCCTGCCCGGCCTCTTTCCCCACCCAGAAGCGCGGGATCTCCAGGGGCACCTGGCTGCTCTTACTCACCCCCTGGACCCAACTGGCCTGCTCTGGGGCGACGAAGACCAGGGCCCTTGCCCCCAACGAGGCGGCCCGCAGCCAGTGGTTCCACGAGTGGTACTCCATGAGCACCGCGCTGCCGGCCACCTCCTGCCCCTCCAGCTCCTCCCATTCCCCCCGGCCGCCCCAGATCAGGGGCAGTTCCAGGCCGCCGGGGGACGTGGTCGCCGGCACCACGAGGTTGGGCCACAGCCCGTGCAGGGGCCAGCGCTGGCCAGTGGCCGGCACCTCCAGCCGACCACCCTGGTCCACCGGCACCGCCAGGGTGAACTCCTCCCGCTGCACCTCCTCCACCCCGGCCCGCCGCAGCTCCTCCTCCAGCCAGCCAGCCGCCTTTTCGGCGCCGGGGTAACCGCTCAACCGCGAGCCAAGGGAGGCCAGATACTCCACGGTAGGGCGCACCCCGGCCCAGGCCGGCAGAGCCAGCCACACGCTCAACGCGATGCCTAACAGTCGGTTCATACCCAGAAAATTGTGTTGCCCACCTTGCCGGTGAAGTAGTCGATACACAGCCACAGCCCGTTGCACAGGACATGGCCGGCGATAAGGCCCAGGAAGAAAGGCTGGCTGCGCTGGTACAGGCCCGCCCCCCCATAGCGCAGCACCACCCCCTTGATCAGCCAGGCGAGAAAGACATTGAACCACACGTAGTCCATCATGCTCTCGGCACCGATGGGGAAACCCAGAGGGTGCAGGGGCCACCAGGGGTAGCGCTGGCGCGCCCATAGGAGGCCCCCCATGACCGCTGCGCCCCCGCCGGCAAACCCCAGCCCCAGCCAGTCCACCCCCCGGCCGGCCAACTGGACGAGGGCATTGTCGTATGCCGCCTTGGGGGCCCCGTCGAAAAACCAGGCGTTGAGATTGACCCCCCCGTGACGGTAGGCCATGTTGAAGATCATCCATACCGCCCCCCCCACCCCGATGACCAGGGCCGCGATCATGGCGGCAAATACTACGCGCCGGCTGCGCAGGTCCATCTCCTCCACCAGTTTGAGGGCGTTGGCACAGGTGGCCAGGGCAAAGACGCGGATGTCCGCAGCCCAGATAAAGGCCAGCGAGAGGTTGACCACCCCCGTTGGCCCCACCAGGCCCGAACCCAGGCCGTGGACCACCAGATCGGGGGCGGTCATGGGCGAGCGCACCGCGGCCAGGCCGGCCTCGGCGACGATGCGGGTCACCCCGATGAAGATCAGCATCGCCGCCCCCACAAAGAGCAGGGCCACCCACAGAGGGGTTCCCAAAACCCACAACCACCCCACCATGCCCGCCAGACCGGCCAGGGCGCCCAGCAGGGCCTTGCGATAGGAGAGGATTTCCCCGGCGTCGAGGTCGGCCCAGCCCCGGCCCAGGGCCTGCCGGCCCACCTGCCCCAGGTGTTCCCTGGCCACCCACAACCCACCCAGAGCCAGCACCAACAGGCCGCCGACCCCCTGGTAGGCCAAGAGGGGCGCATCGCTTACCCCGTACATCAACTTCAATTCCGAGCGGGTCCCGGTGAGATAGAGCAACTCCTTCTCGAACTTGGAGAGGAGGTGGAAGACCCAGATCCCCGTGGCGATGCTGGAGTTGATCAGGTACGAGAAGCCGAGCATGGCGAAGCTGATACTCAACTGGACGAACTGTGCCCCCACCAGAGGCAACTGCCACTGGAGGCGCGAGGCCGGGACCGTTGGATCGTAGCGCTGCAAGGCCTGGAGGCTGCCCACCACCAGGGGCAGGGCCAGGCCGGCCCACATGGCTTTTTGCAGGAAGAATCGGTTGAACAGCATGCCCTCCTCCTCCCCCCGCACCAAAGCCAGGCCGGCCTGGGTGATGGGATAGGGCAGGCGCTCCCGCTCCATCCACTGGCGCCGCAGGATCACCGCGATACACATCATGCTCAGGTACAGGCAACCCAGGAAGAAACCCCACCACAGCAGGGGTTCGGCCCAGGCCCCGTAGGGGATCTCTCCCCCCGCCCCGACCCCCTCGTAGAAGGCGCGGTTATCCCCACCGTCGTTTACCAACCCCTGGGCCGGCAGATGGGGGAAGAGTTTCTCGCGCCACTGGTTCTGGGGCGAGGCATAGTAGAAGAGGGCGGTGATCATGGGTAGCAACTGCTCGCTCAGCCCCATGCTGCACACCGCCGAGACCATCAGCAGCATGGCGTAAACCAGGATCAGGTCCGCCCGGTTGAGGGCCAGCGAGGCCCCCCGCCAGGCCAGGGGCAGGTTCAACAGGGCGCAGCCGGCGAGGAAGGTGGAGAAGATGAGCCCTGGGGAGTGGGGATCGAGGAGCGCGAAGGGCCAGTAGTGCCAGCCCCAGGCCAACCCCGCAAAACCGGCAAAGGCCAGGGCATGTTTCCGCCCCCGACCGGCCAGCTTGAAGAGCAGGTTGAGCAGCCCCACCAACACGAGAAAGAGAAAAAGGGCGCCGGGGGTGCTGAAATCCAGGGCCATATACGAGCCCCTGATGATCATGTTGCCGTACGGGTCTCCGACGGCCAGGAAGAAACTGAGGAAGGAACCCAGGACCAATCCCCTCCAGGTGAGGCCGACGCGCTCCTGGGAGAGCAGGGACTGCTGCCGGGTCTGGAGGTAGCGCCGGTAGAACTGGGGGATCTCCTTTTTCACAGGTCCTCCCGCTGGTGGTACCGCAAAGGTAGATCGGCCCTCCTGCCCTGTCTACTTGACACCCAGCTTTTTCTGGCGCTCCTTTGGGGCCAGCCATGGACGAAAACACATACCTGACGGCAGCCCGCCAATTCCTGCCCCTGCCCACGGCCCCTTTTCACGAACACCTCGTCGCCGAGGCGGTGGTCGCCCACGTCGCCTCCCGGCCCTGGCTGGAACTGGCGCGGGACCCGGCCGGCAACCGGCTCCTGACCTACACCCCTGCCCGATCCCTCCGCACCCCTCGCCTTATCGCCACCGCCCACCTCGACCATCCGGGTCTGGGCTTCCCCCGCCCCGTGGGCCGGGGTGCCTTCTTTTTCGAGCGGCTGGGGGGGGTGGACCCGGACATGGCTTTAGGCCACCGGGTGCGTATCCACACCTTGGGCCGGCCCGCCGGACAGCGGCCCGACCGGGGACGCATCCGCGAGCGCCTTATTGAGAGAGGGGTGGAGGGTTTCGTGGTCGAGACCCCCTCCGGTTTCCCTCTGGAACCTGGCTGCTTCGCCACCCTGGATCTGCCCGGCCTGCGGCGGCGCGGTCCCCTGTTGTGGGGCCGGGCCTGCGACGACCTTGCCGGGGTGGTGGCCGGCCTCTGCTTTCTCGACGAACTGCACCGCCAGCGGGCCAGAACGCGGGCTGGTCTGCTCCTGACCCGCGCCGAGGAGGTGGGGTTTGGCGGCATGCTCGAAGCCGCCCACCGGGGCTGGCTGGACCCGGAGGCGGTATACGTGAACCTCGAATGCTCCAGCGCCAGGGCCGGGGCAACGGTGGGAAGCGGCCCCATCGTGCGGGTGGGCGACAGGGCCACCCTCTTCGATCCCGACCTCAGCGCCGGCGTCGCCCTGGTGGCTGCGGAACTGGCCGCGGCTGATCCGGGGTTTTGCTTCCAGCGCAAGCTGATGGATGGGGGCACCTGCGAGGCGTCGGCCCTGTGCGGTGCCGGCCTGCACACCGCGGCCCTGGCCCTGCCCCTGGGCAACTACCACAACAAGGGAAAGACCGGCCCGGCCGCCGAGTTCATCCACCTCGGCGACGCGGTGGGCCTGGTGCGGCTGCTGGTGCACCTGGCCCTCGAAGCAGGCGGGGTGGCCGAGGCGGGCCGGCGGGCGGCCAAGAAGATCGCCGCAGCCATGACGGCCCAGCGGCAACGACACAGACTGCGCCTGCGGCAGACCATCAAACCAAATTTCTGAGGGAGGAAAGGCGATGATCGACCAGGTGGATCTGGGGCTGAGCGGGCTGCAGGTCTCGCGCCTGTGCTTCGGCACGGGCACCAATGGCTGGAACAAACGCTCGAACCAGGGGGACCTGGGGCTCGAGCGGCTGGCCTACCTGTTGCGCTACGCCCACGAGCGGGGGGTCAACTTCTGGGACACCGCCGACCAGTACGGCACCCACCCCCACGTGGCCAGGGCCCTGGAGGAGGTGGGTCGGGAGGAGGCCGTAATCACCACCAAGACCACCTCCCGCACCGGGCCCGAGGTGAAGCGGGACGTGGAGCGTTTCCTGCGCGAACTGCGCACCGAGTACCTCGATATCGTGCTGCTCCACTGCCTGACCGAGGCGGGTTGGCCTACACTTATGCAGGGCCCGATGGAGGTGCTGAGCCGCTTCAAGGAGCAGGGGGTGATCCGCGCCCTGGGGGTCTCCTGCCACGACTTTGGCGCCTTCCGGACCACTGCCCACACCCCCTGGGTGGACGTGGTGCTGGCCCGGATCAACTACGCCGGCCAGGCCATGGACGCCGGCCCCGACGAGGTGGTGCCGGTCATCGAGGCGATGGCCGCCGCTGGCAAAGGGATCTACGGCATGAAGGTGGTGGGCGGCG
The DNA here is from genome assembly GCA_016867395.1 of Candidatus Handelsmanbacteria bacterium. Classification (GTDB taxonomy): domain Bacteria; phylum Latescibacterota; class UBA2968; order UBA8231; family UBA8231; genus SICG01. The sequence goes on from VGJS01000011.1 coordinate 50,319, forward strand.
GCGGCGCACTTACAGGCGACCCGGCAAAGGCGATCCGCTTTGTCCTGGGTCTCCCATCGGTCCACTCGATGGTCCTCGGCATGATGGACGAGACCCAGATCGAGGAGAACATCGGCCTGGTCGGCGAGGCCGTGGCCGTCTAGTTGCCCCCGGCCTTGACGGGGGTGGACTGCAACCGGGCCAGCAGTTTGTCGGTCAGGTCGTAGTCGTCCTTGGCAAAGACCACCGCCCCGCCGGCCGAGCCGGCGTCCAGCACATAGTCGTACCCTTCTTCCTCTGCCACGGCCTTGATGGCGGTGTTAATGCGCTCGAAGATGGGGTTGTGCAGGTCGAAGTTCCTCTTCATCAGTTCTTCCTGGGTGTTCTGGCGGAATTCGATCAGCCGTTGCCCTTCGGCCTCGTATTCAGACCGCATCTCGGCCTTGCGCGCCTCGCTGAGCAGCATCTCCTGCTTGCGGTAGTTCTCCTCCATCTGCGCCATCTTGGCCTGGCGGTCCTCGTCCTCCTGGGCCCGCTGCTGCTGCAAGAGTTCCAACTGCTGCTGGGCGGCCTTGATCTCGGGCAACCGCTCCTTGAGCTGGTCCGAGTTGATGAAGCCGATCTTCATCTGCCCCAGGGCCGCGCCGGGCAGCAGGAACAGGGCGGCGACCAACAGGCACTGCACCAACTTATTCATAATCTCTCCTCTGCGTTTTGATTTACCGCGGTCAAAAAAACAGGGGGCAATGCTGCTGTGCCCCCCTTGCATAGCTGCGCCACCGCCGGCTCAGGCGATGGTCCATCCCCCGTCCACCACCAGGGTGTGGCCGGTGATCATGCTGGCCGCCTCCGAGAGCAGGAACACCGTCGGAGCCGACATCTCCTCGGGCTCGGCCAACCCGCCCCGCAGGAGGTTCATGGTCTTCACCGCCTCGGCAAAGGCCTTGTTGTCGCGCATCGCCGCCTCCGCCATCGGGGAGCGGGTAACGGTGGGGGCCACCCCGTTGATGCGGATCTGGTGTTTGGCCCATTCGACAGCCATGGTCCGGGTGAGGTTGATCACCCCGCCCTTGGCCCCGCTGTAGGGACCTCGCCCCGGCGCCCCGATCACCCCGGCCTGGGAGGCGATGTTGACGATGGCCCCGCCCTTGCCCTGGGCGATGAACTGCTTGGCCGCCACCTGGGAGCAGAAGAAGACGCTCTTGAGATTGGCGTCAATGATCTGATTGTACAGCTCCTCGTTGTAGTCGAGGATGGGGGCCTGCTTGTTGTACCCGGCGTTGTTGACCAGCCCGTCGATACGGCCGTAGTGGGAAACGACCTCGGCAAAGAACTCGTTAATTGAGGATACCAAGACCACGTCGAGGCGGTGGTAGAAGCACTCCCCCCCCATATGCTTGATCTCCGCTGCCAGGGTTTCCAGTTCGCCGGTGGTGCGACTGCCCACCGCCACCCTGGCCCCCGAGCGCACGCAGTCCAGGGCGATGGTCCGACCGATGCCGCGGCCCGCCCCGGTGACGATGATGACCTTGTCCTTCAGTTCAAAACGCGAAAGATGTCCCACGAGACTGCTCCTGTGCAGTGAAGGGTTCTAAGCGGCTGCCATCTGCAGAGCGCCGGCCGGGAATACGGCGACCTGGGCCTGGGGACCGTGGGCCTTTTCCAGCACCCCCAGCACCTCGGGCCAGGTCTTGCAGAAGATCACCTCCGGGCCGAATTTGGCCAGGCAATCCCATTTGTTGATCCCCGGCGAGAAGACCACCGTGCGGTGTTCGCGCTTCCCTGGTTTCCCTCCCAGGGCCGTGCCCGGGCCCAGCACCGAGTGCCAGCCCAACCCCTCTGGACAGGCGGCGCAGATGACCACCGTGGAGTCGGGCTTGAGCGGTTTCTTGGCGGTGTCGGCCAGGGGAACCATCGCCAGAGGCGCCTGGCAGAGTTCGGTATCCTTGGGAAAGGCGTTGAACACCCCAATGTCGAAGGCGTCCGGGATCTGGGTGGCGTAGAGGTCCGCGCCCAGCTCGCACCCTCTGGCAAAGGCCGCGTCCGGGTCCCCGGCCACCAGTTCGATGATCTCCAGCTTGGGGTTGAGCAGCGGGTTGACGATGTACCCCAGACCGGCCAGCTTGCCCACCTCCGAGAGGTGTTCGCGGAAGCGCTCGTGGACGTAGCGGTGGTTGAGCAGGATGGTCTGTTGGCCGCAGGCCCCTGGGATCAAGAGCTTGGCCCCCCCGCCGAACATCCCTCCCCGCGGGGTGATCATGCCCAGGGCAAGGCGCACCTGGCAGGACATCAGGTCGCTGTTGACGTGGATAGGGACGCCCCGGCTGGAATAACCGAGGAATTCGAGGTTCTCGTACGCGTTGTGGTTGAGCACCTGTAGCCGCTCCACAATCTCTGTCCCCACCTTCTTGACAAAGTCATCCCGGGTCATGGCCCGGTGGGCGGCCAGGGCGCAGATGATCTTCACCTGGTCCTCCCCAATGCCGGCCGCGGCCAATTCCTCCAGGAGGTAGGGCAGCAGCCGGAAGGCCGGGGTGGGCCGTGATAGGTCATCCACCAGGATGGCGGCCGAACTCTTCCCTTTGGCGAATTGCCGCAAAGGCGGGGCGCCAATGGTCTGGGCCAGGCGCTGGCGGATGCCGGCGTCCCCCAGGTCCTTCCCCCCTTTCATCTCGCAGACCTGCACCTGCCACGTGTCGGGAAAGGTTAGGGTGAAGGGGGCCTTGCCGTACCAGGCGGCCCAGGGGATCAGCACTCGGCTCATCACCGCGCTCCTATTCCAGGCCCAGTTGGCGCAGGTTCTTAAGGCTGATCCCCAAACTCTCGAAGGGATCGCGCTGGCAGGTGTCCTGCTCGACGATGTACCACTCTACCCCGGCCTCGCGGCAGGCGCCGAGGATGGCAGGCCATTCGAGGTTGCCCTCCCCCACCTCGGCGTAGAGCTGCTGGCTGCCTTTTATGGCCATGTCCTTCAGGTGGACCAGGTGACAGCGGCCCTTTAGCTGGCGCAGCCAACTCACCGGGTTGCCGCCCCCATGCTGTATCCAGTAGGTGTCGATTTCAGCCGAGAAGACCGCCGGGTCACTTTCGGCGTAGAGGATCTCCAGGGCCGTACGCCCGCCAAAGCGCTCCAGCTCGAAGCTGTGGTTGTGGTAGCTGAAGGTCAGCCCCGCCGCCACCAGGGGTTTTGCCGCTTCCGACGCCTCGCGGGCGAAGCGGTGGTAGCCCTCCTCGCTGCGGTATTCGGCCGGCAGCCCGCCGATGGCCACATGCCGGCAGCCCCATAGCTGGTGCTCGGCGATCACCGCCTCGGGCTGCTGGCGGATGTGATCAAAGCCGGTGTGGGTGGCGATAATCCGCACCCCCGCCGCACCGGCGGCTTCCTTCAGCCGGGCCGGCTCAATGGGGCCCAGACCGGAGACCTGCACGGCCTCGTAGCCGAGCTGGCGCACCTTCTTCAGGCCGGCGGCGATCTGGTCGGGGGTTTTGAGGAACTCGCGCAGGGTGTAGAGCTGGGCGGCTACCGCCGAGGCGGCCATAAGGGCTTCTCCGCTAAATTGTTCACAATATAGAAGGCCCTTCCCGGAGCGTCAATGCTGGGGCCGGGGGCGGGCGAACCCTGGCAGCAGGGCCAGCGTCCCCGCGGTGGCCAGCAGGGCGCCGGCCGCCATCAATCCCACCGCCAGGGGTGATCCGGCGGAGGCGGCCAGGGCTCCACTGGCCAGCCGGCCCAGCGGCCCGGTGCCGATGGCCACCACCACCGCCCCCATCGCTCGGCTGCGCATCTGGTCCGTGGCCTCTACCAGGGTGATGGCGCTCTGCATGACGCTAAAGCCGGCCTGCCCCACCCCGGAAACCACCAGCAGTGCCAGCGACAGGGGGAAGGAGGAGGAGCAGGCAAAACCTACCAGCCCCGCGCAGGCCAAAGCCGATCCCCCGCCGAAGAGCCACTCATTGCTCCACCGCCCCCGGCTCTGCTTCACCCACAGCAACCCGACCAAGCTGCCGGCCCCATTGGCCGCCCCCAGCAAACCCAACCCCAAGGGCCCCTGCCCGAGCACGTCACGGGCAAAGACCGGCAACAGCCCCTGAAAGGGAAAGGCCCAGGCGTTCATGATGGCAGTGATCAGCACCACCCCCCAGATGCGCGGCTGGCCCCGCACGTAGCGCAGCCCCTCCCCGATCTGCGCCCAGGAACTGCGCGGGGCCTGAAAGGGCGCCGGGGATCTGGACCTGAGGCGCAGCCCCGCCACCAGCACCCCCCCCAGCCCCACCATGCCCGCCAGGGCCAGCAGGCCGCCCCCACTGCCGATGGTGGCCAGCAGGCTACCGGCGGCCAGAGGGCCAACCACCCTGGTCAGGCTCTGAATGATGTTTTCGAGCATCATCGCCTCCACCACCAAGCCCTTGCCCACCAGGTCGGGCACGATGGAACGGCGGGTGGGCCAATCCACCGACCAGCAGATCCCATTGGCCAGGGCGACCAGCGCCAGGTGCCAGTAGGCCAGTTCCCCCCGCCAGAAGAGCAGGAGCAGCAAGGCGTAGCCGGCCACCCCGCAGAACTGGGCCCCCAGGATGAGGGCGCGGCGCTCGAAGCGGTCGGTAATGGCGGCGCTGAAAGGCCCCAGGAAGAGCATGGGAATAGAGCGGAAGAAACCCAAAAGCGCCACCCACCAGGCCGAGTTGGTCAGATCCAGAGCCAGCCAGCCGAAGACCACCTGCTCGGTGAACATGGCTTGCCACCACAGGCCATTGGCCAGCCACAGGAGCAGGAAATCACGGTTGCGCAGCGGGGCCAACCCCTGCCCGGCCTCGCTCATGGGCCAGCCTTGGCCGGCGGCGCCGGCCCCCCGTATATTCTACCGCACATTGCCTTGCGGAAGGAGTACAGGATGAACCCCGAGGAGAAACTGGCAGAACTGGGCCTGGCCCTGCCCGAACCGCCCCAGCCCGCTGGCGCCTATACCCGGGCCGTGCGTTGGGGAGAGTTGATCTTCGTGGCCGGGCAACTGCCCCTGGAGCAGGGGAAGATACGCTACGCCGGCCGGGTGGGGGAAGGGTTGAGCCTGGAGGAGGGATACGCCGCGGCCCGCCTCTGCGCCCTCAACGGCCTCAGCGTACTCAAGGCCGAGGCCGCCGGCCTCGACCGGGTGGCGCGCATCCTGCGCCTGGGCGGCTTTGTCTGCTCGGCGGCTAGCTTCACCGACCAGGCCAAGGTGGTCAACGGGGCGTCGGAACTCTTCGCCGCGGTGCTGGGGCCGCGCGGGGTTCACGCCCGGCTGGCCGTAGGCGTCAGCCAGTTGCCACTGGGCGCGGCCGTAGAGCTGGAGATCATCGCGGCTCTGGGCTGAGCTGGTCTTCCGGAGCAGGGGCAGGGGTCAGGGCCTCCTCCTGGGAGGCGGATTGGGCCTCCTCTCCCCGCAGCAGGCGGCGCAACTCCTCCCCCTCCATGGTCTCCTTCTCCCACAGCACCTTCACCACCTCCTCCAGCACCTGGCGGTGTTCGTGCAGCAGTTCCTTGGAACGCTCGTAGCAGCCGGCGATGATCTGGCGCACCTCGATGTCGATCTGCCTGGCGGTGTCCTCGCTGTAGTTGCGGTCCGCCGCCGGCATCCCCAGGAATTGGGGATTTCGCTCCTCCCGGTGGGAGACCAGGCCCAGGGCCTGGCTCATGCCGTATTCCTTGACCATGTTCTCGGCGATCTGGGTGGCCCGCTGGAGGTCATTGGCCGCCCCGGTCGAAACCTCTCCAAAGACAATCTCCTCCGAGGCCCGGCCCGCCAGAAGGGCGCACGCGGTGTCGGTCAACTCCTCGCGGGTCATGAGATACCGATCCTCGGTGGGCATGTTCATGGTATAGCCCAGGGCCGCCACCCCACGCGGGATGATCGAGATCTTAATCACCGGGTTGGCATGGGGCAAAAGCTCCCCGACAATGGCGTGGCCGGCCTCGTGGTAGGCGACGATGCGCCGCTCCTTCTCGTTAAGCACCCGGCTTTTGCGCTGCAACCCCGCCACCGCCCGCTCCACCGCCTCGGCCAGCTCGTCGCGGGTGATCTCCTGCTTGCCCCGACGGGCCGCCAGCAGCGCCGCCTCATTGATGACGTTGGCTAGGTCGGCCCCGGCAAAACCAGGGGTACGGCTAGCCAGGTCGCGCAGATCAGCGTCGGCGGAGAGCTTGACCCCCCGGGAGTGGATCTTAAGAATGGCCTCGCGGCCCTTCTTATCGGGGCGGTCCACGGTCACCATGCGGTCGAAGCGCCCTGGCCGCAGCAGGGCCGGATCGAGGATCTCGGGTCGATTGGTGGCCCCCATGAGGATGATACCCGCGTTAGTGTCGAAGCCGTCCAGCTCGGCCAGCAGTTGGTTGAGGGTCTGCTCCCGCTCGTCATGGCCGCCGATGGAACTGATGCCGCGGGCCTTGCCAAGGGCGTCCAACTCATCGATGAAGATGATGGCCGGGGCGTGTTTCTTGGCCTGCTCAAAGAGATCCCGCACCCGCGCCGCGCCCACCCCGACGAACATCTCGACAAAGTCAGAGCCGGTCAGAGAGAAGAAAGGCACCCCGGCCTCGCCGGCCACCGCCTTGGCCAGCAGCGTCTTGCCCGTGCCCGGCGAACCCACCAGCAGCACCCCCCTGGGGATGCGCCCCCCCAGGGCCTGGAAACGGCCTGGGGTCTTAAGGAACTCTACCACCTCCTGCAACTCCTCCTTGGCCTCGTCGATGCCTGCCACGTCTTGGAAGGTGATGCCAGTCCCCTTCTCCATGTAAACCTTGGCCTTGCTCTTACCGATGGACATCAGCCCGCCCGAGCCCCCGCCCAGGCGCCGGGCCATGAACATCCAGATGCCCACAAAGAACACCGCCGGCAGAATCCACGACAGCAGGGTAGTCAGCCAGGTGCTTTCCTGGGCCCCGTTGATCTCCACCCCGTTGGCCATCAGCACCTCGACCAGTTCGGCGTCCTCGACCCGGACGGTGACAAAACCGCTTTCGGGGGGGCGGAGTTTGCCGCTGATGGTCTCGCTGCCGATCACACACTCAGCCACCTTGCCCTCAGCCACCTTCTTGCGGAACTCACTGTACGGGATATTGTCCACCGGGCTGCCCAGGTAGTTGTGCATGAACAGAAAGAGCAGGACCGTGAGGATGGTGTACGCGATGGTGAGGTGGGTTCTCTTGTCTACTTTCATCGCCATGCCGGCAGGACTCCGGAACGCAGTAATTTTGTGTAAGTGATTAAGGGAAAATACTCTGCGCCCTAAATGCGGTCAAGGAATGGGGCTTAACGAAAAAGCCGCGCACCCCTCGGGCACACGGCTCTGGGCGGAGATTTGGCGGCTCAATTCCCGGCGTGTGGTTCCCCCGAGGCCAAGGCGGCCAGGAGTTCGCCCGCCATCTCCCAGGTCAGGGGCCGGTCCAGGACCAGCAGACCCTCGGCCAGAAACCCGTCGATCTCGCATTGGTGCAATTCGGGAACCTCGTTCATTACCAGGTGCTCTTCTGCGGCCCGGTGCCGCCGCATTTTGCCGCCACATAGAACCGCTCGCCGTCCTCGAAATGCCCCCCCATCCCCCAACCCCGCCCGGACTCCAGGCGCTGGCGGGTATTGAAGTAGACCAGCTTGAACCCCACCTCCTGCAACATCCTCTTCCAAGTGGAAGGGGGCAGAATTTGCAGGTACTTGGCCTCCTCCCATTCGTCGTCGATGAAGCGCTCGCCCAACTCCCGCTCCCGCACCGGCCACCCCAGGCGGCCCAGGCAAAGTCGCAGGAAGGCGAGGAACCGGTACGGGGCGAAGAAGTTGAGGGCAAAAAGGGAATGGGAGGAGAAGAGGAACCTCCCCCCCGGCACCAGCACCCTCCACACCTCGGCCAGGGCCCGCTTTTTGCCGGCGCACCCAGGCATGAGTTCCAACCCGTTGTACGCGCAGAGCACCACGTCGAAGCCCTCTGCCGGCAGTTCCAGGTCCATGGCATCCATCACCTGGAACTCCACCTGCACCCCCGCCAGTTCGGCCTGCGCCCGGGCGGCCTCGATCATTGTCCGGCTCAGGTCCACTCCCACCACCTCCAGGCCCAACTCGGCCAGGGCAATGGCGCAGCGGCCCGCCCCGCAACCCAGGTCCAGCACCCTGGCCTGGTCGGGGATGTGTTCGAGGGCCAGGATCTCCTCGGCGGGCCATAGCCCCACCGTGGTGTAGCGGGCCACCACCACGGGTTGCTCGTAGCTGCTGCGCACCAACTCCCGAAGCAGCCGGGCGCGGCGCTCCCCTTCCCCCCTCGCCCCATTGCCTGCCATGCCTCAGGCCAGCAGGCCGGGGGTCTCCAGGATCTCCTTGAGGCGCTGCAGAAAGCGGGCAGCCAGGGCCCCATCCACCACCCGGTGATCGACGGCCAGGTTCAGGGTCAGACAGGGCCGGGCCGCCAGGGCGTCGTTGTCCAGCACCACCACCCGCTTCTCCATGGCCCCCACCGCCAGGATCGCCACCTGCGGGGGGTTGATGATCGCGGTAAAATGTGAGACCCCGAACATCCCGAGGTTCGAGATGGTGAAGGTGCCTCCGCTCAGGTCGTCGAGGGAGAGCCTGCCTCCCCTGGCCGCATCGACGAGGCGGGCGCATTGCGCGGCGATCTCCTCGACGCCAAACTGGTCCACCCGGCGGATCACCGGCACCAGCAGGCCCTGGGGGGTGTCAGCGGCGACGCCGATGTTCACCTCCCCCATCAAATGCACCTCCTCGCCCCGCAACACGCTGTTGAGGCGGGGGAACTCGACCAGGGCCTTGGCCACAGCTTTGAGGATCAGGTCGTTGTAAGAGATCTTCCTGCCCTGGAGCCGGTACCCTTCGCGGAACTGTTGCAACCAGACCCCGGAAACCTCCATGAAGATGTGGATGTGGGGTATCTGCTGGTAGCTGGCGGTCAGGCGCTGGCCCGTCACCTGCTGGGCCCTGGTCAGCTTGAGCAGGGCCCCGGCCCCCGGTAGAGCCGCGGGGGAGGCCGGCGGGCGCGCCGGGCCTTTGGAAAGAAAAGTGCGCACGTCCGCGCTGAGCACCCGGCCGCCCGGCCCGGTGCCCAAGAGTGTTCCCAATTCCAGCCCGCTTTCCTGGGCCATCTTGCGCGCCTTGGGGGAGGTGCGGTGCCTGGGCCGGGCCCCCTCGCGCAGCGGCGCTGGCGCGTGGGCGGCAGGGGAAACGGCGGGGGCAATGGCACCTGGGGTTTGGGGACGAGCACCACCTCCGGCCAGTCCCCCGATCTCCTCGTCGGCGGTCCCGATGATGCCCACCAGGGTTGAAACCGGCACCTCCTCGCCGGCGGGCACCAGGATCTTGCGCAGCACCCCGCTGGCCTGGGCCTCCACCTCCATCGTGACCTTGTCGGTCACCACCTCCAGCAGGGGCTTGCCCTTGGCCACCACCTCGCCCTCGGCGACCAGCCAGGCGCCGATGGTTCCCTTCTCCATGGTCAGGCCCAGCTTGGGCATAATGACTTCTGTCGCCATAAAGCCTTTCTGAAAAGGGGCCTTGGTTACCGCTTCTTCTTGTGCTGGGGAGCGCCGGCTCCCTCCCCAACCGCCGGCGGGGCAGGTTCCTCCTGGGACGGGGCGCCGCCCTGCACGAATTTGTGGTAGGCCACGCTGCCCCAGATGATCACCAGCCCGATGATCGAGACGATCATGATCGTGCGGTCGGGTTCGACCATCTCTTCCATGCCGTTCTCCTCAGCTTTGGCCCCTCAAGGCCGGAGGTTTCGCGGCGCTCAGCGGCCGCTGAGCGCCTCTTCGAGCAGCCTGGCGATCTGCGGGATACCCAAGGATCGCAGATCAGCGGCGTGCAGGGTTCTCACCCAATTGCTGTGGGGATGCACCCAGCGCCGGGGCTCCTCGGAAAAGAGCCCCACTACCGGCACATGCATGGCGCCGGCCAGGTGCAAAAGCTCGGTGTTGCAGGCGACCAGGGCCCGGCAGTTGGCCAGCAGGGCGGCACTGTCGGCCAGGTCGTCCTGCTGGAAGGGCAACACCCGGTTGCCGTGGCTTTGGTGCAGAAAGTTGAGCTGCCGCCGCTCGGCCGGGGTGAAGAAGAGCACCGGCCGCGCCCCCCGCTCAATCACCCGGCCCACCAATTCGTCCAACTGCCGCTGGCTCAGGCCCCACCCCTCGCCGCCGGACAGATCGACCCCCACGGCGTTGCGTGCATTTTCCTCATCCAGGTACCGGCTCCGGGCCTGGGCCACCCGTTCCGCCTCCACCGCCCAACGGGTGGGGGACAGTTCTTTCAGGTCGATCAGGCGCAAGAGCCCGAGGTACTGTTCGCCCTCGTAGGTATCTCCCGCCCTGGGCACCACCTCCAGGTTGAAAGCCCGCAGGCCGGGGCGCCGGAAACCCAGGCGCAGACGGGACCCGCTGCCGGCGCATAGCCAGGCCAGGCGGTAGCTGCAATCGGCACCCAGACACAAGGCCAGGTCAAACTGCTCTTCCCGCAAGCGCTGCCGGGCGGCCTCCATTTCTGGGCTGCCCACCGACCGGTCCAGGGGCACGCCCAGCACCTGGTCGGCATAGGGCAGTTGGCCGGCGACCCCGGCCCTGGCCTCGCCTACCAGCAGGGAGATCCGCGCCTTAGGATAGCGCTGGCGCACCGCCCGGCAGGCCGGGGCGGCGATGACCAGACCGCCCACCCGGTCGTTGGGCGCCACCAGAATCCTGGCCGCCTCCTCCAGATCCCTGAACACATCGACGGCCACTTCTGGCAAGGCCTCCTCCTGTCGCCACCACCGCGAAGTCCGCTCCCAGAAGGTGCCATTTAACCAGGCCGCGTTCATTCCAGGCCCACCTACCAGAACCGGGCTTCGGTCTTGGCCACCTGCGCCAGCTTAGCGGCGTCCTGGGCGCCGAAGCGGTGGAGGCGGTCGCTGACCAGCAGCCCTTTCATCAGAATGCTGTAAAGGTCTCTGGAGGCCGAAGATTTTGGCGCTTCGAGCAGCACGGGACGGCGACGCTCGCAGGCTTTGAGGATCGCCTCGTCGCTGCGCACGTACCCCACGTAGTCCATCCTGACGGAGAGGTACTCCTGGACCAGGTCGAGGAAGCGTTGCACCTCCTCGACGTGGCGGCGCCGGCGCACGCGGTTGAGCAGGAGGCGGGGCCGGAAGGCGTTGAGGAGATTCTCGGCCTCCAGGCCCGCCTGGGGATCGGTTTCCCCGATCATCTCCAACAGGGCGCAGATGCGCCCGGTGCGGCGGCCGGACTGTTTGGCGAATTGGTTGATGACCGCTTTAATCTCCTCGCGCTTGGCAAATCGCCGCCGGAGCTTGCGGTACACGGTGTTCTTAATAAACCCGTACGCGTCCACCCGGGCCTGGGGCTCGGGGGTGCAGACCACGATGCCCTGATTGGAAAGGGCGAAAAAGTCGAGGGTGTTGTACGCCGAGCCAGCCCCCAGGTCCACCAGCACGTAATCTGCGTCGAGAGATTGTACATGCCGGATCAGCCGCTCCTTCGCCAGATAAGAGAGATTCGCCGCTCCCACCAGTTCGTTACCCCCGCAGATCAATTTCAGGTTCTCGGTCGGGGTGGGCAGCAGCACCTCCCGCAGGGACCGGATCTCGCTGGTAAGGAAACTGCCCAGGCTGCGGGGAGGGGAGATCTGGTTGAAGAAGAGATGGAGGTCCGCCCCGCCTAGGTCGCCGTCCACGAGAATGACCTTGTATCCCAGCAGGGCCAAGCCCACGCCCAAGTTGGCGGTCAGGGTTGACTTGCCCGTCCCTCCCTTGCCACCGGCGATGGGCCAGATGGTGGTGACCGGCACCTGGCCGTTGAGTAGAATCAGATCCGTGTCCGATTCTGGCTCCCGTTCCAGTACCACCTGTGCGCTCATGATTTGCCGTTACCGGGCATACTAAGCAATCGCTGCAGGCAGTCCCGCAGCCCCCGAACACTTGGGGAAAGGGATCACGTGCCGGCTGAAATTATTACCCCGTCAAGGGTTAGTATAGTTCGCCTATCGGCGGCCTGTCAAGTGGATTGTCGGCTGCATTCCTAGTTTGACCGGGGAAGGGGCAACCGCCCCGCCTCCCCTATTGTTAGATCGGGAGGTCTAGCCGAGGTTTTAGGAGATGCTGCGGCCCCAGCCCAGGGAGGAGCGCTTTTTGTCCCGAACTGTCACCAGGGATTTCACCGCTACCACCTTCGTGGTCCGCGGCCAGCACACCTTGTTGCTGTGGCACAACAAGGTGGGGGCCTGGCTGCCCCCCGGCGGCCATATCCACCCCGGCGAACTGCCCGAGGAGGCCGCCTGCCGAGAGGTGCTGGAGGAGACCGGGCTGGCGGTGGAGCTTCTGGGCCGGGAGAAAGAGTGGGGCAGGGTGAAAGTGTTGCGCCAGCCGGTGTGTATCCTGTTGGAGGACATCGGGCCGGGGCACCAGCACATCGACCTCATCTATTTTGGCCTGGCAAGGTCTGGCGAGCCGCGCCTCAACCCCCGGGAAAGTTCGGCGTTGCGCTGGTGTTCCAAAGCCGAACTTGAGGACCCCCGGATCGCCCCGGACATCCGCATCCTCGGCCGCCGAGCCATCGCCACCTTGGCCCCCCTCGCCCAGGGGTAGAGCATGGCCAGGACCGCCTTCTATTTCCACCCCGAGTATCTCGAACACCAGGTCGGGGCCAACCACCCCGAATGCCCCGAAAGGCTGGTGGCCATCATGGACACCCTGGATCGGGAGGGTCTGCTGGACCAGTTGGGGGTGCGACAGCCGGGGCCGGCCCCTGTCGAAAGCCTGACCCGCATCCATTCCCCCGCCCACATCGAACACCTCGCCAGGCTCAGCGGCCTGGGGCGCCTGGTGGCCATTGGGCCCGACACCGGTCTCAGCCCGTCTACCTTTGGGGCGGCCTGCCTGGCGGCCGGGGCCGGGGCCGAGGCCATCGACGCGGTGATGGCCGGCGAGGTCGACAATGCCTTCTGCGCCGTGCGGCCCCCCGGCCACCACGCCGAGCGGGATCAGGCGATGGGCTTCTGCTATCTCAACAACGCCGCCATAGGGGCCCGCCACGCCCAGGAACGCCACGGCCTGTCCCGGGTAGCCATTCTCGACTGGGACGTCCACCACGGCAACGGCACCCAGCACAGCTTTGAGGAAGACCCCTCGGTCTTCTTTTTCAGCATCCACCAGTTCAGCCCTTTCTTCTACCCTGGCACTGGAGCGGCCCACGAGCAGGGCCGAGGGCCGGGGCTGGGCTATACCCTCAATGCCCCCGTGCCGCCGGGGGCCACGGACGCCGATTTCCTGCGGGTCTTCCGCCAGGTGTTGCGCCCAGCCATCGACCGCTTCCGCCCCGAGTTCATCCTGCTCTCCGCCGGCTTCGACGCCCACCGGGACGACCCCCTCGGCGAGTTGGAACTGAGCGCCGAGGGTTTCGCCGAATTGACCGCCGAGGTGCGCCACATGGCCGAGGACCACTGCCAGGGGCGGCTGGTCTCCCTGCTCGAAGGGGGCTACGACTTCGCCGCCACAGCCGCCGCGGTAGCCGCCCATCTGCGAGTGTTGATGTACTAGGGTTTGGTGAAGATGTGGATATCGACCCGGTGTTCGAGAGCCTTCCACTGCACGGCCCGGGTCTCGACTTGGTGGCCGTAGCCCTGTTGCTCCAGGATGGCGACAAAATGGCGGGCCGCCGGCCGCTGGGGATCGGCCAGGAAGAAGCAACCGCCGGGGAGCAGCAGGTGGTGCAGCACCTTGCACAGGCATGGGTGGTTCTGCGCTTCGTACACTACATCCGAGGCCACCATGCAGGCCACCGGCGGGCCGGCGGGCTCCCGCCAGTCGAGGTAGGCGATGCCGTGGTTTTCCCCCGCCCCGTTGGTCCTGGCGTTGAAGCTGGCAAAGGCCAGGGCAGTCTCGATGTAATCGGTGGCCTCCACCCGCCAGCCCAGAAGGGCCAGGGCCACCCCCACCAACCCCACCCCGCAACCCAATTCCCGCACCCCTTCTGAGGGGGCGCCGGGCCGCTGCTCCCAAAACCACCGGGCCAGTCCCACGGAGGAGGGCCACAGTTCAGCCCAGTAAGGGAAGCGCTCGGGGCGCGGCCCCAGCCGCGCTTCCTGGGTGATCATCCGGTCCAGCAGGGCATAGGCGTCCACCACCTCGGTCATGCGCAGCGCCCGGCCCTCCCCCAGGACGACCTCAGTCTCCCGGGTGCTGAAGCGGGCGAGGGCGCGGCGCAGTTGGCGGTTGGTGAAGTGCTTCAGGGGCTTCAGGGGCATGGCCGCAGCGCCCCGATAGCTTTCACAGCCTGCCCTCGGCGTCCAGCCGCTCCTTAACCACGGCGATGGCCTCGTTGTTCCGCTCCACCGTATGGTTCCCCTTCCCGCGGTGCAGGCCGGGCGGAAAGAAGCGCTCCTGGTAGAGGGGGTACGCCTCGCTGCGCAGGTGGGCCAAGGGCTGATGCCCCATCCGCCGCTGCCGCTCGTGGCGCACCGCCGCGATGTCGATGGGGGCCACGACGATCTTCTCCCCTGGACCCGGATCGGCCTGGGCGAGGAGCCGGCCCTCGAAATCCACCGCCATGCTGCCCCCCGGCCAGGAGAAGGGACCGAAGTGATTCAGGCAAGCCCCCTGGTTGGCGGCCACCACGTAGGCGGCGTTTTCCAGGGCCCGGCAGCGGTTCACCACCGTCCACCAGTCCATGGGGGGGGTGGCCCCCCAGGGGTCCATGTACGCCGAGACCCGCAAGAGCACCTCGGCACCGTTGGCGGCCAGTTGCCTGAGGGCCTCGGGGAAGAGCCAGTCGTAGCAGATGGCCGCCCCCAGATTGCCGATGGGGGTGCGGGCCACTGGGAACAACTCCTCCTCGTACCCGTCCAGGTCGTGTGGGCTGGTATGCACCTCCCAGGGCAACCAGGGGTTCACCTTGCGATACTTATACCACATCCCCTCCGGCCCGATCAGGCAGGTGGTGTTGAAGACCCGCCCCGGCCAGCGGGGGTCCTCTTCGAGGAAGCTTGCAGTCTGGATGTAGACCCCCAGCTCCTTGGCCTTGGCCTGGTACCGCTCGGTGTGTTCGTTGGGGATGGGCAGGGTAAGCTTGGCGAGCAGGCCCTGTGCTGTGGGGTACACCGGGGCGGCGTGGCCAAATTCGGGGAACACCAGGAGCTTGAGGTCCATGAAGGGTCCGTACCCGGACACTGCCATGTCGATCATCTCCAGCATCCTCCCGGTATTGCGACCGATCCCGGCCCGGTCGAGGGGATTGGGCTGGTCCACCTGGCAGGCCGCCGCGGCGTAGCGCAGCATGGCTACAGCCGCCCTCCTGAGTCGGCCTTCTTGGTTTTCCACTGCTTCACCCGTCCCCGGCGCACCCGCACTAGTTCGGCCACCACGCTGACGGCGATCTCCTCAGGGGTGTCGGCCCCGATGTTCAGTCCCACCGGGGCGTACACCGCCTCCAGCCGGCCCAGATCGGCGCCCCGACCGGCGAGGCGCTCCCACATCAGCAGCTTCTTGCGCTCGCTGCCCAACATGCCCACGTACCGGGCCGGGGTGCGGATGGCCTGCTCGACCACCACCTCGTCGTGCTCGTGGCCGCGGGTTGCGGCGATCAGGTAGGACCGGCCGTCGACGGGCAGTTGGGAGAAGACCTGGTCGAAGGGGGCCACCACGCACCGGTGGGCCTCAGGGTGGCGCCGGGGGTTGGAGAACTGGGGCCGGTCATCGACCATCACCACCTCGAAGCCCACCTGGGCGGCCAGCCGGCAGACCTGTCCCCCCACGTGTCCTCCCCCAAAGATGTAGAGCAGCGGAGCCGGCAGGTAGGGCTCGATGAACAGTTCGGCCCCAGGCGCTCCCCCCAGGGCGGGTGCAACGGCCTGCAACTGGGATTCGCCTTGGTCCTCGCCCAGGAACGCCTCGGCCTGGGCCGCGGCCCACTGGTCCAGTTCAGGGGTGCCCAGGACACCCAAGGGGTCCTGGCCAGGCGCCACCAGCATGCGCGGCACCTGGGCCTGGCCCGGAACCAGCAGCCCCACCAGCGCGCATAACCGCCGCTCCTGCCTGGCCCGGTGCAGGGCGGCGAAGACCTCCTGCCTCGCCACGGGTTCGGTGAGGATGCGCAGGCTGCCGCCGCAGTTAAGTCCCCCCTCCCCGGCCTGCTCCTCGGTTAGGGTGAAGCGGCTTACCTCAGGCCGCTGCGCCCGGATCACCTGTCCGGCCAAGGCAAGGATCTCGGCCTCCAGGCACCCCCCCCCGATGGTGCCCATCACTGTCCCGTCCTCGCCGACCAGCATCTTGGCCCGGTCGCTCATCGGAACGGAACCGCTGCTCCAGACCAAGGAGGCCAGGGCCGCCCGGCGCCCAGTAGTCCCCAGCGCGGCCAGCGCCGCCATTACCTCATCCATGTTCCGTCCTCGGGTAGCGTTTCAGCGCCCGCTCGTAATCGGCTGGGGTGTCCAGGTCTTCCAGCGCCCCCGGCTCCGCGACCAGCACCTCCCGGGTATCGGCTGCATGGGCTCTGGTGAGGGTGTTGAGGCCCTGCTCCGGGGGGAGCGCCAGAATCTGTTGGGTATAAGTGTTGCGGATGTACAGGGGATGCCCGCGTTTCCCCCCGTAGGTAGGGATGAGGATACCCTGGGGCGAAAGCCGGGCTGCCCCCAGCAGGGGCTCCAGCACCCCCGCCAGCACGGGCTGGTCCCCCAGGCAGATCAAGTGCGCGGGGGCCGGGCCGGCGTTGCGGATGCCGCACTGCACCGATGTTACCATGCCGGCGCGGAAATCCGGGTTGCACACCCACTGCACCGGCCGGTCCCCCAGGACGGCGACCACCTCCTCCCCACGGAATCCCACCACCACCACCACCCTTTGCAGGTGACCCAGGAGTTGGTCCACCACCTGCTCGATCAGGGTGCTCGAACTCAGGGACAACAACTGCTTGAAGGCGCCCATCCGGGTGGCTTGGCCCGCGGCCAGGACAATGGCGGTTGGGGCAGTGGGGTCGCGGTTTTCCATGATTAGGAGATTCTAACCGGGCACCGCCGGGGTGTCAACCGCCAGCCCCGGCCACCGCCCCGCTGGACCAGGCCCACTGGAGATTGTAACCCCCCAGGTCGCCGTGGACGTCGAGGATCTCCCCTGCCAGGTGAAGACCGGGGACCCGCCGCGATTCCAGGCTGGCGGGGTCCACCTCGCTGGCGCCCACCCCGCCGATGGTCACCTCGGCGTGGTCGAAATCCCGCGCCTGACTCACCTGCACCGGCCAACAGGTTAGGAGCTTTGCCAGCTCCCAGCGTTGGGCCTTGGAGACCTGGGCCACGACCTGGCCGCCGGGCATCCCCAGCCGCGCCAACAGAGGCCCCACCAAGCGGGCGTGGAGTAGGCCGGTGAAACTGAAGGCCAGGCTGCGGCGGGGATGGCGGTCCCAGCGCTCCTTAAGGAACTGGCCCATCGCCTCGGGGGCCGAGCCGGGGAAGAGGTTGATCTCCAGCACCTGCGGCCCATGCGCCAGCATGGGCACCACCCTGGCGCTGAGGTTGAGGATGGTGAATCCAGAAAGCCCGTACGGGGTGAAGAGCAGATCGTCGGTGTCTGCCGCCCACCGGCCCCGGCCCAGGGGAGCCCGCACCTGGGCCCAGACCTTCACCCCTTGGGCCGGGCGGAGGTACTCGTCGGGGCTGACCAGGGGCACCAGGCCCGGTTGCAGCGGGGTAAGCTCGTGGCCGAAACACCGCGCCAGTTCCTGGCCGCTGCCATCGGCCCCCATCTTGGCGGCGCTGACCCCGCCGCTGGCCAGCACCAGTTTGCGGCCTTCCCAGCGCCGGCCGTCCTCGGCCCGAACCACAAACCCCGCCCCCTCGCAGGCGGCCCTCCTGATCTTGGCTCCCAGGCAGACCTCCACCCCCAGTTCCCTCAAGTGTTCTTCGAGCAGGTCCACCACGGCCTGGGCCTGGTCCGAAACCGGGAAGAGCCGGCCGCGCTTCTCCTCCTTGAGTTCCAATCCCAGCCCGGCGAAGAAGTCCAGGGTGCGCTGCAGTGGGTATGCGCCCAGGACCTGGCGGACCAGGCGCGGCTGGGGGGTGTGGTAGTGGGCCAGGTTGCCGGCGTCGCGGTTGCTCAAATTGCAGCGGCCATTGCCGGCGATGAGCACCTTGCGGCCCAACTGGGCGTTGCCCTCCAGCAGCGCCGTCCGGCGCCCCCTCGCGGAACTGTGGATGGCGGCCATGATGCCCGCCGCCCCGCCCCCCACCACTAGGGTGTCCCAGGCGCCCGCCGCGGCCAAAGTCGTGTGGCTTCCCCCTCAGCCCAGGCTGGCCAGCACCTGGGCCACATGTCCCTCGACCTTGACCTTCCGCCACTCCCCGGCCAGCCGGCCCTGCTCGTCGATCAGGAAGGTCGAGCGCTCCAACCCCATGTACTCCTTGCCGTACATGCTCTTCTCCTGCCAAACTCCGTAGGCTTCGATGGCCTGCCGCTGGGGATCGGCCAGCAGGATGAAGTTCAGCCCGTATTTCTCTCGGAAGCGCTGGTGGCTCTTGGCGCTATCCGGGCTGATGCCCAACACGACCGCGCCGGCCCGCCCAAAATCCGGCTGGCTATCGCGGAAATCGCAGGATTCCCTGGTGCAGCCTGGGGTATCATCCTTGGGATAGAAATAGATCACCACCTTCCTGCCGCGGAAATCGCGCAAGCTCACGGTATTCCCCTCCGCGTCGCTGAGGGAAAACTCGGGAGCCTTTTCGCCGATCTGAACCATCATTCCCTCCTTGTCGGTTTAACATATCGCCCAAGCCGCGCCCCTCGCTCAAGCGGCAAAGTGGTCCCAGCCCCTGGGGTCCAGCAAGCGGACCGATCCGTCCGCCGCCACCAACTCCAAGCGGCCCGCCTCCCCGTCCAGCACGCCGATCTGGCGCAGGGGCACCTTCACCCACGTTGTGGCGCAGTCCAGCACTGCCGCCGCCTTTTCCTGGGGACAGGTGAGGAGCAGTTCGTAGTCGTCGCTGGGGCCCAGGACCCAGTCGAGGGGGTCCTGGCCCAGGGCCGCGCCCGCGGCCCGCAGCGCCGGGCTTTGGGGCAGCCGCTCGGCCCACAGCCGCGCCCCTACCCCGCTGGCCCGGCACAGATGGGCCAAATCCCCCGGCAACCCGTCACTCAGGTCGATGGCCGCGCTGAGCAGCCCGCCCGCGGCCAAGGCCCTCGCCTCGGCCACCCGCGCCCGCGGTGCCAGGTGGGCATCCACCAGCGGCCCCGCCGCCGCCCCGTCGCGCCGCAGCAGGGCCAACCCCGCGGCGGCCTGACCGGGGTACCCGGTGACCATAATCGCGTCACCCTGGTGCGCCCCATCCCGGCGCAGAGCCCGGCCCAGAGCCACCTCCCCGATCAGGGTGAGGGAGATGAACTGGGCCCCCTCCAACCTGGTCATATTACCCCCCGCCAGGCAGGCCCCCCAGGGGCGAAGGGACTCGGCAAAGCCCCGGTACCAGTCCACCACCTCGGCTGCGGCCGTGTCCCCGCGCAGGCCCAAGGCCGCAAAGGCGTACCGGGGCTGGGCGCCCATGGCCGCCAGGTCGCTAAGGTTGACCTCCGTGGCCCGCCGGCCCAGGGCAGCGCCCCGCAGGAACTGGGGGAGGAAATGGCGGCCTTCGAGCAACACGTCGCAGGTGACGGCCCACTCCACCCCCGCAGAGGGCCGGAGCAGGGCCGCATCGTCGCCGATGCCCAGCACCAGCCCCGGGGGCCGCCCCTCCTCCTCTAGCACCTGGTGCAAACGCTCGATGAGGCCAAATTCCCCCACCTCCGCCACTGTCTCCATAGGGAAACCTCGTTTTCGGGGGCCAAAATATACGCTACTGGCCGACCTCCTCCAAGCCGGCGAGGTTGCGTATCCTGCGCCCGGATGCGTTTTTTAGCAGTCCATTTCGCGAAAGGACGCCGCCGATGAAACTCGGCCTGGTAGGTTATCCCCAGGTGGGAAAACGCTCCCTCTTCCGCCTACTCACCGGACAGGAACTCAACAAGGCCGGCGTGGGCCTGGCCAGGGTCCGCGATCCCCGCTTCGACTGGCTGGTGGAACTCTACCAGCCGGCCAAGAACACCCCGGCCCAGCTCGAATTCGCCCTGATCCCCGACCTGGAGGAACAGGGCAACGCCGAAGCCTTGAAGGGGCTGGAGAAGGTGGACGTGGTTTGCCATCTGATCCGGGCCTTTGCCGATGAGGCGGTTTTTCACCTGGCCGGCTCGGTGGACCCCAGGCGCGATTTGGGCCGACTGGAGGAGGAATTGCACCTGGCGGACCTGCTCTTCATCGAGAAGCGAAGCGAGCGGCTGCAGAAGGAGCGCAAGCTCAAGGGAGAGGGACCCAAGGCCAAGCAGGAGGAGGAGTTGCTGGGCCGCTTCCAGGCCCACCTCGAAGGCGGCCACCCCCTGCGCACCCTTTCGCTGCACGAGGAGGAGGCCCGGCTCATCGCCAGCTATCCCTTCCTCACCCTCAAACCCCTGCTGTTGGTGCTCAATCTGGGAGAGGACCAAATGGGGGATACGGGCCTGATCGGGGAGTTGCGGGAGGGATTCGCCGGCTTGGGCTGTGAGTGGGTGGCGGTGTCGGCCCAGATTGAGGAGGAACTGGCCCAGCTCGATCCCGAGGAGCGCCACGCCTTCCTGGCCGAACTGAGCCAGGAGGAACCGGCCCTGGACCGGCTGACCAGGGTGTGTTATCAGGCCCTGGGCCTCATCTCCTTCTTCACCGTAGGCGCCGACGAGGTGCGGGCCTGGACCATCCGCCGAGGCGCCCTGGCTCCCCAGGCCGGCCGGGTCATCCACTCAGACATCGAGCGGGGCTTCATCCGCGCCGAGGTGATGAAGTACGCCGACCTGCACACGCTGGGGAGCGAACACAAGGTGAAGGAGGCGGGCCGCTGGCAGCAAAAGGGCCGTGATTATCTGGTGGAGGACGGGGACATCTTCCACTTCCTCTTCAAGGTCTGAGCGCCTTCCCGCCCCAGCGGTGGGCGCGTCCCTTCCAAGAAAACCGCCCAAGTACCCCGAGCAGCCCGACCAACACCAGGTAGAACGGTTGCCCCAACGCCCAGGCCGGGAAGAAGCGGCGGAGATCCTGCCGGCCAAAGAAGGCGGTCGCCCGCCAGCACAGCAGGGACTCGGCCAGGGCCTTGCCCAGCCAAGCCGCCCCCACCACCCCAGCCCCGGCCCACCCCATTAGGACCAGCATCGGCCCCAGGGCCAGCAGCAGATTGGCCCCAAAAACCCCGGCGATGTAGGCGAAAAACCCCCGGTTGAGGAGAAACTGGTACGGGGCATTGGAGGCCCAGCGGACCCGCTGCCCCAGGAGGGCCGTCCAACATGGGGCTGGGGGATGAACCACGTGCGCGGCTGGGTCGGTGGCGAAGCGGATCTGGCCCGTCCCCAGCTTGCGCACCATTTGCAAAAGCAAGACATCGTCCCCCGAGGCGCGGTCAGCCACCAGAGCGTAGCCGCCCACCCGGGCAAAGACCTCGGCCCGGTACGACAGGTTCTGCCCCGAGGCGGCCAGGGCCCCCCCCTGCGAGGCGCTGCCCAGGGCCGCCCCCATCAGGTGGAGGAAGTCCAGGGCCTCTAAGCCCTCGCGCCAACCCCTGATCTCCCCGGCCCTGCCAATCTGGGAAAACCCAACCACCATCTCCACCCCAGGGCCGAAGCCGGCGGCCATGCCCCCCACCCAGCCGGGGGGCACGCGGCAGTCAGCATCGGTGGTGAGGATGAGTTCCCCCCGGGCCGCGGCGATGCCCTGGGTCAGGGCTTCCTTCTTGCCGGCGCCCGTGGATTGGATGAGGGTCAGATTGGGGAGGCAGGCGGCCAGCACTTGGGCAGGGGTGTGGTCCACGGAGCCGTCGTCCACGATGACCACCTCCCACCGGGCGGCGGGGTAGGTCTGGCGGGACAGGTCCTCCAGCAGGCCGCCGATGCGGCCCTCCTCATTGCGGGCCGCCACCACTACAGACACCTGGGGCTGCCCCTGTCCAGCCGGGACCTGGAGCCGGATACCGCGGGTAAACCACCACAACCCGGCCACGTACGCCACGCCAAAGGCGGACAGCAAGAATTCGAAGCCCACCTGCCAGGCCCCGGGCGCCCCCCCCATCTCCCCGGCCCCACCCCGCTCAGCCGCGCAGTTCGTTGACCAGCGAGAACATGCCCCGGTACCCTTCGGAGCAGTTCCGGCACATCTCGATGCCCAGCCGGTCGTCCAGCAGGCGCCGGCGGAAATCCATGTACGCGCGGCTCCGCCAGATGCGCTCAAACCTTTCGCCGGAGAAGGCCCGGCCCAACTCGAACTCCACATCCTTGTCGAAGCAGCAGGGGGCCACCGCGCCGTTCCAGTTTACCATCGAGCTGTACCACAGCACCTTGCAGCCCCTGGCCGGCTGGCCCTTGACCATTAGTTCGCCCGGCCGGGCCTCGTATCGCCTGTATTCCTCGGCCTCGGGCAGGAAGCGCTCGGCCTCCTCCTGGGTGTAAACCTGGGCGGTCTTGACCAGGAACTTGTCGGCCCCCATTTCCCTGGCCAGTTGGGCGGCCTGTTCCAGGTCTTCCTGGTTGTGCCTGAAGACGATGAACTGGAGGTTGATCAGCGGTGTGGACCGGCCCAGTTCCCTTTTGGCCTCCGCCAGCAGCCGCACCCCGGCGAAGACCCGCTCAATCTTGCCGCCCACCCGGTAGCGGGCGTAGGTCTCCTGGTCCACGCCGTCGAGGGAGACGATGATCTCGTCCAGACCCGCCTCCACCAGGGCCCGTGCCTGCTCGGGGCTGCGGATGTAGTGGCCGTTGGTGCTGGTCAGGGTGGGAATACGCCGCTGGCGGGCGTAGCGCACCATCTCGACGAAGCAGGGGTTGATGAAAGGTTCCCCCTGGTTCCACAGCATCAGCAGGAAGAGCCGGTCGCCCACCTGGTCAATTAGTTGGCGGTACGCCTCCAAGTCCATCATGCCGCGCGGTCGGGTCATCTGCCCGTTGCCCGAGGGGCAGAGCGGGCACTTGAGGTTGCAGAAGTTGGTGGGCTCGACCATCAGCATGAAGGGCTGGCCCCACACCACGGGCCGGCGCAGCATCCAGGACAGCCCCATGGAACTTAGCACCTTGGCGGCATTCCACAGCCGGGTCCAGGTGAAGGCGTACCCGTACCGCTTCACATACCGGGGAAGGGCTCGCGGATCGATGAGAAAGGCCATCACTTAATCCTGGGGAATCACTATTTCCAGCGGAACCAGCCCAGCCGGCCGGCCAGGGTGAAGCAAAGGACGTAAGGAATATACGCTAGTTCGAGGATTGGCAAGAGCCACAGCAAGCGCCTTTCGGCGGGGCGCCGGGCATAACGGGCCAGCAGGGCCAGATCAGCCAGCCCTTTTGCCAGCCACACCAATAGGAACAGGGCGCTGGCCCCCCCCAGCAGCAGGTGCAACACCCCCAGGCTCAGCAACAGGTGAAAAAGGTACACCCCCGCTCCCAGAAGCAGGGCCGGCCCCCGATAATGCCCGGCCTTGGCGGCGTGGCGCAGCTTCTGGTGCAGCACCCCACGCCAACACGCCGGGGGCGGGCCGCAGTCCACCGGAACCGGATTGGGCACTACAGCCCACCCCGTGCCCCCTACTAGGCGCATGAAATACACGTCGTCCCCGCCCACCAGGTGGCCGATGCGGCTGAACCCTCCCACCTCCTCGTACACCTGCCGGCGGTAGGCCAGGTTGCGCCCGGTACAGGATAGGGCCCGGCCCCAACCGGCGCTGCCGGCCCCCAGCGCACCGATGGCCAGGTTGTCCACGGCCAGCAGCCGCTGACCCAGTCCCCGGGTCGGTCGGGGAAAGGCGTGGCCGATGGCCAGGCCCACCCCCCGACCAAAGAGGCGGGCCGTGTTCCAGATCCAGTCCGCCGGGGGCTGGCAATCGGCGTCGGTGAAGAGCAGCAACTCCCCCCGGCTGTGGGCAATGCCGGCGGCCAGGGCGCTTTTCTTGGGGCAGCGATACTGGGGCTGGCTGGGGGCGGCCACCAACTGGAGGCCAGGCCAACCCGACGCAGCAACTAGCTGGGAGGTGCCGTCGGTGGAGCGGTCGTCCACCAACACCACCTCCCATTCGCCGGGGTAGTCCTGGGAACGCAGAGCCCGCAGGCAGTCCCCGATGCTGGCCTCCTCGTTGCGGGCGGCCACCACTACGCTGACGCTGGGCAGATCGAGGAGGGGCGCGGGGCCGGACCGGCGCAGACCCAGGTTGAGCCACACCAGCGCCCCCAGGTAAACGCCCCCGGTCAGAAGCAGCAACCCCTCAATAGCCCCCATCCGCCCTCAGCGCCAGCCGTAGCGCAGGTCGAAGGAGAGATGCCTCTGCCCCCCCTGCCCGTAACCCGTGCGGTTGCGCAGCGCCACCCCACTCCCCCAACGGGGCGGCAGGGGCACCCCCTCACCCCGCTCGTACCCGTACCCCGCGCTTACCTCGAGCCGGCCCTGCCCCCGCCAGCGCAACTCCCCCTCCAACAAGGTGCGCCGGCTCACCTGGCCGGCCAGGAAGGTCTTACTTTGGTTCGCGTCCCCGGGCCGCCAGCCCAGGTGCAGGTCTCCCCCCACGTTGAGGATGGTGCCGTCCTCCTGCAATAGATTATCCCCGTGCCGGGTGCGGCTCAGACCCAGGCTGGCCTCCAGGCCAGCGGGGAAGCGCCGGCTGGCCTGGAACTGCCAGCGGTCGCTGTTGGGGCCCAGGCTGTGGCCCAGGGGCGCGTCGAAATGGCGATAGGTGTTGATCGGGAACTTGTGGGTGTAGATCCAGGGCTCGATGCGCGTGTACTCGGCCCGCAACTCAGTGTCGGCCAGTCCCAGTGGGTTTACATACAGGCCGCCGGCCTGGAAGGAAAACTTGTTGGCAAAGTCACTGCTGAACATCCGCGCCTTCTTGAGGTCGTCTACCACGTAGGCGAAATAGGCACGCACCCCGCCACCGGGATGGAAGTCCGCATCGAGGCCCATCAGCACATTGTCTTTGTCTCCCAGGTAACTTTGCGCCGCCCAGTAGAACATCAGCGGGTTGAGATAGGCCGCTTCGAGACCCCGGTCGCCGTAGATCACCATCTCCTGAAAACCCAGGTCGAGCCAGGGGGCCACCGCCACCTCCAGGCGATGGGCAGCCAGGTGTTTCTCCCTTTCGAGGGTGCGGGCGGTGTGGTTGACGATGTACGAAGCGTCCAGGTTCCCGTCCCCTCCGCACAGCGGGGAATCGGGCCGGTCCGGGCAGGGACGGAGAAACCCGGTCACGCTGACCAGTTTGAAGGCGCTGTACTTGGCTCGCAGCCGGATCAGGTCGAAGGAGGGAGCATTGTTGCTCAATCCGAGGTTGTCCACCGGAGCCGGCCCCCAGCTCAGTTCGTCCTTGCCCGCCTCCAGGTCCAGCCAGCCCCAGGAGAAGGTGACGTACGCGCGGCCCTCGTGGTAGTCGGTCACCCTGCCCTTGAGCTGGGGCAGTTCCAGCCGGCGCTCGTACACGTCGTCCCGCAGGTAGTAGCGGCGGCTGCCCTGCTCGCGGGTCTGGGAGAAGGAGAGGCGGAAGCCCACCCGCTCGATGAAATCCCCCTGCACCACCCCGCCCACCTGGTTGCGGAACACCAGCTCGCGCTCCCGGCGGCCCCTGCCGCTAAACAGGTCGCTCTGCTGCCGGAACAACCCGTCCACCCAGAACTGCCCCTGGGGACCCTGATAGTTGTACCCTCCAGGTCGCCCCTCCCCGCCCATCTCGGCCAGGAGGTGGTCCATTTGCCTTCTGTCCACGGCCGAAAGCGCCAGCCCCTGTTTGGCCGCCTCCTCGACGGCGGCCCCCATCCTGGCCATCTCGCCCCGGCTAAGGGGCTTGATCCCATCCCCGATGCCGTGTAGCACACCCCGCGCCTCGAAACGCTCGACAAAACCGTAGCCCCAGTGGTTTAAGGGCACGTTCACCGAAGGGTCTGCCCAGGCCTCCCCGTAACAGCTCAGCAGCAGGGCCAGTGCGCTTGACAGCTTTTTCATCTTCACCTAGTTTTTTCCCCCGAAGGAGAATATGTCAATGAGCAAGATAGCACAGATCGTGGCCCGCGAGCTGCTCGACTCCAGGGGCAACCCCACCGTCGAGGTGGACGTGCGACTGGCAAGCGGCCACCTGGGCCGGGCCGCAGTCCCCTCCGGCGCTTCCACGGGTGATCACGAAGCCGTCGAACTGCGCGACCAGGACCAGGCCCGGTACCTGGGCAAGGGCGTGCTGAAGGCAGTGCACAACATCACCACCCAGATCGCCCCGGCCCTGACCGGGGTGGAGGCTTCCGACCAGGCCCTAGTGGACCAGAAGATGATCGCCCTGGACGGAACCCCCGACAAGAGCCGCCTGGGGGCCAACGCCATCCTTGGGGTGTCGCTGGCCTGCGCCAAGGCCGCCGCCGCCGCCGCCGGGCTGCCCCTGTACCGCTACCTGGGCGGGCCAAAGGCCCGGGTGTTGCCCGTGCCAATGATGAACATCCTTAACGGCGGTTCCCACTCCGACAACAACGTGGACTTCCAGGAATTCATGGTCATGCCGGTGGGCGCCACCTCCTTCCGCGAGGGGCTGCGCGCCGGAGCCGAGATCTTTCACCAGCTGAAGGCCGTGCTCAAGGGCAAGAAGCTGAACACCTCGGTGGGCGACGAGGGCGGCTTTGCCCCCAACCTCAGTTCCAACGATGAGGCCCTCGAGGTGATCGTCGAGGCCGTCGCCAAGGCGGGGTACCGTCCCGGTGAGGACGTGCTCCTGGCCCTCGACGTGGCCGCCAGCGAGTTGTACGCCGGAGGGCGCTATACCTTCCGCTGGTCCGATAACCAGGCCCGCACCCCGGCCCAGATGATCGAGTACTATAAGGAGTTGTGTTCCCGCTACCCCATCCTCTCCATAGAGGACGGCCTGGCCGAGGACGACTGGGAGCACTGGGCCGAGCTCACCGCGGCGCTGGGCGAAAGGCTGCAACTGGTTGGCGACGACCTCTTTGTCACTAACACCGAGCGCCTCCGGCGGGGCATCGCCGCCGGGGTGGGCAACTCGATCCTAGTGAAGGTGAACCAGATCGGCAGCCTCACCGAGACCCTGGCGGCCGTCGAGATGGCCGAACGCGCCGGTTACACCGCGGTGATTTCCCATCGCTCCGGCGAAACCGAGGACACCACCATCGCCGACCTGGCCGTGGCCCTCAACGCCGGCCAGATCAAGACCGGCTCTGCCTCGCGCACCGACCGCATCGCCAAGTACAACCAGCTCCTGCGCATCGAGGAGGACCTGGGCACCCAGGCCCAGTACCCGGGCCGGGCAGCCTTCCACAACCTGCGGCAGTAGCCCCCTTCAGACCAGAGGAGCCGCAGCCTGGGGCCGCAACCTGCGGCTCCACCAACTGAACAGCCGCAGGCACAGTTGGCCGGCGGCCACCGCCCCCAGCAGGGCGATGCCGGCCTCCGAGGGCAGGGTGCGCAGCAGGCCGGCGGCCAGGGCCAGGCCCACGTCGTCGAGGTCTAAGATGCCGGCGGGGACCTGGCGGAGGCCCCGGTGGGGCCGGTCGGCGGGCACGTAACGCACCTCCAGCCGGCTGCTGAGCCGGGAAGCCAGTCGCAGGGCCAGAACCAGCAGGGCCGCCCAGGTGAAAACCTTGAGATTCGCCCCCCCTCCCAACACCCCCTCCCCGAGAAACCACCCGCAGCTGAAGAGCAGCCCGCTCTGGGCGAAGCTGTAGCTCCTGGTCACGGTTTCGAGGACGTCCAAGCGGCGCAGGGTGGCGTTGATCCACCAGGCCCCGGCCAGCAACCCCACCCACAGCGGTTCCAGGCCCAGGGCCGTGGCGATCCCCCCGCCCAGCAAAACCGCCCCGGCCAGCAGATAGCAGCGGACCCCCAGGGTGTGGGTGTCTCGGGTCGCCAGGTCGGCCAGTGCCCCGGTGGCGCAGCCCAGGAGCGAGGCGTAGAGGAGTTTGCCCAACTGGCCGTCCACCAGCAGGGCGCGGGGCAACAGGGACGAATAGAGGAGGGGAAAGGGCTGGCCGTGCAACTGGCTGATCCCCAGCGCCGCCAGCAGCGCCCCACACAGGGCGGCCAGGGGGGGGCGGTTGGCCTGTTGCTCGGCACCGGCGGCGGAGATGCCCACCATGCAGATGCCGCACACCACTTCGAGGGCCGCACCGTTCAGATAGATGGACCCTGCCGCAGGCAACTGGTTCACCAGGAAGGCGGCCAGGAGCACCGCGGCCATCGCCATGCCCGCCTGTCCCCCCTCGATCACCAAACCCAGCAGGCGGTGTTGGTACTCCCGGCGCAGGTCGAAGCTACAGCCGGCCGCCACTCCCACCCAGGCGCAGCAACAGACCAGCACCACCGCCAGGAGCGCGGCGAAGGCAGGGGCAAGTTGGGGGAGAAAGGTGTAGCCGGAGACCATGCCGGCCAGGCCATAGTGCAGGCGCGGCGCCATCAGCGGGGCTAAGAAAGCGGCCTGAGGTTGCCGGGCCCATTTCGCCAGCGCCCGCAGGCCGGCGATGAGCGCGAGGCCCAGACCGAAACGCCCCAGATCGAGGAGGTCGGGGGCTGTCATCCGCAGCGTCGGGGGCTAAAAGGGCAGGTCGTCGTCGGCCATCGGGCCGGGCGCAGGCCGGGGATCGGCGCCGCCCTGGCCTGCACCGGCCGCTGGGGCCGGGTCGCTGTAGCCGCCCTCGCCGCGCCCGTCGAGCATCTGCATGTCGTCGACGACGATCTCGGTCATGTACTTTTTCTGCCCGCTCTGGTCGTCCCAGGACCGGGTCTGGAGGCGGCCCTCGACGTAGATCTTGCTCCCCTTCTTTAGGTACTGCCCGGCGATCTCCGCCAGTTTGCGCCACAGCACCAGCCGGTGCCATTCGGTGCGCTCCTGGCGCTGGCCAGAACCTTTGTCGGTCCAACTCTCGGAGGTGGCCAGGCTGAAATTGACCACCGGCACGCCGCTGGCCGTGTACTTGACCTCGGGGTCGGAGCCGATGTTGCCGATGAGGATGACTTTGTTCACGCCGCGGGACATGACAGGGCTCCAGTTGGGGAATGGTGCTTGGGGGAAACCCGCATGGCGGATTACAGCGGGACATATATTTTAACACGACCCCGAAACCCCGTCAAGCGCCGCCCCCCGGCCTTTGACACCGGCCAGCCAGGCCGTAAATTACCCCCATGCCCAACTTCAAACTGCTCTTTGTGGATGACGAGGCCGACTTCGTCAGCACCATCGAGGAGTTCTTCACCGGCCAGGGCTACACCGTGTTCACCGCCGCCAACGGACAACAGGGCCTCCTGCGGCTTAAGGAGCACCTGCCCGACGCCGTCTTCCTGGACATCTCCATGCCGCACATGGACGGCCGCGAGACCCTGCGCGTGATCCGCCATCTCGATCCCCGCATCAAGGTTATCATTGTCTCCGGCTACGCCTCAGAGGCCCTGGCCTGCGAACTGCTCGACGGGGGGGCGTACGATTTTTTTCAGAAACCCATCGACCTCATGCAACTCCAGCAGACCATCGAGCGCCTTGCGCTGCTCAAGGAACTGGCCGATCCCTGAGCAGGACGAAAGCGTATTTTGCACCAGGAGCACCGGTAGCGCCGAAAATTCTTGACTTTCTCACGGACCATACTTATTCTAAACACGTTGTTGCTAACACCGAAACGCCCAAGGGTCCCCCCCCTTGGGCCCGGTTGTTTTGACCATGTCTGCCGGCTGGTTGCGCCGGTGTTTGACGGCCGCCTACTCCCCCAATTATCTCCTCGGCGCCACCGCACTGCCCACGATAAATATCGCGCTTCCAACCATCACAATCCTGTGATTGCCGGGCAGGAGCCCTATGGTTCCACGGCGGTCCTTTGCCTACTACTGGTAACGGCCTTATGAGCGGATCTCCTATCGTCGTTTTGGACATCGGCACCGCCAAGGTGCTCTGCGTGGTCGGCGAGCAGCAGCCCGACGACAAACTCAAGATTCTCGGGATGGGCAGCAGCCCCTGCCGCGGCTTGCGCCGCAGCTCGATCATCGACATGCCCAAGGTGGTGGACTCCATCGCCGCGGCCGTCACCGAGGCGGGCCGTTCAACTGGCCTCAAGATCACCGGCGCCTACATGGGCATGGCCGGCGAAAGTGTCTCCGTCCACACCAGCCACAGCACGGTGGCCATCTCCGGCACCTCCACCCCTATCGACGACAACGACATGCAGCGGGGCCTGGTCGCCACCGAACAGGCGATGCCCGCCGGCAACGCCATCGTGCTCCACCGCTTCATCCAGAGCTACGCCGTGGACGGCGAATATGTCCAGAACCCCCTCTGGCTGCACGGCAACAAATTAGAGATTGAGACCCTAAGCATCCTGGCCGCCCGCCAGTCCTGCACCACCCTGCAGCGGGCCGCGGAGGAGGCAGGCGTGGAGATCGCCGGGTTCATCCACGAAACCGTCGCCGCTGCCTCGGCCCTCATCTCCCCCGACGAGCGGGAGATGGGTGTCGCCCTGCTGGACATCGGTGCAGGCACCTCGGACCTGGCCATTTTTCATGGGCAACTCCGCCACCTGGCCGAGATCCCTTTTGGCGGCGACGATCTGACCAAGGACCTGTCGGTGGTGCTCAGCACGTCCCCCCGCGAGGCCGAACAACTCAAGCAGTTGCACGGCTATGTGTGCGGCCGCCCTGAGGGGGCGGACCAGAACATCGCCTTCAAGACGACTGCCGGCAGGCCCCACTCCATCAGCCACCACCAGCTCAAGGAGATCATTGAGGCCCGGCAGCAGGAGATCTTTGAGTTCGTGCGGCAGGAATTGGAGCGCAACCGCTATGGCAAGAAACTGGCCGCCGGCCTCATCCTCACCGGCGGGGGGGCCATGCTCGAAAATATCGCCCAACTCGGCGAGGAGGTGCTCGGGGTGCCGGTGCGGCTGGGTTCGGTCCAGGAGATGCTGGCGGCCCCCGGCATGGAGGACCCCCAGTACGCCGCCGCCATCGGCCTGATCCGCTTTGCCCTCGACGAGGAGGCCCACGAGGCCGCCATGGCCCCGGCGCCGCAGTCGGGGAAGAAATTCCTCGACAAATTGGCGCGGATTTTCAGCTTCATGTGAGCCTGTAGGGTGGTTTGACAGGCCCGGAGCCGGCCGGCTATATTCATGCGGTAGGCCCAAGCCACCCTAGCTCAGTTGGTAGAGCAGCTCACTCGTAATGAGCAGGTCTCCGGTTCGATTCCGGAGGGTGGCTCCGTTAAAAACAGGGGATTAGGGAATCGAGATGTTTCTCTAATCCTGGAGTTTCCCCGATTTAGTGGACAGTTTTGGTCTTTCGGATCAAGCCGAGAGATGATACCTCTTTTCACAGTTGATCGGCGACAGATAATCAAGGGCGGAGTGGCGCCGATGGGG
>VGJS01000012.1 GCA_016867395.1 Candidatus Handelsmanbacteria bacterium
CCTCCTGGGGCGTATGCCCTCGGCGGTGGGCTACCAGCCCACCCTGGCCACCGAGATGGGCGAGTTGCAGGAGCGCATCACCACCACCAAGAAGGGCTCCATCACCTCGGTGCAGGCCATCTACGTACCGGCCGACGACTACACCGATCCGGGGGTGGTCACCGCCTTTGCCCACCTTGACGGCCGCATCGTGTTGGAGCGCAACCTGGCCGACCAGGGCCTCTACCCGGCGGTGGACCCCCTGGCCTCCAGCTCGCGCATCCTTGACCCCCATGTGGTGGGCGAGGAGCACTACCAGGTGGCTCGCCAGGTACAGCAGATCCTGCAAAGGTACCGCGACCTGCGGGAGATCATCGCTATCCTCGGCATTGACGAACTGTCGGACGAGGACAAGATCGTGGTGGCCCGGGCCCGGCGCATCCAGCTCTTCCTGACCCAGCCCTTCCACGTCGGCGAGGGTTTCACCGGCATCCCCGGCGAGTTCGTCAAGGTCGAGGACTCGGTCAAAGGGTTCAAGGAGATTGCCGAGGGCAAGCACGACGAGTTGCCCGAGCAGGCTTTCTACATGGTCGGTTCCATCGAGCAGGCCGTGGCCAAGGCCAAGAAGATGGCCGGCGGCTGAGCCTAGAGGCGCTATGGTGGAGTTTCAGCTCGACATCGTCACCCCGGAAAAGCGGGTCTACAGCGGCGCGGTGGCGCGTTTCCAGGGTTCCGGCACCGAGGGCAGCTTCGGAGTGCTGGCCCGCCACGCCCCCCTCCTGACCTCGCTGAAGAGCGGTCAGCTCGCCTTCCTCGACCACCAGGGCAAGGCCCGCCGCGTGGCCGCCAGCGGCGGCTTCGCCGAGGTGGGGGATAACCAGGTGACGGTGCTGGCCGAGACCGCCGAATTCGCCGAGGAGATCGACGTAGCCCGGGCCCAGGCGGCCCGCAGCCGCGCCGAGGAAAGGTTAGAGAAGAAAGAGGAGGGCACCGACGTGGTCCGGGCCCAGGCGGCCCTGGCGCGGGCCCTCAACCGCCTCAAGGTGCGCGGCGTCCTTTGAACCGGGCCCCAGCCCAAGGTCCGGCCAATCATCGCCAGATGGTTGGCCGTTTTTTATTTTAATTCCCGTGGCCCTTTCAGGTGGAAGTGTTATGTCCGCGGTCCCGCCCCGCCTGCGCCAGTTCCTGGAGGAGCACATCCCCCTCATCGAGGCGGAGATGTTCTCCTTCCTGCCCCTCCAGGCGCCCGAGGAGTTCATGTATCGCCCCATGCGCGACTACCCCGAGCGGGGCGGCAAAAGGGCGCGGCCGGCCTTGGTGCTGCTGGCCTGCGCCGCCCTGGGCGGGGATTGGCGCCGGGCCCTGCGCACCGCGGCGGCCTTCGAGATGTTCCAGTCCTTTGCGGTGGTCCACGACGACATCGAGGACGGCTCACAGATGCGGCGGGGCAAGCCCTGCCTGCACCATCTGCACGGGGTGCCCCTGAGCATCAACGTGGGCGACGCCCTCTACTGCAAGGTCTTTGAGGTGCTGGGGGCCAACCGGCCGCTTTTGGGCGCGGAGATGTCGTTGGAGCTGATTGAGGAGATGGTGCGGGGCTCGCGCGAGACCTTCGAGGGGCAGGCCTACGACGTGGGCTGGATCAGGCAGCGCCACATCCCCAGCGAGGCCGAATTCATGGTCATGCTGCGCAAGAAGACCGGCTGGTACACCGGGAGGGGGCCCTGCACCGCCGGGGCGATCATCGCCGGGGCCGACCCCGCCCACCGGCGGACCATCGGCGACTTTGGCGAGGCCATGGCCATCGCCTTCCAGATCCGCGACGACCTGCTCAACCTCACCTCCTCCGAGCGCGACGCCGAGGTGGCTCCCGGCA
Organism: Candidatus Handelsmanbacteria bacterium; assembly: GCA_016867395.1. Taxonomy (GTDB): domain Bacteria; phylum Latescibacterota; class UBA2968; order UBA8231; family UBA8231; genus SICG01. The sequence continues at coordinate 1,856 of VGJS01000012.1, forward strand.
TCACCTCGGGGGCGTACGGCAAGGAGCGGGGCGGGGATATCGCCGAGGGAAAGCGCACCCTAATCCTCATCGACCTCTTGCGCAAGTGCTCGGCCGCCGAGGCCGCCGAGGTGCTGGAGGTCCTGCATCAGGACCGCCAGCACACCAGCCAGGCCCAGATCGAGCGGGTCATCTCCCTGGTCGAGCGCTACGGCTGCATGGCTTTTGCCGAGGGGGTCTGCCGGCAGCAGGCCGAGCGGAGCCTGGGCCACCTGGAGGCCCTGCCGGCCACCGAGGCCCGCGAGCTGTTGCGGGAGATGCTGGAGTTCCTGGTGCAGCGGGCCTTCTGAGCCCCTTCAGCCCCCGGCATAGACCCGCTGGCGGGTGGCCCGCATGTAGCCCAGGGTGTAGGCGGTGCTGCGGCCATCCCCGGCGTCGGGCACATGGTCGGGGATGAGCACCCCGTCGAAATCCACCTCCCGCAGGGCCCGCATCACCTCGTACATGTCCACGTAGCCCTCGTCCACCAGGGTCTCGCGGAAGCGGGGCAGGGGGGCGTCCACGTTGCGGAAGTGGATCTTGAATAGCCGGCCCTGCCGGCCGAAGTGGTCGATCATCCCCAGCACGTCCCTTCCCATCATCGCCCCGCCCTCCGCCCAGGTCCCCACGCAGAAGCAGAGCCCGAAGTTGGGGCTGTCGGCGAGTTCCACCGCCCGCTCGTACCCCGCAAAGTCGCGGATCACCCGTGCCACCCCTCCCAGGGTGGCTACCGGCGGGTCGTCGGGGTGCAGGCCGATGCGCACCCCGGCCTCCTCGGCCACCGGCATCACCTGCCGGATGAAGCGGGTGAAGGTGTCCCAGATCTCTTCATCGCTATAAGCCCGGCCGTGGGAGAAGGGTAGTTTGGCCGCTTCCGCCATATCGAACTCGCGGGTGGGGATGCCGCCCCGGGCCTGCCCCACCCGGGTCTGGTAGTAGGGCAGCATCTTGATATTGGCCATGTGGGCGTAGGTAGTGTAGGTGATGCCGGCCCGGCCCAGGTCGCGCAGGTACTGCTGGTACTGGGCCACCTTCAGGTCGAAGCCCTCCAGACCCAGCACCAGGGTGGGGTCGCAGTGCAGGTCGAGGATGCCGACGTTCCACAGGTGAATGCCGTGGTCCCCGAGCAGGCGGCGGGTCTGGGCCAGGTACTCGTAGTTGGCGTCGGCGATGGTGGTCCAGATGGTGGCGCACTCGACGCCCAACTGCTGGAAGACCTGCAGGTCCTTGGCGGTGGGGTGGGGGTTGAGCCGGTCGCCGATCTTGATGCCGGGCAGGGCGGGCATGGGTCTTTTCCTCAGGACAGGGGATGGTAGAAGTAGGCCAGGAGCAGGCGGGCGGTGTTGTAGAGGGCTTCGAGGTGGCAGATCTCGTAGCCGTGGGTGTTGTCCCCCGGATAGCCGATGAGGGCGGCGCGGGCAGCGGCGCCGCGGCTCTTGGCAAAGGTGGCGTCGCTGCCGTAGGAGGTAAGCACCGCGGTCTGCACCCCAAAGCCCAACTCCCCGGCCAGGCGCTCCAACTGCTGGTTGATGCGCTGGTGGTAGATGCCCGAGGAGTCCTGACAGCCCAGCACCGGCTCGGCGCTGTTGCGGACCTGGTACTCCTGGGCCACGGGCACCACGTCGAGGGCAATGACCGTGTGGCTGGGCAACTGGGCCAGGGCGTAGGTGGCCCCGTGGGCGCCGATCTCCTCCTCGGAACTGGCGACCAGGTACACGTCCTGGGCCGGCGGCTCGGCCCGGAGCTGGTGGGCGGCTTCGAGCAGGGCGGCCAGGCCGCCACGGCAGTCGAGGTTGTAGCCGCACAGGTACTCGCCCAGGGGCCAGGGTGCCTTGAAGGGACGGGCGATCACCACCTTGGTGCCGGCCCGCACCCCGGCCTTCTGCAATTGCTCGGGACCCAGCTTGGTCTCCACCCACATCAGCTCCCAGCTCAGGCCCCTGCCCTCCTTGAGCTGGCCGGCCGGGCTCTCGGTGGAGACGTGTTTGGAGCCGATGGAGAGCACCCCCGGGATCAGGCCCTCGCGGCCCATGATCTCCACTGGGATCTCGCCGATGGCCCAGGGGTGCAGGCCGCCCACGTTGCGCACCCGCAGCCGGCCGTCCTCCTCCACGCGTTTGACCACCATCGAGATCTCATCCTTGTGGGCGGTCACGGCGATGGGGGCGTCGGCGCTGCGGCCGCGCATGTGGATGATGATGTTGTCGGCGGGATCCTGCCAGACGGCGTCGCCGACCCCGCGCATCTGTTCGAGAACCAGTTGATCGACCTCGGCTTCAGCGCCGGAAGGGGCGTGGGCGCGGAGCAGTTGGTCGAGGCAGCGGTACATGCGCTCGCGGTGGAGGGGAATTTGCACGGCGGGCCTCCGGGTGGGGGTCGAAGTGGGGCGGAAAATGTAGAGGTTGGGCAGAGGTGGCGCAAAAAAGCCCCTCCGGTGGCGGAGGGGTTTAGAGGGTGAGGCTGGGATTAAAATTAGGAGGCCAGGACGCCGATCACTTCCTCGGCCAGGGGGCGCAAGTCTTTCTGCAGGCGGATGCGGCCGCGGTTGACCCTGGATTTGACCGTGCCCACCGGGCTGTCGATGATCTTGGAGATCTCCTCGTAGGAGAGGCCGTTGAGATCGCGCAGGAGCACGGCCTCGCGGAATTCCTCGGGCAACTGGTGGATGGCCTCGACCACCGAGCTCTGGATGGTGCGGGTATCGGTCTGCTCGCCGGGCAGTTGCTCGCGGTCCACCGGCTCATAGAAGGAGCTGTGCTCCTCGTCCTCGCTGGGGCCGATGGGAATCCAGTGCCAGCGCTTGCGCCGGCGCAGCTCGGTCTTGGCCAGGTTGCCGGCGATGGTGTAGAGCCAGGTGGAGACCTGCTCGATGGCCTCGTACTGGTGGCGGTGCCTCATGCAGCGAAGAAAGGTCTCCTGGACCAGATCCTCGGCTGTTTCGCGGTCCCCCACAAAGCGGTAGACGAAGTTGAAGAGGGGAACCCGGTAGCGACGGACCAGCAGGGCGAGGCTGTTCTGATCCTGGGCGGCCTGCATCAGGATGGCCTTGTCGGAGAGGTTTCTGAGCGGGTTCATAGGCCAGTCCTTTCTAGATCGGCTGAGCGTGAACAGCTAGTGGGGGACGCTGGCTCCGCCAGGGCATAACGCAATATTCATACCATCTATTTCGGCAGGGAAAGGGGGCCCCTTTTGTGAGCCCCCTCACCAAGTCAGACCAGATTTGGCGGCAAGTGGGTGGGGTTGCTCTCAAAAATCTGAGACTCTCCTCATTTTTCTGAGGAGGTGGATTTTGACAGGGCAGGGGGCAGGCAGTAGATTCTCCACCCCTTGTAAGGGCGGGAAGGCAATGGCCGAGGAACTGATAAAACAGCTTCAAAGTATTAGTGAAAAAAGGGAGATACACCGCTTCTCGCCCCAGGATATGGTCGAGTTGCTCCAGGACGGGGAGGAGGTGGGGTGGATCATCTCCCAGGTATTGCCCGAGGGCCCGGCCGAGGCTGTCAAGGAATTAAGTGGTCTGCTGACCCAGATCGCCGCCCAGGTGGCGGCTGCAGGGGGGCAAACCGAGGCCCCTGAGCCGGCCGCGCCAAGGGAAGGGGCGGCCCAGCCAGAAGGGGAGGATGCCACCTGGCAGGACCTGGAACAGCTCCCCCTGCCCCCTGGGGTGGATGCCCGCCAGTTCAGGGAGTTGATGGCCTCGCCTCAGGGCGCATTGCTGACCGACTTCAGCGCCTTTTGCCAGGAGCAGGGGATGGCGCAAGGGGGCGATGCCCGTGAGATGAGCGGGGCGTTGCAGGAGTTACACGAGGTGTGGCTGCAAACCCCCCGGTCCTCGCTGGAGGGCAAGAAGCCGGTCGAGGTGCTGAACGGGGGGAGGCTGATGCCCGCCAGAGTGGAAACCTTCCGGCGCGAGGCCCCTAAGGTGGGCCGCAACGACCCCTGCCCCTGCGGCAGCGGAAAGAAGTTCAAAAAATGCCACGGCACGGAATGAGGTCCGCGTGGTCGAGTTGAAGGAGTCGGCGCAGATCCAGGGGGTGGCCGTAGCGGAATTGCAGGTTTTTGGCGACCAGCGCGGCCGTTTTGCCGAGACCTTCCGCAAGGAATGGTTCCCGCAGCGCAGCTGGGAGCGGATGCAGGTCAACCGTTCCGAGTCCCAGGCCGGGGTACTGCGTGGCCTCCACTACCACCGCCATCAGGTGGACTACTGGCACTGCGTTTCCGGGCGCATACGGGTGGGGTTGTGTGACCTGCGCCCTTCCTCACCCACCCAGGGCAGGAGCCAGCTCATCGAATTGGGCCAGGAAGCCCTGCATGGCCTCTATATCCCCTGCGGCGTGGCCCACGGTTTTGCGGCCCTGAGCGAGGTGGTGCTCTTCTACGTGGTGGACAACTACTACGACGGGGCCGACGAGCTGGGGGTGGCCTGGAACGACCCGGCCCTGGGCCTGGACTGGAAACTGGGAGCCCTGCCCGTCCTCTCAGCCCGCGACCAGCGCAACCCGCTGCTCAAGGACATACCCCCTGACCAACTGCCGAGGTGATCCCATGCTCCTGGACCTGAACGCCGCCCTAATCCAAACCCAGGCCCTGCGCCTGGCTCCCCCGGGCCAGATTTTCTGGTACACCTCGGGGACCGTGGGGCCCTACTACATCAACACCCACTATCTGTACGGCGGGCAGGGGCCGGCCGAGGACTTGCTGCGCTTTATCGACGCCGAGAGCACAGACCATGTGGCCTTTCCCGGCCGGCTGCAAGCGCGGGTGGAGGCCCAGGCCGCTGCGGACCCGATCTTCGCCGGGGTGGTCGAGGCCCTGGCCGAGCGGGCCGGGGGACAGGCAGGCGATTTCGTCTCGGGAGGGGAGCGGCGCGACTGGTTTTTCTCGGGGATGGTGGCCGCCCGCCTGGGCAAACCGTATCTGCTGATCTACAAGGACCACGGTGCGGTGTTCTATCGGGGAGGGAAGGCGGAGGTGGTGGACAAGTTGAAGGGGATGAAGGCCCTGCACGTGGCCGACCTGATCACCGAGGCGTCGAGCTACACCCGCGACTGGATTCCGGCGTTGCGAAAGCGAAGGGCGGAGATAAGCTACGCCCTCAACGTGGTGGACCGGGCCCAGGGTGGGGCCGAGGCCCTGGCCAGGGCCGGGGTGCGCTCTGAGGCGCTCTTGCGGGTGGACGGGGAATTGTTTGTCGCGCTTCGGCGGGCAGGCCACATCGATTCTCAACAGGAGTCGGTGCTCCTGGCCTATGCCCAGGACCCTCATTCGGCGATGAAGGCTTTCTTGCAGGAAAACCCCGAAATTCTGCGGCAGGCCCTGCGCTCCGCCGACCAGCGCACTGGGGACCGCGCCCGGCTCCTGGCCGCACACAATCCCTACCAGTTGGCTCCCGAGTTGCTGAAAGCCTGAGTCAACGGGCCGGCGGGTAGACCAGCAGCCCTTGGCGTTCGGTGCGGGCGCGGAAGAGGTAGCCGCTGGCTGTGACGTAGAGGGTTTTGAGGTCCGGGTCGCCGAAAGTGCAGTTGGTGGGCCGGTCCAAAGGCACGGGATGGGTTTCCAGCACCCGGCCATTGGGGGCAAAGACGTAGATCATCGGCCCAGAGCCGCTCTGCTGCCAGCCGGCGGTGGCGACGAGGTTCCCCCCGGTATCGAGGCACATACCGTCGATGCCGCGGTGGGGGTAGAAGTTGTGCAGCACGAGGTATTCCCCCACTGAGCCGTCCGCAGCGATGGGGTAGGCCCGCAACTCCCGCTTGTTCCCCTCTCCATAGTGGCTCTGGGCCACGTAGAGCCATTGCTGGTTAGGGGAGATCAGCAGGCCGTTGGGCTTGGTGGTGTCGGTGGTAGTGCGGTGGAGCTGCCAGGAGCCGCCGGGCTCTGGGTCGAGCCGGAACACCGACTGGTGGTCCAGCTCGAGGTCGTCCTCCCTGTCGCCGTAGCGCGGGTCGGTAAACCACAACCTCCCCTTCGCGTCGAAGGCCAGGTCATTAGGGCTGTTGAGGCGCTTGCCCTCAAAGCGATCGGCCAGAACCGCGGTGCTGCCGTCGGCGTTATAGCGGACGATGCGCCGGCCTTCCCCGCCCCCTTCGCAGCCGTACAAGCGCCCTTCCCGATCGAAGAGCAACCCATTGGCCTCGTTGGTGCCGGTGCGCCATACCGCGCAGTCGCGGGTGCGAGGGTCGTAGCGCAGGATGCGGCTGTTGGGGATGTCGGTGAAGAAGAGCGCCTCCCCGTCCCAGGCCGGGCCTTCAGTGATGTAGCTGAAGGGGCCGGCGACCTGCTCGAAATGCCAGCTCATCCCGAAACCTCCTCCACTTCCTGCCCCCCGATCCGCACCGAGACCAGTTGCGAGACCCCTTCCTCGGGCATGGTGACCCCGTGTAGGGTGTCGGCGGCGCCCATGGAGATCTTGTTGTGGGTCACCATGATGAACTGGGTGCCCTGGGCGAACTCCTTGAGCACCCGCACGAAGCGCTGCACGTTGACGTCGTCCAGGGGGGCGTCCACCTCGTCGAGGATGCAGAAGGGGCTGGGCTTCACCTGGTAGATGGCGAAGAGCAGGGAGATGGCGGTGAGGGCCCGCTCGCCGCCGGAGAGCAGGCTGATGCTCTGGAGGCGTTTGCCCCGAGGCCGGGCGGTGATCTCGATGTCGGCCTCCAAAGGGTCCATCTCCGGGGCCAATTGCAGATTCGCCTCGCCGCCGGGGAAGAAGCGGGCGAAGGTCTCGCGGAACTTCTCGTTGATTTGGGTGAAGGAATCGACGAAGATCTGGCGTGCCACCCGGTCGATGCGGTTGAGGGTGGTTTTCAGGTCTTCGGCGGCGCTGAGCAGGTCGTCGCGGTGCTGGGTGAGGAAGTCGAGGCGCTCCTTCTGCTCGGCGTACTCGTCGAGCACCGCCACGTTGACGCTGCCCAAGCGCTGGAGGGATAGGCGCAGCTCCTCGGCCCTGGCCTCAATGGCCGCCAGATCCAGACCCTCCTCGGGCCGGCCCATGGCCTCCACCTCGCAGTGCTGCTCCTCGCGCAGGCGCTCCGAGATATGGGCGGCGCGGCTGCGCAACTCGGCGATCTTCAACTCCAGTTCGTGGCGGCGCTCGCGCTGGGCGCTGAGTTCGCGCTGCAGCCGGCTGATCAGCTCCTCCAACTGCCGGCTCTGGGTCAGGACCTCCTGCCAGTGTTCCTGGCGCTGGTCGCGCTGGCGGGTCAGCTCGTCGCGGGTGTGGTGCAGCTCCCTGAGGCGGTAGGTCAGTTGCGTTGCCAACTGGCCCAGGTCCCGGCGGTTCTGGGCGGCTTGTTCCCCCTCCTGCCGGCTGCGCTCGATGTTCTGCTCCAGGTTCTGCCCGATGTGGCGTAGGCGCTGCTCGTCGCGGCACAGGCTCTCGGCCTGCTCCACCAGCCGGGCCCCTTCCACCCGGAGGACGGCCAGTTTCTCGGCCCGGTCGCGGCGGGTTTCCTCGGCCCCCTGCAACTCCTCCTCGCGCCGGGCAATCTGCTCCTCTAACTGAACCCCCTGCTGGTCGAGCTGCTCCAGGGTGTTTTCCTGGGCCTTAGTGGACTGGCGCAGCCCGGCCAGGCGCTCGGCCAGGCGGGTGTGCTCGCGGTCCAGCCCTTCGAGCTGGGCCCCCAGGCGCTGGGCCTCGGCCTGGGCCCGCTGGCTGAGGTGGGCCTGCTCGCGCTCCTGGTCGCGCAGGGCCTCGGCCTGGCCGGCCAGGGACTGGGCCCGGCGGGCCAGCAGGGCGCTGCGCACCTGGGTGGACTGGCAGAGGTTCTCGGCGGCGTGTAACTGGGCGCGGCAATGGGCGCCGCGGGCGCGCAGGGCCCGCAGTTCGCGGCGCCGACCCAACACACCGCTGTCCTCGTCCCTGGCCTGGCCGCCAGTCACCCGGCCCCCCATATCGACGGCATCGCCCTGGAGGGTGACGAAGCGCAGTTCCTGGTCCACGTACCCGCCGGCCACGGCCAGGGCGGCTTCGAGGTCCTCGACCACAAAGGTGTGGCGCAGCAGCCGGCCCAAGAGCGGGGCCAGGGCTGAGTCGGCCTGCACATAGCGCAAGAGCGGCCCGATCAGTCCGGGGAAACGGGCCGGCGGGGCGGCCGGGGGCGGGGGGGTCTGCCACTCCAGGGGGAAGATCCCGGCCCGGCCTCCGGTGGCGGCAAGGTGGCGCAGGGCCTCCAGCACCCCGCCCGCCCCTGGGGCGACCAGGGCCTGAAGGGCCTCGCCCAGGGCGGTCTCGACGACGCGGTCGTAGCCGGGGGTCACCTCGATCAGGTCACCCAACACGCCGGTGAAGAGGCCCTGGTGCGGCGAGTCGAGGATCAGCTTGCGCACCCCGCTGTCGTAGCCTTCGTAGCTGGAGCGCAGCCGTTCCAGGGCCTGCAGCCGGGCCTGCTCGCCTTCGAGGGCGCGGCGGGCCTCGTCGCGCTGCTGCCGGCGTCGGGACAGCTCAGCGTCGACGGCTCCGGCCCACTGGCGCACGGCCTGCTGGTCCTCCTGCACCTGGCGCAGGCGCCCCTGCCGCTCTTGCAGTTCCTCCTGGGCCAGCCGGGCCTGTTCTCTGGCGCGCTCCTGCTCCTGGGCCAGCCGGCCGATCTCGCCCTCCAACTGGCGCTGGCGCTCGCTCAAACCCTCGGCCTCGGTGCGCAGGCGCTCCAGGGCGCCGGCGGCCTCACCCTGGCGGCGCAGGAGCTCGACCTGCTGGCGCTTCTTGTTGTCCAGGGCATAGCGGCTGGTCTGAAAGGCGCTCTCAGCCGCGGCGGCCTCTCCCTCGCCCTGCTCCCGGCGCTCCTGGTCGGCCGCCAGTTGGGTCTGAGCGTTTTGCAGTTCGGCGGCCGCTTGGGCCAGTTGCTGCTGGGCCGTTTCCAACTGGCGGCAGTATTCCTCGCACGCGGCGGTGGTGCGGGCGATGAGGGTCTCGCTGGCTTCGAGGCTGGCCCTGGCCGTGGCCAGTTGCCGGTCCTGGTCGTGGATCTCGTCCACGCAGATGCCGTAGCGCTGGCCCACATCCTGCAGCCCCTTCTCGGCCTCGGTAACCGCCAGCCGGCCCTTCTCCAGTTTGGCCTCGCGGCTAGTGAACTCGATGTATCCGGATTCGGCCAGAGCGCTCACGCGAGCCAGTTCCTCGCCCAGGGGGCGCAGCTGGTCCTGGATGGCGAAGAAGCGCAGCCGGCCCAGCAAGATCTCCTGGGCGTCGAACTCCTGCTTGAGTTCCTGGTAGCGCCGCGCCCGGCCCACCTGTCGGCCCAGGTAGTCCACCTGGCGCTGGATCTCGGAGATGATGTCCTCGATGCGGGTCAGGTCCGCGGTGGTGGATTCGAGCTTGGACCAGGTGGACCGGCGGCGGACCTTGTATTTGGTGATGCCAGCGGCCTCTTCGATGATGCGGCGGCGGTTGTCGGTGCGCTCGCTGATGATCTCGTCCACCATGCCCTGCTCCATCACCGAGTAGGCCCCCGGCCCCAGGCCGGTGTCCATCAACAGATTCTGCACGTCGAGCAGGCGGCAGGGGACCTTGTTGAGCAGGTAGTCGCTCTCGCCTGAGCGGAAGAGCCGGCGGGTGATGTTCACCTCATTGAAGTCGATTGGCAGGGCGCGGGCCGCGTTGTCGATGGTGATGGTGACGTCGGCCATGCCCAACTGCTTGCGTTTGCGGGTGCCGGCGAAGATCACCTCTTCCATGCGGTGGCTGCGGAAGGCGCTGGCACGCTGCTCGCCCATGCCCCAGCGGATGGCCTCGATGACATTGGACTTGCCGCAGCCGTTGGGGCCGACGATGGCGGTGATCCCCGGGCCGAAGGGGATGGTTATCTTGTGGGCAAAGGACTTGAAGCCGTAGATCTCGATGGCGGTGAGCAGCAAAGCCGGATATCCTCTGGAAGGTGGCGGTTTCAGCTCAGCGGGCCAGCCGGCCGGCGAACTCCTGGGCGAATTTCTTGAGCTTGGGGGCGATGACCAGCCGGCAGTAGGTCTGGCCGGGGTTGAGGCGATAGTAGTCGCGGTGGTAGTCCTCGGCCGGGTAGAAGCGGGTCAGGGGCTCGATGGTGGTAACGATGGGGTCGGGCCACAGGCGGGCCGCTTCCCGGCGCGAGAAGTCGGCGGTCTGCCGCTGCGCCTCGCTGTGGTAAAAGATCACCGAGCGGTACTGGGTGCCCACGTCGGGGCCCTGGCGATTGAGGGTGGTAGGATCGTGGGTGCGCCAGAATACCCCGAGCAGGTCGGCGAAGGAGAGGACCTGGGGATCAAAGTCGATCTGGGCCACCTCCGCGTGCCCGGTGGTCTCGCCGCACACCTGCTGGTAGGTGGGGTTCTCGGCGCTGCCGCCGGCGTACCCGGGCACGGCACCCCACACCCCCTGCATCTGCTGGAAAACCGCCTCCACGCACCAGAAGCATCCGGCGCCGAGGGTGGCGGTTTCGCGTGCTGCGGCTCTTGTCCCAGCCTGGGACATCGTCCCTCCTGCGTGGCAAAATAGAGAAATGGTACAGCATCCGGCGAGCACGGTCAAGGCAATTGTGGCAGGAGGTTTCGTACCCCGGCGCCTTGACAGGCCGGAAGGGGCTGGGCTAGATTCTCCCCTAATGGAGAGGGGGCGATGAACCTGGGTGATCTGCTGGCCGACGTGACCGGTCGCCTGCCCGAAGACCGCCGCCAGGCCGTGCAGGGCCTGGTGGCCAAGTACGGGGCGGACGAGAACCTGCGCTTCATCCTGACGCTGGTGGCCGCCGGCGGCAAGCGGGAGCGCCGGCTGGTGCGCCTGTTGCTCAACGAACTGGAGGACCTGGACGAGCGCCGCAAGCTCAGCGGCGCCCAGCAGGAAGGTTGAGGGTGGCCGGGTCGGGCTGGCGCTTCCTGCGCCGTATCGCCGATCATTCCTTTGCCCTGGCAGGGGAGGACCCGTTGCTGGGGGAGGTGGCGGCCAAGCTGTACAGCGGCGCCCGGGCCGCGGCGGCCCCCAAATCGTCTACTGCTTCCAGCCAAAGGAGGGGGCCTACACCCTGCGCCGCCGGGGCCGGGTCGTGGCCAGAGCCGCCTCGCTGAACGCGTTCTTCCTGGAGGCCGAATGGGCCTTACCCACCATACCCCCTGCTGCGCATAGGGCATTATTTGCAACTACACGCCGGCAGCGCCGCCCGCCAGGGCCGGGGCCTGCTGCTGGTGGGCCCGCCCGAGGCCGGCAAAACCTCCCTGGCCCTGCCGGGCTGGTCCCGCCTGGGCGTCGAAATCGCCCTCCGCGGGAGGAGCGCAGGAGGTCTTGGGCGTACCGCCGCGACCTGGTCCTGCGCCCCGGCACCCGGGCGCTGCTGCTGGAGGGTCCCCCGGAGGGCCCTCCCATCAAGTGGTCCGAGGGCAACTGCTACCTTTCCCCCCGGCTGATCTCCGCCCTGCGCCTGGGCGCCGGGCTGAGGTGGTCCGGCGGCGGAGTTGGTCTTCGGCGACGCCAGGGCGGCGGCCGCGAGGCGTTCAAAAATCTAACGCCGAGTCATCCGGCAGCTCGAATTCTTCGTCCTTCCCCATGCAGATGATGTGCTCGGCGGTCAATTCCTGGCGGCCGGGGTACCCGGCGTCGATCTCGTGCCAGTAGCGCACCTGGGACTCGCCCCGCTGCCAGCACAGGTATACCCAGCGGCCGCCAAAGGTGGTGGGGAAGTCGATCAGACCGTGGCTCAGCCCGCCCTGGGGGAAGCGCAGCCCGCGGCCGCGGATCTCCTGGTGGACCAAGCCCTCGATCTCGCGGCTCAACTGGGCGCGCATGCGGGTGTGGCGCAGGAATTCCCGGTGGTCCGGGTTGCCGGAGGATTCCACCCGCTCCCCCCACAGCACCTCCAGGAACTGGAGTTGCTCGCAGTGGTGCAGGAGCCGGCGCCGGTACTCGTCGAGCTGGTCCAGCAGCGCCTCCAGATGGGGGATGAGGGCGTCGGCCTCGGCGACGGTAAAGGCCTTGTGGCGGGCCATTGAGTTCCTCGTGCAAAAAGGGCGGTTTTGGGGGGAGTATAGCGCATCCTGGGAGTGGCCACAAGAAGCTCTTGCGCGGGTGGGGGGCCTGTCGCATATTAGTCCAAAAGCGGCGCCTCCTCCGGTCCTGCAAATCCTCGCAATCCCAAGCATCATATGGCGGTCACCCTGGAAATTGTCAGGCAGGTGGCGGCTTTGGCCCGCCTGGAGTTTTTGCCCCAGGAAGAGGAGCGGCTGGTCGGGGAGCTCAACCGGATTCTGGAGTACATGGAAAAGCTGGGCGAACTGGACACCGCCCAGGTGGAGCCCACCGCCCATATCATATCCCCAATCGACGCCTTCAGACCGGACGAGGCGGAGGTCTTCCCCGGCGCCGCGGCCCTGCTGGCCCCGGCCGACCCGCGGGACGAGGGGTATTTCAGGGTGCCCAGGATCATCGACTGAAGGAAGCGGCAGCCCGCCCGGGCGGCCGCTTCTCGTTTTTCGGGCGTTCTTCGCCAAGGGGGCAAGATGGCAGGCAAATACACCGGGCCAAAATACGTGGTGGTGGCCGGGGGGGTGATGAGTGGGGTGGGCAAGGGGCTGACCACGGCCTCCATGGGCAAGATCCTGCGCGAGTACGGCTACACCACCACCGCGGTAAAGATCGATCCCTACATCAACTACGACGCCGGCACCCTGCGCCCCACCGAGCACGGGGAGGTGTGGGTCACCGACGACGGCGGCGAGATCGACCAGGACCTGGGCAACTACGAGCGTTTCCTGGGCGTGGACCTGCCGCGCTGGAACAACCTTACCACCGGCCAGATCTACCACGCGGTGATCGAGCGGGAGCGGCGGGGCGAGTACCTGGGCCAGACGGTGCAGCCCATCCCCCACATCACTGAGGAGATTAAGCGCCGCATCCAGGAGGCTGCCGCCGGCTACGACCTCGCCCTGGTGGAGATCGGCGGCACGGTGGGCGACTACGAGAACGAGCCGTTCCTCTTTGCCATGAAGGCCCTGGAGCGCGAGATAGGCGAGGAGCACTTTCTCTTTGTGCTCATCACCTACCTGCCGGTGCCCCCCCATGTCGGCGAGATGAAGACCAAGCCCACCCAGCAGGCCATCCGGATGCTCAGCGAGAACGGCATCTTTCCCGACTTCATCGTCTGCCGCTCGCACCAGGACATCGACGAGGTGCGCAAGAAGAAGATCCAGGTGGGCGCCAACGTGCCCATCGAGCACATCATCTCCGCCCCGGACATGAAGACCATCTATGACATCCCCCTCACCCTGGAGGCCGAGGGCATGGGGGAGAAGATGCTGGCCAAGCTGGGCCTGGAGGTGCGCAAGCGGCCCGACTGGGCCCACTGGGAGGGGTTGGTGCGCCGCAGCAAGGACCCGGTCAATCGCGTGCGGGTGGCCATGGTGGGCAAGTACGCCGAGAGCGGAGCCTTCCAGTTCACCGATTCGTACATCTCCGTGAACCAGTCCCTCATCCATGCCGGGGTGGCCAACGACGCCAAGGTGGAGATCGTCTGGATCGACGGCCACAGGTTCGAACAGGGCGAGATGGGGGTGGAGGTGCTCGACGAGTACGATGGCATCGTGGTTCCCGGGGCCTTTGGCGCCGGCGGCGGCGAGGGGGTAATCATAGCCATCCGCCGCGCCCGCGAGCAGAACATCCCCTTCCTGGGCCTGTGCTACGGGCTGCAACTGGCTGTGGTGGAGTTCGCCCGCCACGTGGCCGGGATCAAAGAGGCAACCTCCGAGGAGTTCAAGGACGATTCCCCTTACCAGGTGGTGTGTATCCAGGAGCAGCAGAAGAAGGTCATGGAGGAGAACCGCTACGGGGGCAGCATGCGGCTGGGGGCGTATGCGGCGGTGCTCAAGCGCAAGACCCGGGTCCTCGAACTCTACGAGAAGTGCGGCCGCCTGCAGGAGGACGCCAAGCGCATCCGCCAGTTGATGGACAACCCGGAGCAGGCCTTCCGCGTCGGCGAACTCATGCTGGGCCGCGACAAGGTGGTGCTGGAGCGCCACCGCCACCGCTACGAGATTTCCGCCCGCTTCGTCGAGTTGCTGGAGGAGGAGGGACTGGTCTTCTCGGGGTATCACCGGCGGGTGGACGGCACCCGGCTGATGGAGTTCATCGAGCTGCCCAAGCACCGCTACTTCATCGCTACCCAGGCCCATCCCGAGTTCAAGTCGCGCCTCGACAATCCGGCCCCTCTCTTCGCCGGCTTCGTCAAGGCCGCCCTCGACTACCGCCAGGAGCGGGGCAGCGCCTGAGGGCCGGCTACTTGCAGGGGAGGCAGTATAGGCGGCCGCGCTCGCTCTGGGGCGCGGCTGTTTTTTTGGTCCTGTGGGCCTGCGGGGGCCCCGGCGGGGAGCCAGCCCCCCCGGCCCCCCCCGCTGAGGCCGACCGGGAGCTGTGGGGGGTGCGGCTGGAGTTCCACCAGCCCGGCATGTCCGCCAGGGTGGAGGCCCCGTACCTTCGCGATAGCGAGGAGCGGCAGACCAGTTGGGCCGACAGCGGGGCCCAGGTGGCCTTCTACGACTCGGCAGGCCGCCTCAGCTCCCAGGTCAGCGCCGGCCTCCTGGCCCTGGATCGGGCCACCGGGCTGTGGACTTTGGGGGGTGGGGTGGTCGCCGCGGCTCCCGAGAGCCTGGAGTTGCGGGCCGACACCCTGGTCTGGGAGCAGCAGACCGGCAAACTCGCCATCCCCGGCCGGGTGACCCTGCGCGCCCCGGAGGGGGGCGAGGAGGGGGAGGGGTTGCAGACCGGGCTGGACCTGGCCGAGTGGAGTTTGCGCCGGGTAAAGGGACAGTGGCGGGGCGAGGGGTACGAGGTGCGGGTGAACGCCCGGGGCGAGACCGGCCGTCGCCAGGGCGGCAGCTTCTCGGCCGAGTACGACAGCGCTACCTTCGAGTGGGAGGGCGGCTGTCTGCAGGCGGGCCGGGCCAGCTTTGCCGGCGGCCAGGGTCGGGTCTACCTCTTGGGCGGGGTGGAGGGCGCCGATTCGACGCGCAGCTTTGCCGCCGCCGAGGTGGAATGCCGCCTGGCAGAGGAGGTGGTGGTGGCCCGGGGCCAGGTGCGCCTGGAGGAAGGAGACCTGCGGCTATGGGCCGACGAGTTGCGCCAGCAGCGCCGGGAGGGCACCTGGCAGGGATGGGGGGAGCCGGCCCGGATCGAACGGGGCAAGCGGGCTCTGACGGCGCGGCTTTTCTCCCATCAGGAGGAGGGGGACCAGGTCGAGGCCTTGGGCGGGGTGGTCTTCCGCGAGGGGGAGCGGTGGCTGGAGGCAGGGAAGCTGCGCTACCTCCACGCCGAGGGGCGGCTGGAGGCCGGCGCCGAGGTGAGCCTGCGCGACCCGGCCTTTGAGGGGGTGGCCAGCGCCGGCCAGCTTTATTTTGATCTCAACACCCAGCGGGCCACCCTGCGCGGCAATCCCCGCCTGCAGCGGCACACCGGCGAGGAGCTGCGCCTGGGCGCCGGGGAACTCGACTTTGACCTGGAGGCGAGGGAGCTGCACGGGCGGCGGGGTTTCGAGGTGCAGGGCCGCGATAGCCGCCTGGCCGCCGAGGAGGGGTGGTACCGCAGCGACCTGGAGGAGTTGGGCATGGGGGGCGGGGCCGAGCTGCACCACGATCAGGGGGAACTGCGGGCCGCCTTGCGCGCCGACACCCTGCAAGTAAAACTGGAGGAGGGGCGCCTGAGCCAGGTGGCCTCGCCGGGGCCGCTAAAGGGCAGCTTCCAGATCCTGCCCGACCAGGTCGGCTGGCTGGAGGCGGGGAAGGGGAGCGCGGTGCTGACGCATGGCGAACTGGCGCGGTTGGAGTTAGGGGGCCGGGCCGAGGTGGTCCGGCGGCAGGGGGGCGAGGCCAGCCGCTTTGTGGGCCGGCAGGTGATCCTCCATTTTGGGCAAGGCCGGCTAGAGCGGGTGGTCATCGACGGGGAGGCCGAGCTGTGGGCCCGGCTCAAGGAGAAGGACCGCCTGCCGGCCCTCAACCACGTCAAGGGGGAAAAACTCGAGGTGCTGGCAGGCGAGGACAACAGCTTCGAGATGCAGGGCTCGGCGGGCACCTATTACCGCGACGCGGAGGAATGAGGTGGCCCTGCGCACCGTGGCGCTCTGCAAGAGTTATGGCCGGCGGCGGATAGTGGACGGGGTGAGCCTGCGGGTGGAGCCGGGGGAGATCGTCGGGCTCCTGGGGCCCAACGGGGCGGGCAAGACCACCACCTTCTATAGCATCGTCGGCTTCGTGCAGCCCGACGAGGGGCATATTTTCCTCGACGAGTTGGAGGTGACCCGCCTGCCCATGTACCAGCGGGCCAGACAGGGTATAGGGTACCTGTCCCAGGAAAAATCCATCTTCCGGGGCCTGAGCGTCTCCCAGAACATCCTGGCCGTGCTGGAGACCCGCCCGCTGAGCCCGGCCCAGCGGGCAGAGCGGCTGCATACCCTTCTGGCCGAGCTCGACCTGGAGGAGCGGGCCGGCCAGCGGGCCGACACCCTCTCGGGGGGGGAGACGCGGCGGGTGGAGGTGGCCCGGGCCCTGGCGATGGAGCCGCGCTACATGCTGCTGGACGAGCCCTTTGCCGGCATCGACCCGCGCACCGTGGAGGATATCCAGGCCATCATCGCCGGTCTGCGGCAGCGGGGCTTGGGTATCCTGATCACCGACCACAACGTGCGCGAGACCCTCGAGATCACCGACCGGGCCTATATCCTCGTCGATGGCCGCATCCTCACCTCGGGGACCGGGCCGCAATTGACCGCCGATCCCCAGGTGCGCCGGCACTATCTAGGCGAAAAGTTTCAGATGGATTAGAGTTTGCGCTTCGTAGCCGAGGCGAACCAGCGCTCTTGCCGGGATTGAGGCTTGCGAGGGACTCCTTTTTTGAGATTTCCCTGTCGAACCCGGCTCCCTGTCGCTGTTACCAGTGCGGACCTGTGCTCTTGCCAGGTCCGGGTTCGGGGAGAGAAGATCCAGATGGATTAGGGCGCCGGGGATCGACCCACGCCGGGCATTTCCAAGGCGCGTCCTTCCCGCCCTGCTCGCTAGCTTTTCCCCGCTGCCCTACCCCCTCAACGCCCCATACGTGGGGGCTTTGAGGCTCCGCTCTCCCCGCCACCCGTCCCGCGTCCTTCCCTGCCCGGCCACTCCCCGGGAAAACCCTGCTATGTTCAAAGTCAAGGTCTGCTGGAAAAGGCGTAGTGGTCTTGATCCAAACCAACCTCTGGGGTTATCTCCCTGCCGCTGCCTTGACATCTCTGGTGGGTCGTTCTACCTTAGACACGAATTTTCCTCGAAACTATATATAGCAAAACTCATGCTCCGTATCTCCCAGAATCTCAGTCTGCAGCAGAAGATGGCGCCCCAGCTCATCCAGTCGCTGCAGTTGTTGCAGATGTCCACGCTCGAACTGGAGCTGGAGATCAAGCAGCAGATGGAGCTGAACCCCCTGCTGGAGGAGGGCCTGGAGCAGAGGGAGGAGGGCGACGAGGGCCCCGAGGAGGCCGAGGGGGAGGAGGCCCCTTCGGTAGTGGAGGCCCTCAAGGAGGAGGCCGAAGTCCCCCAGAACATGGAGGAACAGGTCAACTGGGACGCCCTCCTGGAGGACCAGTTCGACCGCAACTCCTACAACAATGAGTCCACCGAGTACGACCCCAACTGGGAGGTGGACCGCGAGCCCCAGGAGAACCGCATCACCACCCTCCCCCCCCTGGTCGAGCAGTTGCAGGAGCAGCTCATCCTCACCGACCTGGGCCAGGAGGAGCGGCAGATCGCCGAGTTTATCCTTGGCAATATCGACGAGCGCGGGTACCTGACCTGCCCCACCGCGGAGATCGCCACTGCCCTGGAGGTGGAGGTGGAGCGGGTGGAGGCGGTGCTGATGGTGATCCAGGGGTTCGAGCCGCCCGGGATCGGGGCGCGCGACCTGGCCGAGTGCCTGCTGATCCAGTTGCGGCAGCGCGTGGAGCCAGAGCGGGAGCTGGCCATGCGAATGGTGGGGGAGTTCATGGAGGACCTCACCAAGCGCCGCCTCACCCGCATCACCCGGGCCCTGGGCATCGGCAATGAGCAGCTCAAGGGGGCCATGGACCTGATCGAGAAATTGCAGCCTTATCCTGGGACGGCCAGCATCAGCAATTACAACGGCCTGCTCACCCTCGACACCGAGGTAGCCTACATCACCCCGGATCTGATCGTCGAGAAGGTGGGGGAGGATTGGGTGGTCAGCCTCACCGAAGGCAACCTACCCTCCCTGCGCATCAACCCTTCCTACGCCAAGCTGATGAAGGTGGGCCGGCGCAACGGCCAGGACGAGGTCCACACCTACCTGTCCAAGAAGCTCAACGACGCCCGCTGGCTGATCAACGCCATCCACCAGCGCCGCACCACCATGCTCAAGGTGGCCAACTATCTGGTGCGGGCGCAGATGGATTTCTTCGAGAAGGGACCGGGTTTCCTGCGGCCCATGGTGCTGCAGGACGTGGCCGACGCGGTAGGCATGCACGTGTCCACCATCAGCCGGGTGAGCAACGGCAAGTACATGCAGACCCCGCACGGAGTGAAGGAGTTGAAGTACTTCTTCGACAGCCGGGTGGGCCGGGAGGACGGGGGAGAGGACGTGTCGGCCCGCAGCGTAAAGGAGAAGATCTCGACCCTCATCGAGGCCGAGGACCCGGCCGAGCCCCTCAGCGACCAGGAGATCGCCGACCGCCTCAGCAAGGAGGAGGGTCTGCGCATCGCCCGCCGCACCGTGGCCAAGTACCGGGATCAGTTGGGCATCAACGCTCAGCGGTACCGGAAGAAGGTGTTTTAGGTAGGGGTAGCCCTCACCGCGTATTTCTCCAGCGACAGAAGCAGCCTGATCCTCCCCTGGATCTCGCCCCGCACCCGCCGGAAGACCAGTAATCGCTCCTCATCTGTCCCGGTGGCCTCGGCCGGGTCGTCGAAACCCCAATATATCCGCTACGCGTCCCCTGGAGAGACCGGGCAATGCTCGTGGGCGCGGTCGCAGAAGGTAATGATCAGGTCGAAGTGTTCATTCAGGTACTGATCCAGCGGTTTGGAGGATTGGGCCGAGATGCCGATCCCGATCTCCTGCATGGCGCGGATGGCCAGCGGGTGTACCGGCTTGGGATGGGTGCCGGCGCTGAAGGCCACAAAGCGACCCTGGCCCAGGTGGCGCAGCAGCCCCTCGGCCATCAAGCTGCGGCAGGAGTTGCCGGTGCAGAGAAAGAGGGTTTTGTACATTACAGGTTCACTTTGGTTCAGCGGCAGGCTGCCTGGCGAGCCACCCCATTGACCGGGCGCGGGCAGCAGATCTGGCCGGCCTTGGCCAGCTTCTGGAGCCGTTGCAGATCCTCGGCGGCGAGGGCGGCAGCCTGGGAGTTCAGGTATTTGTACAACTGCTGTTTCAGCGAGGTGTCCGGTTTGGAAAGCGCGTAGTAGATCCACACCCCTTCCCGCCGATCGTGCACCAGGCCGGCGCGTTTGAGTACCCCCAGGTGCCGCGAGATCTTGCCCTGCGGCATCTCCAGCACCTCGACCAGCTCACAGACACACAGCTCGCCCTGTGTCAGAAGCAAGAGCACGCGCAGCCGGGTCTGGTCCGCGCAGGCGCCGAACACCTCCAGATCTTTTTCCATCTCCTACCTCGCTGAAATCGCCGCCTCGCCCGGTTCCGGGGAGAAGTATCGCCGTTGGAACCACAGGGCCACGTTCACCAGGCCGATCACGGCCGGCACCTCCACCAGTGGCCCGATCACTGCCGCCAAGGCTGCCCGGGAGTTGATGCCGAACACCGCCACGGCCACGGCGATGGCCAGTTCGAAATTATTGCTGGCCGGGGTGAAGGACAAGGTGGCGGTCTGGGCGTAGTTAGCCCCCACCTTCCGGCCCATATGGAAAGAGGCTAGGGACATCGCCGCAAAATAGATCAAGAGCGGCAGGGCGATGCGCAGCACGTCGAGGGGAAGCTGGGCGATGTGCTCTCCTTTGAGCGAGAACATCACCACAATGGTGAATAGCAGGGCCACCAAAGTCAGCGGACTGATACGGGGGACGAACTCCCCTTCGTGCCAGGGCCGGCCCTTGAGCCGGAGCAGCAGAAACCGGGTCAGGATGCCGGCCAGGAAGGGGATACCCAGGTACACGCAGACACTCCTGGCGATCTGGGAGATAGTGACGTGGACCTCGATGCCCTCCAAGCCTAGCCAGGTGGGCAGCACGGTGATGAAGACATAGGCGTACACCGAATAGAAGAACACCTGGAACACGGAGTTGAAGGCCACCAGGCCGGCGGCGTATTCGTTGTCGCCTTTGGCCAGTTCGTTCCAAACGATAACCATGGCGATGCAGCGGGCCAGGCCGATCAGGATCAGGCCCACCATGTACTCGGGATAGTCGCGCAGGAAGAGCAGGGGCAGCCCGAACATCAGCACCGGCCCGATGATCCAGTTCTGGACCAGCGAGAGGGCGAGCACCCAGTAGTTGCGGAATACTTCGTCCAATTCCTCGTATTTCACCTTGGCCAGGGGTGCGTACATCATCAGAATGAGGCCGCCGGCGATGGGGATGGAGGTGGTGCCCACCTGGAGTTGGGTGAGCACCGCCACCACTTGCGGGGCCCAGTACCCCGCGCCCACCCCCAGGGCCATGGCCAGGAAGATCCACAGGGTCAGGTAGCGGTCGAGAAAGGAGAGTTTCTGCGCCACCGTTTCAGCAGTCATAGGCTCAACCGGGTTTGCGGGCGTTCACGCCCAGGCTGGTGACGTAGTCGGAGGCCCGGACGTCCTTGGTCAGTTGCTCTGCGATCTTGGCGTAGAGGGGATCGTTCCAGTCGGTCATTGCGTCGATGTATGCTCCCTGCTCCTCGAGGCGGATCTCCACCAATCCGGCGTCCCGTGCCATGGCTTTGGTCTGGCTCACCGGCACCGCGCCGGCCACGCAGCCGACCAGGGCCTCGACCATCTCGGCAACTGCAGGGGGGAGGGGTTGGCGCAGGGCCAGGTCCGAGACCGCGACCCTGCCGCCGGGGCGCAGCACCCGGGCGATCTCGCGCCAGACCTGGGCTTTCTCCGGCGAGAGGTTGATCACGCAGTTGGAGATGACCACATCGACGCTGGCGTCGGCGATGGGCAGGTGCTCGATCTCGCCGAGGCGGAACTCGACGTTGTCCAGGCCGGTGCGCTCGCGGTAGACGGGCAGGTTGCGGCGGGCGCGGTCCAGCATCTCCGGGGTCATGTCCACGCCGATGGCGCGCCCCTGGGGGCCCACCTTCTGGCCGGCGATGAAGACGTCGAAGCCGGCGCCGCTGCCCAGGTCGAGAACCACCTCGCCCGGCTGCAGCCCGGCCAGGGCCGTCGGGTTGCCGCAGGACAGGCCGAGGTTGGCGGCTTCGGGCAGGTCGGCCAACTCGTGGGCGCCGTACCCGATGGCGCGGGCCAGGTCGTCAGCCCCCTCGCCGGACCCGCAGCAGGAACGCGCCTGCCCGGTGGCGATGCTGGCATAGCCCTGGCGCACGGTCTGGCGCAGGGCGTTGCTGTCTGCCGGTGAGGGGTCCTCGGTGCAACAGGAGGGGCCGCAACAGGGGGATTCCTGGCCGGCGCTTTCGGGGGCTTCGTTCCGGGCCTCGGAGGGGATCGCTTCTTTGCTCATCGCTCATACGCTCCTGGTGAAAGGGTGTCTGTGTAAGGAATACAAACGGGGACATATATCTGTCAAGACGGATATACAATTTTTTGGCGGCGAGAAAATACCCGCGATCTCGGGACAAGACCGCGGGCAGAAGCCTGCTGCCGCCGGATCAGATCAACCGTCCGCCTTCATCAAAGGCCATCGGGTCCAGCCCGCCCACCTGCTCGAGCTGGGGATGGGTCCTGAATTCCTCGTACAGGGACTCAGAGAGCTGGATCTGGGCCAGGTCCAGGGTGTTCCGGATGCGGACGATGCGGGCGCGCGAGCCGTCGGCGACGCGCTGCACCTCCAGGGCCGCCTCGATGGCCCGGCGGTCGTCCTCCATGACCACCGGCACGTAGGCGCGGTTGAGGAAGGTGGAGGTGAAGGCGTTGGCGTAGGTGGCCTGGAAGTCCACGGCGTCGAAGAGCCTTCGGGTGACGATGTCGGCCAGACCCATGCCGTTGGCGTTGCCGTGGGTGCGCTCGCTCAGCGAGAGGGTGACGATGCGGGCCACCCCCGGCTCGTCGGGTTCCTTGATCCCGGGCAGCATCATGCGGCCCAGCACGTTGGTGTCCATGCCGGTGCCGCTGATGTCCTTGCCCATCTCCTCCACGACGAGCACGTCGATGTTGCGCACCAGCAGGCGGGGCATGTTCTCGCGGGCCAGGGCCAGCAAGTGGGGCTCGCGGCTGGCGAACTGTTCGGGGCGCAGCGCCTCGACCGCGGCGGTGTGCTCGTACGCATCCTCGACCAGGGCCACCCCCAGGAGCACCTGCGCTTTTTTCAGGATCACCTCGCCCCAGGCCGGGATGAGCCGGGCCAGGCCCTGGGCCCCCTGCGAATGGGCCAGGGTGGCGCCCTTGTGCGAACCCAGGCCGATGGTGAGCATTTTCATCAGGCCGCTCTCGAAGGGGCCGCGGAACGAGGTATGGGGCTTGACGCGGTTGATCAGCACGATGCCCTCGGCCTCCAGGGCCAGCCGGTTGATCATCACCGGGGTGCCGTCGGCCAACTGCCCCACCTGCACCACCTCCATGGTGGATTCCACCGGGCAGCCCATGCTCTCCGGGGTGATGCCGTAGCTGGCCAGGACCCCGATCTGCCCCTCGGCGGTGGCCCCGCCGTGGCTGCCCATGGCCGGCAGCACAAAAGGCCGGGCGCCGGCCTCCTTGAGGTGATCGACCACGGCGCGGGTGAAGGCGGCGATGTTGGCGATGCCGCGGCTGCCCCCGGCCACCCCGATGCGGGCCCCTGGCGCGAGGCGGAGTTGAGCCTGCTGCAACTGCGCCTGCAAGGTAGCGAGGGGATCGGGGAGGGCGGCGCTGGGGAAGTGCTGGCGGACCTTGCGCATCCGGGGCAGTTGCATGTGGACCTCCTCAGCCGGTAAGGGCCTGGCGCATGCGGCGGCCCCGGTCGCGCACGGAGGCCGCGAACTTGGGCACCCCCTCGCTGCCCTGGGCGATCTTCCAGACCAGGACCACCGGCCCCGGCCCGCTGAAGTGCAGCGGCAACAGCTCCTCGAACTGGGCCTCGGTCTCGATGGTGTGGGCGGACTTGATGCCGGCGCCGCGGGCGATGGCCGCGTAGTCGATGAGGCCGGCTCCTGGCACTGGCTGACTGCCAGTCACCTCGTAGGTGCCGTTCTCGACGATCACCAGGGTCAGGTTGGGGGCGGGCCGCTGGGCGAGATTCACCAGAGTGCCCAGGCCCATCAGGGTGCTGCCGTCGCCGCTGAGGGCGATGACCCGGCGCCGGGGCTGGGCCAGGGCCAGGCCGTGGGCAAAGGCGGCGGCGTGGCCCATGGCGCTGTCCACGGCGGCGAAATCGCCGGGGCCGTCGGAAAGCCGCGACCAGGGCACGGAGACGCTCATGGTGGTGACGACAAGTTCGTCGCCGCGGCGGGCGGCCAGTTTCTCCAGGCAGGTGTATTTGTCCAACATCTCAGGTGGTCTCCTCAACCAGCACCACGGCGGCAGGCATCGAGGTCGCTGCGACCTTGGCGAAGGCCGCAGAAATCTGCGGCAGGTCCTTGTCGTCGAAGAGCAGAGTGTAGGGGATGTCCCAGGCTTTGAGGGTGGGCTCGAAGAAGGAGGCCGCGGTATCCACACGCGGGGCGCCCGGCTGCAGGGTCTTGTAGCCCCGGTAGCCGATGAGCATCACCAGGGGGATGGCCATGTTGTAGACCGTGCCGCGGAAGGCGTCGCCGGCCTCCAGAAAGCCGGTGTTCTGAATGAGCACCAGGGGATGGGCCCCGCCCACCCACAGGCCGGCGGCCATGCCGAAGGCCTCGCCCTCGCGGCTGACCAGGATCAGGTCCAGGTCGGGGTCGGCGAAGAGCTGCTCAAAGAGAGCGCGTGAGCCATTATCGGGCACCCCCACCACGTGGGTGACGCGCTGGCGTTTGAGTTCGTCGAGGATCAGTTTGGCCTGTACCAAGCGGGTTCTCCTGTGCAGATGGCAGGGTAGATC
The DNA here is from genome assembly GCA_016867395.1 of Candidatus Handelsmanbacteria bacterium. Classification (GTDB taxonomy): domain Bacteria; phylum Latescibacterota; class UBA2968; order UBA8231; family UBA8231; genus SICG01. The sequence goes on from VGJS01000012.1 coordinate 25,970, forward strand.
GCGATTAGCCCCAACAAAGAAGACCCCGATCCCCTGTTCCGTCAAGCGTTCACTGGCCCAAATGGCACACGTCCCCGGCACGGACCAGGCGCCGGCCCCCGCCCTCCTCCTCCAGCACCAGGGCCCCGTCCGGCTCCAGTCCCAGGGCCAGGCCGCGCAGGCTCGCACCCTCCAACTGGACTTCCACCCACCGGCCCAGGGTGGAGAGCAGGGGGAGGGCCGAGGCGATGAGCGGGATCGGCCCCTGGGCGCAGGCGTCGAGGTAGAGACGCTCGGCCTCCTCCAGCAGGGCCCGCAGCAGGGAGCCCCGGTCCACAGATACTCCGGCCTGCAAGTGGATGGAGGTGGCGGCGGGCAGGTCGGGGGGGAAGGCTTCCTGGTTGACGTTGATCCCGAAACCCGCCAACAGCCCGCCAGGCCCAGCCTCGCAAAGTATGCCGGCCACCTTCCCGCCCCCGATCAGCACGTCGTTGGGCCATTTTAGCAGGGCGGGTGCCCCGGCGCAGGCCCGTATCCCCCTGGCGATGGCCAGGCCCAGCAGCAGGGGCACCAGCGAAGGGGCCAGGGAGGCGGGGGGGCGCACCAGGAGCGAGCACCACAGCCCCGTGCCCGCGGGCGAGTGCCAGGTGCGGCCTCGCCGGCCCCGGCCCGCAGTCTGCTGCTCGGCGATCACCAGGGTGCCTTCCCCGGCGCCTTCCCGCGCCAGGCGGCTCAGCTCGTCGTTGGTGGAACCGGTCCGGTCAAAATAAAAGACCCGCTGCCCGAAGCAGCGGGTCTGCAAGCCGTGAAGCAGTTCCTCCATCAGGCGGCGAAGATGGAGCGGTTGGCCACGCCGAAGGGGTGTTTGGGCTGCTGGATGCCGCCGATGAACTGGGCGGTGCGGCCCGAAGGGACCCAGCCCTGGTAGTAGGCGCTGAAGGTGGCGTTGAAGCGCTTGAGGGCCTCGCGGTTGGCCGCGGTGTCGGCGCCGGCCCCCACGTAGGCGTTGTTGAACACCCCGTCCTCCTTAAGGCCCCGTCCGCCGGCCTCCTTGATCCGCCCGTCCACCGCGCCCAGGATCTGGTCGGCCTCGTTCCCGCCCACGGCGCTGACCATCACCTCGGTGATGCCGCCGTACTTCAGGGCGGTCCAGGTGCTGAAGCCGTCGGCCAGTTTGCCGGAGCGGAGGATCTCCACCTCGCCGGAGACCACGCGGGGCTGGGGCTCGACGATGCCCTCCATGTTGGGGATGCGCGAGACCGGGTAGATCAAGCCGGCCGGGCGGTGCTCGCCGAAGTACTTCTCGCAGGTCTGCCGGACGATCTCGATGCGCTCCCAGGTTTTTTCGGGGGCGTCGTCCACGGCTACCAGCAGTTCCAGCCACACCGTCTGCTTGCGGAAGTCGATGCCCTGGGCGGCGAAGGGCTTGGCGTAGTGCTCGTCGAGGACGAACTCGGTTTCTTTGGCCAGGTCCGGGCCCAGGGTGTGGACCCACTCGTCGCCCTTCTTGTGCGAGACCGAGGCGCCGCTGGGCTGGTGGTCCACCCAGTAGCCATAGTCCACCTTGCCGTCCCCTACTTTGAGGCCGGCGCCCAGGGCGGCGCGGATCTGCACCTCGAAGAGGGCCTTGGGGTCGGGGAATCCCTCGCGGTGGGTGAAGCGGGCCATGCGGTTGGAACGCAGCGGGCCGCCGGTGCAGCGGTTGATCATCGGCCCGTACACGGCGTTGAACTCGTCGCGGCGGGCCTGGCAGTCCTCCTTCTTGGCCGCGGGGGTGGTCCACAGCACGTCGGTCTTGTACACGTCGGACCAGTGGGCCTTGCCCAGGGCCAGGCCGGCGTTGAGGTTTTCGATGGTGCCGAACCACTCGGAGCCGATGCCGCTGGGGTACTGGGTGCCCACGTTGCCGCTGGGCTCCACCAGGCGGGAGATATTGTTCTTGTCATCGATGAGGATGACCTCGGCGGTGCCGCAGAAGACCGCACCGGGCTTGTGGCGGACGATATGGACTTTGGCCATTGGTTCGCTGTTGGGGTTGGATGGTGGAGGGAGAGGTCCTATATTCAGCGCGACAAAAATAAACCTCCCCGCGTTCTGAGACAACAGCATGGCCACCTGCGTCCTGCTTTTCGCCAAGGCGCCCGTCCCCGGCAAGGTCAAGACCCGGCTCCTGGGCTGCTGCACGCCCGAGGAGGCCGCGGCCCTGTACCGGGGTTTTCTGCTGGACAGCGGAGCGCTCTTGCGGGCCTCGGGTGCGGCGCTCAAGGTGGTGGCCTGCGAGCCGCCTGGGGCCAGGGAAGAACTGGCCGGGCTCTTGGGGGAGGAGGGTTTGGTCTTTGTCCCCCAGCCCCAGGCCGGTCTGGGCGAGCGCCTGGAGCAACTCTTTTCCTGGGCCTTTGCCCAGGGCATGGAGCGGGTGCTGGCCCTGGGATCGGACAGTCCCAGCCTGCCGGCGGCTCTGGTGGACGATGCTCTGGCCCTGCTGGAGGAGCGCGAGGTGGTCATCGGCCCCAGCACCGACGGGGGGTACTACCTGATCGGCCTGCGCCGGCCTGCCCCCGCACTCTTCGCCGGCATTGCCTGGAGCAGCGGCCAGGTCCTGGCCCAGACCCTGGAACGATTGGAAGGGCGCTCGCTGGGCCTCCTTCCCATCTGGTACGACGTGGACACCCCGCAGGACGCGGGGCTGCTCAAGATCCACCTGGAAGCCCTGGCCCGGACGGATGGCGAGGCCGGGGCCCATACTCGGCAGGTACTGCAGCACCTCAACCTGCCTTTTCCAAGTTGACGAGAAGATGCTGAGAAAGGTCGCCGCAGCCAGGTGGTTCCAGAACGGGGTGACTCTGGTGATCCTCTTCGCCGGGGTCCTGGTGGGGGTGGAGACCAACGCGGAATTCGCCGCGGCCCATCACGGGGTGCTGCTCTTCCTCGACCGCCTGATCCTGGGCATCTTCACCCTGGAGATGCTGATCAAGATGGGGGCCGAGGGGCGCCGGCCCTGGAACTGCTTCGGCGACCCCTGGAATGTCTTCGATTTCCTGATCGTGGCGGTGTGTTACCTGCCCATCCACAGCCAGTACGTGACCGTGCTGCGACTCCTGCGACTCCTGCGGGTGTTGCGCCTGGTGCGGGCCCTGCCGCGTATGCAACTGCTGGTGGCGGCCCTCTTCAAGAGCATCCCCTCGATGGTCTACGTGGCCGGGCTGATGATGCTGCTCTTCTACGTCTACGCGGTGGCCGGGGTCTTTGTCTTTGGCAAGAACGATCCCATACACTTCTCCTCCCTCGGCCGGGCCATGCTCTCCCTGTTTGGGGTGGTGACCCTGGAGGGCTGGGTGGAGCTGATGAACATCCAGATCTACGGCTGCGACCGCTACGGATACGGCGAATTCCCCGAGTTGTGCACCTCGCCCCTGGCCATGCCCGCCGCGGGGATCGGCTACTTCGTCAGCTTCGTGCTCCTGGGCACCATGGTGGTGCTAAACCTCTTCATCGGGGTGATCATGAACGGCATGGAGGAGGCCCAACGCGAACGGCAGCAGGAGCAGCAGGACCGCCTGGGGGTGGGCAGTCTGGCCGCGGAACTGGCAGCGGCGCGCGAGCAGGTGGCCCGGCTCGACGAGGCGCTGGGCAACCTGGAGGCCAGGGCAGGGCAGGCCGGTTCGGAGGCTCGCCCCCGGTGAGTGCCTTCACCTCCACCTATCTCGACCTGGGAACCCCCTGCCACTGGCTGCGGGGCAACCACCACGGGCATTCGACGGCCTCGGACGGCAGTCTGGAACCGCTGGAGGTGGTGCGGGCCTACGAGCAGGCCGGGTACCAGTACCTGGCCCTCTCAGAACACGACCGCCTGCTCGATCCGGCCCCGCTGCAAACGCGGACCGGGATGTGCCTGCTGCCGGCTGTCGAGGTGACCTCCTGCTCCAACCAGACCCTCATGCACCTGGGGGTCACCGCCGCGCTGCCGGCCCGCCAGCTCGCCCCGCGCCAGATCATGGAAGAGGTGGAGGCCGGCGGCGGGCTCTTCGTCTTCGACCACCCCAACTGGAAACCCCGGCCCGACTACGCCACCGACGAGTTGTTGGACACGATGGAGGGGCTGCGCGGCATGGAGATCTACTGCGGGGTGATCGAGCGCATCGCCGGACAGGCCCGGGCCACGGACCGCTGGGACCGCCTCCTGAGCAAGGGCTGGCGGGTCTTTGGCCACGGCACCGACGACCAGCACGAACCCGGCGATCACTTCGTCGCCTGGAACTGCGTGCAGTGGCCCGAGGGTGTGCCCGTGAATGCGCCGGGGATCATCTCCGCCCTTGGCGCTGGGCGTTTCTACGCCTCCACCGGGGTCGCCATCGGCCGCGTGGGGCTGGACAGCCAGGGGCGGGCCGTAGTGGAGTCCGATGCCGCTGTACTCCACTGGGTTAAGCGGGACGGGACCATTTTCAAGAAAGTGAAGAGTGGCTCTGACCAGCTGCATATTGAGGAAGTCGGCGATCCTTCCGAGGCGCTCTACGCGCGCGCCGAATGCCTGGGCCGGGGCAACGCGATGGCCTTCACCCAACCCTTCTGGATCGAGGCCTAGCATGTTGAGCATCCTCAAAGGCCCCTATCTCCAGTGGCCCACCCCCACCAGCATGACGATCATGTGGGAGACCTCCGGTCCCTCCTCTACCGAGGCCCGCTACTGGCAGACCCAGCGCACCCACAACCGCGGGATGGTGGCCCTCCCCGAGACCCAGCAGCAGGCCACCGGGGCCGGCGATACCTCTATCCACAACCTGGTGCTGGAGGGACTGGAACCCGAAACCCTTTATCGCTACCTGGTGCGTTCGGCGGATACCTCCGGCCAGGTGGTGGAGAGCGCCATCCTCCCCTTCAAGACGGCGGTGCGCCCGGAAACTCCCTTCTCCTTCGCCGTCACCAGCGAGAGCGGCGGGTACGGGGATGATCAGATCAACCGCCGGCTCTTCCCCTTGATCCAGAGCCATCGCCCGGACTTTCTGCTGATGGTGGGGGACGCGGTGTCACACGGGAAGCGGTACGAGGACTGGGACCTGTATTTCTTTGCGCCGGCCAAGGGGCTGCTGCACTCCACGCCCTTCTACCTGTGCTGGGGCAACCACGAGGAACGCGCCTCCTGGGCGCGGGATTTTGTCGCCTACCCCGAACCGAAGAATCACTATTCCTTCGATTACGGCAACACCCATTTCACCGCCCTGGACTGCACCGCGCTGGTCGACTACCGCGAGGGGCCCCCGGTGGCCACCGCCGAGTTGCAGCCTGGCTCGGCGCAATGGCGATTCCTGGAGGCGGACCTGGCCGCCAGCGGCGCCACGTGGAAGGTGGTCTTCTTCCACTATCCCCCCTATGTCTCGGCTGACTACGAGGTGGAGGCCCTGCGCGTCCTCTGCCCGGTGCTGGAGGCCCACGGGGTGGACCTGGTCTTCAACTCCCACACCATCGTGTACGAGCGCAGCCATCCCCTGCGCCAGGACCGGCTCGACCTGGAGCGGGGCATCGTGTACGTGGTGGCCGGCGGGGCCGGCGCCAAACCCGAGTGGTTCCACCCCAAGCGGTCCTGGCACACGGCCCGCGCCCAGGCGGTGCCCCACTTTGTCGAGGTGGTGGTGGCCGGCCCCACCCTCGAAGTGCGGGCCATCGACGAGCAGGGACATCTCTTCGACACCTTTCACATGAGAAAATAGGAGGTCTCCATGGTGCTTCCCAACATGAGCCTGGAGGGCAAGGTGGCCCTGGTGACGGGCGCCGGCTCGGGCATCGGCAAGGCCTGCGCCATCGCCCTGGCCGAGGCCGGGGCCGACTGTGCCCTGAGCGAACTGCCCGAGCGGATGGACAACCTGAAACCCGTGTGCCAGGACATCGAGAAGCTGGGCCGGCGCGCCGCGTCCCTGCCCCTGGTCCTGCCCCAACTGCCCAGCATCGGCGCCTTTGTGGAAGGGGCGGTGCGCGAGTTGGGCCGCATCGACATCCTGGTCAACAATGCCGGGATCAACACCCCCAAGCCGGCCCTGGAGGTGAGCGAGGCGGAGTGGGACCGCATCCTGGGGGTGAACCTCAAGGGGGTGTTCTTCATGGCCCAGCGGGTGGCCCATGAGATGATCAGGACCGGGGGCGGCAAGATCGTCAACATCGCCTCTATGAACGGGGTGGTGGGCTATTACAAACGGGCGGCGTATTGCGCCAGCAAGGCCGGGGTGGTCAACCTCACCCGGGTGCTGGCCATCGAGTGGGCTGAGCACCAGATCAACGTAAACGCGGTGGGGCCCACCTTCATCCTCACGCCCTTGACGCAATCCACTTTCGACGATCCGACCATGCGGGCAGATCTGCTCAGCCGCATCCCCCTGGGCCGGGTGGGCCAGCCCGAGGACGTGGCCAGCGCTGTGGTCTTTCTGGCCGGGCCGGGCGCGGGGATGGTGACGGGGCATACCCTGCTGGTGGACGGGGGATGGACGGCGCTTTAGAGGGTGGCGGCAGGGAGCGACCCACTGCGGCCTTTCCCGAGTCCCGGGCCTGCCGCCGACGCCCTTCTCAGCCCCCAGGCCCTTTCCCGACCACTGCACCCCCAGTAAAAACCTTCGGGGTCATCTCCCCGCCGCTGAGATAGCTCCGGAGACTGAACCAGGGCCGGGGGAGTGCCTCGGAGGGCGCCTCTGGGGGAGTGGTAGAGGGAAAGGGCCGCCGGGCAGGGTAGCGGAGCCAGAGCGAGCGAGGGGGAAGGCCCTGGGACTGCAGAGGCGCCCATAGTGGGCACCCCGCGTACCTGGCAACGGGAAGACTTAGTAAGGAATAGCTATGACCGAACTCAGCGCGGGCAGCGGCCCGCTCTTCGCGGACCCGGACCCGGAGGCGGCGCGGGCCTTCTTCCGCCACAAGTCACGGGCCCTGGAGGACAAGGTGATGCCCGTGCGGGAGGCGGTTTCCCGCTTCGTGCGGGACGGGGATTACCTGGGTTCGGGGGGTTTTGGCACCAACCGCATCGCCACCGCGGCTCTGCACGAGGTGCTGCGCCAGCGCAAGCGCAGCCTGAGTTTTGCCGGCCATACCGCCACCCACGACTTCCAGATCCTGGCCGCCGGCAATCTGAAGGGCGAGAAACTGCTGGCCAGGGTGGACCTGGCCTATGTGGTGGGCCTGGAGGCCCGGGGACTCTCGCCCCACAGCCGGCGCATCATCGAGGGCGGCCAGTTGGAAACCTGCGAGTGGACCAACTACGCCCTGGCCTGCCGCCTGCACGCGGCGGCCATGGGGGTGCCGTACATGCTCTCGCGCAATATGCTGGGTACCGAAACCTTCACGCATAGCGCGGCCAGGCTGTTGGTCTGTCCCTTCACTGGCCGCCAGGTGGTGGCCCTGCCGGCCCTGTACCCGGACGCGGCCCTGATCCATGTCCACGAGAGCGACTGCTACGGCAACTGCCGCATCCACGGCGTCACCGTGGCCGACCTTGATCTGGCCCGCGCCTCCAAGCGGCTGATCATCACCTGCGAGCGGCTCATCCCCAACGAGGAGATCCGCCGCGCCCCCCACGCCACGGTGATCCCCTCCCTCTGCGTGGACGCCGTCTGCGAGGTGCCCGGAGGTTGTTATCCGGGCAACATGCCCGGCGAGTACTTCTCCGACGAGGAGCACCTGCGGAAGTGGCTGGAGATTGAAAAGGACGAGGCGGACTTTGCGGCCTTTTTAGATGAGTACATTTACAGCACCGGCGATTTTGCCGGCTACCTGGAAAAATGCGGCGGCGCAGCGCGTCTGGCCCAGTTGCGCGACCTCGAACTGTTGCGGGGGTAGCGCGGCGGGGAGAAGGCCCCTGAGCGAATTCCATCGCGCCTCTGGCCACAGGGTTGTGGCCCAGGGGTCGATGGCCTCGGAGCCGGCCAGGGATGGCCGGCGGGAGTGAGCGAAGGGGCCGTTCCTCGACGCGCCTGTACAACGAGGACAACCATGTACAACTCCATGGAACTTATGATCTGCACCGCGGCGCGGCTACTGGAGGACGGAGCCACCGTCGGGGTGGGCACCGGCGCCCCCTGCGCCGCGGCCATGCTGGCCCAGAAAACCAGCGCGCCCCACCTCTTTGTGATCTTCGAGGCCGGCGGCCTGGCCCCCCGGCTGCCCACCATGCCCATCTCGGTGGGGGACTCGCGCACCTTCTACCAGGGCCTGATGGCCACCAGCATGAACGACGTGCTGGAGTTCTGCCAACGCGGGATGGTGGACTACACCTTTCTAGGTGGGGCGCAGATGGACACCTACGGCAACCTCAACTCCACGGTGATCGGGCCGCACGATCACCCGAGCGTGCGCCTGCCCGGCAGCGGCGGGGCCAATGACTTTGCCAGCTTCTGCTGGCGCACGATGGTGTTGACCAGACATGACCGCCGGCGCTTCGTGGAGAAGCTGGACTTCCTCACTACCCCTGGGTATTTGACTGGCCCCGGCGCGCGCGAGGCCGCCGGCCTGCCCGGAGGCACCGGCCCGTACAAGGTGATCACCGACCTGGCGATCATGGGCTACCACCCCCAGTCCAGGCGCATGCAGGTGGAGAGCCTGCACCCGGGGGTAGGCTTTGCCCAGGTGCAGGAAAACACCGGCTTTGATTTGTTGCAGGCTCCCCACCTCGAAGAGACCGCACCGCCCGACCCGGAGGCCCTGCGCCTGCTGCGCGAGGAGGTGGACCCCCGCCGGCTCATCATCGGGAGATAGGACATGCAGATCTACGCCGCGTATTCCCAGTTGCTGGACAGGCTGGAAAAGACGGGCCGGCCCATCCAGACCCTGGGCCACACCCCAGACGGCTCGCCCCTGGTGGCGGTGCGCGCCGGCGGGGACAAGCTGCCGGCCATCTTCATCAGCGCCGGCAGCCATTCCACCGAACACGCCGGTGTCAGCGCGGCGGTGGAGCTGATCGGGCAGTTGCACACCGATCACCAGGTGTGGGTGATCCCCACCCGCGACCCGGTGGGATTGGGGGGCTATGCCCACGCCCTGAGCCTGGGGCTGGGGGAGAAGCCGCGCCTGGACTCCCTGGCCCAGGTGGAGGAGTTGCTGCGCCGCGAGGGGGAGGTGCTCTACGAGGACGAGGGTCGGCTCCTGGCGCTGGTGGGCGATTTCGGATACTCCTGCTGCCGGCCCGGCACCCACAGCCACGACGCCCAGTGGGGGTTTTATCTCAAGCTACAGGAACTACAGAAGACCCGGCCCGAGCTGCTGGCGCCGTTGCGGGGCCGGCGCCTGTACATGACCCCGGCCCAGGCCGGGGTGGAAGGCACCGGCGACCTGGGCCGGGCCTATACCCTGATCATCAGCCTGGAGGGGGAAGTGCTGCACCTCAACCGTTTCCACGACACGGCCTGGGCCCCGGTGGAGCCCAGGGTCACCCGGCAGTTGCTGGCCCGCATCCGGCCAGGACTCAGCTTCGACATCCACGAATCCCAGCTGATGGGGGACCGGTACTGGCTCTCGGCCCGCCACCAGAAAAACCCCGAGGACGAAGCCTGGGAGCAGCGGGCGGCCCGGGCCACCATCCAGGCCATCGCCGGTGCGGGGGCCACCCTTGCCGAGGACCAGGACGTGCTGGGCGGGGTGCCCATCGAGAAGACCTGGTTCCGCAAATCCGAGAAAGGGGTATACTGGCTGGACGCCAATCTGCGCGGCGAGGGGTTGAACCTGATGGACTACGCCTCGCGGGTGTACGGGATGGCCTTTGGCACGGAGATGGGTATGTACGGCAGCTTTGCCCACCGGGTGCGCCTGGGGATGCTGACGGTGCAGAGCGCAGTGAAGGTCTTCGCGGAGCGGTACCAGTGAACCCCCCGGCGGCACCTCCTTCCTCCCTGGCCAGGGAGGAAGGAGGTGCCGCCTCTTCTACCTGCTCTGCACCGGGCTGTTAAGCGTGTAGGGCACCGAGGTCTGCCCTTTCATAGAGACCCTGGCGCCGAGGCAGTGGGTGCCCATCCTCGCGGCGGCCCTCGCCCTGCGATTCGCCCTGCGCTGGCTGCTTATCGCCCAGCTGTGGCAGCAGGAGGCGGCCCGGTCCGAGGAGGTGGACCTGGGTTGGCCCTGGCGCTATCTGCAGGTGGATCTGAGTACCTGGCTAGGTGTGGGCCTGGCGATGACAGCCTGGAACACCTATCAGTACGATTTTCCCCTGGCCAGTGGTCTCAAGGTGGTGCTGGCCTGCGCCATCCTGGGAATCTTCACCTCAATCAGTCTGGCCCTCGACGCGGAGTGGCGCCTCAGCCAGCGCCTGTGCTCCCAGGCCGGCCTGAAGGCGAGCAACCGCGGCCGCTTCCTCTCCATCTCCATTAAGTTCCAGGCCTTCATTGCCCTGTGCGTGGGCCTTCTGGCGGCGGTGCTGCTCCTGTTGATCTACAAGGACTTTCGCTTCGTCGTGGACCGCTACGCCGGCGGGGAGCACTTCGAGTTCAGCTGGATCGTCAAGGAAAAGCTCTTTGTCTTTGCCACCCCGCTGACTGGCACCGCCGCGGTGATGCGCAAGTACAGCCGCAACCTGCAACTGATGTTCGATCTGCAACTGGGGGCCCTGGGCAGCGTGCGGCAGGGCGACTACGGTGTCCTGGTGCCGGTGGTCAGCAACGACGAGTTCAGCCTCATCGCCGAGGCACCCACGAGATGATCGCCGGCCTGCGGGAGCGGGAGCGGATCAAGACCATCTTCGGCAAGTACGTCAACAGTACCGTGGCCACCCAGATCCTCGGCCAGGACGGGGGCGCGGACCTGGAGGGAAGGAGGTGGAGGTGGCCATCCTCTTCACCGATTTGCGCAACTTCACCCCCCTAGCCGAGCGCTGCACCCCCCACCAGGTGGTGGAGATCCGCAACCAGTATTTCTCCCTGGTGGTCGAGGAGATCCATCGCTGCGGTGGCCAGGTGGACAAGTTCATCTGCGACGCGGCCATGACCATCTTCGGCCTGGGGGGCGACGGTCCAGCCTGTCCACAGGTTTTCGCGGCGGCGCTGGGCATCCGCCGCGCCCTAAGGGTGCTCAACGCCGAGGTGGAGGCCCTCCAGTTGCCGGTGGTCGACAACGGCATTGGCCTGCATTGCGGCCAGCTGGTCGCCGGCAATATCGGCTTTCCCAAGCGCCTGGAGTACACGGTCATCGGCGACGCGGTCAACGAGGCCGCCCGCCTGGAGCACCTGACCCGCACTCTGCCGTCGCCGGTGGCCCTGTCCCAGGAAGTGTATTTTAAGCTGGGGGCGGAAGCCCGGGCCGGGCTGTGGCACGTTGGCGAACACGCGCTCAACAGCAAGGCCGCGCCTCTACCCGCCTACGCGCCGCCATCCATCCAAAACCCCATTAGAGGAAAACAGCCATGATCAAGCTTGCCTACGTCGCCGCCCCGGAGCCCAATATCACCAATACCCTGATGAAACAGATCGGCGTCACCCATGCGGTGTACTATCCCGATCTTTCGACCAAGCCCAACGCCCCCGAGGACGAGCAGCCCTGGGGCTTTGCCGCATTGAAGCGGGCCGTTAAGGGATTCGAGCGGCTGGGGATGAAGATGGCGGTGATCGAGGGCCGGCCGCCGATGGAGAAGATCAAGCTGGGCCTGCCCGGCCGCGACGAGGAGATCGAGGTGGTCAACAACTTCCTGCGCAACATGGGGGCTCTGCAGATCCCGGTGTGGTGCAGCATGTGGATGCCCATCCTCGGGGTGATCCGCACCTCCTTCAGCATCCCCAGCCGGGCCGGGGCCCAGGTCTCGGCCTACGACCATACCGCGCTGCGCGACAAGGGGCCCACAGAGCACGGCCTCGTCACCGAGGAGGCGCAGTGGGCCAATCTCAAGTACTTCCTCGAAAAGACGGTGCCGGTGGCCGAAGAGGCCGGGGTCAGGATGGCCATGCACCCGGATGATCCGCCGCTGTCGCCCATCCGCGGGGTGGCCCGGATCATGAGCACCATCGAGAACTACCAGCGCCTCGTCGATCTGGTCCCCAGCCCGATGAACGGTATCGGTCTGTGCCAGGGCAACTTCGCCCTGATGACCAAGGACATGCCCGGAGTGATCCGCCATTTCGGCAAGCAGGGGGCAATCCACTTTGTGCATTTCCGCGACGTGCGGGGCACGCCCGACAACTTCGTCGAGACCTTCCACGACGACGGCCAGACCGACCTGCTCGAATGCCTGCGGGCCTACCGCGAGGTGGGCTACGAAGGTGTGCTGCGGCCGGACCACTATCCCAAAATGGGCGATGCCGACTTCAAGGACGAGCACACCCTGGCCCGGTTCTTTGCGGTGGGCTACATCAAGGGCCTGCGCGAGGCCGTGTACGGCAAGGTGCCGGAGTAGCGGGAGGATCGCCGCTGGGTGGCGGTGGGCTTCATACGGGCGCGCTCACCCGGCGAGGAGCCGCAGCTCAACCCTGACCGTGGATCGCAATCCTGGGTAAGGGGGAGGAAGGGAGACAGCGGGGACTCGTCTCCGGGCACGTGGGCTTGAGCGCTGGGGGCTCTGTCCTACACTATGTAAGACAAGGGGGTGCGTATGACTATCACCATCCGCAGTACTATCTGATAAATCACCGCACCACCGCTACCCGCACCACCGCCCGGAATTCCCCCGCCCGCAGCCGGGCCAGGAACACCCCCGAAGCCACCTCCTGCCCCTGGTCGTCGCGGCCGTCCCAGGTGTAGCGGTGGGTGCCGGCTGCCAGGGGGGCGTCCAGCAGGCGGCGCAAGGGGCGGCCCAGGGCGTCGCAGATGGTCAGGGTGGCGCGGGTGTCGGCGGGCAGGTCGAAGCGGAGAGTGGTGGCGCCGTTAAAGGGATTGGGAAAGGCTGGAAAGAGCGCGGCGCGGGTGGGCAGAGTCCCGCCGCCCTCCGCGGCGGTGTCGGCGGGGGCTGCGCCGAGGAAGGGCCGCCAGTCCACCGGGCCCTGAAAGAGGGCGGCGATGGCGGCGGAATCGGCGCTGCCCCAGTAGTTGCCCCCGGCCGGCAGGGCCTGGCCGGAGAGGTTTTCGACGGCGGTGCGGTTGTCGCGGAAGGTGTTGCCGCTAAGGGTAGGGAGGGGGCTGCCGCTAGCTTTGAGGGCGGTGAGGTTGCCCTGGAAGGTGCTGCCCTCCAGCGCAGGGGCCGAGGAGCGGGACTCGAAGCCCACCCCGGCGTTGGCAAAGGTGCTGGCGCGCACGGCAAAGCGAGGTATATCCTCGAAGCGCAGGCCGGCGTTGTTGAGGAATCGGCTCGCCGCGATGGTCCCGGCGGCCCCCTCGCTGAGGACCAGGCCGGTGCCGATGTTATCGGCGAAGGTGCTTCCCTGCACCTCCACCAAGGGCACCCCGGCCACCACCGCCCCGTCGCCCTGGTTGTTCTCCAGCCGCACCTCTTCCAGGCTCAGCCGCTGCGGGCTGCGGGCCCGCAGGCCCACGCCCTGATTGGCGCTGAGCTGGCTTTGGCGCACTACCACCTCCCCCTCCCAACCCTCCAGATCCAGGCCGCCCCCGGTGTTGCGGGTGGAGGTGCTCTTGCTCAGTTCGAGGCGCTGCCCCCTGCCGCCCACGGCCTTCAGCCCAGGGCGCGGGTCCTGGGCATCGAGCAGGCCGTTCTGCTCCAGGCGCAGGTCCACTGCCTCCAGGGAAGCGTTGCCCAGCGAGACCCCTTCCTGGCCGCACTGTTCCACGGTGACACCGCGTAGGGTGAGCCGGCTGCCGCCCTGGGCCCGGATGGCCGGGATGGTGAGATGGAAGAAGCTGGTGCCGCTGACAAGGGCCGGGCCCTGGAGGGTGAGGGAGAGCCCGCCCAGGCTCTGCTGGATGCGGCTGTCCTCTAAAGTGAAGCTGCCCCCGGCCGAGACCTCGCCGCTGAACCCGTAAACGCAGCGGTCAATAGTGGCGTCGCGGACTTCCACCTGGGCCCCTGGGGCCAGGCGCACCCCGAACCATAGGTCCTGGCTGCGGGCGGGGTCCACGGCAAAGGCGCCGCCCTCGGCGCGGAAACGGCCCTCCACGGCCAGTTCGACCAGCTCGGGGCTGAGGCCGCTGCCGCTCAGGTCCTGGGGGGCAAAGAGCACTCGGGCTCCGGGGGCCACGATCAGTTCGGCGCCAGCGGGCACCACTACGTCCCAGGGCAGGCGGCGGGTGCCGGACCAGCGGGTGAGGCCCTGGGGCAGGCGGGCCTGGACCAGGCCGTGGAGGGCGTGGTCCAGTTGGAGTTGCTCCGCGTCGAGGGCCTGGCCGTCCATCAGGAAAACCCCGGCCCAGTCGTCGGCGCGGGGGGTGGCGGCGGCCGACTCGCAGCGGGCCCGCCCCTCCAGGCGTAGGCCGCCGTAGACGAGTACCTCGGCGCGGTTGGGGTCGAAGCCGCTGCCCTGGTCGTCGCCCCGGACAAAGCGTAGCCGCGCCCCTTGGGCCAGGGTAAGGGTGGCCCCCGGCTCGACCACCACGTCGCCGCTGAGGTGTACCTCGCCGGCCCAGGTGGTGTCCGCGGCGACGTGGCCGGGCAAGTTCTGGCGCAGCCGCACGCTGCAGCGCATGTGGGTGCCCTCGCGGCGGATGTTTTCGATGGCCATGCCCAGGGGCAAGTTGCGGCGGAAGCCGGTGTGGGCGCTCAGGGCGGGGTTGGTGTCCCAGGCCAGGCGGGTGAAGCGCACCCCGTCGAAAGGATCGGTGGCGTCCCCCTCGTTGCCCCCGTGGGCGGCGGCGTAGGTTTCGTCGTTGGCCCAGAAGTCAAGGTCGTCGCGCCCGTCCACCGGGTCGGGATTGCCCTGCTCGTCGCGCAGGCCGTCGGCGCAGAGCAAGTCCACCTGGGGGTGGCGCTCCTCGTCGTTGTCGGCCCGGTCGTCGACGTGCCAGACCAGCAGACCCTCACCGGGGATGTTGCGGTTGTAGAAGCTGCTGGCCCGCCGGCGGTTTTCGATGAGGAAGTACTCCTCGGCGCTGACCGGGAGTTTGTACACCTGGTGCCCCAGGGCCAGGTCCTCGATGGCCAGGTCCGGCTGGTCCTCTGTCAGTGCGACCACCTCCACCCACCCCAGCTTGGCCAGGGCCCAGGCGCTGAAGGCGTTGGGGCCGTCCTCCACTCCCCAGCCCCGGGCCCCGGTGGAGGTCATCAGGCACCACTTGCCCACCCCTGCGCTGTCCTCGGCAGGTTTCACCTCGCCGGCGGCGGTGACGGTGGACTGGTCGAAGAGGTCGGGGAGGCCCAGGACATGGCCGAACTCGTGGCACATGGAGCCGGCGGCGATGCTGAAGATGTGGGCGCGTTGGGTGGTGCCCCCAAATCCAGAGAAGCGGCTGCGCACACGGATGACCCCGCCCCCCTCGGCCGGGTCGCCGCTGAGATAGTCCCCATCCAGGCCCAGGGAGGCGAAGCCGGTGGCCCCGCTGATGAAGAAGTTGCGCGGCACGGTGAGCAGGTTGATGAAGACCACGTCCACGTACCCGTCGTCGTCGCCGGAGTTAGGAATCCCGTCGGGACCATCATTGTCGAACTGGCCGAAGTCCGCGTCGTTGTCGGCCTGGGCCAGGATCTGGAGGTTGAAGCGGCCGTAGTCCCCCAGCACCCCGGAGCTGCGGGCCACGTACGCGGCGGCCGGCTCGGTCGAGCTGTAGCGCCGGGGCAGCGACTGGCCGGAGACCTGCATCTTGCCCCGCGACATCTCGCGGTAGAAGTGGGAGAAGCTGCCGGGGCGCTCGGGGTCGAAAAGATCGGCGGCCCAGGGGGGGGCCAGGGTATCGCCAAGGGCCTCGCCCCGGAACTTGGCGAAGATCACTAAAGCGCTGAGGCTGCCGCGGGTCAGGGCGGGTTTGGCGGCCGGGGCGTCGCGGCACTGCCACTGCGAGGAGGCGGGGGCGGCCCCCAGTAGAAGGGCCAGAAGCAGGAGCGGGTGCTTCACCCCAGGAGGTCGATGCGGGCGGCGGAGAACTGGAGGCCAAAACCGCCCTGGGTGCGGCGGGGGCTGGATGTGGCCTGGAGGAGGCGGCTCTGGTTGCCGGACTGTTGCAGGTGGCGCCGCAGGTTGAGGGCTCCGGCCTGGAGCAGGCGCAGGGCCGTAGAGTCCTCCTCCTGGCCCAGGCCCACGGCAAGGGGGCTGACCGGGTCGGTCTGGGCGGCCAGGCTGGAGAGCATCCCGGTGCCACTGGTGGGCAGGTCGAGCAGGCCGGGGCCGGCCTGGGGCTGGGAACGGGCGTTTATGCCCGGCGGCCCGCCGGCGGCCCGCAGGGAGGCGATGTCCAGCCCGCCCTTGACCCTGGCGGTGCCGGCGTTGTAGTTGAGCCGCTTGATGAAGCGGGGGCCGATGGTGGCCTGCAAATCGTCCCGTAAGAGCGGAGTGACCATGGCCGATCAGGAAGGCTCCGGGCGCTGGAATTCGCGGATGAAGTATTGTACCTCAAGATCGTAAGTTTGGAAGGGATCGTCCAAGTTAAGGTACTTCTCGTCCTCGACGTAGATCGATTCCCACTCGATCACGTAGCGGGCCTTGTGCTTGGTCAGTGAGCGCATCACCGAGGAGCGGGCCCGGGCCCGGGTGTCCTGGGGTGGGGTGACCATTGCCAGGTTTACCCGCTCCTCGTCCACCACCTTCTTGGTCATGCCGCGCCGGTGCAGGTCGAAGTAGAGGCCCTTGCCGGGGTTGAGGTTGTGGTATTCCAGGTCGAGGCTTTGCAGCCAGGGATCGTCCCAGTCGAGGCCCTCGGAATCGACGAAGGACTGGAGGAGCCAGCGCTTGGCCACCCAGTCGAGGCGGTCGATCAGGCTCAGGGGATCGACCGCCAAAGCCTCCAGCACGAAGCGCCACTCGCGCAGCACCCAGTCGATCTCCGGCTCGCGGCCCCGCAGGTGGCGCTCGGCCAGCTCCAGGTAGGACAGTTGCAGTTCGACGGCGGTGATGTGGCGCCCGTCCTCCAGCTGCACCGCCCAGCGCCAGTGGGGGTCGCGCGAGACCTCGCGGATGGCCCGCACCGGGTCGAGCAGGCGGATGTCGGTCCAGACGCCCTGCTCCAACAACTCGATGAGCACCGCGGTGGTGCCCACCTTGAGGGCGGTGACGTATTCGGACATGTTGGAATCACCCACCAACAGGTGCAGGCGGCGGTACAGGCCCCAATCGGCCAGGGGCTCGTCGCGGGTGTTGATGATGGCCCGGCTGAACTGTATCCACTGGTAGATCTCGGTGACGATGTGGTCGGCCCGCTGGGAGAGCTGGAAATCGACCCGCCGCCCATCGCCGCTGGCCTCGACGTCGTCGTGGCAGCCCACCCGGCCGGCCCCGGCAAAGATCTGGCGGGTGACGAAGAAGGGCAACAGGGCCGGCAGCAGGCGGTGCGAGAAGGGCACCTCGCGGCGCACCAGGTAGTTTTCGTGGCAGCCGAAGGTAGCCCCGGTGTAGTGGTCGATGTTGTTCTTAAAGAAGGAGGCGGTCTCGGCCAGGCCCAACTGGCTGAGGGCGCGTTGCACGATCAGCTCGCCGGCCCGGTCCGCGGCCACCAGATCGAAGAGGCCGCGGCATTCGGGGCTGGCGAACTCGATGTGGCCCATGTCGATGTAGAGCCGGCCGCCGTTAAAGAGGAACCCGCCGTTGCCCGGCGGCTCGTCGCGGCCCCGGTAGTGGGTGTCGACAAAACCTAAGCCCTCCCGGAAAACCGAATCCTTGGCCCGCACCGAGATCAGGTCGGAGCTGTGGGAGGGGTCGCTCTCGGGCGGCATACAGCCGTATTCGATCTCGAGCCCGAAGATGCGGTTCTGCATGGCCGGCCACCACGTCAGGAGGTGTAGGGCGCCAGGGCCTCCGCCAGGTAGCCGGCGGGCAGCAGGCGGAATTTGGTGCGGGTGGGCAGGCTGCGGTCTAGCACCGCTGCCTCGAAGCGCCGCTCCTGTCCCGCCCTGGCCAGAAAGGCGCGCATCTCCTCCTCCCCCGGTTCCCCCTCCTCCTCGCGCTCGGAGAGCAGGGCGCCCAGGGCCCACGCCTCCAGTACACCGGACAGGGCCCCCTCCAGGGGCAGGGCGGCCGGGTCCAGGGCGGCCAGGTGGGCGGCGACGGCCTCCTCGCTCTTGCGGGCCCCGGCCACGGCCGCGGCGTTGCCGGCGCTGGAGAAGGAGCCGTCGGCCTCGATGGTGTAGAAACGCTCCCCGGGGTTGGCCGGGTCCAGTTCGGCGACCATGGCCCTGGCGATGTACGGGGAGCGGAAGATCTCGTCGAAGGCGGTCTTCATCAGCGGGCCCAGGCCCAGGTGGACCAGGCGCTGGAGGGAGACGTCGCTGGAGGAGAGGTTGAAGGCTTCCAGGTGGGCGATATCGATGACCGCCTTGCGCAGCTTTTCGAGGTCGGCCGGGTGGCCGATGGCGGCGAAGGCAATGTCGTTGTACACCTCGAAGAGCTTGCGCGGCCCTGGGGTGGTGGTCAAAAGCAGCACCCCCTCGGCGTAGGCCAGGCCCACCACCGGGCTGGCGTCGCGCAGCTGGTCCTCGAGGTACTCGCGGCGGTTGCGGATGGCTTCGACCCAACGGTAGGGCTCGTCGAGCATGGGGCGCCTTTCAGCCGGAATCCCGGCCGAGGGCCTGGTAATGGGCCTCTAACTGGGTCTCGGGTAGGAGGGCGATGCCCGACGCGGCCAGGCGCATCACCTGGGGGAAGATCCGGGCCCGGGAGCGGTACCCGCCGGTGGCGGTGTCGTACTCGGCGGCGGTTTCCAGAAGCTTGAGGGCCAGGGCCACCGCCTTGGCCTCGTCGTACTCGGCCAGGGGTCTTTTGCCCCAGCGGTTCTGATAGTAGAGGGCGCCGCGGATGGTGGGCGAGCCGGAGCCGGTGGCGGTGAAATCCACCGTCTCGAACTGGGCCCCCAGCAGGTCGTAGAAAAAGATCTTGCCGCCCTCCTGCGGGTCGTAGGCGGCGAGGATCGGTACCACCGCGCCGATGCCCTGCATGGCCAGGCCGAGGTTTTCACGCAGGAGGCGCGAGAGGGTGCGCAGCTTGCCGTCCAGGCTGAGGGTTTGTAACTGGGAGCGGCGGTAGTGCTGGAAGGAGACTTCGAGCAGGCGGGCGATCTCATAGCCGATGGCCGGCGAGCCGGAGATGGCCAGCACCGCGCTATCGTCGATGGCCAGCACCTTGTCGGCCCGGTCGTAGACCACGGTGTTGCCCATGGTGGCGCGCCGGTCGCCGGCCACCAGCACCCCGTCCCGATAGCGCAGGGCCAGGATGGTGGTGCCCTCGGTGGTTTCGAAATGCTCGGGCGGTCTGGGGGCCACAGGCGGGGCGGGCAGCAACTGGCCGCGTTCCCGCAGCAGGGCGAGGAAATCCTCCATGCGCTACTGGCCCGTGCGCTGGCGGTAGCGCCTGGCCTGGTCCGGATCGACCTTGCGCATGCGGCGGATCAGCTCGTCGGTACTGGGACGCCCGACCTTGGGGCGGCGCGGGCCTTCCTCGTTGCCGCCGCCCTCGCCCGGCTCAAAGGGGGGGGTGGGGCGGGGGGCACGGTCGCGCAGGGCGAAGAAGCGGGACTCAGACATGCGGTTCCTCCTTGTTTCTCAGGCAGAGGTCGGCAGTTTTTCGATCAGGGCCTCGACGCTGGGGGCGCTGTTCACCACCTGATTATAATAAGCCGCGACCTCTGCGTCCACACAAGCCTTAAGGTCCACCACCCGGACCCTGCCCCTGAGGCAAAACTCGATGCTGTCCCAGTTGAGGGAGCGCACCGAGGCCCCGAACTTCTCCAGGCAGCGGCCGCGGAAGTAGGCCCGGGTGTCGGCGGGGGGGCGGTTCAGCCCCTGCTGCACCTCCTCTTCGGTCACTAGCCGTGTCACCTGATCCTGGGATTCCAGGAGCAGATAGAGCCCTTCCTCGGGGTCGATGTTGCTGTACTCCAGGTCCTGGCTCTGGAGCCAGGCGCGGTGGTCCGGGTTTTCCCATTCGAGGTTTTCGGCCTGGGCAAAGGCGTCGAGCAGCCACTTCTTGGTGACCCAGTCGCAGCGACCCAAGAGTTCGAGGGGATCGCGGCTTAGGGCGTCGAGGGCCTCGGCCCACTGGGACAGGACCCAGTCGGTCTCTGGATCGCGGCCCTGCACCAGTTTGCCGGCCGCCTCCAGATAGGAGCGCTGGACCTCAAGGGCCGAGGTGTGGGTGCCATTGGCCAGGGGCAAGGCCCACTGGTGGGTCTGGGCGCGGGAGATCTCCTTGATCGCCGCCAGGGGATCGGCCAGCTCCCAGTGGGGCAGGACGCCTTCTTCCAAAAGGTCGAGGACCAGGGCGCAGGCCCCCACCTTGAGGGCGGTGGCCCATTCCGACATGTTGGCGTCGCCGACGATCAGGTGCAGGCGGCGGTGTTGGTCGGCGTTGGCGTGGGGCTCGTCGCGGGTATTGACCAGGGGCCGGCGGGTCATGGTGTCGACGCTGGCCAGGACCTCGAAGAAATCGGCCCGCTGCGAGAGTTGGTAGATGGACGGCTTGGCCAGGGGGGCGCACTCGACGCCCACCTTGCCGGCCCCGGCCCAGACCTGGCGGGTGACCAGGAAGGGCACCAGGCCCTCGATCACCTGCTGGAAGGGCAGCCGGCGGGGCAGGAGGTAGTTTTCGTGGCAGCCGTAACTGTGCTCCTCGAAATCGGTGTTATTCTTGTATAGGTGTACTATCCCGCCGCCCCTGGTGGCGCTGCGGCGGCGGGCGCAGTGCAGCAGGATGCGCTCGCCGGCCCGGTCCAGGGCCACCAGGTCGAAGAGGCTGTGGCACTCGGGGGTGGAGTACTCGGGGTGGGTGTGGTCATTGTAGAGCCGGGCCCCGTTGCTGATGATCAGGTCGCTCTTGAGGTCCTTGAGGGGGATCTTCCGCTGGCGATCGCGCTGCAGGTGGACGGTCTCGTCCTGGTCGTTGAGCAGCTCGTCCACCTCAAAGCCGCGCATGTCGCGGCGGGGGTTCTCCAGGCCGTAGTCCCAGCGGGCCACGAAGTCCTCTTTGAGGTAGCAGCGGATTAACTCCATGGACTCGACCACCACGTCCATGTCCGCCACTCCGTCCACCTGGATGCCGTATTCGGTCTCCAGTCCGAAAAGCCGCCGCATGGGGCTCAGACGATCCTGCCGGACTGGTTTTCGG
This sequence comes from Candidatus Handelsmanbacteria bacterium, assembly GCA_016867395.1. Taxonomy (GTDB): domain Bacteria; phylum Latescibacterota; class UBA2968; order UBA8231; family UBA8231; genus SICG01. The sequence continues at coordinate 47,023 of VGJS01000012.1, forward strand.
GCCGCGACGCCTCGGGGCGCACCGGGGTTACCCGCACCACGTTCTCGGGATCGTAGTCGATGAGCTTGAGCCAGTCCTCCACTGCGTCGGTGGGCGGGAAGATCTCGTTCTCGCGGTACTCGGCGCGCACCGCCTCATCCAGGTCCTGGAGGCGCAGGCCGGCCAGGGGGCCGCCCCCGGCGATGGCCCGTTTGATGGCCGCCTCCTTGGCCCGCTGCACGATGGAGGAGATTAGGGCGCCGCTGATCAGGTCGCCCCAGTAAAGCACCTCGTGGCGGCCGCTGCGCAGGGTGACTTCGAGGAAGCGGTGGTCCTGGCTGCGGGCGAAGAGGGCCTTGAGCGCCCCCTCCACCAGGACCTGGCGGGCGGCCTCGGGGTCGCCGACGCCGGCGATCTCCTCGGCGTCGATGGGCAATTCGGGGGTGAGGTAGATATCCAGAATGGCCCGGGAAGCGGCCTGGTCGGGCCGGCGCACCTTGATTTTGCGGTCGACGCGGCCGGGGCGCAGGATGGCCGGGTCGATGAGGTCGTGGCGGTTGGAGGCCAGGATGACGACCACGTCTTGCAAAGACTCGATGCCGTCCATCTCGGTGCAGAACATTGGCACCACGGTGTTGGAGATGTTGTGGGTGCGCATGGAGCGGCGGGTGCCCAGGATAGACTCGGCCTCGTCGATGAAGATAAAGGGTAGGTACCCTTCCTTGCGCTTCTGGCGGGCCTGGGCGAAGATCTCCCGCACCATGCGCTCGGTCTCGCCCAGCCACATGTTGAGGATCTCCGGCCCCTTGATGTGCATGAAGTATTCCTTGAGTTCCAGACCCTCCTGTTGGCGCAGATGCTGCACCAGGTTGTAGGCGGTGGCCTTGCCGATGAGGGTCTTGCCGCAGCCGGGGGGCCCGTGGAGCAGGAAACCCTTGGGGGTGGAGTACTGGAATCGGGCAAAGAGTTCGGGATGGAGGGCCGGCAACTCGATGGTGTCGCGGATGGCCTGAATGGCCTCCTCCTGTCCGCCGATCCTGGACCAGGGCATGGGCGGGATCTCTTCGAGGAAGTGCTCCTTGCTCTCGCGGGGCTGCAACCTTTCGAGGGCCACCTTGAAGGTGGGGTCCACCCGCACCTCGTCGCCCACCTTAAGCAGCACCTCCTCCAGGTCGGCCGACCGCACCAGGACCAGGTCCTGGGTGCCGTGGGCCTGGCCGATGCGCAGCCGGCCCTGGTCCAAGAGGTCGGCGATCTTGGCCACCGGCCCGGAGGGGCTGTAGTCGAGGGAGCCCACCACCGCGTACGCCTCGTTGATCAGCACCCGGCTGCCCACCTTGAGCTGGGAAAGGTCCACCCGGGGGTCCACGTTTGCGAAGTACTCGGTGCCGCCCACAAAGAGGTTGGCTATCCCGTCGCGGGGGGAGCCGAGAAAGATGCCGACGCGGTTGGCCGGGGCGGTAACTTTTTCGAGAGCGGCCTCCAGTTCGACCAGGGTGCGGCGGGCCTCCTGAAAGGTCAGCTCGCGCTCCAAAAGCAGGCGGCGCAACTGGTAGAGCAGGGGCCGGGTCGGGTCGCGGTCGGGCAAAAACAGCAGGGCCTGGTCCACCAGTTCCAGGGGGCGGTAGTCGGGTCCGTACTCCTGGGGATCGTCCCCCGGCTCGTACTCGTCTTCGTCGCCGCGGCTGCGGTAGTGGCGGTCCTTCTTGCTCATCGGCTCCGGGCTCCGGTCAAAGGATGATGTCCCCCAGGCGGCCGTAGCGCACCCGGCCGGGCAGACGCCAGAGGAAGGCGCCGGCCAACTTGGGAAGGGAGGCCAGGCCGGTGTAGTAGGGCGGGCGGGTGTCCGAATCCCACGACCAGTAGATGATCATCGCCTTACCCTTGATTAACTCCGTGGGCACGGCCCCGAAGTAGCGACTGTCGGCGCTGTTGTCGCGGTTGTCGCCCATCATGAAAAAGTGGTTTAGGGGCACGGTGAAGGGGCCAAAGTTGTCGCGCGGCTGCACCGCTGCCGGATAGGTCTCCTCGGCGGTGTGTTTGGCCAGGGGTGGGTCGGGAAAGGGCTGGCCGTCCACGTAGAGCACCTTGTCCACCACCTGGAGCTTCTGGCCGCCCACGGCCACGCAGCGCTTGATCAGGTCGCGGTCCGGGTCGGTGGGGGAGCGGAAGATGACGATGTCGCCGGGCTGGGGATCGCGCAGGCCGGGCAGGCGGAAGAGGGTATAGTCTGCCAGGGGGATGTCCACCGGCGCCCCGTACACAAACTTGTTGGCCAAGAGGTAATCCCCCACCAACAGGGTGTCCTCCATGGAGCCGGAGGGGATATAGAAGGCCTGGACTACAGTGGTGCGGATGAAGAGGGCCAGGCCCACGGCGATGGCCAGGGAGGAGGCGTATTCCCTGACGGAGGACTTGGGCGAGGCAGGTGAAGGCTTGGGCGAGGCGGGTGCGGCCATGGAGCGTTCTCTGGGGTTAGGAGTGTATGTGACGCGGTTGATAGGAGTATAACAATCGGGCAGGAGGTTGTAAATACAGTCGGATGCGCGAGGACAGTTGCTTGTGGAAGCAAGTTGGCCTGTATAGTTTAAAGGAGCTGGCCACAGGGGTTTCGGCGCATGCAGGTCTTTTTTTGGGGGATGAGGCGCTCCTTCTCCGTTTGCCGGGCGCAGAGCCTGCGCTAGGAGGGAAAGACCCGCTGCGTGGAGGTGCGGGCCGGCGAGCATGTGATCCTCATCGAGGCCGCCGGCCAGGCCGTGGTGGACCGGGGGTGAAAAAGATCCACCTGCTCCGAAGCCATGCTTACTGGGACCATATCCAGGGTTTTCCCTACTTCGCCCCCCTGCAACAGGAGGGCACCCAGGTCCGGGTCCATGCGCTGCGCCGTCCCGGCACTAGCGTGAGCGCCATCTTCGCCGAGTAGCAGCGCCACCCCTTCTTTCCGCTGGGCCTGGACGGCCGCGGCCGCCGGCCCGGAGTTCGTGGAGTTGGAGGAGGGGCAGATTGTGGAGATCGGGGACACCAAGGCCTGCACCCGGCGCCTCAACCACCCCAGCGTGACCTTGGGGGTTCCGCCTCGAAAGAGGGGGGCGGGTGCTGGCCTATCTTTCGGACGTGGACCTGTAAAACAAGCTGCTGCTGGGCGAGGGGCTGCAGAGGGCCAGCGCCGCGGAGGCCGGCGCCTGGCCTTCCTACACCGCCATCCCGAGCGAAGCGACCAGGAGATCGATGCCCTGGTCGGCGCCCACCAGCGGCGGGGCTTGGTGGTGGAGGGGGCACGGCAGGGGCAGGTCTACTAATTGGGGAGGAAAAAGTGAGATACTGGACGTGGGTCTTCGCTGCGCTGTGGATTGCCTGCGGTGGGGAGAAGGAGGCGGGGGCGCCGGCGCCAAAAGGGTACATGGACGAGGTGCAGCAGTTGCTGCTGGAATTGAGGGTGCTCGACAAGCAGATCGCCGCCCAGATCACGGCCGACACCCTCGAAGCGGACCGCATCGTGCCCCTAATCCGCAGCCAGTTCCGCCCTGCGCTTGCCGGGTTGCGGCAGCGGGTGGGAGAGTTCAGACCGGATTCGGCCTACGCGGGGGTTAACGGAAAACTGCTGCGCTATCTCGACCTGCGCCTCCAGGCGTACGATCTGGCCATTCAGGGGGCGCAGGAGCGCCAGCAGGAGCTTTTCGACGAATTCGGCCGGCTGCAGGTGCAGGCCGAGGCCGAAGGTCGCAAGCTGGAGGAGGCGCTACGCCAGGCCTGGCAACAGCGCTGAGTCCTGACCAACACGAAAGGAGGTGGCGAGATGGAAGACAGTCTGATGGTCCTGGGCCCGGTGACCCTGGTCGCCCTGGGCCTGCTGGCCTGGCTGATCCTCGTCTGGCTGGAGTACAATTAGGAGTCCAGCCGGCTGGACTCCCGCGAGACCCACAACTCCGCCACCATTCCTAAGCCAACGTGGAGGCCAGCGAGCAGGCGCGCAGCCGCACCGCCCAGGCCCTGTAGCGGTGTCGGGCCCTGGAACTGGACCTGTCGGGGTTGCACCAGCAACTGGCCCAACTCCGCGAAGCGGGCAAGGACAAGAAGGAATGATCCTCAACCGGAGGGGGTGAAGGCCCGATGTTCGGATCGCTGCTCATCGTCTGCCTGCTGCTGGCCGTCGCCGGGGTGCTGAGCAGGGTTTTTGCAGGGCGGCGGCTCGAAAAGGTCAAGACACGGCTGAACGACGCCCAGCTCGAACGACAGCACACCGCCGCCCAGCGCCGCCAGAACGAGGATCTGCTGGCCCCTTAAGAGAACCGGGAGCAACGCCTCAAGTCCGAGCGGCAGACCCTGACCCGCGAGATCAAGAATCTCAAGAACCGGCTGGGCGACTCCTCCCCGGGCTGAGAGAAGGCCGCCGGCCTCAGCCCCGAGGAGTGCCGATTTCCATCCCCACCGCCGGACCCCTGCGGGTCCACCCAGCGAATCCCCGATACTTTGCCGACCGCCACGGTCGGGCCCTGTACCTGGTTGGCTCCCACACCTGGGACACCTTGCAGGGCCTGGGTCAAACCGATCCGCCGCCGGCCTTTGATTTTTCGGTGCACCTCGAGTTCCTCGCCGCACACGGCCATAACTTCATCCGCCTGTAGCGCTGGGAGCTTTGCCGCTGATACAACGGGGCCAACCAGCAGGATCACGCCAAGGAGCCCCGTCCCTGACCGCGCACCGGGCCGAAGCTGGCCCGCGACGGCAAGCCCCGCTTTGACCTGCGCCGCTTTGACCCCGAGTACTTCGGCCGGCTGCGGGGGCGGGTGGAGGCGGCGGGCCGGCGCGGGCTCTATGTCTCCGTCATGCTCTTCAAGGGCTGAGGACTGCGCTTCGTCAAAGGCGACTGGGAGGCGCATCCTTTTCATCCCGACAATCCCCAACAGCACCCGTTGGGCATGGATGGGAAGGTGCCCCGGCCAGAACTGGCCAGCACCGGGTATTGCCTGGCGGCGCCTGGGCGGGCCTACGCAGTGTACCTGCCCGAAGGCGGCGGGGCGCCGGGCGGTAGCTGCGAATCGTGGAGGGCGCCGGGGACGGGGAAGTAGGCGCTGTGCCTGCGATGCGGCTACCCGTGCCGCTCCTCGGTCCAGGGGTCGCCGTGGTTATGGTAGCCGCGCACCTCCCAGAAGCCGGGCTGGTCCTGGGCGGAGAAGACGAGTTTGCGCAGGAATTTGGCCGATTTCCAGGCGTAGATTTTGGGCACCACCAGGCGCATGGGGCCGCCGTGCTCCAGGGGTAAGGGCTGGCCGAAGAGTTCGTAGGCCAGGATCACCTCCTCGGCCATGCAGTCGGCCAGGGGCATGTTGGTAGTGTAGCCGTCGGCGCTGTGGGCGATGAGGTAGCGGGCCGCCTCGGTGGGGCGCACCAGCGTGGCCAGGTCGAGGAAGGGAATCCCCCCCCACTCGACATCGAACTTGGACCAGGTGGTGACGCAGTGGAAGTCGGCCACTTGGTCTTTTTTTGGCAAAAGCTGCAAAAAGCCTTCCCAGTCCAGGTCGAGGGGTTGCTCGACCTCGCCCTCCACTGAGAAGCGCCAGCGCTTGGGGTGGAATTGGGGATGGACTCCCAGGTCGAGGACCGGGAAGCCCTTGGTCAGGTGCTGGCCCGGAGGCAGACGGTTGCGGCCTGTTGGGGCGCTGGGGACTTGGCGGCGGAAGCGCTCCAGCAGTTTTTGCTTGGCCGCCAGCATCCTCTCATTGTATTCCATCTCCCCGCTCAATACACCTGATCCACGTACACCACGCGTTCCTCCTGTATTGAAAAAATGGCCGCGGCCAGCACCCGCTGGGCGGCCAGGCCGTCGGCCCCGGAGCCGTCGATCTCCTCGGGACTGGCCCCCTCGTCCACCTGCTCGACGAAGCGGCCCAGGCGGTTGCGGAAGGTATCCTCGAAGCTGCGCATCCCGCCGAAGAGAGGGTTGGAATACACCGTCTTTTCGAGATTGCCGGCAGGGTAGAGGGTGGCCTCGCGGAACATATCCTCGATGACAAAACGGCCCTTGAGGCCGGCTACCTCGCAGCGCTCCATGGGGTGGCCCCGCTCGATGTCGTAGCTGCCGGTCAGGTGGCCGAGGGCCCCGCTTTTGAAGCGCATGTTGAACTGCGCGGTGGAGTAGATGGCCCGGCCCGGAGCTTTGAGGGCGAAGCACTGCACCGCCTCGATGTCCCCGCAGAAGTAGCGCATGATGTCAACCGTGTGGGGATGCAGGGCCTTGATCTGGAACCAGGGCGAGGTCTCGCGCGGGTTCTTGATCCACATGCTCATGTTTATGAAGAGCTGGTGGCCGATGCACCCCTCCTCCACCCAGCGTTTGGCCAGGCGCGCCGCTGGGGTGAAGCGGTGGTTGAGGTCCACCCCGAAGCAGCGGTTGAGCCGGCGGGCGGTGGCGACCATCTCCTCGGCCTTGGCGATCTCGTTGGAGATGGGTTTCTCGCACAGGACGTGCGCTCCGGCTTCCAGGGCCTCGATGGTGGGGGCGTGGTGGTCGCTGCCGTACTCGTGGCCGCCGGTGGCGACGCTGACCATGTCGGGGGCGTGGGATTTCATCAGTTCGGCGACGCTGTAGCAGGCCGGCACCCCGAGGCGCTGGCTGGCGGCGTCGGCGCGCGACTTGTCGATATCGCACACCGCCACCAGTTGGGCGTTGGTCAGCTCTTTGTAGATGGCGGCGTGGAGGTTGCCGATGGGCCCCAGGCCGACGACGGCGACGCGGACGGTCACAATGTGATGACCTTGCCGGTGTCCCAGGACTTGATGGCGGCCTCGATGACGAGCTGGACCTTGAGGGCGTCCTCGGCCTTGGCATCCACCTTGTCGGGGGGGGTCTTGCGGCGCAGGTCCTCGATCCAGGCGCCGATGCGGGAGGGGAAGGTGTCGGGAAAGCTCTTCATGCCGCCGGGGTGTTCGTAGATCTCGACCTGGTTGGAGAAGCGGGGGTAGAAGCAGAGCTTCTCGCAGGCTTCGTTGATGACCACCCGGGCCTGGGAGCCGACCAGCTCGCAGGTCTCCAGTCCGTAGCTGCCGCCGGCGTCGTAGCTGCCGGTAAGGTGGCCGATCACCCCGTTGGTGAAGAGCAGGTTGACCTGGGCGTTGGACCAGATCTGGCGGCCGGTGCCTTTCTTGAAGAAAGCCTGCACCTTGGCCACGTCCCCGGCGAAGTAGCGCATCACGTCGAGGGAATGGGGGTGGAGGGCGCGGATGTGGAAGTGGGGGCTGGACTCATTGGGGTTGTTGATCCACATGGTCATGTTGATGATGTTGAGATCGCCCAGGCGGCCCTTGCTCAGCCACTCCTTGGCCCGCACCGCCGCGGGGGTGAAGCGGTGGTTGAGGTTGATGGCATAGGCGACCCGTTTCTGTTTGGCCAGGGCCACCATGCGGCGGGCCTTGTGGATCTCGTTGGAGATGGGTTTCTCGCCCAGCACGGGGATGCCGGCGCTCAGGAGTTCCACCGTGGGTTTGTAGTGGTCGCCGCCGTTCTCTTTGCCGGCGGTGGTGACGCTGCAGGCGTCGAGCTTGATGCCGCTTTTGAGCATCTCGCGCACGCTGTAGAAGGGGCGGGCGCCGTACTTCTGGGCCGTGGCGTCGGCGCGTTCCTTGATGAGGTCGCAGACGGCGACGACCTGGGTGTGTTTGTTCTCGGTGTAGCAGCGGGCGTGCAGGTTGCCGATGCCGCCCAGTCCGACGATGCCGATGCGCAACATATCCCTCTCCTTGGTTTTTATGGCGGCCCGGGAACGCCTGCTTCGGACAGTCCCCAAGGCGCGGACTCTTGCTCTCCCCCACCGCCACTCCACCGCAGGGCCCCACACCTTGGGGCCCTGCGCCCGTGATCGCTCCCCTCTCCCCTCAGCGCCTCCCGCGGACTGCCCTCGGTCTTTGCCACCCCACCGCTGCCACCCCCGCAGCACCATCTATATGGTGCTGCACCCCAGGGAAACGCCTCCGGGGCATCTCCCGGTCCTCGCGCTACCTCTAATCTACGAAATTCAGCCCCAGCGTTTACCTAGGGTGATGTCCTGCTCCAGCAGGGGGTCCTGGGAGCGGCCGAGTTTCTCCAGACGCTGGCGGAGTTGGCCCTCCAGATCCTGTTCCAGTTCGGCGCACAACTGGGGTTGTTCCTCGGCCAGATTGCGGGTCTCGCCTGGGTCGATCTGGAGGTCGTACAGTTCGCGGGGCGGGTTGCCGTAGTGGTCGGGCCGACGGGAGAGGATGAGCTTGTGGCCGGGGGTGCGCAGGCTCCACTTGGACTGCCAGGTGTTCTCGGCGCTGAGGAGCTGGGCGGGGGCTTCATGGCTGGAGAGCAGGTCGCGGCCCTCCATGCCGGCGGGGACCTCGATGCCGGCGGCCCGCAGCAGGGTGGGGGCCAGGTCGAGGTGCTGGGCCAGGTCCTCCCGCTCTGCCCCGGCCGCCACCCGGCCGGGCCAGCGCAGGATCAGGGGCACATGCAGGCAGCAGTCGTACAGGCCGTGGTGGTCGTAATAGATGCCGTGTTCGGTGAGGCTCTCGCCGTGGTCTGCCATCAGGACGACCAGGGTGCGCTCCGCCAGGCCGAGTTGCTCCAACTCGCCCAGCAGCGCGGCGAGCTGGTCGTCGAGGCAGTTCAGGGCCCCGGCGTACAGGGCGTCCACGAAGGCCGAATCTGTGACCCCCCCCACCCACTTGAACCAGGTGTCCTGCCAGGTCTTGCCCAGAGGGTGCTGCCACAGGGGGGCTAGGGATGTGTTGGCCGGATCGGCTTGGTCTGCACCTTGGTAGAATCGCCGGCGGTACGGCTCGGGGGGCAGGTAGGGGGTATGCACGTCCCAGTAGTGGACCAGGAGGAAGAAGGGCTCCGGGCCGGCGGCCCGCAGGAACTGAACGGCCCGGCGGTTGAGGTCCTCGGCGGAGACCATCAGGGGCATGGAGTGCCGGCGCGAGGGATCGAGGTAGTGCTCGTACCCCCGGTTGAACCAGGGGTACTTGGCCCAGCCGAGATTGTCGATGGCCGCGGTGGTGTACCCGGCCTGGAGCAGCAACTCGGGCAGGGTGGGGGTGAGGGGGTCCAACTGGGCCTGGCCCCCGTGGCAGACGATCTGGTGGGTGAGGGGGTGCTGGCCGGTGTAGAAGGTGGTGAAGGAGGGGTGGGTGGGGATGGCCGGGGCGAAGCACTGGGTCCACAAGGTCCCCTGGCCGGCGAGGCGGTCGATGGCCGGGGTGAGGGGACGGGATTCGCCGTAACAGCCTAAGTGGTCGGCGCGCAGGGAATCGAGGGCGAGGACGAGGATATTGGGGGGCATGATCAAAGGGGGTTGGGCAGGTCCACGCGCAACTCGGCGGCCAGGGCGCTGATCTGGGCCCAGGCCCGCTCGTCCACCCCGATGCCCTGTCGCAGGCGTTCCTGGGAGACGCGCCACGCCTGCTCGCCGGGGAGGAGCACCTCGGCGACGCCCTGGGCCGGCGGGCTGGACTTGATCCAGTCGATGAACTGCTCGCTCTCGCGGTGGTAGCTGTCGAGGGGGGTGAAGGCGGCGATGTCGATGAGGGCGATGAAGAGGGCGTTGCCGCTGCGCTCGGGGCTGGCCTGGCTGCATCCAGCCCCCGAAAGGGCCCCGGCCAGGATATCTACCATGAGGGCCAGGCCGAAGCCCTTGTGCCCGGCGCCGGGAAAACCGAGGGACAGCATGGCCCCTGGCGGGGGGCCGTAATAGGCTTTGGTGTCGGTGGTGGGTTGCCCCGTGGCGTCGACGAGACGGTCCGGCGGGGTGGGGGTGCCGGTGTTGTGGTGCAGGCGCAGGGCCCCGCCCGAGATGGCGCTGGTGGTCATGTCCAGGACCAGGGGCCAGGGCCGTTGCGTGGGCAGGGCCAGGCAGAGGGGGTTGGTGGGCAGGCGGCGCTCGATGCCCCCAAAGGGGGCCACGGCCAGGTCGCCCCCGTGGCCGTTGGCCGCCACCAGGGCGATGCGGTTTTCCCCGGCGGCCAGGGCGGCGAAGCGGCCCAACCGGGCGACGTGGTTGCAGTCCTTGAGGGTGACGACCACCAGAGGGGCCTGGGCGGATAGTTCGAGGGCCATCCTCATGGCGGCCTCGGCGCTGACCGGGCCGAAGTTCCAGTTGCCCGAAAGCTGGGCCAGGCAGCGGGTGGCCCGCAGCACCCGGACCGGGGCGCCGGGGACCACTGTGCCCTGCCGCACCATCTCCACGTACTGGGGGAAGCGCAGGGGGCCATGGCTGTCATGGCCCAGCAGGCTGGACTCGACCAGGTGATCGGCCACCAACGCGGCTTCGGCGGGGGGCACCCCCACGGCGGTGAAGAGGGCGGCGCCGAGTTGGTTCAGGTCCTCGGGGCGGAAGGCGGGCATGGGCTCAGAGGGTGGCGGTGGTGTCCACCACCAGCAGGGCGTTGGCCACCGGTCGCTCCCCGGTTTCGTCGGAGGGCCGGTTGACCACCTGCCGGTGGATCACCATGGTGGTGGAGCCCCCCCCGTCGAGGTTGAGGGCCTGGTAGGCGTTGGCGCTGCTGTGGGTGAAATCGGCCAGCTTGGCACACAGGAAGTCGGCCAGTTCCGGCAGGGTCATACCCTCGCTGTACCCGGGCTGCCGACCGTCCACAGTGACCAGGAAGAGCAGCTCCTGATTCTCGGCATAGCCGATGGCGGTGCGCGGGTGGCGCTCGTCCACGAACTTCCGGCCCAGGCCCTCCTGCTCGTACTCGATGGAGATCTCCCCGTCGCGCACCAGGCGGGGGCCCCCGCCTATCCCTTCGCGCAGGGGCTGGAGGGAGGGGGGCAGCAGGCAGTAGAGGCGCAGGGTGTCGCCGGGGGCCAGGGGGGTGTTGTTGAGGTAGTTGACGCCGGCGCTGACCAGCCACTGACCCGGAATCAGACTGAGTTCAGCGTTGACCGGCAGCACCTGCATCACCTGGGCGCTGACGGTGTCGTTGGCCAGGCCCGGAGGGTCCAGAAGCTGGAGCCGGTACCCGATCTGGGCGCGGCTGGAATCGACGTACCCTGGCCCGAACTGGGTGTAGAGGCTAAGGCCATTGGCCGCGGGGCGGCGGTTGAGGGCGTTGATGGGCAGGATCTGGTCGGGGCCGCGCAGCAGGCCGGCCACAAAATGAAAGACCTCGATGAGGGGCCGGCCCTGGGCATTGAGGGCGAAGACCGAGCGTTTCTGGGGCAGTTGCAGCACCTGGCCCTGGCTCACCTGCAGGCCGGCGGTGCGCAGCACCGGCTCGTCGCGGTAGAAGAAGTCGCCGTTGATCCCGGCCACCGCGTTGGCCGCCAGGGCGCTGGTCTTTTCCAGGTTGCCGTGGGCCAGGTCGGCCCGGGCCGTGCGCAGGCCCAGGCCGCCCTCGCGGGCTTCGGACAGGTCGATTTCGAGGACGTTGATGGCCCAGGGGCCCTGGGTGAGGTAGAGCTGATGGTGGTAGACGCCGGGGGCAACCGCCGGGGCCGAGGAGGACCGGCAGGAGGGCAGGAAGAGCAGGCAGAGCCAGACCAGCCCGCCGCGCCGCAAACCAGTAAGGGACCACCTATGCAACAACGCCTACCCCCTGGGAAGAAAAAGCGGGGAAAATGTAGGACAGCGGGGGGACGATGTCAAACAAGTCAGTGTAAGATCACGAGTTGCCGTGCGAACCGGCCATCCGGGGTCCGCAGCAGGGCCAGGTACACCCCGCTGCCGGCGGGACGGCCCGCCTCGTCGTGTCCGTCCCAGACTACCTGGTGGGCGCCGGCCTCCTAGAAACCTGCATACAGGGTGCGCACCCGTTGCCCGGCCGCGTTGAAGATGGCCAGGGAGAGGCTCTGGGCGCGGGGCAACTGGTATCGCAGCACCACCTCGGCGTTGAAGGGGTTGGGATAGGGCTCGTCCAGTCCCAGGGTCAGGGGTGCGGCGGGTTTGGCCGCCGGCGCCCAGGTCACGGGCGCGGGCAGGGCCAGGGTATCGACAACCCCGGAGGCGGCGAGGGCCAGGACGAGGCGCAGGGCCAGGGTCAGGGGCGAGGATTCCGGGCTCAATCGCCGCAAGCGCAGCCGGCCCAGCAGGGCCTCCCCCTCCAGGGGCTCGGCAAAGGAGAGGCCCAGGCTCAGGAGGCCCTCCGCGCCCAAGTCGGCCAGGAGCAGGGGGGCTGGGCGGTCCCTGGAGAAGTCCATGCCCGCGTATTCTAGTTGCGTGGGCAGGTCCAGTTCGAGGGTGAGGCCGCTCAACTGGCGGGCTTCCCGCACCTCCACCGGGACCAGGTACTCCTGGCCCCAGGGCAGGGGGTTGCCCAGGGTGAGGAGGGTGGGGGCCAGGCCGCGGCCCTCCAGGGGAATCTCTAGGGTCTCCTTCAGAGAGTTGCTCAGCCGCAGCCTGCCCCGCTGTGGCCCCACCAGGCTGGGCCGGAACTCGATGCGCACCGCGCCCACCGCGCCGGGGGCCAGGGTGTCGGGCGCCTGGAGCACCCGGAAGGGGCCGTCGGTCAGGGCCTGGAGGGCGAGGGGGGCGCGGGGGTGGAGGTTGCGCAACTCCAAATCCATGGTCCGGCCCTGGTCCAGGGCAGTGGGGGGAAAGAGGCGCCGGCCGGTCTGGGCGTGCAGGTAGGTGAGGTTGCCGCGGCCGGTGTAGGGCAGCAGGACCCTGGGCCGGGTCGGGTCGTCGGTGGCAAAGGCGAGGGTCCCCTGCACCAGGGCGGTGTCGCGCGGGGTGAAGCTCAACTCGATGATCCCGGTCTGGCCGGGCGGGATGCTCAGGCGGCGGGGATTGGGCAGGAGCAGGCGCGAGCCGCTGAGCACCTGGCTCAGGTGCAGGTCCACCTCGCCCTGGTTGCGCAGTTCGAGGCGGGTGCGGCGGGCCCGGCCGACGCGGCCCAAACCCAGGTCCAGGGCCGCGGGCAGGGGGGCCAGTTCGGGTTGGCCGCCCCGGCCCAGGAGCAGCACCCGCTGCACCGGGGTTTCGGGCACGTCGCTGAGGATGAAGAGGGTGTCGGCGTAGGCGCGGCGCTGGGCCGGCAGGAAGCTGAGGGGCAGTTGCAGGGCGGCGCCGGCGGGCAACTGCCCCTGCCCGACCAGGCCCAGGCGATAGGGGCTCCTGACCTCCAGGCGGTACTGGAGCGGGGCGCTGCCCTGGTTGCCCAGGGTGAGCACCTGGCGGGCCTCGCCGCCCACCACCACGGCGCCAAAGTCGAGGGAGGAGGTATTGAGCCGCAGGTCAGGAGCCAGGCCCTGGCCGGTGAGGGGCACCTGCAGAAGGGCGGTTCCGGCGGGGCTCTGCCAGCGCAGGGTGTCGGCCTGGCGTCCGCGTCCGCCGGGGATGTAGGCCAGGTCGAGGGCGCGCGTCTCGCCGGGGGCCAGGCGCAGCGAGGCGCTTTGGGCCAGGCGCAGGGCCGAATCCGGGGCCGCCACCAACTCTACTGGCAGGGTGCCGCGGTTGCGCAGCAGCAGTTGCCGGCTGCTGGACTGGCCCACCCGCTGGGGGCCAAAGTCCAGGCGCGGGGGCCAGGTTTCCACCTGGGGGGCGGGTGGGGAGAGGCAGAGGAGCCGGCCGCCCTGCGCGTCGCCTTCGAGGGCGTAGATCTCCCCCTCCGGGCCGGCGGCCAGGTCCAGCAGGGCCGGGGCGAACCCGGCGGCCAGTTCCTCGAGTTGGTCCCGGGCATTGAGCCGGTAGAGCCGACCGCCGGCCAGGCCCAGGTAGAGTTGGTCGCCAAAGGCCAGGGCCAGGGGCCGCTCGGGCAGCACGGCCACCTGTCGCAGGGAGAGGGAACCCTCCCCACCGGCGCCCTCGGCTCGCCACAACTCGCGGCTCTGGGCCAGCGCGAGGTACAGCCCGCCCTCCGGGGTGCCCTCGATGAGGGCCGGACCAGGGGGCAGGGTGGCGCAGGTTTCGAGGCGCTGGTCCACCAGGCGCAGCAGCCGGCTGCGGTCCTGCTGGTACAGATAGAGCTGATCGCCGGCCAGGGCCAGGGCCTCGGCGGCCTCGCTGATCTGGGCCAGGGGCAGGTACAGGGGTTTGCCCTCGCTGTCGGCGGCTATGCGGGTCAGGGGCTGGGGCCGGCCCAGGGCGGCCGGGGTGGCCAGGAGCAGACCCCTGCCCAGACGGGCCGGGGCCGGGGCGGCGCGGTAGTCGCTGGCCCGGAAGGCGGCAAAGGAACGGCGGGTGGGCAGGAGTCTCTCCAGCCCTTCGCGGTGGGTCAGGTACAGGGCCTGGCCCTGGGGGTCCCAGAGCAGTTCGAGCAGGCCGGGCCGGTCCAGGGCGGCGAGGCTCTCCAACTGATAGGAAAAGGCGGCGGTGATCCGGTCGCCCGGGTCGGCCAGTTGCCGGACCACAGGCAGGCGGGCCACCTGGTGCCGCTCGATATCGGCCAGCACCAGCTCGCCCTGCGTATCGAGGGCCAGGCGGGCGGGGCAGGCGAAGCCAGCGCCGAGGACGCGCAGCACCCCGTCGCCGTCCACGTGTACCAGCCGGCCATTGCCGGTGTCGGCGACAAAGACCCCCCCGGCCCGGTCGGCCGCCAGGCCCAGGGGCTGGTCGAGGGCGGCGCGGGTGGCGGGGGTGCCGTCGGCGCCGGCGCCGGGCTTGCCCGTGCCGGCGATGGCGCGCAGCAGTCCCTCTGGGCCGAGGCGGTATACGCGATGGTTGCCGGCATCGGCGATGTAGAGCGCCCCATCGGGACCAAAGCTCAGGTCCACAGGCAGGGTCAGGGCGCTCTGGAGGGCGGGCCCCCCTTCCTCGGCAGGCGCCTCGCCCCCGCCGGCGGCGGTGCGGAGAAGTCCCTGGGAATCGAGCCTGCGGACGCGGCGGTTGCCGCTGTCGGCGATGTAGAGGTTTCCGGCAGGGTCGAAGGCCAGGCCCAGGGGCTGGTCGAGCAGGGCCAGGCGGGCCGGCCCGCCCTCGCCGCCAAAGCCGGGCAGGCCGGTGCCGGCCACCCTTTCGATGATCCCGTCGGGCCGCACCCGGCGCACGAGGTGGTTGCGGCGGTCGGCCACGTAGAGGTTGCCCTGAGGGTCATGGGCCAGGCCAAAGGGCTGGTACAGGGAGGCGTTGAGGGCCGGCCCGCCCTCGCCGCTGGCCCGCAGGAGCCCGTTGCCGGCCAACGGCAGCCCGGCGCCCTGCTCCTGGACCACCACCACCCGGCGCAGGCCGT
The DNA here is from genome assembly GCA_016867395.1 of Candidatus Handelsmanbacteria bacterium. Lineage (GTDB taxonomy): Bacteria > Latescibacterota > UBA2968 > UBA8231 > UBA8231 > SICG01. The sequence continues at coordinate 62,128 of VGJS01000012.1, forward strand.
AGTCGGCCACCAGGACGCGGCCCTGGGGGGCCACACTGAGGGCCTTGGGCTGGGCGCCAGGCTCGAACTGGGACACGACACCTAGGGTGGAATCGGCTTCGAGGCGCAGGAGGCACGGGCCCAACTCGTCGAGAATCAGCAGACGGCCCTGAGGGTCGAAGGCCAGGTCGATGGGCTTGAGCCCGGCCTGGAGGGCGAGGCGCCGGCCGCTCCAGGGCAATTCGCCCCCGTCGCCGGCCAGGGTGGAGATCCGCCCGTCCGTCCCGACGCGGCGCACCCGGCGGTTGCCGGTATCGGCCACGTAGATCGCCCCATCGGGACCCATCTCCACCGCGCGGGGATCGGCCAGACGGGCCAGTCCCGAGGAGTTGCCGTCCCCGCCGAAACCGCGCTGGCCATTGCCGGCCACCGGGCGGCCCGTGCCGTCGGGGTCGAGTTGCCAGACGCGGTGGTTGGCCCGGTCGGCCACCAGCACCCGGCCCTGGGCGTCGGCGGCCACCCCGTAGGGGGCAAAGCCATTGGGCGATCCGGCCACCAGGGGGTGATCGGGGCCGATGAAGGTGCGCAAGACCCCGTCGGCGCCCAGGACGCGGACCTGGCGGTTGCCCAAGTCGAGGATATAGAGCTGGCCCTCGGGTCCCAGGGCCAGGCCGGCGGGGACCATCAGGGCGCTCTGCTGGGCGGGGCGGACCTGGTTGTCGAGCCCGTAGCGGCCGTCGCCGGCCAGGGTGTGGAGCCGGCCTTCGGAGTCCACCACCCGCACCCGATTGTACTGCTCGTCGGCGATATAGACCGAGCCGTCCGGGGCGGCCAGCACATCCTGGGTCAGCAGGCTGGCCTCCCTCGCCCAAACCGCCGCCGGCCAGGTACTTCAGTTCCCCTACGGCAAAGAGGTCGGAGGCGTGCAGGCGCAGCGGGTACAGGGCCAGGAAGAGCAGCGGGGACCAGCGCATGAGGCACCTCGTCAGAGATTTCACATAATTATCCTCAAGAGAGCCGCCAGGGCAACACCGGCTTGATGGGCGGCGCCGGGCGCGCTAGTTTAGCTCACCTTTCGCGGAGATCTAATAGGATGGCATATAAAATGGTGGTCCTGATCCTGGCCCTGGGGCTGGTTTCCGGCGCGGCGGCCGGGGAGTGGCAGGGATTCGACCCGGCCGGCTTCGACGGGCTGATGCTCAAACCAGAGCAGTTGCAGGGCATGGTGGCCGAGGCCCGGCAGCACCGGCCGCCCAAGAACGGCGAGCGCTACGTCTTCGCCTTTGCCAATCTGCAGCGCGACATGGCCTTTGGCATCAAGGTGGAGGAGGGGATCAAGGCCAATGCGCAGGCCGCCGGCGTCGAACTCCTGGTGGCGGACAACCGCCTCGATGGCCCCACCGCCCTGGCCAACGCCGAAAGTTTCGTGCGGCGGGGGGTGGACTTTGTCATCGAGTTCCAGACCGACGTGAACTTTGGCCCCACCATCATGCAGAAATTCGCCAAGGCCGGCATCGGGGTGGTGGCCATCGACATCCCCATGCCGGGGGCCACCTTCTTCGGGGCCAACAACCCCCGCTCTGGCTTCATGGGCGGGGCGTACCTGGCCCAAGCCGCCCTGGCACGTTTCGGGGCTGGGCAGGTGGGCCAAGGGTACTTGGTGGTGGGCGAGTTGCCCCAGTCCGGGGCCATCCCGGCCATGCGCACCGAGGGGCAGTTGGCCGGCTTTTTGGCGGTGCTTCCCGAATTCCCCCGCGACCACCTGATCCGCATCGACACCAAGAACACCCTGCAGTACTCCTTTCAGCAGATGCGCAACGCCCTGGGGCGCATCCCGGCGGGGGCGCCGCTGATGCTTTTGGCCATCAACGACCAGTCCGTCACCGGGATGTTGCGGGCAGCCCAGCAGGCGGGCAGGCAGGCGGACCTGATCGCGGTGGGCAATGGGGCCGACGAGTTGGAGACCTTGGCAGGGGAGCCGGCCCTGGCGGCCTCGGTGGCCTACTTCCCCGAGCGCTACGGCAACTACCTCATCCCCATCGGACTGATGGCCCTAGCGGGAAAGACCCTGCCCCCGGCGGTGCTGGTGGAACACCTGATGGTCACCCGGGCCAATATCTGTCAGTACTACCCCGGGTTCGCCTGCCGCGATGAGGCTCCCGGCTTTGCCTACGCCTTCCCCCAGGAGGCGTTTGGCCGCCACCTGGCCGGGCTGAAGGGCAAGCCCGACCTGGCCGGGTACGAAACCCTCATCCCCGGCCGCTGAGGATGTCGGCTTTCTACCGGCTGCTGGCCAGACCCTGGGCCGGGGTGGGGGTGCTGCTGCTCTTCTACCTGGGGGTGACCCTGTGTTTCTCCCTGCTCTCCCCCTGGTTCCTCTCCTTCGACAACCTGGTCAGCATCGGGGCCAACGTGGCCTTCATGGGGCTGATGGCCGCGGCCCAAACCCCCCTGATCATCGCCGGGGGCCTGGACCTGTCGGTGGCTGCGGTGGCCGGATTGGCCGGGGTGGTGGTGGCCCTCCTGCACGCCGGGGGCATGGAGGTGTGGAGCGCCGCCTTCCTGGCCCTGCTGCTGGGCGGGGGGATCGGAGCGCTCAACGGCCTCCTGACCACCCGGCTGGGCTTCAATCCCTTCATCGCCACCTTGGGGACCATGAGCGCGGTGGGCGGGATCTCGCTGGTGCTGACCGGCGGCCTGACCAAACCCCTGCTGGTGGAATCCTTCGCCTGGCTGGGCAACGGCCAGGTGGCGGGCCTGCCGGTGCCGCTGCTGCTGATGCTGGCGGTGTTCGGGGGGCTGGGCTGGGTGCTGCGCCACACGGCCTTTGGGCGGTACGCGTACGCGGCGGGGAGCAACCCGGTGGCCAGCCGGCTGGTGGGGGTGCCGGTGGACCGCATCCTGACGATGCTCTACGTGGGTTCCGGGCTGAGCGGGGCCTTGAGCGGCCTGGTGCTGGCGGCCATGCTGGGGGCCGGGGCGCCCGACGCGGCGGGCAAACATCTGTTGACGGTGGTGGCCGCGGTGATCCTGGGGGGCACCAGCCTCCTAGGGGGTCGGGGCAGCGTCTGGGGCACCCTCCTGGCCGTGCTGCTCTTGGGCACCCTCAACAATGGCCTGACCCTGCTGGACGTGTCGAGCTTCTGGCAGGACGTGACCCGGGGGGCGGTGCTCCTGGCGGCCGTGGGGCTGGACCAGTTGCGTACCAAGGCTTTGGGGCAATAGCCGCAAGGGACGGAGAAGGGTTTGACCAGCCAGCCCTAGCCGTTTATCTCCACCTCGTCGCCGGCGCACACGCTGGCGGCCATCCGCTCCAAACAGGTTTCGAACTGGTCGATGCGCTCCCGGTCCATCCACTCCCCGTCGAGGAGCAGGGCGGCCTGCACCTGGGCGAGGACCTCGTCGCGCATGGCCCCGTACGCGGCGGACAGGATGCAGGCGAAGAGGCGCGTGCGCGGTTCCTTCCCTACTGGGCCAGCCCTTGACGCGCCTGCTCGAGCAACCAGTCGTTCTGCTCGGCGATGCCCTCGCCGAGGCGGGCGGCCGCCATGAGGGGGAACCAGCGGCGGAATTCGCCCTGGCGTTGGGGGGCGGCATCGAGGTAGGCGGCGAGGTAGGTGTGGTGGAATCCTTCCAGGATCGGGCGCCACGCCGCCGGCACCGGGCTGGTCGCCATGTGGGCGCGGAAGAGCAGGGAGGTGCGGGCCAGGCCGGCGGCGGGGTTTCCCCGCGAGGCATCGATCCAGTCGATGATCACCGGACCGGCGGGGGTGAGCAGGAGATTGCCGGGGTGGAAGTCCCCATGGCAGAGGCGGTCGCCGGCAGGCAGGCGGTCCAGGGCGCGGAGCGCGGCCGCGCATTCGGTGGCGGTGAGGAGGGGGCCTGGGCCAGGCGGCCGGCCAGCACCTCCCGCTGGGCCGGCAGGCCTTCGGCGGTGCGCTCGTGCAGGGTTAGGTGGAGCTGGGCCAGGCGCCGCGCCTCCTCCTCAGAGCAGCCGGGCTCGCGCTCCAGTTGCCCCATCATCGACTGCCCTTCCACCCGCTCCTGGACCAGCCCGGAGCGATCGCCGAGCTGGACCACCTCACCCACGGCAGGCACCGGCAGGCCCAGGGCCCGGGCCGCTGCGGTCTTGCGCTGCTCGACTTCGGCGTCGCCGCTCCCCACCCAGGGATGGAAGAGCTTGAGGATCTGCCCCTCCCCCCAGGCATAGATCTCGGCAGTGCGGCCCGCCGCCAGTTTCTCCCCTACAAGCCCAGTTCCGGGACGATGGGACATCTGGTCAGTTCCTCCGGCCCCGAGGCGGAAACGTAGATCATGTTCTCCACCCGCGCCCCGCCGATGCCCGGCACGTAGACCCCCGGTTCGCACGAGAGGGCGTCGCCGGCCTGCAGCACGTCCCCGCTCTCGCGGTTGATGCCGGGCCGGTCGGCGCCCAGGCCCAACCCGTGGCTGAGGTGGTGCACGAAGTACTTGGCCCAGCCCTTGGCGGCGTAGGTGTCCACCACGCCCTGGTAGATCCGGCGGCCCTCGGCGCCGGGGACCATGGCCTGGGAGGCGGCGCGATACGCCTGGTGGACGGTGGCCAGCAGGTCGCGCTGCTGAGGGGTGCCCTCGCCGATGATGGCCGCCCTGGTCATGTCGCCCAGGTACCCATGCACGTAGCAGGCCATGTCGATAAAGAGCATGTCCCCCTCGCGGATCACCCGGCGGGGGTTCTCGCCGCTGTCCAGGTAGTAGGTGCCGATCCCGACGGCGGGATTCATCACCGCGTACTCGGCACCGGCCTTGAGCATGGCGGCGGTGCCCTCGGCGGTCACCTCGAGGGTGGTCAGGCCGGGGCGGACGGCTTTGAAGGCAGTGCGGATGCCTAGGTCGGCGATGCGGGCGGCCTCGCGCATGAAGGCCAGATCGCGTTCGTCCTTGGTGCGGCGCAGCAGGGCGCCCACGTCGTCGACGACGATTTCGGTGCCGGGGATCTGGGGCTGGAGTTGATCCGACAGCAACTTCTTCAGGCCCGCTTTTTTCAGGTAGGCCTCGAGCTGTTCCATGGGGGGGGGATCGCCCAGGTCGCAGGGGATGACCTCGCAGTTGGGCAGCATGTCACGGCAGGCGTTGGAAATCCAGATGCCGGGGAAGACCACCGTCTTCTCGGCGCTGAAGAGGATGGCGGGAGCGCTGCCGCGCGAGATCACCGTGCTGGGGTCGGGGTGGTCGAGGAAATAGAGCTGGTTGGACCGGCTCTGGGACAGGAAGGCCTGGGCCCCGGCCCGGTCGAGGGCCTCGGCGAGTCGTTGGCGGCGCGAGTGCATGGGAACCTCTCCGGGGATACAGGGTGAGGAGGCGCCTAGAGCAACAGGCGGTCGAGGAACACTTCGAGGAAACCAGGGACGTTCACCTTGACGGCGCATTCCACCGGGCGGCCCACGAGGTGATCGTCGACCACGAAGGGGCGCCGATCGACCACCACCTGGCCCGAGGTCAGTTGGCCTTCGGGCTCCACGTCGAGCCACATCGGCTCCACCTGGCACAGCTCTGGGAAGATGGACAGGCCCACGGCGAGGGGGTCGTGAAGGTGCATGCCGCGGCGGCCGTAGAGCTGGGTCTCGAAGGCCATCACCGACCGGGTGGCCTCGGCGCAGAAGCGGGCCAGGGGATCGGCGCGGCCAGCCAGACGGGCTTCGAGCAGGTCCTGGTCCAGCCAGAGCTGGCGGGCTGCCTCCAGGGGCACCAGGGCGATGTTGGCCCCCGAGTTGATCACTTGGCGGGCGGCCAGAGGATCGGCGTGGAAGTTGAACTCGGTTAGGGGGGAGACGTTGCCCGGCTCGTGCAGGACCCCGCCCATGATCACCAGCTGGCGCGACTGGCGGAGGACGCCCGGCCGCCTTGCCTCGGCCAGGGCCAGGTTGGTCAGCGGGCCCATTGCTACCACGATCACCTCGCCCAGGCGGGCCTCGATGCCCTGGATGAGGAAATCGACGGCGTCGCCGGCGGGCATGCCCTCGGGGTCGGGCAACTGGGCCTCGCCCAGGCCCTCGGGGCCGTGGACCTTGTAGGCATGCAGTGGCTCGCCGGCCAGGGGCCTGGCCGCCCCCATGCACACGGGCAACTCGGGGCGGCCGGCCAGCTCCACCACCTTGAGGGCGTTCTCGGTGCTCTGGTCCAGGGGCACGTTGCCGCTGGTGGTGGTCAGGCCGACGACCTCCAGCTCGGGGGAGTGCAAGGCCATCAGGATGGCCAGGGCGTCATCCACCCCCGGATCGACGTCGAGAATCACGGGGCGCATCAAATCCTCACAGGCGGTCTTCGGCGCGGTCGGCCGGCAGGTAGCCCACCTGAAGGCGGGCCGCCTCCAGGTCCACCCAGCGCCACTGGTTGTCGGACATACCGTAGTAGATGGCGAAGCGCAGGTCCGCGGGCGCGTCGAGGCAGCGTTGGATGAGCTGGGCCATGTCGGCCTGGCTGCACCACAGGTGGGCAGAGTCGGCGCGGGGCGAGCGGTCCTCGGCCACCACCCACCCGGGCCGCACGCACAGACAGGACATGCCGTGGCTGAAGGCGTAGACCTGGGCCAGGGACTCGCTCCACACCTTGGAGGCGGCGTAGAGGTTGCGCGGCCGGGGCAGGTCCAGGCCCCCCACCTTGGGGAAATCGGCGGGCACCTCGGCGGTGCGACCCTCGACGATGGCGCGGTAGGGCTCCTCCTGCATGTTGCCGGTGGAGACCTGGATGGTGCTGGCGGCGACGATCCTTTTGACCCCGGCCAGGCGGCTGGCTTCAAAGACGTTGTATGCGCCGATGATGTTGTTGTGCAGCAGGCTCTCCCAACCGCGTCCGGCCGGGTCTGCGGCCAGGTGGACCACCGCCTCCATGCCCTGCACAGCCCGGCCCAGGCCCGCCGCGTCGAGCAGGTCGCACTGGAAGAAACGCTCGGCGGGGATCTCAAAGGCCCAGTCGGGGGGCACCCGGTCGGATAAGGTGCGGCTCTGGTCCAGGCCGTAGAGTTCGTAGCGCTCGGGGTGGCGGCGCAGCCAGCGGTAGGTGGCGTAGCCGATCAGGCCAGCCACGCCGGTGATCAGCACCTTTTTCGGGGACATCGGGACTCCATCAAGGACGGGGCAAGGGGGATGCCGCACCGCGCCGGTACCCCTATTTTTGGGCATGGGGTCGTGGGAAATCGCTCCCAAATATAGGAAACAGCCCCTGTCCCACCAGACGCAGCAAAACTTTTGCCGCCGCCGGGCCGTCCTAAGTCCAGAACCGGAGATGGGGATGAGCGACGCAGAGCTGATCGCCCGCAGCCTGGGCGGGGAAGAGGGAGCCTTCGACCTGCTGGCCGGGCGCTGGCAGCGCCGCCCGTACAACTTCATCCTGCGATATATCGGCGGGGACCGCGAGGAAGCCCAGGATCTGTGCCAGCAGACCCTGCTGCGGGCCTACCAGAGCCTGGGCCGGTTGCGGGAGCCGGAGCGCTTCTCCACCTGGCTCTACCAGATCGCCGTCAACGCCTGCCTCGACGAGTTCAGCCGGCGCAATGGGCGCCCCACGGTCCCGGTGGAGGAGGTGGGCGAGCAGGCCGACCCCGCCGAGGCCGGGGCCGAACTGGGGGCCATGCGCCGCGACCTGCGCGACTGGCTGGCGCGCGGCCTGCATGCCATCCCCGAGGAGCAGCGCCTGGTGGTGGTGATGAAGGAATACCAGCAGCTGAAGTTCACCGAGATCGCCGAGATTCTCAAGGTGCCCGTCAACACAGTCAAGTCGCGGCTGTACTACGGCCTGAACAACCTGAGAAAGGTCCTGGCCGGCTGGCAGCTCTCGCAGGAGGCGCTCGACCATGAGCTGTGATCTGACCCCCGAAGACATGATCGCCTACATCCACGGCGAGGTGGAGCCCGCCCGCAAGGGGCCATTGCCGCCCACCTGGAGCAGTGCGCCGCCTGCCGGGGCCAGTACGAGGAGTTGCAGCAGACCCGCCGCCTCTTGGGAACCTGGCCCGAGGAGGAGCCGGTGGCCAAGCTGGTCTTTCTGCCGCGGCGGCGGGCTGGGCTGGGGCGGTGGCACCGGCTGGGCTGGGGGGTGTCGCTGGCGGCGGCCGCGTCGCTGGCCCTGCTGGTCCTGGGCAGCGTCCAGGTCGAGTACGGCCAGGGTCAGGCGCGGCTGCAACTCTCCCTTGGCGCCGCTCCTGTCCCCGACAGCACCGACCCCGCCCTCACCCGGGCCGAGTTTGAGGCGGGGCAGCGGCGGCTGACCGAACTGGTGCAGCAGGCCCTGCGACAGGCACAGGACCAGCAGCATCAGGACCTGGAAAAGGCCCTGCTCACCCTTCAGGGGCAGCAGCGCCGGCAGTTGGAGCAGGCCCTTACCGTCTTTGCCGGCGAGCTGGACCAGCAGCGCCAGTCCGATCTGCAGGCCCTCGGCGAGGGGCTACAGGCCATCGACTGGTCCACCGCCGACCGCTTCACCCGCACCGAAGGATTGCTACAACAACTGCTGATCGCTGCGGTGGACCGCTGAGGAGGAGGCCATGAGGCGCATGGGAATCGCGTTTGTGGGGGCGCTGCTGCTGGCCCCGGCCGTCCGGGCCGAGCAGCTCGACAGCCGGCGCATGCACCGCGACCTGGGCATCGCCGAGGCGGTGCTGACGCACCTGCAGGGCGGGGGGCAGTTCCCCTTCGCCAACCCGGTGCGGGGGGTCTACTTGAAAGGGTACGGGGCGGTTTTCCTCAGCGCCGGCCGCAACCGCGACCTGCTGGTGGCCCTGATGGGCAGCCCCCAGGAGCAGGCCGACCTTGCCCGGCGGGCCCCGGCCGACGACTTCGGGGTCTTCAAGGCACAGACCACCGAGTTCTTCCGGTCCTACGCCGACGCCATCGGCCAGGTGGGGGAGGAGGAGCGGGTAACGGTGCTCAGCGGTGATCTGGGCTTGGGGGGCATGGGCTGGGGGCAGGGGCGGGGCAAGCGGATGATCAAGAGGATCCTGGGCAACGGGGCCCCGGCGGATTCGGCTGGAAAGCACAAGGCCTTTGAGGCGGAGCGGCCGCCCAAACCCGGCGGCCCGGAGGAGGATCTCTTCGTCCGGGCGCAGAGGGAGCTGGCGGTGGCGACCCGGGAGCAGGCTATCTACGAGGGCTCGGTCAAGAAGGCGGACCTGCGGGCTTGGCACCGGGGCCGCCTGGGCGAGGAGGAGTTCGCCGGGCGCGTCACCTGGAAGCAGCACCCCCCCGACCCCGCCGCGGCCAAGCAGGTGGATATCATGGCCGGGATCCTCGAGAAGGCCCTCGTGGGGGAGGGACAGGGGTCCCGTTGCTCGGGGGTGTACCGCGGGGGCCTGGGGGCGCTCTTCTTCGTCGAGCTGGGCTTTGGCGAGGTCTTCTCTGCCCTGGCCCCGCCCCGCATCGACCGCACCCGGCCGGTCCTGCCCCAGATCTCGGCTGTGGCCGGCGAGTAGCGGGCCCAGCTCAAGGAAGAACTGGTGCGGGCGGTTGCCGAGTACGGACACACCCTTCCCCTAAAATCCGGCGAGCCCCTGGTGGCGGAGGTGCAATCGGGGGGGCCCCAGCAGATGTCCATCCATCTCCTGCTGCGCGTGCGGCAGGAGGACCTGGCCGCCTACCGCAAGGGCGAGCTGAGCCTGGAGGAGTTCGGCCAACGGGTAGAGTTTGAGGAGTAGCCCGCCCAGGGCGTTTGCCGGAGGCATGGCGCCTGCCTAATATGTGGGCATGTGCCTCCTTTCCTTGCTCGTCGCCCTTGCCCTGGCCGCCCCCTGCGGGGCTGGCGACAAGGTGCTGGGCATCACCCTCTCCACCCACGGCAGCGGCCAGGACTGGGGTGGCGATCAAGTGGCGCCCACCCTGCGTAAGATCCGCCAGGTGGGAGCCAACTGGGTGGCCATCCACCCTTATGCCTGTATCCACGCCGACGGCCAGGTGGTCTTCCGCGACTTTGACCCGGCCTCTCCTCCGGAGCAGCTGACCCGCCCCATCGAGGAGGCCCACCGCCAAGGGCTCAAGATCTGCATCATCCCCCACCTGGCCTATTGGGGCTCGCCTTTCTCGTGGCGGGGGGAGATCGGCTTCGAGCAGCCCGAGCAGTGGGAGCGCTTCTGGAGCGGGTACACCTATTGGATCAAACGCCTCGCCGCCGCCTGCCTGGGCGCGGACGGCCTGGTGGTGGGCAGCGAACTGGACCGCACCCTGGACCACGTGCAGGAGTGGCGCAGCCTCATCGCCCAGGGGCGCCGGCTCAGCGACGCCCCACTCAGCTACGCGGCCAACTGGACCGATTACGCCCGGGTGCCCTTCTGGGACGCCCTCGACGTGGTGGGCATCCAGGCGTATTTCCCGCTGGTGGCCCACCTCGACCCCACCCCGGAGGAGATCGAGGCCGGCTGGGCCTTGCGGGTGGGCGAGCTGCGTTCCTATGCCCGGCAGACCGGCAAGTACATCCTCTTCACCGAACTGGGCTACAACCAGTCCCACCTGGCCCCGGTCGAACCGTGGAACTACCAGGTGGACGGGGAGGACGCCCGCCCCATCCAGGAGATCTGCATGCGCGCCGCCCTCGAAGTGGTGGCCGACGAGCCGAGCATCGTCGGCGCCTTTCTCTGGAAATGGTTCCCCAACCCGCGGCCGGTGGGCCGAGATTTCCAGATGGCCTCTCCCAATATCCGCCAGATCATCGCCAGCATCTGGCTGCGCGGCCGATGAGCCGGGCCGGGTGGCTGTGGCTGTGGCTGGCCCTCCCGGCCCTGGCTCAGGAACCCCTGAGCCTGGAGCGGGCGGTGCAACTGGCCCTGGAGCGCAATGAGCGGGCCCAGACGGCCCAGTTGCAGGCCAAGGCCGCAGAGGCGCGGGTGGCCCGGGCCCGGGCCTTCTTCTTTCCCGAACTGACCCTGGTGGGCGCCTATACCCGCCGCGCCCAGGAAACGGTGCGCAAGGTGGGCGACGACGAGGTGACCATCCAGAAGCTCAACGTGCTGGCCCCCCGCGCCACCGCCACCCTGACCCTCTTCGACCCCCGCTCCCTGCCCCTGTACCGCCAGGCCCGGCGCGAGCGCGATGCCGTCCAATTGAGCGCCAGCGAGAGCCGGCGCCTGCTGGGTTTCGAGGCGGCCGACGCCTTCCTTCGCACCCTCAGCGCCGAGCAGGTCCACGAGGCGGCCCGTCGTCGCCTGGAACTGGCCGAGCAGAGCCTGGCCGATGCCAGGGCGCGCTTCGCCGCCCAGTTGGTCAGTTCCAACGACGTGACCAGGGCCGAGCTGGAATTGGCCACCGCCCGGCACCAGGCCATCCGGGCCGGCGGCGAGCAGGAGGACGCGTACCTCAATCTGGGTTATCTGCTCGACGCCCCGGTGGCCGGCCCCCTGGCCCCGCCCGGGCAACTGCTCGAGACCGCGTCCCTGGCCCCCGGCCCGCCGGCCCCCTTCATCGCCGAGGCCCTGGGGGCGCGCCTGGACCTGGCCGCCAGCCAGCGCCGGGCCGAGGCCCGCGCCGCCGCCGCCAGCGAACCTTTGCGCCGGCTCCTGCCCAGCCTCAGCGCCAACGCCCAGTATCGGATGACCAACGAGGGCGGTCTGAGCGGCCGAACCCGCGACTGGTCCGCGGGCATGGACCTGACCTGGAACCTCTACGACCGGGGTGAGCTGTGGGCCGAGCGGGCCGAGCGGGGCGCCCTGGCCCGCATCGCCGGCCTGGAGGCGCAGGCCCTGGCCCGTCGCGCCGAACTGGAGGTGCGCACCGCCCTGGTGGCCATGGCCAGCCAGCAGGCGGCCAGCGACCAGGCCCAGGTGGCCGCCCAGGTGGCCCGCGAGAACGCCGCCCAGATCGCCGAGCTGTACCGGCAGGGACTGACCAGCGCCCTGGCCGTGGCCGATGCCAGTGCCAGGCTCTTCGAGGCCGAGGTGGCCCTGGCGCGGGAGCAGTACAGCGTGGCCCTGGCCTATCTGGACCTGCGTTCCGCCCGTGGTTTGAACCCTGTCGGAGAGGAGTCCGCCCCATGAAGTGGCGCGGTTTTGTCGGAATGGTGCTCCTGGCGGCGCTGGCGGCCGGCTGCGGCGGTGGCCCGCCGGCTCAGGCCCAGGGAGGCCGGCGGCAGTTGCAGTTCCCCGTCGAGGTGGCCCCGGTGGAGGCGCGGCCGGTGGTGTACCGGGTGGACGCGGTGGGATCGGTGGAGGCATTCGAAGTGGTGCAGGTGACGGCGCGGGTGGCCGGGGTGGTGGAGCAGGTGCGTTTCAGCGAGGGGCAGGCGGTGAAGAAGGGCCAGGTGCTGGTGGAGGTGGAGCCGGACCGCTACCGCCTGGCGGTGGAGGCGGCGCGCGCCACCCTGGCCAAGGCCCAGGCGGCCCAGGCCGAGGCCGAGGCCAGCCTCAAGCGGCGCGAAGGGGCGGTGCTGCAGAACCCCGGCCTGATCCCCGGCGAGGAATTGGAGACCTGGCGCACCAGGGTCAACACCGCCCAGGCCGAGGTGGCCCAGGCCCGCTCGGCCCTGGAACTGGCGGAACTGAACCTGCACGACGCCCTCGTGCGCGCCCCGGTGGTCGGGGCCATCCAGACCCGCACGGTGCAGACCGGGCAGTTTGTGCAGCCGGGGGCCACCCTGGCCACCCTGGTGCGGCGCGACCCGCTGCTATTGCGCTTCCAGGTGCCCGAGCAGGACGCCGCCTTGCTGCGCCCGGGAGTGGGGGTCGGCTTCGCGGTGCGCGACGACAGCCACCACTACAGCGCCCACATCACCCACGTGGCCGAAAGCGCCGACCTCGCCTCGCGTATGGTGGCCGTCACCGCCCAGATCGACGACCCTGGCCGGGACCGGCTGCGGGCCGGGGCCTTTGCTCAGGTGGCGGTGGCCGTGGGTCAGGGAGCCCAGTCCCCGGTGGTGCCACAGATCGCGGTGCGCCCCAGCGAGCGGGGTTTTCTGGCCTTTGTGGTGGAGGAAAGCACCGCCCGCGAGCGCATCCTCACCCTCGGCCTGCGCACCCCCGAGGGCCTGGTGGAGGTGCGCTCCGGGCTGCGGCCGGGCGAACAACTGGTGGTGCGCGGGGCCGAGGCCCTCTTCGAAGGGGCCGGCGTCAAGGTCAGCGGGGCTGCACCGGCCCAGGAGGGCAAGCCATGAAACTGACCGAGGCCTGCATCAGCAAGCCGGTCTTCGCCTGGATGCTGATGGCGGCCACCATCGTCTTTGGCGGAGTGGCCGCCTCGCGCATCGGCATCAGCCAGTTCCCCGATGTGGACTCGCCCAACATCTCGGTGAACGTCAATTGGGAGGGGGCGGCCCCGGAGGTGGTGGAAAACGACGTGGTCGAGATCCTTGAGGAGGCCCTGGTGCAGGTGGAGGGGGTGCGCTGGATCACCTCCACGGCGCGGCAGGGCGGGGCCTCGCTCTCGGTGGAACTGCACCTGGAGCGCGATGTGGACGTGGCCCTGCAGGACGTGCAGACCAAGGTTTCGCAGGCCCAGCGCCGCCTGCCCCGGGACATCGACCCGCCGGTGATCTCCAAGTCCAACCCCGAGGACAATCCCGTCATGTGGATCGGCCTGTCGGGGCCCTATCCGCGCTACGTGCTCAGCGATTTCGCCCGCTACCGGCTGGCCGAAAAACTGCAGCAGGTGCCCGGGGTGGGCGAGATCATGATGGGCGGGTACCTGGAGCGCAACGTGCGCATCTGGATCGATGCCGTCCGCCTCGACGAGAAGGGGCTGACCGTATCCGACGTGGTGGGGGCCCTGCAGCGCGAGCACCTCGAACTGCCCGCCGGCCGCCTGGAGACCGAAGGTCGCGAGATCAACGTGCGGGTGCTGGGCGAGGCCATCGACCTGAACACCCTGCGCCACATCGTGGTGCGCGAGGTGGGGGGCAGCCCGGTGTACCTGGAGGACGTCACCCTGGTGGAGGACGGCTTCGAGGACATGCGCCGCATGGCCCGGGTCAACGGCCTGCCGGCTCAGGGCCTGGGGATCAAGAAGCAGCGGGGGGCCAACGCCGTGGCCGTGGCCCAGGGGGTGCGCCAGGTGCTGGAGGAAATCAAGCCCAGCCTGCCCGAGGGCATGGAGCTGGGCATCAACTTCGACTCCACCCAGTTCATCGAGGACTCGGTGGAGAAGATCAAGTTCGAGCTGGTGCTTTCGGTGCTCCTGACCGCCCTGGTTTGCTGGCTCTTCCTGGGCTCCCTGTCCAGCACCCTCAACGTGGTGCTGGCCATCCCCATGTCCCTCTTCGGCACCATCGCGGTGCTCTACTTCCTCGGCTACACCCTCAACACCTTCACCCTGCTGGGCCTGGCCTTGGCGGTGGGCATCGTGGTGGACGACGCCATCATGGTGATGGAAAATATCTTCCGCCGCGCCGAGGGCGGGGAGGACCGGGTGACCGCCGCCCGCGAGGGCACTCGGCAGATCGCCTTTGCCGCCCTGGCGGCGACGCTGGCGGTGGTGGCCATCTTCAGCCCGGTGATCTTCATGGAGGGGGTGACGGGCCGTTTCTTCATGCAGTTCGGCATCACCCTGTGCGTGGCGGTGCTGCTGTCCTACGTGGAGGCGGTGACCCTGGCCCCTTCGCGCTGCTCGCAGTTGCTCAACACCTCGCGGGAGGGCCGCAACCGGGTGGGCCAGTGGATGGACCGCGGCTTCCGCCGCCTGGAATCGAGCTATGCCCGCCTCCTGGGCGGCGGCCTGCGCCGGCCCTACCTGGTGCTGGGCCTGGGGGTGGGGCTCTTCGCCGGCTCCGGTTTCCTCTTTCGCTCCCTGCCCAAGGAGATGGTGCCCTCCCAGGACCAGAGTCGCATGATGCTGCGGCTGCAGACGGCGGTGGGCTCCAACCTCGAGGAGACCAACCAGCTCATCCTCAAGGCCGAGAAACTCATTGAGGATGTCCCCGAGGTGGTGCGGCTGTTCACGGTGGTGGGGGGCTTTGGCGGTACGACGGCCAACAGCGGCCTGATGTTCGTCACCCTGGTGCCCCCTGAGCAGCGCAGCTTCACCCAGAACGAGTTCGCCGCCCGGCTGCGGCAACAGCTCAACGCCATCCCCGGCCTGCGCGCCTTTTACCAGGACACGTCCCAGGCCGGCTTAACCGCCCAGGGCGGCATGCCCATCAGCTTTGCGGTGCTGGGGCCGGACTGGGACCAGTTAGTGAAGCTGAGCGGGGAGATCAAGCAGCAACTGGCCGCCAGCGGCCTGGGCATGGACGTGGACAGCGACTACCGGGTGGGCATGCCCGAACTGCGCGTCGAGCCGGACCGGGCCCGGGCCGCGGACCTGGGCGTGCCCATAGAGCAGATGGCTACCACCCTCAACGCGCTGGTGGGGGGGGTGCGCATCGGCAAGTACAGCACCGGGGGAAGGCGCATCGACGTGCGGGCGCGCCTGCTGGCCGAGCAGCGCTCCCGGCCCGAGGACATCGCCCGGCTCAAGGTGCGCAGCGCCTCGGGGATGCTGGTGCCGCTTTCGGCGCTGGTCAGCTACGAAGAGAAGCCGGCCCTGCAGGCCATCACCCGGCGCGACCGCGAGCGGGCCATCTCCATCTCGGCCAACGTGGCTCCGGGTCGCTCCCAGGCCGAGGCTTTGGAACTGGTAGAGGAACTGGGCCGCCAGCTGCCCCTGGGCTACCACGTCACCCTCACCGGGGCCAGCCAGACCTACCGCGAGTCCAACGACAGCCTGATCTTCGCCCTGACCCTGGGGATCGTGGTGGCCTACATGGTGCTGGCCTCGCAGTTCAACTCCTTCCTCCACCCTTTCACGGTGCTGACCATCCTGGTGCCGGCCCTGACCGGGGCCTTCTTCGCCCTTTGGCTTTCGGGCACCAGCCTGAATATCTTCAGCGGCATTGGCCTTTTGCTGCTGATGGGCATCGTCAAGAAGAACTCCATTATCCTGGTGGACTACGCCAGCCAGATGCGGGCTCAGGGCAAGGGCGCTTTGGAGGCCATGCTGGAGGCCGGCCCAGTGCGGCTGCGCCCGATCCTGATGACCTCGATGGCCACCCTGATGGCGGCCATCCCGCCCTCGCTGGGCATGGGCCCCGGCGCGGAGATCCGCGCCCCCATGGCCATCGCCGTCATTGGCGGATTGGTGGTCTCCACCGCCCTCAGCCTGCTGATGGTGCCGGCCTTCTACCTGGTCGCCGACCGCCTGGTGGGCAGCAGCGGTTGGATCTGGAGCCGGCGGCCCCGGCCGGCCGAGGCGAGCCCGGCGCAGGGGGGGGTGAGAAAACTGTAATGGTAAGAATTCTCCGCATGCGGAGCGGCGTACAGTAATCAGTCGATGGCGGCAACATGCAAAGACAGATGTCGAGGAAACCCCTGAAATTCTCCGGCGTTCCAACAGCCTGGCCACGAGAGGGCTGCGCGCGAAGGATGCGTTGCATTTTGTGTGGGCCACTGAGGGCGAATGGGCATAATTTATTACTACCGATGACAATTTCTCAAGTGCAAGCAGGAGATAGAGGATATCGCGGTTATCGAGCCAACCGCTTTTATCCGGGAGATGAACCTATGACTACTGACACCGAGTTGCGCATAGACGGTCCTCGTGTTTTAGTGGATGCCTTAGGCCCTGTGGATGTCGAGCGATTGATCACATTAGTGCTGCGTAAACCGGTTGATTATACGAATTGGCAAAGGCAACGCTGGATGGATAAAAGTGTGGAAGAACTTAGCAAAGGGGCGATGGAATAACGGCGTGCTTCGCCGAACTAGGGTATTGAGTGAGGTGGTCTGGGGTATCAAGACAAACAGCGGGCTTGTATAGGGTGGATCGCCCGGTTGTTTGTTTACAATAGTCTGGGAAAACCGGACAGGTGTCTAAGGTGGATTTGCCGGTAGATGGAAAAGGCCATCAGGAGGTGAATTCGTGCGCAAGCGCTACACCGCCGACTTTAAAGCGAAGGTGGCACTGGAGGCGGTCCGAGGTGAACGGAGCCTGTCGGACCTGGCCTCGCGGTATGAGGGGCATCCCAACCAGATCGGGCAGTGGCGGCG
>VGJS01000013.1 GCA_016867395.1 Candidatus Handelsmanbacteria bacterium
CGTAATGCAGCGGATTCCGTCTGAGTGCCGCCAAGGCTTTTTCGAAAAGGATCCCGCAGTCGAGCAGGCGCACTTGCGACTTGCCGATTACGCCCAGCCGCAAGCCTTCGTCACCCAGGGTCTCCTGCACGCGATCATAGCGCTGTGCAAACCCCCTAAATCCATGGGGAAGGTAGGTTTTGGTGAAGGTGCGTTCCTGGGCATGGGTGGTCGTGTATTCCATTGGCGCGCCGAACAGGCATGGCGGCTGCACATACTCCTCGATCGCGTGCATCGAGGTGTTGGGTTTCAGCCCGCAACCGACCATCAGGATCTTCCCTCCCCGATGAAACAGCTTGTTGAAGGGGGAGTGGTGGCCGCAGGGGGTACTGTCGTAGCCATGCGTATCGAGCAGCTCATGCACCTTATAACCAATGCCACAGACCGAGTGGGTCGGGTGTTGGCTTCTGACCGTGCCCGCACGGGTGCGGAAATACTCGCTGGGGAACCCCACACAGGAGGGGGTCGTGTTGGTGTTGTGGATATTCGGTGGCTGCTGTTGGTAGGATTAACCTGGCATGAGCAACGTGCCATACTCGCCCAGCACCTCCAGCATGGCGAGTAGGAACTCCTCCGGATCGCGAATACCCAGGGACTTGAAGGAGGAATGCACCAGGACCGTGTCTCCCCTGGGGACCCCGGCTTCTCGAATCTGTTCGGTCAGATTACCCATCAGAAGCTACCCAATTCTGCCCCAATAGTGACACCGCCAGATCCTCTACGTCCAGGGCTGCAAGGTCCTCTTCCAGTTCCAGACCCAATCTCTCCAAGTCCTGGTCTTTGAGCTGCTCCATCTTGCCCAACGACAGTTCCGCATCCAACTCCCGTCCCAACTCGATCAGCTCCAGCTCTGTCAGGGTCGATGCCATGTCATCCTCCAGCGAAGAGTACTCCTCCTTGCTTGCTGGGGATCCGTTTCAGCCAGGATCGCCCCCCTCACAGCGAATGTTCGGTGCGCTCAATCACGTGTTGCTGCAGTGCCGGATCGAGACTGGCGAACACCGTGCCGCTAAATCGCGGGGGCGCGTCATGGCGGTGTGGGCGCTGGGACGGGCAGTTCGATCATTGAGTAATCAACTCACCAGGCATCGCGGTCACTGACACGCCAGTGCGGTAATGTACACAATTCCCGGGGTCAGGGGCAATCTCGTGAATTGGGTCATAAGCAACTGTGTTTATGATACTTGCCACTCAGTGCCACTGAACGCCCGGTTGTACAGGTGCCCTTCATCGATCAGGCCGGTGAAGTAGAGGATCTTGTTCTGTGGCGGGGTGACCTCGGCGCCGATATTGTAGGCCGCCGAATACGGGATCTGGGCCCGCTCTAGTGCCATTGAAGCTCAGCGTATTGCCGAACTTGCCGGCAACCCAGTTGGCGTCGTTCATTAGCGCCCCGGCCCCGCGGGCCTCCTTGACGGAGGCCTCTGAAATATCTATAAACCCACTTGTGCCCGGCCTCCTTCGCGGTCTCTGCCTACACGTGGTCGCGCCGACCAGCGGAGAAGGTTGGGCTCTGTTCATCGGCGGTGGGCCGCCTTTGCCAACCTCCCGTGAATTGCTTCCGCCGTGCATTGCATCCAGTCCGACGTGCCGTCGGAGAATATGGCCAGGAGGGAAACCATGAGCAACGATGATCTGACCCGCGCGAGGGTGAAGGGTGCGGACGTGCCACCCGAGCTGATCGCGCCCCTCTCCGATTCATCGTCGCGGCTGGGCGATGCGGCGGAACTGCGCCGGCGCCTGGCCCAGGACGGCTATCTCTTCCTGCGCGGCGCCCTCGACGCCGAGGCGGTTCGCGCGGCGCGGGCAGAGGTGCTAACACGCCTCGAGGCGGTCGACGAGATCGAGCCGGGCAGTGACGGGTGCTTCACCGGCCGCTCAAGGCGCGACGAACTCGAGGGCGATCGCGGACGGTTCTGGAAGTCGGTCAGCGACGGGCCGCGCGTGCGACGCATCACCAATGGCGCGATGCTCGGCCAGATCGTCGAGTCGGTCGCCGGCGAGCCGGTGCGCGCGATGGACTACCTCTTCCTGCGTGTGGGCGTGCAGGGCCGCGCCACCGGACTGCATTTCGACTACCCGTTCTTCACGCGCGGGCACGATCAGGTGTGGACGGCGTGGATCCCGCTCGGCGACTGCCCAGTCGAGCGCGGGCCCTTCGTCGTGGTCGAGAACTCGCATCGCTTTGGCGACCTCACCGGCGCGCTCGCCGGCTTCGATGTCGTACGCAATCCCGAGCGCAAGGCCGATCTCGGCGCTGACGCGATCAGCTTCGCCCGCGCCCGTGGCACGCGGCTGCTGAGCGCGAATTTCAGCGCGGGTGACCTGTGCCTCTTCGGCATGTATCTGGGCCATGGCAGCCTCGATCATCACGATCCGACCGGGCGCGTGCGCGTCTCCTGCGACATCCGTTGGCAGCCGGCGCGGCTGCCGATCGACGAGCGCTATTTCGGCCCCGAGCCAACCGGCACCACTGGCGCCGGCTACGGCGAGCTCAACGGCGCCAAGCCGCTGACGGTCGAGTGGCACGTCAGGTGAGCGACGCCGTCGGAGCGTCGTCCTTTTTGGCGGCGCGGCTCAAAGCGCGATATGCGATTTCGTTCGCAGAGGCGTTTGCCGTGGTCGTGGCCCAGGAGCACCAGGCGGTGCTATTGACCGGCGATCCGGAGCTCAAACCCTTGGAAGTCGACGGCATACTGAAAGTCGAATGGTTATCGCGTCGCTGAGCGCTAGGCAACCGGCGGTCAAGACTCTCCGGCGCGACCATGCAGCCTCCTGCTCAGACCCGTGGTATCGCTTCTGGTTACCGGGCTATGACCTCGTGCGAAGTGAGGAGTTCCACCCCTGAAGTGTGAAACCCACCAGATCACGGACATTTTTCATCGAAGGAGGCGATGATGGCACACAGGGGGATCGGCAAAAGGTGGACCATCGGCGACGGGGCGGCCTGGTCCTTTGTCAATGGCCGGTGGGCCGACGGCAGCGGCGGCGAGATCCTGCTTCAGGAGGGGGAACGCCAGAATGGGGTGGTGTATGACGATCAGTCCCGCGTGTTCGTGGCGGTGCGGCACGACCGGGTTTACGGCGATTTCTCGGCGACCTTTCGTTTCCAGGCCCGCTCCGGGCACAACGGGGTACGCCTGCTCTTCCGGCTGCAGGATATGGGCCGGTACTACGCGCTGGACATGCCCTGGTGCGGTCAGCAGGCCCGCAACCGGCATATGTGGGCCGGGCTGATCCTCGCCGATGGCACCCCGCTGCAGCGCTACCTGCAGTTTGGGCTGGTGCGGGAACTGACGCCGCGGACCCATCATTGGTACGAGGGGCGGGTGGAGGGCACTGGCTCGCGGATCCGCGCCTGGATCGAGGGACGCCTGGTGGTGGACGCGCAGGACACGACCTACGAGGCCGGCCTGCTCGGGATCATGGGCATCACCCCCGCCGGGCACGGCTGCGTGACGGACTTCGCCGACCTGGAGGTGGGAGGCGCCCATCAGCCGCCGCGCGCCTGGAAGGGGCTGGCGCCGCTGCCACCCCACTGGGTGACGCCCTGCCCGGAGACCGATCCGGACACCTACCAGGGCTACCCCAGCATCATCCGTAGCGCCTCCGGCCTGCTGACCGCCGGGGTGCCCTTCCACAACCCGGGCGGCCCGGAGGAACCGCGCTACCTCAAGTGGGTGCGCTCCCGCGATCATGGCCGGACGTGGTCAAAGCCGGAGCCGGCGACCCTGCACAAGGCGTTCGGCACCAACTTCGTGCAGCAGGACGGCACCTGGGTGACCCTCCATACCCGGCCGGGTGCGAGGGGCCCTGGCGCGTTCTACACCTACACCTCCAGCGACGATGGCCGCACCTGGCAGGGGCCGCATCCGCTCACCGTCACCGGCGCCTGGCCGGACGAGTTGACCGAGGCCGGCCCGTCCGGACAACCCCTGCGCCTGCGCGACGGCACGCTCTTGGTGCCCCTCATGTGCCAGCGGGAATTCCGCGACTACGTCAACGCGATGGTCAGCACGAACTACGTGTTGCGCAGCACCGACGACGGCCAGACCTGGGAAGCGCCGGCCTGGTGCGATGCCAACAACAGCAGGGAAGCCCTCTTCTGCGTCGGCAACTTCAGCGAGATCGGCCTGGCCGAGACCGAAGACAACGTCGTCATCGGGTACGGCCGGCCCGGCCCGTGGCCGTACATGTGGCGGGTGCAGAGCAACGACGGGGGCAGGACCTGGGAGCCGGCGGCCTTCGGCGCCTTTCCCGGGTACTGCAGCACCCTGACGCGCACGGCCAGCGGCGCGCTGGTCGCCGTGCACCGCTTCCCGTACCTGGGCGCCAATCTCAGTTGGGACAACGGCATCACCTGGGATGCCGGCACGATCCTGGACTACCCCCTCTGGGCCAACCACCAGGCGCTGGAGGTGGAGCCCGATGTGGTGCTGGTCAACTACATGGGCTACCTCGGCCGGCCCGGCCAGGCGGATCGGCGCGTGCTGCGGGTGCGCGCCACGCCCTCCGGGCTGGTCGTCGATCCGTAGCGCACAGGCATCGCGCAGATCGTAGTAGAGGGACCCTATTGGGAGTATCACTCGGTCACATGGCGGCGGTTCTTCGTCGTTCGAGGAGTGGGATCGCTGAAAGGTTCGGATTCGTGGCGCAGACCCCGCCTCACGGAGATTGCGAAAGGAGCCTTGGATCTGGCTGCTCAGGACAGAAACTTGCTGCGCATCGGCGATGACCACGGCTGGCACTTTGTCAACGGCGCCTGGGAAGACGGGACGGACGGCCTCATGGCGGTTCCCGAGCCGTTCCGGCGCAGCGACGGGCTTGGGTTGCAGGGCCACCATTACGCCTTTTGTACCCGGCTCGCCAGCCGCGACGTGAGGGCGAGGTTCGCGTTTCGGCTCACCGGCCATAGCGATGCGGGGATCATCCTGCGTGCAGCCGACGAAGCGCATTTCTATCTGGTGCACTTCCCCAACTGCGGGCAGGGCTCGCGCGCGCAGCACTTCTGGGCGGCCTTCTCCAAGATGGACGAGACGGGCTATCTGAGATGTATCAAGATGGAGTTGGTGCGCCGCGTGCCCAGCAACAGCGGGCTGTGGCTGACGGCCGACGTGCGTCTGATCGGCAATAAGCTGACCGTCCGCGTCGGCGAGCACGGGGTGTTCGAGGCCGAGGATGACAGCTACGCCGAAGCCGGCGCCCTGGGCGTGTTTGCGGTGGGCAGAGCGGACCTCCGCCAGATCGAGGTGGAGAGCCAGCCGGAGCGCAAGTTCGTCTGGGATGCGAGCATCAAGCAGCCGACCAACTGGTTCCACCCGTGCCCGAAGACGCCGGCCCTCTGGCAGAAACCGGGCGATCTGGTGCGCCTGCCGGACGGCGAGCTGTTGCTCGCCTACTCGGAGCAGGACCCGCCATACTCCGGGAAATCCACACATTGGGCCACGCGGTCCCGCGATGGAGGGCGCACCTGGTCGCCGCCGCAACCACATGCCGTGGGACAGGGCGGCGATCAGTGGCTGCCGACCCGCCTGCACCTCACGCCAGGCGGGCGATTGATCGCGCTCATGTGCCTGGACGACGGCTTCATGGTGGCCGAGTCGGAGGACGCCGGACACACGTGGTCGGCGCCCCAGTCCATCGAAGTCGGCCCGAAGCCAAAACACCTGAAGAAGATGCACATCGGTCCGCAGGCGTTCGTGAACTGCCGCGACGGCTCGATGATGCTCTTCGTGTACGGCGGCTGCGACCTGACGGCGGAGGATCTGGGGATTCATACCTGGGGCGCGCTCCACTGCCAGGCCTTTGCCTGCCGCTCCACCGACGATGGCCGCACCTGGTCGCCGCCGGTGAACGTGGATCGGGCGTCCTTCCCCATAGACGCCGAGCCTGTGGAGGGCAATCTGGACCTCACGGAGGTCTGTGGCGCGGAGATGGGGCGGGACGGACACCTCATGGCACTGGTGCGGCCTGTCTATTCGCCGTGGATGTGGGAGACGTGGTCGAAGGACGGCGGCGCCACGTGGAGCCCCTGCGTGCGCGGTCCCTTCCCCGGCTACGCGACGCCCAATATGCTGCGGACCTCGGGCGGTGCCGTGCTCGTCGCCCACCGGCTGCCGTCGATGACCGTGCATTGCAGCCGGGACGATGGTCATACCTGGGACGAGGGCACGCTGATCGACGGCGCCATCTGGGTGATGGGCGGCATGGTCGAGGTGGAGCCGGATGTGGTGCTCTATGTCTACTTTGACTCCCACGAGTCGCTGATGCGGGCGCAGTTCATCCGGGTGACGCGAGAGGGGCTGGTGCCGCTGAGAAGGAGCTAGTAGTCCTTCACAGAGGAAATGCAGAGATACTGGGGCGTGGAACCAACCCCTCAAATTCTCTGTGATGGACTAATAGCAGACGACGGCTTCACCAGAGCAGTGCATGCCAGCCAAGACCCAAGTCGTTGGCCCTGGCGTCTATTGGTGTTCGTTCGTGGTTCTACCTGCTGAATGCAGGTCGAAGCGTGCGCTGAATAGACAAGGGCAAGGAGATTCGCGATGATCTTCTACGTGGCTGCGAAGGGCGGCGATACGTGGTCCGGGCTGCTGCCGGAACCGAACGCGGCGGGCACCGACGGCCCGCTGGCGACTCTGACGGGCGCGCGCGACGCCATCCGGAGGTTGCGGCTGGAGGGCGCGTTGCGCGCGCCGGTCGAGGTGCAGGTGCGCGGCGGGGTGTATCTGATGTCCGAGCCGCTGCGCCTGGGGCCGGGCGACTCGGGCACAGCCCAGGGCCCGGTCACCTACCGCGCCTTCCCCGGCGAGCGGCCGGTGCTCAGCGGCGGCCGGCCGATTACGGGCTGGGAGTCTTTTCGGGACGGCATCCTGCAGGCGCAGGTGCCGCAGACGCGGGCGGGGCAGTGGCACCTCCGGCAGCTTTTCTACCAGGGCCGCCGCATGACCCGGGCCCGGCGGCCCAAACACGACCCCGCCGATCCGCTCTACGGGGGGTGGTCCTTCGTCGAGGGCATCGTCCCGGAAGACCCGTCCCTGGGGCCGGCCGCTGAGGCTGCGATCGCGGTGCCGGTGGCCTTCTCCTTCGACCCGGGCGACTTCCCGGCGCGCTGGCAGAAGCCGGAGCAGGGGGAGGTTTTCGTGGTGCCCGGAAGCTGTTGGATCAACGACATCGTCCCGATCCGGCACGTTGACTTCCAGCGCGGTACCATCCACCTGGCCCGCGCCCTGAGGCCCTACAGCGAGTCCCTGGGAGTGTCGGTCCGTCTCCGCGCGGGCAACCGGTTCCGCGTGGAGAACCTGCTCGAAGACCTGACCGAGCCCGGCGAGTGGTGTCTGGATCGCGATACCGGCACGGTCTACTTCTGGCCCCCCTCCGGCGCCTTCGACCCCGAAGGGGTGAGCGCCCCCTTCGCTGACTCGCTGATCCGGCTCAGCGGCCAGCCGGGCCAACCGGTGCGCCATCTGCACCTGCGCGGCCTGACCTTCACCCAGACGCAGTCGGGTTTCCCCGGCAGGGACGCCTACTACAAGACCCCCAACGCCAGTCCGACCGTGTATCTGGAGAACGCCGAAGACTGCCGCATCGAGGACTGCCTGTTCGACGCCGTGGGCGGCGACGCCATCCGCCTGCAGCACGCCAACGCCCGCTGCACCATCGCCGGCAACGAGATCGCCCAGGCCGGCGCGTACGGGATCTTCCTGGGGAGTTTTCAGCAAGGCTTCTCCCACCACGACACCCGCTCGGGAGACGTGCCCAACCCGCCCCGGTGGCACACCCACCCGGAGGAGCGGGAACCGACGGTGCTGGCCTGGCCGCGGTCGCCGGGCCACCTCATCACCGACAACTACATCCATCACGTCGGCGTGTACGAGAAACACGCCTGCGGCATCTGCTTCTTCGGGGTGAGCGCCCCGGACGTGACGGTGGCCCACAACCGCATCGAGCATACCCCCCGCTTCGGCATCGGGCTGCTGAGCGGGTTCGGGCGAGTGATCGTTGAGTACAACGACCTGCGCTACCTGAGCGAGGAGACCTGCGACACGGGCGGCATCTGCTCCAACCGCTGGTACACCTGGGAGGGCGATCCGGAGTTGGCCAGGGGTTGCATCGTGCGCTTCAACCGCGTCCGCGACGTGATCGGCTGCGGCGCCTACGGGACCAAGGCCGAGCCCGGCGGTACCGACCATGCCGGCGGCCGGATCTGGTCCCTTTACTACGGCTGGGCCATCTACTTCGACAATGCGCCGATGGAGACCCAGGTTTACGGCAACATCTGCGCCCGCAACACCCTGGGAGGGATCATGATCAGCCACTACGGCCGCAACGTGACCGTGGAGAACAACATCTTCGTCGACAGCGCCAGGTCGCAGATCTATCTGCTCTTCGCTGGCCCGGAGTCGGGCATCCGCCTTTGCCGCAACCTGTTGGTCTGGACCCGAGCGGATGCCGATTTCGTGCGGCTGAACCTGACGCCTGGCGTGGACCTGGGACAGGCCATCGCCGAGTGCGAGGGCAACCTGCTCTGCCCGCCGCCGGGGGGGGAGATCACCTTCTCTGGTTCCCCTGTGGAGGCCGTTAAACAGATTGGCAGGCGGCCGGTGGGGGGAGGGAGGTTGTCCTTTGAACAGTGGCGCGCCCTGGGATTCGACCGCCACTCCGTACTCGCCGATCCCGGCTTCGTCGATCCGGCCTGCGACAACTACGAACTGCGACTGGATTCCCCCGCGCTCAAGCTGGGCTTTGTGCCCATCGATGCCAGCCGGATCGGTCCGCGCCAAGGGAGGATGAAATGACGACCCAGGAATTCACCGAAAATACCGCCCCTTCAACGGGCACCACGCCCAGATCCGGGCCCTCAACAGCAAGGGGGAATTCACCCCGGAATTCTTAGATTGGCTGGAATTCGCCGAGCAGGTGCTGGCCTGCTGGCTGGAGACCGCTCCTGCGGGCCGCAACCTCTTCGTCTGTCCGGAGCAGATCCTGGGGGCTTACTATCTGTCGGTGTTCGGGGACAGGTGGAAGGAGGTGCTGGCGATCCGGGGGGAGCTGGCGCGGGTGCGGCAGGTTATCGGAACGGGACCCCCTTGCCGGCTATTTCGGCCAGCGGCACGGCGTCGATCCGATCTGTCAGGGGAAAACGCTGGACTTCGGGGTAGATTACCACCAGCCGGTGCAGTTCGAGATTCTGCAAGGCGACCCACATCCACGGACTCAGCTGGGGTGCATCTACCCGCTTGCGTGCCACCCCGATACGTTCCGAGCCCTTGACCAGCAACAGGCCGAGTTCCGCGCCGTTGTGGGTGCCCCAGAAATGAGCTTCGTCAGGTTGGCAGGTTTTGAGGATCTCTTCAAGGGCATTTCCTCATGAAGGTGGTATGCCATGAAAATCCTTCAAGTCAAGCGGGAGTTTCATGGTATGTGCCCTGTGGAGAAGAGCCAGATAAGCAGGGAGTAGGAGGCGAGTGCCGCTGCACTCAACCCCCGATGTTTGTTTCACCCCAGCGGCAACTCCACCTTGCGGCCCTCGCGCAGGCTGAACTGCACCGCCTCGGTGAACTCCATGTACTTCACCCCGTCCTCGAAGTTGGTATGGGTGACGGGTTTGCCCTCCAGCACGGCCTGGGCGAATTCCTCCTCCACCCGCCAACCGCCCTTCCTCCCCACCGGCATTTCCAGGGGTTTGAGGGCCTGGTCGCCGGCCCCGGCCGCCAGGCACTGGTCCCCGCTGAGCTTGAAGGTACCCCTGGTGCCGTAGACCTCTATGCCGCTGTCGCCGAAGCGGGCCACGCTGCTGACGTGGTACACGGCGGTGGCGCCACTCTCCAGGCGCGAGACCACGCCGATGCTCTCGGGCACCTCCACCTGGCGCAGCTGCCCGCTGTCGGGGTCCTGGCGTTTGGCGGTGAAGAGGCCGCTCTGGGCCACCACGCTGCGGTCATGGCCGGCGTAGCGGCGCACCGTCTCGTTGAGGATGCCCAGGGTCATGATGTTGATGCCCGAGAGGTCGCGGCGCTGCCGCCAGTGCAGGGGCGCGTCCGGGTTGTACTGGCCGCCCAGGCCGCGCACCTGGATTTCGAGCAGGTCGCCAAAGAAGCCCTCGCGGATCTTCTCCAACAGCACCGCCTCACTCTCCAGCCAGAAGGGGGCCGGCACGATCATGGCCACCTTGTCGCTTTTCTGGCTGGCGGTGTACATCTTGCGGGCCTCGGCCAGGTCCATGGCCATACGCGCCTCGGTGAGCACATGTTTGCCGGCGGCCAGGGATTCCAGCACGATGGGGCAGTGCAGGTAGGGCCAGGTGCCGATGCACACCGCATCCACACCCTGATTGTGGACAAGTTCCTTCCAGTCGGTGAATACCTGGGGGATCTTAAACTCGTCGGCCACCTTCTGGCCGGATTCGCGGGAGCGGTTGCACACCGCCACCACCTCGACGCCTTTGATCTGCTGAAAGCCGGGGATGTGCCGCAGCCGGGTGTTGGCGCCGGCGCCGACAATGCCGATGCGCAAGGACATGGGGTCTCTCCTCCATGGGGGTCTAAGGCTGGACCGGGCCGGTGTCGCCGGCGATATTCCGGGGTCACCGCTGTTCACAACCTGGGGGGAATTGGATGAATACATTGGAGCAAAGTATCGCTGAAATCAAGGTGTACGGTTTTACCGTCCTCGAAGGGGTGCTGGAGGCCGCCCAGGCTACCGCCCTGCGCGAGGCCCTGATCCGCTGCGCCCAGGAGCACGGCACCGAGCACAAACACCGGGGGCCGGCCCGCCATGTGGCCAACCTGCCCACCCTCGACCCGCTCTTCCTCAACCTGATCGACCACCCCAAGGTCATGCCCTTGCTGGAACACTTCCTGGGCAAAACCCTGATCCTGGGCAGCCTCAATGCCCGCATCGTGCGGCCCGGTGACACCGAACAGGGCTTTCACAGCGATATCCCGGCGGAGATGCTCAACATGGATTTGCCGGTGATGATGAACACCGTGTGGATGCTTGACGATTTCAGCGCTCGCAACGGCGGTACCCGGGTGGTGCCCGGCACCCACAGGAGTGGCCTGGCAGCGCCGCCCGAGGGCCTGGAGGTGAAGTACTTCCACCAGGCTACCGGCCCGGCCGGCAGCGTGCTGGTCTTCAACGGGCAGTGCTGGCACGCCGGGGGCGCCAATACCGGCACTGCGGACCGCCACGCCCTCTTCGGTCACTACCGCAAGCGCATGCTGGTGTTCCAGTTCGATCCCCACGACCGCTTTCCGCCCGAGTGGGTTGAGCGCCTCAGCCCGCGCCAGCGCGAGATCCTGCGCATGCACAAGGGGCTGGGCGCCCCCCACGCGGCGGAGGTCCATTTCTAGCGCCACTCATACAGGGTCTTCCGCGCCAGTTTGTACTCTGAGGAGGCGCGGCCGATGGCCGTGGCGCCGGGGGTGTCCACCTCGATGAGGCGGGCCGAGACCGGTTCGTACGCGGCGCGCGGGGCCACCGCGCCCTTGGCGACCAGGATGCGCTGGTGCTGGGGCTGGATGCCCACGCAGGTGATCTGATGGATGCTGTTGGGCGAGCTGCGCTCCGAGTTGAGCACCAGCAGGCCCTCCCGCCCCGGGCCGCCCACCGCCACCACCGCGGTGAGACCCTGGTCGAAGTGGCGCCCGCCGCCGTGTCGGCGCTCGTGCTCCTCGTAGGTCCCCGCGTGCAAGGTGCGGGCCCTGCCGTACACCGAGAGGGTGGGGCCGTGCTGGGTATCGGTCTTGCCGCCCACCCGCAGGGCCACCTGCGCCCCGATGCCGGCCCGGTTGCAGGCCTGGGCGGATTCGGGGTCGTAGAGGGTCACCACCCAGCCCTGGGCGCCCTGGCGCAAAAGCTCGGCGAGCAGGAAGGTGGAGTCCCCGGTGGAGCCGCCGCCGATATTGTCGCCAAAGTCGAGCAGGGTAACGGGAAAACGCTCGCTGGCCATAGCCATAGCCACGGCCTCGACGGGTTTGGGGGGGTTGGCCTTGAGTTCCTCGCGTCGGGTCCACATCAACTCGCCCAGGCGCTGGGCCTCGCGCTGGGCCAGGGACTGGTCCCCGTCGGCCACTACCGCGATGGAAGGCCCCATCCACGGCACGTCGGCGTACTGGTACCCGGCGGCGATACTGCAGGCCAGGATGCCCGGCTGCTTTTCCAACTCAATGGCCGCCTGCATCAGGGGCTGCATGGGCGGCCGGCTGGTGTTGTGGTGATAGATATTGAAGAGCAACTCCGGCTTGACAAGGGCGCTGACCGGGCGTACCTCTTCTCGCACGGTGCGGGCGACGATGCCGGCTGCCTGCAGGCCGCGCTCCCGCTGGTCGATGTGGGGGTTGGTCTTGTAGATGATCAGGGCCGTGGCCTCTTCCGCCAGGGAGGGGGGCACATTGGCGTGGTAGTCGTGGGTGACCACGATGGGAAAGGCCGGCCCAAAATGGGCGCGCAGGCGGTGGACGGTCTCGGCGTCGGCGTGGGGGAAGTGCTCGGCCACCATGGCCCCGTGCAAGGCCAGGAGCACCCCGTCCAGCGGCCCGGCTGCTTGCAGGTCGGCCAGCAGGCGGCCCACCAACGCCTCGTACGCCTGGCGGGTCAGGGGGCCGGCGGGGGTGGCGCTGGCCGAGAAGAGGGGCACCGGCTCGAAGCCCTGCTCCGCGGCCCCGGCGATGAAGCCGGCCAATTCGGTGAAGGTGTCCCGGTAGTGGGGGATGAGCTGGTCACCTGCCCGCACCCCGAAGTCCTCCAGGGCAGTGGGCTGGCTGGAAAAGGAATTGGATTCGTGGCTGAATCCGGCGATAGCAATTCGCATGATCTTTTCTCCTGAACCTCAATCCATCAAAAGGAGGTTGCCATGAGACGTTTTTCCCGCACGCCCTATTATACCGGACCCGACGACCCAGAGCGCGGCCAGGTCCGCGGCACCCTCAAATTGGGCGAGACCGTGATCATCGAGACCCCCGGCGGGGCCGACGGCGACCTGTACCCCGGCGTGGTCCCGGAGACCACCACCCCGCGCGGCTCGCGGCCGGGCGGGCCCTTTATCATTGAAGATATCAAACCAGGGGACTGGGTGGCCATCCAGCTCATCGACCTCCAGGTGGGCCCCTACGGATACTACAACAACGGCGGCCCTTTCCGGGGCAGCCTGCGCTCGGTGGCCCCGGTGCGCGAGGGGATGGTCCACTTCCCGCCGGACTTCGTCGTGCCGGCCCGGCCGATGATCGGGGTCATCCAGCTCGAGCAGGTCACCAACAACTACTGCGCCGCCGGCGGCAACATGGACTACAACTCCATCCGCGCCGGCAGCACGGTGTACATCCGCGCCCAGAAGGAGGGCGGCTACCTCACCCTGGGGGACGTACACGCCCGCATGGGCGACGGGGAACTGACCGGCACCGGCATCGAGATCGACTCCATCATCACCCTCAAGGTGGACAAGGTGGCTGGCTTCCCCTGCAACGGCATAGTGGTGGAGACCTTCGACGAGTTCCTCACCAGCGGTATGGCAGCCAACTGGGAGGAGGCCCTCAAGCTGGCCTGGACCGATATGGTGGTGCTGCTCTGCCACCTCTACAATACCAACGCCGAACACGCCAACCTGATCGTGGGCACCATCGGCGACGCCCGGCCGGGGTTTGCCGCCGGCACCTTGTTCAGCCACGGCTTCAAGAACGATGGAGCGTACGTGACTGCCCAGATCGCCATCACCAAGGAGCTGCGCCGCACAGGTCAGCCCTTCAAGCCCTAGAAACGCAGGGCCAGGGCATAGATCAGGCCGTGGCCGCCCAGGTGGAACTCGACGCCGTTGAGGCTGGAGGCCGGCGCAAAGTCGCGGCGATAGCGCAGGTCCAGGGACAGCCGTGTGGATAGATCCCCCGCAATGCCGGCAAAGCCGGCCAGCCCCCACAACCAGTCGCTCTGGGTCAGGGGAGGAACACCGCGCTGGTCCGGGGCGCCCTCGCGCTTCATGCGAATCAGGTCCAGGCCCCCCCCCCAATAGGCGTGGAGCCTGGCCTGGGGCTGGTCCCCGAAGGGGCGCAGCAGCGCCCCGGTGAACTTCTCGATCTCCACCAGGAAATCCCCGCTGGCGGCCCGGCCGCGGTAGCGGCTGTAGGAAAGCTCGCGCTGAGGGGCCGGGGCTTTGGGGTTGGAGGAGGTCCGTCTCAGGGCGAGGGCCAGGTGGAGGCTCTTTCCCCGGTAGTCATCGCGGGGGACCAGGCGGCCCCCCTCGCTTTCCTGAAGTTGTCGGCGCACCTCCTTGAGGGAGGGGCGATAGTCGCTCAGGCCGAGGGAGACGACAAAGGTTTCGCCCTGTCCCGGCCAGGCGGAACAGGGCGAAACAGACCAGAGGAGCAACACCGGCCAGGCCAGGAGGTGCAGGAGATTCCCCCCCGACGCTGGTCCGGGGCGCCCCGCAACCTTCATCCCGCTAGTTGCCGCTTCCCAGCGAGATGGCGGGGCTGCGGCCGGCTTCATCGTATTTCACGGCCTCGCCAAAGGAGATCTGGTGCCGCGCCACGTCGATGGTCCCGGTCATGATCCAAAGGCGGTCGTTGTTGGCGGAGCGGTGTGCTTCGATCAACCGGGTGCCTTTGAAGGACACGGAGGGCTGGGAACCCTTGCCGTACTGCACCGCGGGGCCCCAGTTGACGGCCATGGTGGTCAGGTCCGCGGTGCCGACGTGGTAAAAGAGGGTCTCCTCGGTCTCCTTGGCGGCGCCCCGGTGCACCAGCACCGCGATCTTGCCGTCCAGGTACACGGAATGGGACTTGCCCTTGCCGATCTTGACCTTGTTGCCCCAGTCCAGGGTGCCGTCTTCTTTGATCTTGCACAGCCGGGAGAACATCACGTCCTCCTGGTCCCCTGATCCCGAGCTGACCTCGACAAAGGCGTCCTGGGCAAAGGTGGGCAAGGCCAGGGCCAGGGCAAGGACGCCGGCGAGAAACATCACTCTCTTGCGCATGTCGCTTTCCTCCTCATCGGTAGGTGGGGGGCCGGCCGGGTGGCTGGTGCACCAGGCGCCCGCGCCGAACCCTTTGAATCTATGAAAGCCGAAATGACCTATCAAGATGCGTTCCGTTCAGCGGCCCTTGGCCGCCGCTTCCATCAGGCCGCGCATGTACCCCACCGCGAAGATCTTGCCCATCATCGAATAGCCGTTGGTAGGTCCGGGGTCGCCGGCCCCGTCGAGGTAGGGCGCGTGATCCGGGCGCATCACCCCCTTGAAGCCGATCTCCTGGTAGGTCTTCATCGCCTCCAGCATGTCGGTCTTGCCGTTGTCGTGGAAGCTCTCGCTGAATCTGGGCAAGGTGCCCCGCACGTCGCGGAAGTGGACGAAGTGGATCTGGTCGGCGAAGCGGCGGATGGTGGCGGGGATGTCGGCGCCCATCTCGGAGAAACAGCCCTGGCAGAAGGTGATGCCGTTGCAGGGGCTTTTGACGATGTTGATCAGGCGCTCGAAGTTCTCGACGCTGCGCATGATGCGGGAACAGCCGCGCAGGGACATGGGCGGGTCGTCGGGATGCATGGCCAGTTTCACCCCGGCCTCCTCGGCGGCGGGGATCACCCTTTTGAGGAAGTATTCGAGGTTGTCCCAGACCTCCTCGTCGCGGGTGGGAGCCCCTTCGACGGGGGGGGCGCCTTCGAGCAGGCCGGCGTCGAAACTGCTGACCCAGGCCCCGCCCCGATCCCGGGTGGTGTAGGAGGTGCGCACCACCCCCAGGCCCGGCTTCCAGATCATGAAGTTGTAGCACACCACCGGGATCCCGGCCGCCCCGATCTTGCCCAGGGCCTGTTTGAACTCCTCGATCTGCTGGTCGCGACCCTCGGTCCCGGCCACAGCCTCGTCGATGCGGGTGGCCCCCTCGATCACCGAGAGTCGCAGGCCAAAGTCCTCGATGCGGCTCTTGAACATCGCCAGCTCGGTGTAGTCGCCCGCCGGCAGGCCGGCGACGATGTCCTCGACCCCCAGTTGGGCGGCCAGGCGCAGGTTCTCGTCGGAAAAGGGGTTGAGCACCAGGGCGATCTTCATGGAGGCTCCTTTGGGATAGGTGTTGGAGCTAGATATACACCATCTCCAGGGGGCTATCAAGTCCGGTGAAAATAAAAGCGGCCCCCCAAAGGGGAGCCGCTTCAGTAGCCCTCAAGGATCTTACGCTGCCGTCAGGCAAGGTCGAAGCGGTCCAGGTTCATCACCTTGGTCCAGGCCGCAACGAAGTCCTTGACAAACTTCTCCTTCGCATCCGCGCTGGCATAGACCTCCGCCAGGGCGCGCAACTGGGAGTTCGAGCCGAAGACTAGGTCGACTCGGGTGCCGGTCCACTTGACCTTGTCGGTCTTGCGATCACGGCCCTCGTAAATATCCCCCGCCGGCTTCCACTCCGTGCCCATGTCGAGTAGGTTCACGAAGAAGTCGTTGGAGAGGGTCTCCTTTTTCTTGGTGAAGACCCCGTGCTTCGCACTGGTGGTCCCGAGCATGCGCATGCCGCCGATGAGGACCGTCATCTCTGGGGCCGTGAGCGTGAGCAACTGCGCCTTGTCGATCAGCGCGTGCTCCGCGCCGCCGCCGAGCTTGCCCTTGGCGAAGTTGCGGAAGCCGTCGGCACTCGGTTCGAGCACCGCGAAGGACTCGACGTCCGTCTGGTCCTGGCGGGCATCCATGCGGCCGGGCTTGAAGGGCACCTTCACGGTGACGCCGGCCTTGCTTGCAGCCTGCTCGACGCCGGCGCAGCCGGCAAGCACGATCAGGTCGGCGAGGGAGACCTGCTTGCCGCCCTTGGCCGACTTGTTGAACGACGCCTGGATGCCTTCGAGCGCCTTCAGCACCTTGGCGAGCCGCGCCGGCTGGTTGACCTCCCAGCCCTTCTGCGGCGCCAGGCGGATGCGCGCCCCGTTGGCGCCGCCGCGCTTGTCCGAGCTGCGGAAGGTAGAGGCCGACGCCCAGGCCGTGGACACCAGCTGGGACACCGACAGCTTCGCGGCGAGGATCTTCTTCTTGAGATCCGCGATCTCCTTCTCGCCGATCAGCTTGTGGTTGACCGCCGGGATGGGGTCCTGCCAGATCAGCTCTTCCTTGGGCACCTCCGGCCCTAAATAGCGGGCGCGCGGGCCCATGTCGCGGTGCGTCAATTTGAACCAGGCGCGTGCGAAGGCATCGGCGAAAGCCTGCGGATCATCGAGGAACCGGCGCGAGATCTTGCCAAACTCCGGGTCGAAGCGCAGCGTTAGGTCGGTGGTTAGCATGGTTGGCTTGTGGAACTTGCCCGAGATGTGCGCGTCGGGAATGATCTCCAGCGCGTCCTTCGCCACCCACTGCTTGGCGCCGGCGGGGGACTTGGTCAGCTCCCATTCGTACTTGAACAGGTTCTCGAAGTAGTTGTTGCTCCACAGCGCCGGGGTCGTGGTCCAGGTCACCTCGATGCCGCTGGAGATGGTGTCCTTGCCGTGCCCTGAGCCATAGTTGCTGATCCAGCCCAGGCCCTGCGCTTCCAGCGGCGCGGCTTCCGGGTCCGGACCCTTGTGGGCTTCCGGAGCCGCCCCATGGGCCTTGCCGAAGGTGTGGCCCCCGGCGATGAGTGCCACGGTTTCCTCGTCGTCCATGGCCATGCGGCCGAAGGTGATGCGGATGTCTTTGGCGGCGGCCAGGTAGTCGCCGCTGGCGTTGGGGCCCTCCGGGTTGACGTAGATAAGGCCCATGTGGGTGGCGCCGAAGGGCTGATCCAGCTCGCGATCGCCGCTGAAGCGCTTGTCGACGTCCAGCCATGCGATCTCCGCGCCCCAGTTCACGTCCCCATCCGGCTCCCACACGTCGGCGCGGCCGCCGCCGAAGCCGAAGGTCCTAAAGCCCATCGATTCGAGCGCCACGTTGCCGGCGAGGATCAGCAGATCGGCCCAGGAGATCTTCTCGCCGTACTTCTGCTTGATGGGCCACAGGAGGCGGCGCGACTTGTCGATGTTGACGTTGTCTGGCCAGGCGTCGAGGGGCGCAAAGCGCTGCTGGCCGCGGCCGCCGCCGCCGCGGCCGTCGGTGATGCGGTAGGTGCCGGCGGCGTGCCAAGCCATGCGGATGAACTGCGGCCCGTAATGGCCGAAGTCCGCCGGCCACCAGGCCTGCGAGTCGGTCATCAGCCTAGCCAGGTCCTTCTTTAACGCCTTGTAGTCGAGGCTCTTAAACGCCTTCGTGTAATTAAAGCCCTTGCCCATCGGGTCGGACTTCGAGGAATGCTGGTGCAGCAATTCCAGCCGCAACTGGTTGGGCCACCAGTCGCGGTTGGTTCGGCCGAGGCCGGCGAGGTGGTTGAAGGGGCACTTTGCGTCGGTTGACATGGCGATCTCCTTTCACGACGTGAAATATCGCGTAGGCGAAGGTGAAGTTGATCGGATAGAGGGTCAGGGCGATCCACTTGCCGCGCTAGTCGGAAAGCGTGATCTTTAAAAATTCGCCCTGAGGAATATTTGTCGGGGCGCCCGGCGCCCCGCTGGGTTTTCTGGTTCAGATTATAGACATCTGGCGCCCTTCGCGCAAAAGACCCGCGCCCTTGCCTATGCGCATCCTTTTCCTGGCCCGCCGCTACCCCCCCTGCATGGGCGGCATCGAGATCCACAGCTACCAACTCTGCGAGCGCCTCCGCCGCCAGACCCCGGTGCGGCTGGTGGCCCTGCGCCGGCAATCTCTGCTCCACCTGGCCTGGTTTTTGCCCTGGTGTCTGTGGGTGGGTTTCTGGGCAGTGCTCCTGCGGCGGGTCGAGGTGGTCTATTTCGCCGACGGGGTGGCCGGGGCCCTGGCCCCCCTCCTGCGGCCTTTTGCCCGCGCCCGCTTCGCGGTGACGATATATGGCCTGGAATTGACCTACAAAAACGCGGTGGCCCGCTGGCTGATGGGCGCCGGCTACCGGGCCTGCGACCAGGTGGCGGTCATCAGCGAGCAGACCCGCGCTCTGACCCTTCAAGCTACCCTGCCGCCCGCGCAACTGACGCTGATCTACCCGGGCATTGAGCCCCTGGTGCTAGGCAAGGAGCGCTGCGGGCAATTGCGAGCGGCCTTTGAGCAGCAGCACGGCCTGTGTTTTGGCCGGGACCGGGTGCTGCTGAGCTTTGGCCGGCAGGTGCCCCGCAAGGGCCTGGCCGCCTTCCTCAAAGAAGGGATGCCACTGCTGGAGCCGGACATCAAACTGCTCATCGGCGGACGGGGCCCCGAGTTGGAGCGGCTGCAGCGCCTGCGCGAGGAAAGAGGGTTGCAGGACCGGGTCTTCATCCTGGGACCGGTGGAGGAGGAGGTGCTGGCCATGCTGCGCCAGAGCGCCGACCTCTTCCTCATGCCCAATATCCATCTGCCCGACAATATGGAGGGCTTCGGTATCGCCCCTCTCGAATGTATGTACACCGGTCTGCCGGTGGTGGCCTTTGCGGTGGACGCCCTGGAGGAGAGCCTGCGGCAGGGGGCGCGGCTGGTGTCCCCGGGGGATTATCCGGCCTTTGCGGCGCAGATCCACCATTATTACAAGCTCTCGGCCCAGGAGCGGGATCAGTGGCGCCTGGACTGCCGCCAGTACGCCCGCAGTGCGTATTCGTGGGACCGGATGGCCGCGCAGTACCTGGCGCTTTTCCGAGCAGGGAATTGAGCATGCACTTTACCGAGCTGGACACCCCGGCCCTGGTGGTGGATCTGGACGTGCTGGAGAAGAACATCCGCGATTTGCAGGCCGACTGCAATCACATCGGCATCCCGCTGCGCAGCCACACCAAGACCCACCGCACCCCGCAGATCGCCCAAATGCAGATCGCCGAGGGGGCCATAGGCATCGCCTGCCAGAAGCTGGGGGACGCCGAGGTGATGGCCGCCGCCGGCATCCGGGACATCCTCATCCCCTACAATCTGGTGGGCAAGGCTAAGCTGGAGCGACTGACCCGGCTGATCCGGGGCAGCAGCACGGTGCTGACCGTGGCCGCGGATTCGGCGGCTACGGTCGAGGGGCTCTCGGCCCGGGCGGACAAGGACGCTTGCCGTATCCGGGTGATCGTGGAGATGGACTGCGGCGGCCACCGCTGCGGCACCCAGTCCCCCCAGGCGACACTGGAACTGGCCCAACGCATCGACCAGTTGCCGGGTCTGGATTTCACCGGGGTGATGACCTATGCCGGGGGCGAGAAGGTGGCGCCCTTCCTCGCCGAGGTGCGCGACCTGACCCAGAAGGCCGGCCTGCCCCTGCACATGGTCAGTAACGGCGGCACCGGCAGCCAGGCTTTCTGCAAGTCCCTCGGCTGCACCGAGACCCGCATCGGCTCCTACGTCTTTGAGGGTATGACCCGGGTGGGCCGGCGCGAGGACCTGCACCCGGACCGCTGCCCGGTACGGGTGGTGGTGACGGTGGTCAGCACCGCGGTCCGAGGGCAGATCATCGTCGACGGAGGCATCAAGGCCTTTACCAGCTATCCGCCCACCCCGTACGGGTACTGCCTGGAACACCCGGAGATCTGGATCAGGGAGGTGTCCATCGAGCACGGGCATGTGGACATCACCCAGTCGACCCATAAATTTGAGGTCGGAGAGATCCTCTCCTTCATCCCCCTGCACGGGGAGATGACCACCAACTTGTACGAGTACACCCACCCTATGCGCCAGGGCCAGATCGTCGACAAGTGGCGGGTGCTGGGGCGGGGACAGTCGCAGTGAAAGGGAGAATGAGCCCATGAGCGCCAATCTTAAGCCGCAGATCTTCGACGTCAACGCCGCCAACTTCGAGCAGGAGGTGGTCCAGGCTTCGCAGGAAAGGGTCATTGTGGTGGATTTCTGGGCCCCCTGGTGCGGACCCTGCCGCACCCTGGGGCCGGCCCTCGAAGAGGTGGTCGTGGCCTTGGGGCCGGGGGTGGCCCTGGCCAAGGTCAACGTGGACGAGAACCCGGAGCTGGCCCAGATTTTCCGGGTCCAGGGCATCCCTGCGGTCAAGATCCTCAAGGAGGGCCGGCTGGTGCAGGAGTTCACCGGGGCCCTGCCCAAGGCCCAGATCGAGGCCCTGCTCAAGCCGCTGGTGCCCCAGATGCCCAGGGGCGAGGGAGAGGAGGATGAAGGTGAGGACCTGGTCCAGGGCGGCAAGGTGCTTTTGGAGGAGGGGGACCTGGAGGGGGCGGCGCAACTTTTTGAGGAGAAGCTGGCCGCCGAGGCCGACGACAATCAGGCTCTCCTAGGACTGGCCCGGGTGCGGTTGCACCAGGGGGATTTTGAGGCGGTGCGCCAGTTGGCCGAGCGCATCGAGGAGGGCAGCGCCGAACTCGAACAGGCCCAGGCCCTGGTCAAGCTCATCGACATCCACCAGCTCGCCGGCGGGGCGGGCGGGCGGGCAGCGGCGGCCGGGCGGCTTCTGGCCGACCCAGAGGATCTGGAGGCCCGCTATCTCCTCGCCTGCTGCGCCGCCGCCGAGGGAGACTACGCCACCGCTCTCCGGGAGTGGCTGACCATCGTCGAGCGCCGGCGGGATTTCCGCCAGGGGGCAGCCCGCGAGGGCATGGCCGCCCTTTTCCATCTGCTGGGCCGTCAGCACCCGGCCGTGGGGGACTACCCCCAGCGCCTGTACCGCGCCCTTTACTGAGGAGGAGTACAATGCTCAGCGCCCAGGAGAGGGCCGCCTTTGAGCGGGACGGATATGTGATCCAACGCCAGCTTCTCGACGCGCAGGACCTCGAATCGGTGCGCCAGGTCATCGCCCACTCGGTGGAACGGCGTATCCAGGTGCTGCGCGAACAGGGGGCGATCGGCCAGACCTACGGAGGAGAGCCTTTCGAGCGGCGCTGGGCCCGGGTGTTTGCCGAGTACTCGCAGAGCCCGCATCCGGCCCCGCACCTGACGGTCTGGGGCCGGCACGACATCCTCGACCGGGTGATCTACGACCTGTACACCGACCCGCGCCTGACCAGCGCGGCCACGGCCCTCATCGGCCCGGCCATCACCGCCAATGGGGATTTCTGGGTGCGGCCCAAGGCCCCCGGCGACCAGACCACCACCCTGACGTGGCACCAGGACAGCTTCTACTACGGCGGGGTGGCGGCAGAGCACCTGCAGGTGCTCTCGGTGTGGATCCCCCTGGTGGACGTGGACGTGCGCAACGGCTGCCTCAAATTGGTGCCCGGCAGTCACCGCTTCGGCCGCATCCCGGCCCGGGCCAACCAGCACAACCACCAGGAACCCGTGGAAGCGGTGGCCACCTACGGCCAGGTCGTCGACGAGCCCATGCGGATGGGGGATGTGCTGTTCTTCCACAATCACACCCTGCACGCCTCGGGCGAGAACTCCACCGACCAGGTGCGCTGGAGCATCGATCTGCGCTACTCGCCGGACGGCCAGGGTTTCGACTGGCACAAGATGGGGGAGGAGTTCAACGTCCACTTCCCCTGTTTCGTGGCGGCCAGCCCGGACCCGGCTCAGGTGGAGAGCTGGGAGGCCTGGCAGGCCCGCTGGCAGGCCAATCTGCCCAGCAATTAGAAGGCGATGATCAACTTCCCCCGCTCCACCTTCACCTGGCAGATCCACCCCTGGGTGCCCGACCCCTACTACAAGTGGGCCGGCGGTTTTGTCGGCAAGCCTGGCCAGGTGTACCACGTGCGCTTCGACCTGGATGCCGCCTGCCGGTTGCGCGACGGGCAGAGCCAGGAGGTGGCTGCCCTCTACCTGGGGGCGCCCTGTCACGCCGAGTACACCATCGCCGCGGACAATCTCTTCCAGATCCCCAGCGCCGAGTGGCGCCTCGCCTTCAGCGCCACGCACAGCCTGCCCATCGCCCGCCGGCCCAGCCGCGAGCACGAAGAAGCGCAGGCTACACCGCTGAGCCGGGGTTTTCAGAGCTGGCAGCTGAACCTGCGATCCTTTGCCGGGGAGCAGGTCCTCACCGACGGGGCGGCCATTGCCCGGGCCACCCTGGCCGGAGCGGCGCTCAATGCCCGCACCTGCTATCGCGACGGGCGCACCGGGCTGGAGGTGGAGCTGGAATACCCGGTCAATGTCACGAACCTGAATGTGGCCGACGCGGAGTTCCAGGTATGCACCGGCCCAGTGCTCCTGCCCGACCTGGCCACCTGGGATGGGGCCACGGTCCACCGCGTCTTTCTCGCCCATGCCGCCTTCTCGCGCTTTGATCGGATAGAGTTCCTCCTCCGCCGCGAGGTAGAGGCCGCCCCCGAGGAGCGCGCCTGGCTCGATCGGCCGCGTGGCCGGGACCGCTTTGAGCTGATCGATCCAGGGAAGCGACCCCCCGGCTATCCCCCGCCCCGACACCGGCCCACGGTCTTCAACGAGACGTGGGAACTGGAAGCCCGCAACGCGGTGGTCGAGGCCCTCGACAGCTGATCCGTCGCACTCACACAGGAGCGCCGCACCCATGCCCCATCTCACTGCCGCCGACAAGGCGTTTTTCCGCGATAACGGCTATCTGGTCAAGCAGGTCCTGACCCCGGAGCAGATCCGCGCAGCCCAGCGCGCCCTGTGGGAAGGCATCCCGGCTGACCGCAACGACCCGCAGACCTGGATCAAGGCCGGGCCCCGCGTCCCCGTGCCGGCCAGCCACCCGGCCATCCGCGCCACCCTGCACGATTCGCCGGTCTTCGAGATGGCCGAGGAGTTGGTGGGCGCGGGCACTTTGTCGCCCAATGCCAGCCCCGGCCCACACCTGGTCTTCCCCACCGGCGAGACCGACTGGTCGCTGCCGCGCATCGGCCACCTCGACGGGTACTACACCCCCACCAACGGGGTGGCCCAGGGCACGGTGGGCATCTTCCACGTGGGGGCCACCATCTACGTGGAAGAGGTGGAGGCGCGGGGGGCCGGCTTCACGGTCTGGCCCGGTTCGCACCGCTATGCGGCCGAATACTTCCGGACCCACTCCCTGCTCAGCGTCGAGGGCGGGGTGTTCAGGGACACAGACCTGGGGCCGGGCCTGGAGATCACCGGACCGGCCGGCATGGTCTGCCTGTGGCACGGACAGCTGGTGCATTCGGGCAGCAAGAACTGCGCCGCCCGTATCCGCATGGCCCTCATCGCGCGGTTGGCCCGCAAGGACCTGGAGGATATCCGCTTCGAGACCCCCGATGACATGTGGGAACACTGGGAGGGGATGCGCGCATGAAGTTGAGCCTGAGTCCCTCGCTCTGCCCAAAGCTTCGGCTGGGGGCATTCCTGGCCCTGGCAAAGGAGGCGGGTTTTGCGGCTGTCGAGCTGTGCCGCACCGAAAGTGAGAGCAGCCCGGTGCATCCCGAGACCTCGGTGCGCATGGTGCGCGATCAGTTCAAAGCAACGGGCCTGCGACTCAGCGGGTTCAACATCCGCC
This sequence comes from Candidatus Handelsmanbacteria bacterium, assembly GCA_016867395.1. GTDB lineage: Bacteria > Latescibacterota > UBA2968 > UBA8231 > UBA8231 > SICG01. The sequence goes on from VGJS01000013.1 coordinate 24,357, forward strand.
CACTGACCGGGCGCAAGGCCGATTCGGACGAGCGCAACCTGGGCTACAACCTGCGCCAGCTCGAATGGGACATCCACCTGGGCCGGGCCCTGGGGCTGAAGAGCGCCAACCTGCGCGGCGGGGCGCGCACCGGGGAGGCCCGCTCCGACCTGCGCTCCGGGGTGCAGCAACTATTGCGCCGCATCCCCGACATCAACTTGAACCTGGGCAGCGCGCCAGGGACAGCGCTGCGGGAGCTGGCCGACTACCAGGCCCTCATCCCCTGTCTGGACCCGCGCGCCCGGGTGCTCCTGCACACCGGCGCGTTGGAGGCGACCGGCGAGGATCCCCTGCGGGTGGCCCAGGTCTTTGGCCGACGTATCGGGGTGGTCCATCTGCACCAGGTGCAGGGCTGCGAAGCGCTCTTGCGCCATCTGCGGCAGGTGGATTACTGTGGGGAGCTGGTGGTGGCCCTGGCCCCCTCGGCGGAACCACTGGCAGCGGCGCGCCAGGCCCGCGCGGATCTCGAACGACTACTGTGATAAGGAGTTCCCCCATGCTGATCGGCATCTCCCCCCTGCTCAGCCCCGACCTGCTCTCTACCCTGTACCGCATGGGCCACGGCGACGAGATCGCGCTGGGCGACGCCCACTTCCCCGGCGAATCCTGCAACCGCCGCATCCTGCGGGCCGACGGATTGCAGATCGCCCCGCTGCTGGACGCCATTCTCCCCCTCTTTGCCCTCGATGCCTACGTGCCCGCGCCCCTCTTCATGATGGCGGCCGCCCCTGGCGACACCCTCGACCCGGCGGTGGAAGCCAGGTACCGCCAGGCCGTGGACCGCCACTGGCCAAAGACCCCGCCCATCGCCCGGGTGGAGCGCTTCGCCTTCTACGAGCAGACCCGGAACGCCTTTGCGGTGGTGATGACCGGCGACACCGCCAAATACGGCAATATCATCCTCAAGAAGGGGGTCACGCCGGTGGGGTGAGAAGAGACTCTGCCCGGCGCCCCGACAGATTTGCCGGCGCGGCCGCAGGGCCGGCAACTGGCGCGCCCGTCGCCGCACGGCGTACATTCCGGGCTAGGAGGGACCGCGATGGGTTTCGAGCAGATCCCCCAGCCACCCCTGTGGCAGGGCCGGCTTGGCGAGGCGACGGCGACGGTGGTGGGCGGCCGGGGCCTGAGGCTCACCGGGCTGTCTGGCTTCCATCTCGACGAGGGGCCGGAGCTGACCTGGCTCAACGTCTACCGGGTGCTGGCCGAGGGCCGGCAGCTCGACATCCCGCGGGACCGGCCGCCGGCGGCGATCGAGGCGGTCGATGGCGCCGTCGAGGTGCGCTGGGCGCCGACGGCCCAGCTGCGCGCCGAGGTCGCCGTGCGCTACCGCCTGGTCGAGGCGGCCTCGGCTGTCGAGGCGGCATTCCACGTGCGCTGCGAGGCGGCCTACCAGCGCCTCGAACTGTTCGTGTCGAGCTACTTCACCCCCTACTACCGGCCGAGTTTCGCCGTCGGTGACCGGCGCCTGGCGCCCGAACCCCTCGTCTGGTACGAGAAGCGCTGGTACGGCGAGGACGAAGACGAGACCTGGACCCGCGATCCGGAGGCGGACGCCGTGTTCGAGGATGGCCGCTGGCAGACGGGCTACCCGTTGAACTGGCGGCGCGGGGCCCACTACGCCGAGCCGCTGATGATCCAGGAGCACCGCTACGGCCACGCCGTGGCGCTCATGTCACGGCGGGCCGACTGTATCGGCCTGTCCGGGCTGAACTCCTACCACAATGCCCAGTACCACCACCTGTTCGGCGCGGACACGGCGGCCGGCGAGGAGCGCAGCGCGACCGTGCGTCTGGCCGTGCTGGCGGAGTGGAAGGACCTGAGAGCCGAGGTGCTGGCGCGCTACCGGGACTGGGTTGGCGGAGGACGGCGATGAGGGAAGAGGTACGTCTGGGGGTCGTGGGCTGCGGCTGGGCTGGACGGCAAACGGCGCTGGCCGGCACGGTGGTGCCGGGGGTGCGGGTCACGGCGGTGAGCGATGTGGTCGGCGGCCTACGCGACACGGTGGCCGCCGAATTCGGCGTGCCTGGGCGCTACGGCGACTACCGGGAGCTGCTGGCCGACCCGCAGGTCGATGCCGTCGCCCTGGTCGTGAATCCGGCCACGCGCTACCAGATGGTGTTCGACAGCCTGGCAGCGGGCAAGCATGTCCTGGTGCAGAAGCCCCACGCGGTGCGCGCCGGGCACATCCTCGAGTTCGAGGCGGCCGCGGCCAAGGCCGACCGCACCCTGCAGTTCTGCTACTTCCGGCGCCATTTCCCCGAAGCCCGGCGGATCCGCGCCGCCGTCGCCGCCGGGGCGATCGGCAGGCCCTACCACGCCCGGATCTTCCTCAAGTTCAACTTCCTGCCACCGGCCGATGGCATCACCAGGTGGCTGCAGGTCTGGGGCCAGAAGGGCGGCGCCCTCGGGCAGCACGCCTCCCACGAGCTCGACCTGGCCTGGTGGTGGATGGGATGCCCGGAACCAGAGTGGGCCTTTGCCGCGGCCCACGCGGTCTATCCGGCTTACGGCGGACCCGAGGGGCCGGCGGAGGACTACTTCAGCGGCCTGGTCGGCCTGGCCGGCGGCCTGACGATCCAGATCGACTGCTCCCGCTGGCTGCACAGCGACAGCCCGACCCTGGTCGAACTCTATGGCAGCGAGGGAGCGATTGCCCAGGGCAAGATCTCGCGTTATGCCGGCGGCGAGCACCGCTTCGAGGAGGCAATGGCCCTGGCCGACGATCCGCCGATTCCCCACACCAAGCCCCCCGACCCGGTGCCGCCCTTCTTCTACGAGGTCGAGCACTTCGCCCTCGCCGTGGCCGGCCGGGTCGAGCCGGAGGTGAGCGTCCGCCAGGCCCACACCTTCCTGCGCATCCTCGACGGGCTCTACGACAGCGCCGCCCGCCGCGAGCGCGTCGAGCTGCGCGCCGGGGGGTGGAGCTGAGCACCCGGCTGCTGGGCCGGCCTGGAGGTGAAGGGCAGGAGCGTTCTGGCATCAGCTGGCGAGCGCTGCCTCAAATCCAGAACACCACGTTGTCCGTCATCCCGGTGAAGTAGTCGATTACCAGCCAGATCCCGGCGATGGCGAACTGCCCGGCGATCAGTCCCAAAAAGAAGGGTCGGGTCCGGTGGTAGAGCTGCGGGCCTCCGTACTTGATCACCGCCAGCTTGAGCAGCCAGGCGATGAAGATACTCAGCCAGATCTGGTTGGTCAGCCAGGTCACGGCAATGGGATAGCCCAAAGGGTGCAGGGGCCACCAGGAGAGCTGGTGACGAGCCAGCATCAGAAGCCCCATGACCAGGGCTCCAATGGCAGTGTGGGCCCAGCCGCTCCAGTCGGGCCCGGTGGGAGTGTTCAGCTTGTCTGCCACATACTCGAAGGGCAACTGGCAGCCCGGGCCAAAAAACCACTGGTTGAGATTGATGCCCCCGTACTGGTAGGCCAGGTGCAGCAGGGTGAGGGTCGAGGCGCCCAGGCCCAAGAGTAGAGCCAGCCCCATTGCCCACAGGAGCGGGCGTAGCCGTTCTCCAAGGTGTTCGCCCAGCTTGAGGCCGTGGGCGCAGGAGGCCAGCACAAAGGTGCGGATGTCCCCCTGCCAGATATAGGTGAAGGCCAGGGCCACCATGCCCGCAGGTCCCAGAGCCGTCGAGCCGATGCCCGAGACCAGGGTCGAGGCGGCGATCATGGGCGCCACGGCCTCGGCCATACCTGCCTCGACCACGATGCGGGTCAAGCCCACAAAGATCAGCAGGGCCAGCAGCACCAGGAGCAGGGACACCCAAAGGGGCATGCCTGCCTTCCACAGCAGCAGGACCATCACCCCGATGCCGCCTGCCAGGCCCAGGAGCGCGGCGCGGTAGGGGAGCATTTCGCGGCGATCGTCCACTGCCGGGTCGCCCCTGAGGCCCTTGCGCCACACCGCCCCCAGGTGCGGCCTGGCGACCCACAGGCCAAAGAGCACCAGCACCATCATCCCCCCCATGCCCTGGTGGGCCAGGATGGGCCTGTCCGAAGCGCCGTACGGGCCCAGCTTCTCGGTGCTGCTGATGCCCAGCACATTCAGCAGGCCCTGAACCAGGGTTTCCAGCAGGTTGAAGAACCACAGGCTGAAGGCGATGTCCAGGTTGATCAGGTAGGTGAAGCCGATGATGGGGAAGCTGAGGCGGAAGATCAGGTACACAGTGTTGCGGAACAGGGGCAGGCCGGTGACCAGCTCGGCCGCGGGCAGGAAGTTGTGGTACGCGTGCAGGGCTTTGAGACTGCTGACTATGGCCGGCAGGGCAAAGCCGGCCCACATCACCGGGTTGCGGAAGAAGGGCGGCACGCAATGCCCCTCTTCCTCCCGCACCATCTCCAAGGGCACCTGGGCCACCGGGTAGAGCAGGCGCTCGTGCTCCATCCACTGCCGCCGCAGGATCACCGCCGCGCAGACCATGGCGGTGTACAGGGCCAGAAGAAAGAATCCCCAGTGGAGCAGGGGGTCAGCCCAGGCCATCCAGGGGACCGGGTGGCCCTGGGGTGTCCCCTCGAAGAACCACTTGACGAACTCGGGGTTCTGCGGGGACATCCAGGTGGGGACATGGGGGTGGATGAGGTTTTCCCAGTTGTTCTCGGGGGTGGCGAAGTAGTAGACCGAGGCGATCAGGGGCAAGAGATAGGCCACCAACCCCATGCTGGAGACGGCTGAGGCCGCGATCATCATGACATAGGCCACCAGCAGCTCGCCCTGCCCCAGGAACCACGCCGGAGCGAAGCGTTTGAGCAGGGGATTGAGGAGACCGGCCAGGAACAGGAGCAGGAAGAGGGCGCCGGGGGTGCTGAAGTCCAGGGCCATGTACGAGCCGCGGATCACCATGTTGGAGTACAGGTCGCACACGGCGATGGCCAGGGACCCCAGCGCGCCTGCGGCGATGGCCCTGGGGGTGAAAGCCTTGTTATCCCGGTTCATGGGGCTCAAGATAACACGGACAGCAGGCAGTCGCCGAACATATTTCATAGAAAAAGTGAGATGGCCACATTGCAGGAAAACGCGAGGAGGCGAGGTGATGGAGTTGAGAAAGAACTGCTGCCCGCGCCGGCGCTGGGGAAAAACAGGGCTCTCCATCCCGGTGATCCCCTTCGGCACCCAGGGCTTCGGCAACAATTTTGGCCCGGTCAGCGACGAGGAAGCCGGCCGTTTGATCCGGCGGGCCGTGGACCTGGGGGTGAACCACTTCGACAGCGCCCGCTGTTACGGGGATTCCCTCCGCAAGCTGGGAGTGGCCATCAAGGGGGGGGTGGTCAAGCGCGAGGAGTTGGTGATAGGCGGCCGGGTCTGCTGCCACAGCGGGGCCCAGTGGGGGGGCTACGGCCAGGGCACGCCCGACTATGGTGCGGCCAGGGTGCTGGCCGACGTGGAGGACCAGTTGGGGATTCTGGGCATCAGCCGCTTCGACGTGCTCTTTGTCCACGACCCCCCGGCCATCGAGCCCACCCTGGAGGCAGGGGGCACCCTCGAAGGGCTGGAAAAGGCCAGGGAACGGGGCTGGGTGGACTGGATCGGCTATGGCATGAACCCCCACCCCTTCCACCTGGCGGCCATTGCCTCGGGCCGCATCGACGCGCTTCTGTGTTTCAGCGACTACAATTTGTTGCGGCAGACCGCGGCTGCGGACATCCTGCCGGCCGCCGCGGCCGCCGGCCTAGGGGTGCTCAACGGCTGGTCCATCATGCGGGGCTACCTGACCGGCGTGCCGGTGGAGAGATTTGTGCCGCGCGAGCAGTGGGGCCAGGACCACCAGCGGGCCGAGGCCATACGGCGCTGGTGCGAGGACCGGGGGGTGTCGCTGTTGCGCCTGGCCCTGCACTTCTGCCTGCGCGACGAGCGCATCCACGGCAATCCGCTGGGCAGCCTGAACATCGAACAACTGGAGAAGAACGTGGCCGCAGTGCTGGAGCCCCTGCCCGCGGAGGTGTTCGCCGAGTTTGAGAAGGCGGGGCTGTGATGGGGGGCCTCTCACGGCTGTTGGACCTGTCCGGCCAGGTGGCCCTGATCACCGGGGCCAGCCGGGGCATTGGCCGTGCCATCGCCAAACTCTTCGGCCAGGCCGGGGCCCGGCTGGGGCTCCTGTCCCGTAGCGCCGGCCCCCTGGAGGAACTGGCCGCGGACCTGAACGCCCGCCTGGGGCCGGACCGCGCCCTGGCCCTGGCGGCGGACGTGGCGGTCGAGGCCCAGGTGAACGCGGCGGTGGAGAAGCTGGTGGGGCAGTGGGGCCGGGTGGATGCGCTGGTCAACAACGCCGGCCTGATCTCCCTGGGCGGGCCGGTGTGGAAGGTGACGCCAGAGGAATGGGCGCGGATCATCGGGGCCAACCTCACCGGGGCGTACCTGTGCAGCCGGGCGGTGGTGCCGCACCTGCAGGCCCAGCAGAGCGGCCGGATCATCAACATCGCCTCGATCAGCGCCCAGACCGGCGGGGTCTCGGGAGGGGCCCACTACTCCAGTTCCAAGGGCGGGATGATCTCCCTGACCAAGACCCTCTCGCGGGACCTGGCCCCTTACGGGGTGACGGTCAACGCCATCGCCCCCGGTCAGGTCGACGCTGACCCGAACCTGCTCAGCCCGGAACAGCGCGAGAAGGTGAAGGCCATGATCCCTCTGGGCCGGCTGGGCCTGCCCGAGGATGTGGCCCAAGCGGCCCTCTTCTTGGCCTCGCCGATGGCGGCCTACATCACCGGGGCCACCCTCGACGTGAACGGGGGGATACTCAAGCGCTAGGCTTGGACCAGCGCCTTGAAAGCAGGGGGATCAGGAGCAGTAGGGCCAGCAGCACTACCACCCCGGTGAAGATGCTCAGGTAGTGTTGGCTCAACAGCTCGGCGGCCCGGACCCCGTAGAGCAGGCCCAGGTACCAGGCCACCCCGTAGCGCAGGGTGCGGCCCAGGATCACCGCCACGAGCAGGCGTTTCCATTCCATGCCCAGCACCCCGGCCGAGAGCACAAAGAGCTTGGTGGGGAAGGGCGGCGGGCCGATGGCAGCGGCGAAGATACCGGTAAAGTCGTAGCGCTGGATCTTCTGCCGCACCCACTCCCGTTTCTCGGCCCCGCCGAAACGGGCCAGCAGGGGCTCGCCGCCGCGCCGGCCCACGTAGTAGAGGATCAGGCAGCCCAGGGCCGAGCCGGCCACGGTGCCGGCCAGCAGCCACAGGCCGGTGGCGATCGAGAAGTTGGGTGCCATCAGCAGCAGCAGGGCGTCCGGCCCGCCCAGGGTGGGCATGCCGGCCGAGTCGAGGATGGCCAGCACGATGACCCCGGTCGGGCCCAGGTCGGCGAGGAAGGTTTGCAGCGGTTCTATACCCATGGCTGAACTGTCACCCGCCGGCGTTTATTCGTTTATTATCCAGAAACCCCAAGCCCTCCGGACCCCATGCCCCAACACGTCCCCACCCGCGCCCAAGCCCTGGAACTGCTGCTCCAGCACAACAGCAACCCCTCGCTGATCAACCACGCCAAGGCGGTCGAGGCAGTGATGCGCTATCTGGCCCGCAAGTGGGGGGAGGACGAGGAGAAGTGGGGCGTTGTCGGCTTGGTCCACGATCTGGACTACGAGCGCTACCCGGAGGCACACTGCAAAAAAACGCAAGAACTCCTCGAAGTCAATGGCTGGCCCGCCGAATATGCGCGAGCAGTGCTCTCCCACGGCTGGGGGATCTGCACCGAGGTGGAGCCGCAGAGCCGGCTGGAGAAGACCCTCTACACCATAGATGAACTGACCGGCCTGGTGACGGCCTGCGCCCTGGTGCGGCCCTCGCGCAGCGTGCGGGACCTGGAGGTCAGTTCGGTGAGGAAGAAGTGGAAGGACAAGGGCTTTGCCGCAGGGGTGAGCCGCGAGGTGGTCCTGCGCGGTGCGGCAATGATGGGTATGGAGCTGGACCAGATCATCGCCGAGGTGATCGCCGCCATGCGCGAGGCCGCGGACGAGTTGGGGCTGTGAACTAAACCAAAGGACGGATCTATGGCCAAAAGACCCAAGGTGGCGGCCATCGCCACGGTCTATCACAAGTATTCCCACGCCCAGCACATCGTCGACCGCTTCCTGGAGGGCTATGGCTGGAACAGCCGGCACCACCGCCCGCCCATGGACCTGGTCTCGCTCTACGTGGACCAGGTCAACCCCGAGAACGACCTGAGCCCGGACCGGGCAAGGCGTTTTCCGCAGATGAAGATCTATCCCACCATCGCCGATGCCCTCACCCTGGGCACCTCCTCGCTGGCGGTGGACGGGGTGGTGCTGGTGGGCGAGCACGGCAACTACCAGACCAATGCCAAGGGGCAGCGCCTGTACCCGCGCTACGAGTTCTTCAAGCAGATCTGCGCAGTGTACCGCCAGAGCGGCCGCTCTGCCCCGGTCTTCAACGACAAGCACCTGTCGTGGAATTGGGCTTGGTCGAAAGAGATGTACGACCTCTCCAAAGAGCTGGGCTTTGGCTTCATGGCCGGCTCCTCCCTTCCGGTCACCTGGCGCACCCCGGCCCTGGACCTGCCCTGGGGCGCACAGGTCGAGGAGGGGATGTGTGTGGGGTACGGGGGGGTGGACTCCTACGACTTCCACGCCCTGGAGACCCTGCAGTGCATGGTGGAACGGCGCCAAGGGGGGGAGAGCGGGGTGAAGTGGCTGCAGGCGTACCGGGGGGACAACTTCTGGAAGGCCCACCACGAGCGGCTCTGGTCCCGCGAGCTCTTTGAGGCCGGGCTCTCCCGCAGCCACACCATCGCCCCGGGACGGGCCGGTTTCAACGACACCTTCCCCACCATCGACGAACTCAAGCAGCTGGTCAAGGACCCCATCGCCTACCAGTACGAGCATGGCGACGGGCTCAAATCCACCATGGTCCTGCTCAACGGCCTGATCCAGGACTTCAACTTCGCCGGCCGGATCAAGGGGCAGGCCGAACCGTTCTCCACCCAGATGTACCTGCCCATGCCGCCGGCCCGCACCAGCCTGGCCAACTTCTTCACCCCGCAGGTCAACCACATCGAGAGCCTCATCCTCACCGGCAAGTCCCCGTACCCGGTGGAGCGCACCCTCTTGACCTCGGGCCTAGTGGAGGCCGGGGTGGACAGCCTGCACCAGGAGCAGAAACGCATCGAGACGCCGCACCTGAAGGTGGAGTACACCGCGCCCAAAGAATCGACCTTCTGGAGGACATGATGGACTACACCCAGCAAAAACGCATCGCGGTCATCGCCACGGTCTACACCTACCTGTCCCACGCCCAGCACTTTGCCGACCGCTTCGTGGTGGGCTACCCCTACGGGGGGCACTGGGTGCGGCCCAACACCCCCATCGTCTCCCTGTACGTGGACCAGAAACCGGCCGGCGACCAGAGTGTGGACCGGGCGCGGGAGTTCGGCTTCTCGGTGTACCCCACCATCGCCGAGGCCCTGCGCTGCGGTGGCGACAAGCTGGCGGTGGACGCGGTGCTGATCATTGGCGAGCACGGCAGCTATCCGAAAAACGAGAAGGGCCAGATCCAGTACCCGCGCTACGAGTTCTTCAAGGAGTGTGTGAAGGTCTTTGAGCAGGACGGCCGCGCGGTGCCGGTGTACAACGACAAGCACCTCTCCTACAGCTTTGCCAAGGCCAAGGAGATGGTGGACGATGCCCACCGCCTCAAGTTTCCGCTGCTGGCCGGCTCCTCCCTGCCGGTGACCTGGCGCTTGCCCGACCTGGAGCTGCCGCTGGGCTGCCAGATTGAGGAGGCGCTGATGGTGGGGGTGGGCGGTTCGGACGCCATGGACTACCACGCCCTGGAGGCCATGCAGTGCATGATCGAAAGGCGCAAAGGCGGCGAGACCGGGGTGCAGTCGGTACAGCTGATCCAGGGAGACGAGGTGTGGAAAGCGGGTGAGGACGGCCGCTGGTCCAAGGAGCTTTTGGAGGCGGCCCTCTCGCGCAGCGATAGCCCCCAGGGCAAGACCATCGAGGACGGCCGCACCCAGGACCTGTTGGGCAACGGGGAGTTGCCCGGATTGGTCAAGGAGCCGGCGGCCTATTTCATCGAGCGAAACGACGGGCTGCGCACAACCTTATTGATGCTCAACGGGGCGGTTGGGGACTACTGCTTTGCCGCCAAGCTCAAGGGCCAGGAGTTGCCGGTGTCGAACCAGTTCTTCCTCACCCCGGTGCCCAATGTCACCTACTCGGCCTGCCTGGTGGAGAAGATCGTCGAGATGATCTACACCGGCAAAGCACCCTTCCCCGCGGAGCGCACCCTGATCGTCAACGGGGCCCTGGACAGTTGCCTGGACTCCAAGGTGCAGGGGAACAAAAAGCTGGAGACCCCGCACCTCAAGGTGGTGTACCAGGCCCCGGCCGAGTCGCAGCACGCGCGGTTCTAAGCGAGGGCTGATGGCCGCCGCCAAAGCCAAGCCACCGGCGGGGCCGGCGGTGCCAGTGGCGCGGACCCCGGGCCCGGAGGCGCGGCGGCAGCAGCGCTTCACCGCCGCCATCACCCGCAGCGGCGGCAAACACCGCGTCGTGCTGCCCTTCGACCCCGACGAGGTGTGGGGCCGCCAGGAGCGGCACTATGTGGACGGGGAACTGGACGGGCACCGGGTGCGGGGGTTGCTGGTGGTCGAGGGAGGGCAGGCCCGGCTGCCGGTGGGGGCCGCCTGGTTGCGCGACACCCAGGTTCCCCTCGACACACCGATGCGGGTCACCCTTTGGCCGGAAGGGCCGCAGGTAGAGAGCCTGGCCGAGGACCTGGCCGGGGCGCTGGCGGCCTCGCCGGCGGCCGTGGCGTTTTTCGCCTCGCTGCCCACCTTCTACCGCAAGAACTTCCTCCGCTGGATCAACAGCGCCAAGAGGCCCCAGACCCGCCAGGCCCGGATCGCGGAGATGGTCCGGCTGCTGACGCAGGGGAAGAGGCAGCGCTAGGCTGGTCGATGCCTGATCGCCCTTCCTACCTCCAGGTATGCTGCGCCGAGCCCTTCCAGGTCTTCTTTCTCCTGGGATGGCTGTGCAGTCTGGTGGGGGTTTCCACTGGCTGTGGTACTACCTCGGTTGGATCGACCGCTACGCGGGGTTCTACCATGGGCTCTTCCAGATCCAGGGCTTTGAGCGGGCCTTTGCCGCCGGCTTCCTGATGACGGCCATGCCGCGTTTCCTCGAAACCCCGGGCACGCGGCCCTGGGAACTGCTCCCGGGGCGGTGGTGGGGATCTGGCGGGTGCCCTCGCGCCGGCTCTGGCACCTAAATCTGTTATGGCTCTCCTTCTGGTGTGTGCCGGCCGGTCTGTGGTTGGACGGCCTCTTCCCCGAGCACGAGCTGCAGGCTTTGCACCTGACCTTTGTCGGGGGTTTTGGCTCCATGACCCTGATCGTCGCCACCCGGGTGATTGCCGCCCACTGCGGTTTCGAGCGCTACTGGGACCAGAACACCTGGCCTTTGGCCACCCTCACCATCTGCTTTGTGCTGGCCCTGGTGACCCGGGTGATCTCCGAATTCTTCCTCGACTACTACTTTGGCATGTTGCACATGGCTGCCGGGTACTGGCTGACCGGAGCGGTGGTCTGGGGGATCGTCTTCGTGCCCAAGATGCTGCCCTGGCACGTGGTGGCGGACGACTGAGCGCCGGGGTAGTCTGCAAACCAAAAGGGGTGGTCCCGGTGCTCCGGGGCCACCCCTTCTTTTGCCAGCGGCGTGCGGTCAGTCGTTCAGGTCGTAGACCTGCAGGGTTTGCCCCTTCTCGACATTGAGCAGGATGCCGAAGCGCTCGTCGACGATGTAGTCGGCCTCCTTCTTGTCCATGGTGGCGCGGCGGTCGTCCATGCCGGTTTCCAGGTTGACGCCCACCACCGTGGGTTTGTCGTTCTCCTTGGCCATGACATAGTTGTACTGGCCCGAAGCGGCGGCGCGGCTCTGGTAGAAGCTGGCCTAGCTGTAGGTTTTGTAGGTGGCCTTGCCGGTGATGCTGTGGTTGGCCCGCTGCTGGGCCTCCACGGCGCTGAGGGTGTTGAGCAGGGCCAGGGCCAGGCCGCTGACCTTGGGCGGCTCGAAGGTCTTGGACCACAGTTGGGTACCGTCGGCGGCGTTGAAGGCCTTGGTGGTCTGCTTCATCAGCACGTAGATCTTGCCGTCGCCGGAGGAGGAGACGGACTTGGCCCCGTCGAGGCTGCCCTGGTCATCGCCCAGGGCGACCTGGTACTTGTAATCCTTGGTGTTCAGGTCAAAGGCCCGCAGGCTTTTCTGGGTGGCGTAGTAGGCCACCTCTCCCTCGACCAGCACATTGGTCATGTCGGCGATCTGGCGGTCCTTGGGCTTGGGCCTCCTGCCAGCCGTGCTCGCGCAGGAAGGGCAGGGCCAGGGCGGGCATGGGCAGCAAGGTAGGCGGGGTCTGGCTGGGCGTCAAGAATTCAGACGAAGAGCGGGCGGGCCAGTTTCTCCTCGCCCGGCTCGATCCCAAACTCCTGCAGCACCAGCCGGCGGACCTGCCGCAACTCCTCCACGCCCTGGGGGACCAGGGTGCCCAGCAGTAGGCGGGGGATGTGGTTGCGCAACCACTGATCGACGAACTCGCCGGGCACCCCCAGCCGCTTGCAGGGCCACACCATCTTGTCGGCCACCAGCTGGCAGCGCTCCAACTTGCCGAACATGGTGATTGGCTGCTCGTCGAAGGTGCTGCGGTTCACGCAGACCAGGCGGGCGCCGGACAGCAGGGCCTCGACCGTCAGCACGGACTCGACCCCGTGGCGGTAGTAGGCGTGCTCGCCTACCCCGCACAGTTGCGGTTCCTGCAGAAAGGCGGCCTGGGCCGCGCCCCGGCTGAAGAGCTTGAACCCGGAGTGGAAGTCGGGGACCTCCTCCAGGGAGGTGGCGTACTCCAGGTGCAGGGGGGCACCGATGCGGGCGGCGTGAAAAGCCAGGGCGTCGAGCAGCACCCGGTCAGCCAGCTCCTCGAACTCCCCCCGGGGAAAACCCATAGGGCGGTGCAGGGAGCGGCGCCGGCCCAGGACCAGCACCTCGCCGCCGGCGTGCAGGGCGGCCCGGACCAGATTGGGCAGCTCGTTGGCAAAGTGGTCGCCGTCGGCGTCCACCGCGGCAAAGTACTCCAGCCCCGGTAGTTCGCCCAACTGGGCGACGCCGAGGCGCAGGGCCTGGAGTTTGCCCTTGTTGCGCGGGGCACAGCACACGGACACACCGTGGCGGCGGGCCAGATCCTCGGCTACCTCTTTGCCGTTCTGTTCCCCGTCCACGCTCAGGCAGATGGCCACGGGCCGCTCCACCAGCAGGAGCAGGGCCTGCACCGTGTCTTCGAGCAGGGCGGAGCCCAGGGCTGTGTCGGCCCCGGTGAGGTACACGGGAAGGACTACCCCGGTGTGGTGCCGCACCCCGGCCAGGGCGGCCCTCAGGGAGGCGTTCACGATTTGGCCGGCATGTCGCCCTGGGTCCAGGCCCCGTCGATGAGGCGCCACAACTGGCCGGTGGGATTTTTGTCGCGCAATTCCGGGGGCAGATGGTGGGGGCGCACGTTGTCGAAGGACTGGAGCATGGCGAAGCGCCGCAGCGAGGAGGGGATACCCACCGCGGTGAAACCCGGATGCCCGGTGGCCGGGTACGGACCGCCGTGGTTCATGGCCGGGGAGACGGCCACCCCGGTGGGCATCTTGTCTTCGAGCAGGCGGCCCACCTTGCGGCGCAGGATGGGGGCGAGGCGCTGGTACAGGGCCTCGTCCCCGCCGGCCCGGTCGGTGTATAGGGCGCCGGTCAGGTTGCCCTCGAAGGCGCGGCAGATGGCCTCGGCCTGGGCCTCGTCCTGGGCGATCACCAGCAGGCTGGCATTGCCGAAAGCCTCCTGCTGGAGGGCTTCGGAGGCGGCCAGGAAACGGGCGCCGCTCACCCGCAGCAGGGTGTTGTTGAAGGAGCAGCCGGCGCCGCCGCCGGCCTGGCCGCCCACCAGGAGTTCGGCGCCGGCCTTTTGCAGGGCGGCCACGCTCTGGGCCAGACTGCGCTCCACCCCCTCGCCCAACAGGGTGCCCACGGGGGCAGCGCGGAATTTCTCGACCACCGCGGTGATGAACTGCTCGGTCTCGGTCCCGGCCAGGAGCAAGACGATGCCGGGATTGGTGCAGAACTGCCCGGCCCCCACGAGGCAGGATGTGGCGAACTCCCCGGCGATCTCGGCGCCCCGCTCGCGCAGGGCCCCCGGCAGGAGGAGCACCGGGTTGATGCTGCTCAGCTCCAGGTAGATGGGCTTGCCCGCCCGGTCTGCCGCTTCCTTGAGCACCAATCCGGCATGGCGCGAGCCGGTGTACCCGGTGGCCCCGACGAGGGGATGGGAGACCAGGCGTTGGCCCACCTGGTGGTCGGTGCGGTAGATCAGTTGCACGGTGGCCGGGGGCAGGCCAGTCTCTTTGAGTGCAGCTAGCGCCTCCTCGGCCAAAAGGCGGGTGGTGCCCGGATGGGAGGAGTTGGCCTTGGCGATCACCGGGTTGCCGGCGGCGATGGCCGCGGCGAAATCCCCGCCAGAGACACTGTTGAAGGCCAGGGGGAAGTTGTTGGGGCCAAAAACCACCACCCCGCCTTCGAGAGGGGCGAAGCAGGAACGGATGCCAGCCTTGGTGTCGATGGTGGGCAGGGTCCACGAGGACTGGCGGGCCGCCTGGGCGGCCTGGCGCAGCTGGCCGGTGGTGCGGGGCAATTCCACCTCGTCGAGGCGCGGCTTGACCGGCAGGCCGCTTTCGGCGTGGGCCAGGGCAACGATCTCGGCGCGGCGGGCCTCGATGCGCTCGGCAAAGCGCTCGAGGAAACGGGCCCGCGCCTCGGCCGGTACGGCCAGGAGGGCTTCGGAGGCCTGGGCGGCAACCGCGATCACCTCTTCCACTTCTTCGAGGCTGCTGACCGGGAAGACCTCGCCGGTGGACTGGCGGGTGGAGGGATTGAGGGGCGAAAAACTGCCGGCGCTGCGGGAGGGGCGCCACTGGCCGGCGATCAGTACGGGTTGGAGTTGGGCCATGTTGGTCCTCGTTATTTGCGCGTGTTCGATGGGGGTTTTACAATGGGGCAGAAAATATTACGCCGGAGAAGGGCGCATGTCCAGCGAATCCATCGAAATGGCCAAGAACCGCGCCTACAAGCTGATCAAGGAGGCCAACGACGACCTCGAGGCCGGCAGGATCGACGAGGCCGGCTGGTACCAGCGGGGTATGGCGGTGATCACCCCGGCGTACCTGGCCGGGGACAACCCGCGTAGCCAGTCGGGCCACAGCGGGGACGAAAAGCACTGGCGCCATGCCCGTTCCCTGGTGGCCGAGGCCATGGACCGGGACGGGGATTTCCTCGATGTAGGCTGCGCCAGCGGCCACCTGATGGAGTGCGTGCAGTTGTGGGCCGGGGAGCGCGGGGTGCAGATCGAGCCGTACGGGCTGGACATCGCCCCGGAACTGGCGGCCCTGGCCCGACGCCGCCTGCCCCAGTGGGCCGAACGCATCTGGGTGGGCAATGCCATCGACTGGGTGCTGCCTCGGCACTTCGACTATGTGCGCACCGGCCTGGAGTACGTGCCGCCCCGCCGGCAGCCCGAATTGGTGCGCCGGCTCCTGGACCTGGCTGTGGCCCCTGGCGGCCGGCTTTTCCTGGGCACCCAAAGCGAGGAGATTGCCCGGACCCGCACCCAACCCTCCCATGAGGAGGTCATCGCCTCCTGGGGCTTCCGCATCGCCGGCTCCCTGCACCGGCCTCACTACCAGGACGAGCGGCTGGAGTACCAACTGTGCTGGATCGAGGCGGGGCGGTGATCGGCGTCGCGGCCTTGCTGCTGCTCGCCGCTGCCGGCTGCGGACCGGGGACACCGCCGGCTGGCGCGACACCCTGGGCCCGGTGATGGTGGGCCAGCCCGACCGCTTTCCCCTGCGCTACGGCGGGGACATGGGCCTGGCGGTCCGGGCCCTGGTCCGCTTTGCCGTGGAGTGGACCGAGGAGGTGCTGCCCGACTTGGACACCCGGCCGGAGACTTTGGCGACCGAGGTGCAGGCCTTGCGCTTTGGCGACCTGTACGTGGCTGCGCACGGGTCAGAGCTGTTTTCTAGTTTCTCGCTGGATCTGCGCCGGCGCTGGCCCCACGCGGACCTGATGGCTGAGGTCTATGCCAACGACAGCCTCAGCTACATGCCCGATGCCCACGACGTGGAGCGGTGCACCTATGCGGCGGCCGAGTCGCCCAAGTTCACCGGACATTTCCCCTTCACCGCCGAGTCGGGTGGGCGTCTAGTGGACGGGATGCTGGCAGCGCTGGAAAAAAGCAGGCGGCGGCAAGTGACCCCCAGGGGGTACTCGCCGCCGCCTGCCTCAGGGGTCGGTTGCCCGGATCAGGCCGGTCCGGCGGTGCTGTAGGCGTTCTGCCCCTCGCGGTGCTGGCGATAGCCCTTCACCATCAGCCCGGGCCGGCCGCAGCTCTGGCCGGCGGTCTGGATGTTGGCCGGGTGGCGGTAGCCGATGCGCACCAGGCGGCGGGTCTCATGGGTGGTGTTGATGTGGGAGCCGTGGATGGTGTGGATGCAGAAACAGACCACGTCGCCACGTTTGGCTGGCACCGCCACGGTGTCGGCCAGCAGGTACTGGTCGGTGGGCAGATGCGGGGTGCAGGGGCCTTCGGCGGTCTGGGTGATGTGCTCCAGGGCTCCCTGCTGGTGGGAGCCGGCCAGGAAGCGGATCTCGCCGTTGTCGTGGCAGGTGTCGTCGAGGTGGACCAGCACGTCCACGTACCGGCCGTCCTGGTGCTGGTAGAAGGCCCAATCCTGGTGCATGGGGAAGGGGTGGCCGGTCTCGGGCGGCTTAATGTGCATGGTGGAGTGGTGCAGCTCCACATCGGGGCCCAAGAGATCGCTCATCGCCTCGGTGAGCCGGGGATGGGTCACGGCCTGGGACCAGGCCTGGGAGTAGAAGTGGAGGTCGTGCATGGCGGTCAGTTGCGACTTCTTATCGGTCTGCTCGTCCATGTAGACCTTGCGCCAGGGGCCCACCCAGCCCTGGTTGGTGGAGGCCCAGTCCGCCACCAGGCGCTCCAGGTCGCGGTCCAGGGCGTCGATCTCGGCCGGGGAAAAGACCTGGGGGATGTGGACGAAGCCCTGCGCGTGGAAAAAGGCGACCTGCTCCGTGCTCAGCATCGGTGCGTCTCCAGAAGAATGGGGGCGGGTTTCAGAAGGTGCTCTCCTTGGTGGTGATGGGGCACCAGCGCGAGACCAGCAGAAAATCCATCAGGGCCTGCTGCGCCCCGGGTGTGCCGATGTGGCGCAGGGCCTCGGCGCTGTGGTTGCGCACGTAGCGGTTGTTGTCCTGTAGGGCCCTGGCCAGGGCCGGCACCGCCGCATCGGCCCGGGCGCTGAAATGGGCCAGGGCATAGGCGGCGTTGAAACGGGTCTGGGCGTCCTCATCGGCCAGCAGCCTGGCCAGGGCCGGCACCGCGATTTCGGGCTGGCCGGCTATGGTGCCCAGGGCCTCGGCTGCGTGGCGGCGCACAAAGGGCGAGGGATCAGCGCCCAGGCGGGCCAGTTGCCCCACGGCCTCGCCGGCCTGGCTGCCCATATCGCCCAGGGCATAGGCAGCGCAGCCCCGGGCCTGTTCGTCCGTGTGGGCGAGGGCCTCGATCAAACTCGGCACCGCGGCCCGGCCGGCCAGGGCCAGGCCATAGGCGGCGTCGATCTGGACCTCCTTGGCCTGGCTGCCCAGGGCCTGGGCCAGGACAGGCACCCCGGGGCCGCCAGCGGCGCCCAGGGCATAGGCCGCCTTGAGGCGCACCGGCTCGGAGGCGTGGCGCAGGGCTTCGGCCAGGGCCGGGTCGTCTGGATCGGCGGCGGGCGCGGCAGCCTGGCGGCCCAGGTGCCACTGCCACAGTTGGGTGGCCACGGGCCCGTCCTGCCAGTCCCCTTGCCGGTGGTTCCAGCAGGGGCCGGCGGGCTCCTCCATGCGGGTAAACTGGAACTTCATCATGTAGCGGTTGTGATCCGTCTGGTTGGGCGTGGCCCGGTGCCAAAGGTCGAAGTGGACCAGGGTGGCGGTGCCGGCCTCGCCGCAGACGGAAAGGTGGGTCTCGTCGGCTTCGCTGGCGGCCCGTTGCTCGTAACACTGGGTGCCAGGCATCACCGCGGTGGGGCCGTTCTCCAGCACGGTGTCCTGGGGATAGTAGAAGATCATCACCCAGCGGGTGCGGTGGGAGCGCACCTTGTGGAAGCCCCAGTAGCTGTCTTTGTGCCAGCCGCCCCCCTTGCCCTGGGCCGGGTTGATGTGGCAGTGGCGGTGGGAGTGCATGAGGTAGGAGGGGCCCAGCAGGCTGGCCAGCCCCCCGCTGAGCACGGGGTCGGCAAAGACCTGGTACAGTTCGGGGATGCGGGGCAGCACGTTGTTGCCGGGGTTGCCTTCCTTGGCGAAGACCTCCTCGGTGCGGCGGTAGACCTCCTGGTGGAACTCGGGGGGGAGCTGGGTCCTGAGGGTCAGGTATCCGTGCTGCAGGAAATGCTGCACCTGGGCGTCGCTGAGCAACAGGGGCTGATCGGCCACGAGACACTCCTTTTTGTCGGGTTGCCGGAGAAAAAGTACCGTCTTCTCCGGACGCGATCAAGGGTTTATATTCTGAATCCTCTGAGAAAGGAGTAGGTCATGACCTTAGATCCCAGGGATTGTATCCTCTTCAGCGGTGGGGCCAACGGGGCCGAGAGCGAATTTGGCGCCAACGCCGAAAGGCTGGGCATCGATGAGGTGAATTTCACCTTCGAAGGCCACCAGATCGCCCGCCATCGCGGTATTCGGGTACTCAACCATGAGGAGTTGCAGAAAGGCGACGTCAGCCTCGGGTACATCTCCCGCCTTCTGCACCGCACCTACACCGAAACCCCCACCTTCCGCAAAATCTTACAAAGCATCTGGTACCAGATCAACGAGGGCCAGGAGGTCTACGTGGTGGGCAAGATCCAGGAGGACGGCACGGTCAAAGGCGGCACGGGCTGGGGCGCCGAGTTCGCCAAGCTGTGCAACAAACCTCTCTTTGTCTTTGACCAGGGCAAGGAGGGGTGGTTCCACTGGCAGGAAGAGCGCTGGGTCCCCATCGAGGCGCCAGTGATCCGGCACCCCCACTTCACCGGCACCGGGACGCGCCTGCTGGAGGAGAAGGGCCGGCGGGCCATCGCCGGGCTCTTCGATCGCTCGTTCAAGTCCTGACCAGGGATGCGGCGCGTTTCGCTCCCAGCTGGAAAGCGCTGGTGGCTGAGCCTGGGATTGCTGGTTGTGGGACTGCTGGGGGTTCGTATGGGCTGGGCCGGGGCCGGCATGGCCCAGGGGCCGCCCTTCGAGCTGGATGCCCGGCCGGTTCATGTCCAGATCGGATCGGCGATCGGGCCGCCCCTTGAGCTGGGGTTCCGCTGAAAGAGTCAGGTATGGTTGGAGGCGCAGCGTTACTGGCGGGGTTCTGGCTGTGGACCGCTGCCGCTGCCGCCAGTTATGGACCGGTGGTGACCAACGTGCTGGCCAAACAGCGGCCCGGCACCAAACTGGTGGACATCACCTGCGATGTGCAGTACGCAGGCAGTGGGCCGATGGTGATCTCGGTGCAGGTTTCCGCCGACCGCGGGCGCACCTGGCAGGTGCCGGTGCGCAGCCTGAGCGGGGATGTGGGCCGGGGTATCCGGGCCGGCACGGGCAAACACATCGTCTGGGATGCTGGCGCCGACCTGCCCCATGCCTTTGGGGCCGATTACCGGCCGCGGGTGATCGCCGAGTCCACCGAACCCGGCGAACCGGGTGCAGTGGTCGAGCGCGAACTGAGCGCGGCGCTGCCGGGCGGGGTAACGATGGAGTTCGTGTGGGTCGAGCCAGGCTTCTTTCTGATGGGGGCGGCGCCCGGCGAGAAGGGGCGCAGCAGCGACGAGGCGCCCCAGCACGAGAAGGAGATCGGCCGGGGTTTTTATCTGGGACGGTTCGAGGTAACCCAGGCGCAGTGGGAGGCAGTGATGGTTACCCGGCCCTGGGCTGACGGGGTCTACGTCCTGGACCAGCCCGAGTGCCCGGCGGTGAACATCTCCTGGCTCGACGTGCATCAGTTCATCCACCGGCTGAACGAAGCGGCAGGGGACTCCCTCTACCGCCTGCGCACCGAGGCCGAGTGGGAGTACGCCTGCCGGGCGGGCACCACGACCCGGTGGTCCTATAGCAATGCGGAGAGTCAGCTGACTGCGTACGCCTGGTTTTACGAGAATACCTGGCATGCCGGCTCCATCCACGCCCAGCCGGTGGGTACCATGTTCTCCAATCCTTGGGGCCTGTACGATATGCACGGCAACGTCTGGGAGTGGCGCCAGGACTGGTTCGAGTTCTATGCTGCCAGCAAGGCACCGGCAGCTGGCAGCCGCGTCGTGGGCCGGCGGGTTATGCGGGGAGGCGGCTTTGGCAACGACGCCAGCCACCTGCGCTCGGCCGACCGCGCGGCCAGCGATCCGGGGACGTGCGGCCACGACCTGGGCGCACGCCTGGTGCGGATCAGGTGAAGCCTACTCGAACTGCTGGCGGAACCGGGCGAACTCGGCGCGCAGGTCCTCGAGTTGCTGGCCCAGTTGCTGCACCTGGGTTTCGAGCGCAGCGAGGCGTTCGTTTTCGGCCCGCACCTCCAGGGCCGCCGGTTCGAGGCGGGGGGCTCGTTCCTCCACCGGCAGCTGGGGTTCGCCGCAGAGCAGGTGGGCGTAGCGCGATTCCTTGCGGCCCGACTGGCGGGGCAGGCGGACCACCAGGGCGCCGGCCGGGCGTTCCATCAGGGCTTGCAGCGCGGCTTCGACCTCTTCGAGGGTGGCAAACTCCCAGAGCCGGCTGCAATGGCCGCGCAACTCGCCCACGGTCTGTGGGCCGCGCAGGAGCAGTTCGCAGACCAGGGCCAGGGCCGGCCGTTCCAGGGCCAGGGTCTCTCCGGCGCGGTGGTAGTACTTGGGCACCCGCTGCTCGGCCCCGCTGACCATCCGGGCCAATTGTTTGAGGCGCAGGTTGTCGAGGGCGCGGACCACGGTCTTCTCGTCGAACTCCACCACCGGGTCGCGGTTGTTCTTCTGGTTGCAGGCCGTGGTCAGGGAGTTGAGGGTTAGAGGATAGTACTCGGGGGTGCTGAACTCCTTTTCGATGAGGGCACCCAGCACCCGCGCCTCCACCAGATCCAATTGCGGTTCGGTCATAAAGAAAGTATACCGCCGGATCGGCAAAAAGGTCAATCAGGTTCCCGACCGCTCAAATCAGAGGAGAAGGTCATGGTCATCGATCAGCTGAAGAACGCGCATTACTACTACCATCTGGGCGAGGGCATCGCCGCGGCGCTGCGTTACCTGCAGAACACCGACGCCACCAAGGTGGAGCCAGGCCGCTATGCCCTCGACGGGGACGATCTCTACGCCATGGTGCAGCAGTACGACACCAAGCCCAAGGAGCAGGGGTTCTGGGAGGCGCACCGCAAGTACATCGACGTGCAGTACGTGGCCCAGGGCACCGAGCACATGGGCTTCTGTCCGCTCAGCCAGTTGCGGCCCCAGCCCTACGACGAGGAGAAGGATTTCCTCAAGGCCGAAGGCGAGGGGGAGTTCCTGACCATGCGGGCCGGCACCTTCATGATCCTGGGCCCCGACGACGCCCACATGCCGGGTATGGCGGCGGGCAAGTCGGAGCCGGTGCGTAAGGTGGTGGTCAAGGTGCGGATTTAGCCATGCCGCTGCGGGTGGGCATCCTGGGGGCCCGGCGCGCCCTCTTCATGGTGGGCTGCCGGGCGGCCTTTCCCGAGCAGTTGCACCTGGCCGGGATCTGCGATCTCCGCCCCGAACGCGCCGAGCGGGCCGCCCAGCAGCACAACATCGCCAAGACCTATCCCACCTACGAGGCGATGCTGGAGGACAAGGGTATCGACCTGGTGGTGATCGGCACCCCGGACCACCTGCACGGGGGGCAGGCCATCCAGGCCCTGGAGGCCGGCAAACACGTGCTCAGCGAGATCCCGGCCGCCTATACCATCGCAGAATTGCGCCGCCTGGTGGAGTTGGAGGAGCGCACCGGGCTCAAGTACGCGATGGGCAATGAGGTGCGCTGGTTTCCGTACCTCGAGGCGGCGAAAAAGATGGCCGAGGACGGGTACTGGGGCCGGCTCTTCTACAGCGAGGCGGGGTACCTGCACAACCTGCGCCTGGAGGGCTGGAGGCAGACCGAGGCTAAGGACGGCGCTCCGCACTGGCGCTTCGACCCGCGCCAGCCGCAAACCACCTTCCTGGGCGGCGGGCCACACGCCTTCGATACCCTGCGCTGGCTCAGCGGGGAGCGCAACTGGGTGGAGGTGTACGCCTGCGGCAACACTCCCTACGTGGAGCCGCACCCGGAACCGGCCCACGCTGTGGCCCTGCTCAAGGCCGCCTCGGGCATGGTCACCAAAGTCGATTGCAGCTACGCCATGATCCGGCCCTATTGCCTGTACTTCAACCTCTTCGGGGACCAGGGCACCTTCGAGACCTCCCGCTCCGAGGCTGCAGGGCTTTTCTACACCCACAAGATTCCCTACATGGACCGCCTGGAGAAACTGGCAGTGCCCTATGCCACCCGGCCCGGCCACGCAGCGGCCGGCCACGGCTCCTCCGAGGTCCACATGGTCGGGGATCTGCTGGAGGCCATCACCCAGGACCGGCCCGCCGCCATCTGCGCCCGGGAGGCGGCCCGCTCCATCGCCCCGGCCATCTGCGCCCTGGAATCCATTCACACCGGCAAACCCGTGCAGATCCCGCCTTTCTGAGGCCAGCGCATGAGTGACACCCCCCCGGCCAGCATCCTGGTGTTGGCCGACCGCGCCGACCGGTTCTTTGGCGCCCCCGAGATCCTGGCCGAGCTGCTCGCCCTCGAAGGGATCAACGACGTGGAGCCGGCGCCGCTGGAAAGCTGCGACGAGCAGCTCTTGCAGGGCCGCTCACTGGTGATCGTCGGCCCGGCCGACCCTTCGCCGCGCGTTGTCGAGTTGTTGCTGGCCCACGCCGAGGCCGGCGGCGGCCTGATCTGCCTGGCCCCCGGCGAGGCTTTTGCCGCCAGGCTGGGGCTCAAACCCCTAATGAAGGGGCTGCGGCATCCGCGCGTTCAGTTGGAGTTGGCGGGTTTCCCAGAGGCCGGGCTGCCGGTGCGGGGCTGGGCGCAATTTTATGAAGGAGAGGGCCAGGTGCTGGGCCGTCTCCTGGACCGCGAGGGGAAGCCGGCAGGGTTCCCGGCCCTGCTCCTGCGTGAGCACGGCAGGGGGAAGATCGCGGTGCTGGCCTGGGACCTGGGGGCCAGCATCTATCTCCTGCGCCAGGGAGACCCGCTGCTGGCGGGGGGCCGTTCCTCGGGCTTTGCGCGGATGCGGCCCTCCGACCTCTTCGAGGGCTGGCAGGACGCGGTGGATCAGGGGCAGCCGGTGGCGGACCTGCACTGCCATCTCCTGCGCGAGCTGGTCCACCAGGTGTGGCCGGCTGATTCGGTGCTGCCCTGGTTGTGGTACTTCCCGGCCGGGGCGCGGACCATGATGTTGTTCAGTTCGGATGACGACTGGTCCACGCGCGAGCAGTTCGAGTGCCTGATCGAGTCCTGCCGGCGCCACGAGGCGCGTCTCACCTTCTACCTGGTGCAGAAGAGTGTGGTGGACCGGGCCTGGATGGAGGAGTTGCTGGGCCAGGGTTTTGATTTCTCCATCCACCCCGACCTGCCGCCGCCCACCGGGGCCCGGTGGGAGGAGCGACTGGCGGCGCACGTGCGGGAGTTCCGCGACAGGTACGGGCGGGGGCCGGGCCTGTCGGTGCGCAACCACGCCATCGCTTGGTGGGGCTACGTGCAGGGGGCGCGGCTGGAGGCGGCCCAGGGCTTTGTCTGCGACAACAACTGTTTTTCACTCCTGCCCCAGGGCCGGCACTACATGGCCGGGGCCGGTCTGCCCCTGCACTTTTCTGACCTGAACGGCCAGGTGCTGCCAGTGCTGCAACTGCCCACCCAGTTCTCGGACGAGACCACCCTGGGGGGACAGGGTTTCCCCTTCTCGCTGAACCTCACCCCGGAGCAGGGGATCGAGTTGGTGATGGGACTCCTGCGCCAGAACGCGGCCGGGGCGCACAGCCTGCTCTGCGCCAACGCGCATCCGGTCTCCTTTGCCACCTATAGCGCCCCGCTTTGGGAGCCGGTGATGGAAGAGGCCAGGAAAGAGGGCATCCTGGTGTGGAGCGTCGACCAGTTCTGCCGTTTCTGGCAGGCCAGGCGCCAGGTGCGACTGCGGCCCATTCCCAAGGGTGATGGCCGATTGAGATTGCCCAGAGCGGATTTTCCGGGGTTGGAGGTGATGGTGCCGGTGGAAGCCGTGCCGTCCGGGGCACCAGAGCGGGTGGTGGGTGTTCGGAGTTTTAGGGTTTTCAGCTTGGAGGATTGAAACCATGCCGATGCAGGTAGAAATCGTCCGCCATGCCCTCGACCGGGTGCCACTCTCGATCATCTTCGACGACTCGACGGTGCTGGTCAATCTCAACTACTTCTTCATGCGCGACCGCAACCTGGCCGACGGGCAGCAGCGCCGCTGGGAGGATGTGCCCATGGCGCACCCCGAATCCTTCACCCGCGAATTCGCCGAGTGGTGCCTGGCCGAAGGGGTGAAGGGGAAATTCAGCGTGGTGCCCTGCCCGGCCGCCCTGGGCCGCGTGGACCACGGGTTGCCCCTGCTCAGCAAAGCCCAGCAGGAGAGCTGGCTGCGGATGTGCCGGGAGCTGATCACTCCGGCCTTCGACATCACCCCGGAGATGCTCTCCCACACCTTTGTGCTGGACATGGACACCCTCCAGCCCCTGCCCTCGCGGATCTGGGAGCAGTACGACTGGGAGGCCTTGCCCCTGGACCAGGAGGAGTTGGTGACGCGTTACATCGCCCTGTCCTGCCAGATTCTGGAGAATGTGGGATTGCGACCCCAGGGGGTCACCTCGCCGGGGGGCTTTGGCGGCCGGACCCTCGACTTCTACATCAAGGTGGCCGGCCAGGCCCTGCGCCAGGTAACAGGTGATCCCCACCCCTATGTATTCCAACGGATCTGGACCGATAAACCCGTCGATACCCCCGTGTGGTACATCGACCGGGAGCGGGGCCAGGCCGTGGGGGAGATCATCGCCGGCACCGGGGACTGGACCGGGAATTGGACCGGTTACGGGGAGGTGAACGCCGACAAGTACCTCAGCGCTGACCTGCGGGGCGGGCGCCTAGCCCAGCTCATCGACGCCGGCGAGCCGGCCATCCTCTGCAGCCACTGGCAGGGCTTTTACGGGATGCACAGCGGGGATCGCCAGGGCTTTGAGGCGTTCAAGACCGTGGTGCGCCGGCTCAGGGAGCGGGACCCCAGGGGCGAGCGCACCCGCTGGCGCAAGTGCAGCGAGATCGCCAACTATGCCTGCGCCCGGGAGATGGCCCAGCTGACCACCGAGGGCGGAACCATCAGGCTCGACCTGCCGGTGCGGGTGGCCGAGCTCACCCTGAGGCTGAGCGGGATGGAAGTGCGCCAGGTGCAGGTGGACGGGGCGCCTCTGGAGCGGGTATCGAGCCGCGCCGCCTTTGCCAGCAACACCTTTTTGGCCGAAGGCGATAGTGTCCTGCTGGCCTTTGACCCGGCCCAACGCGCGATGCGGGTGGAGGTGGCATGAACGCCGCCGTCGAGGTCCAGCAACTGCACAAAACCTACGAGGTGCCGGTGCGCGAGGGCGGGGTGAAGGCGGCCCTGAAGAGCCTGGTGCGCCGGCAGGTTCGCACCGTGGAGGCGGTCAAGAGTATCGACTTTGCCGTGGCCCCCGGCGAGGTCATCGGCTTCCTCGGGCCCAACGGGGCAGGCAAGACCACCACCCTCAAGATGCTCTCCGGGCTTTTGCACCCCACCGGCGGCCAGGTACGGGTGCTAGGCTTTGAGCCCTTTGCTAGGCAGCGGGTCTTTTTGCGCCAGATCACCCTAGTGATGGGCAACCGCAACCAACTGGTCTGGGACATCCCGGTGGTGGACTCCTTTGAGCGCAACCGGGCCATCTACCGCCTGGGCCGGCAGGAGTTCCGCGACACCTTGGACGAGCTGGTGAGCCTGCTGGACCTGGGCGAACTGTTGCAGAAGCCGGTGCGCAACCTCTCCCTGGGCGAGCGCATGAAATGCGAGGTGGCCGCTGCCCTACTGCACCGGCCTGGCATCCTCTTTCTCGACGAGCCCACCATCGGCCTGGACGTGACCATGCAGCGGCGCATCCGCGCCTTCATCGCCGAGTACAACCGTCGCTACCACGCCACCGTGCTGCTAACCAGTCACTACATGGCTGACGTGGAGGCCCTGTGCCGGCGGGTGGTGATCATCCACCACGGGCAGTTGCTCTTCAACGGCGAATTGGCCGACCTGGTGCAGCGCTTCTCCCCCCACAAGACCATCGTGGTGGACCTGGATCGGGAGGAGCAGGACCTGACCGCGTACGGGGAGGTGGTGGGGCGCGAGGGGGCGCGGGTGACCCTGCGGGTGCCAAAGGCGGACACGGCGCGGGTAACGGCCCGGCTCCTCAGTGAGGTGCCGGTGGTGGATCTGACCGTGGAGGACCCCCAGATCGAGGACGTCATCGAGCAGGTCTTCTCCCAGGATGCGGCGTGAAGGGCCTGGCCGACATCTACGCCACCCTCTTTCGCACCGAGGCGGCGGTGCAGTTGCAGTACCGGGCCGCCCTGGTCATCTGGCTCATCGGCCTGGTGGTGCAGCCGGTGGTGTACCTGGTGGTCTGGCTAACCGTAGCCAAAGCCCAGGGGGGCCAGGTGGGGGGATTCGCCAGCGGGGATCTGGCCGCCTACTACATCGCCCTGATGGTAATCAACCACCTCACTTTCACCTGGATCATGTTCGAGTTCGAGTACCGGGTGCGTAGCGGCTCCTTCTCCCCCCTGCTGCTCCAGCCCCTGCACCCCATCCACACCGACATCACCGTCAACATCGCCTACAAGGTCCTGACCTCGGTGATAACCCTGCCGGCCGCCCTGCTGCTGGCCTGGCTTTTTGAGCCGCGCTTCAACCTCCACCCCTGGTCCCTGGCCGCCCTGGTCCCGGCCCTGCTGCTGGCCTTTGCCCTGCGCTTTCTGGTCGAGTGGTGCCTGGCCCTAAGCGCCTTCTGGACCACCCGGGTGGGGGCGCTCAACCAGTTCTACTTCGCGGCCCTGCTCTTCCTCTCCGGGCGCATGGCCCCCCTCGAACTGATGCCCGGCTGGGTGCAGACCCTGGCGGCGCTCCTGCCCTTCCGTTGGATGCTGGCTTTTCCGGTGGAGTTGGCCATGGGCCGGCTGAACCCCGAACAGACGGCGCAGGGCTTGGCGGTCCAGGGCCTGTGGGTAGGGGCCAGCCTGGGGCTGATGGCCCTGGTCTGGCGGCGGGGCCTGAGGCAGTACGGGGCGGTGGGCGCATGAACTATCTGCGGCTCTTCTGGGTCTTCGTGCGCTTGGGGGTGCTCAACGAATTGGCGTACCGCGCCAACTTCTACATTCAGTGCCTGCAATCCCTGATGAGCCTGGGCATCGGCCTGGCCGGAATCGCCGTGGTCTTTGCCCACACCCCGGCACTGGGGGGCTGGCAGCCGGCCGAACTGGTGGCCCTCTTGGGGGTGTATCAATTGATGGGCGGGTTGATCGGGGCCCTGATCCAGCCCAGCATGGAGCGTTTCATGGAGGACGTGCGTCGGGGCACCCTCGACTTCACCCTGACCAAGCCGGCCGACGCCCAGGTGCTGGTGAGCATGGGCGAGGTGCGGGTGTGGAAGCTGGTGGACGTGGGCTTGGGGCTGACGGTATTGGCGGCGGCACTCCTGCAACTGGGGATGGCCCTCGGCGCGTCCCAGGCCCTGGGTTTCGGCCTGACCCTGCTGGCCGGAGCGGCCATCGTCTACAGCTTCTGGCTGATCCTAGCCACCCTCTCCTTCTGGTTTGTGCGGGTGGAGAACATCCTGATTATCTTCCAGGGGGTGTACGAGGCAGGTCGTTGGCCGGTAGGTATGTACCCCCGCTGGCTCCAGGTGGGGCTGACCGCGCTGGTGCCGGTGGCCTTTGCCGTGACCGTGCCGGCCGAGGCGGTGGTGGGCCGGCTCAGCCGGGAGATGCTGGGCTTGGCGTTCGGCCTGGCATTGGGGCTGTTGGGGGGGTCGCGGTGGTTCTGGCGCTGCGGGGTCAAACGCTATTCGGGCGCCTCTGCCTAACTTGCAGCCCCTGCACCACCGCAGTATCATTGGTGACAACAGGATGCCTTATGGAGAGCGCGCGCAGATCCCGAAGGAGCGGCTGGTGGGTGGCCCTGGCCGCCTTGCTGGCGGTTCGGGCCGGGGCCCAGGCCGAGCCGGCGGTGGACCCGGCTCTGCAGGCCGCCCGGGCCAGCGCCGACCGCACCAACGCGGTGTTCATGGACATGGTGGAGCAGCAACGGCGGCTGGAGCAGCGCTCCCAGTTGCTGCTGGTGGCGGCCCTGGCGGCCCTGGCGCTGGCGGGGTACGCGGCGTATGGGCGCTGGCGGCCCGGCGCCCTCAAGGCCAGCCGCTTTGTACTGCAGGGGCGCCAGGGCAAAACCCGCGCTGCCCTGCGGGTGGCCGGGGCCCGGGACGAGGCGCTTTTGGAGTTCATGGACGAATATGGCCGAGCGGTGGCGACGGTGGGCATCGCCGAGGCGGCCGCTTTCCTTGAACTGCGCGACCAACACGACCGGCCCCGAGTGCGGCTGGCCCTCAGCCCGGACGGCTCGCCGATGCTGGAACTCTACGACGCCGAGGGGCGCAACCGTGCCGGCCTGGGCCTGACCGAGGACGGAGGCGTGGGCCTGGGGCTGTACGACATCCAGAAGCAGGTGCGCGCCGGCCTGGGTCTGGGAGAGGGCGGGGCGGCCACTCTCAATTTTCTCGACGCGGCTGGGCAGTGCCGGCTGCGGGTGGGCATGGGACCCAAGGAGCTGCCCGAAGTGCGGCTCAACGACGCCCAGGGCCACGTGCGCGGCCTGCTGCGCATGCGCCCCGACGGCATGGTGCTCATCGAACTGGGCGACGGGGAAGGGGCGGTGCGCACCATGGTCGGGGTACTGGAGGAAGGCTCCTCGATTGTGGGGCTGATGGACGCTGAGCAGCGTTTCCGCGCCGGCCTGGGGGTGAGCCCGGACGGACGGCCGCGGCTGGAACTCTTCGACGCCAAGGGGGAGCCGCACGCCTCCTTCTACCTCGAAGGGGACGGCGGGGCAGGGCTGAAACTGCTCTCGGCCAAAGGCGAGATCCTCTTCAAAAGCCCCTGAGATGGATAAGGCGGTGATCCTGGCCCGGGGTCTGGGCACGCGTATGCGCCAGCAGGACCCCCAGGCCGGACTGAGCGCCCGCCAGGCCGAGGTAGCGGCCACGGGCGTCAAGGCTCTCATCCCCATCGACCGGCCCTTTCTCGACTACGTGCTCAGCGCCCTGGCCGACGCGGGGTACCGGCGCGTCTGTCTGGTGGTGGGCCCCGAACACGGGGAGTTGCGCCGTTATTACGGCGAGGAACTCCAGTACCAGCGCCTGGAACTGGGCTTCGCCATCCAGGAACAACCCCTGGGCACCGCGGACGCGGTAGCCGCGGCCGAGGGGTTTGCCGCCGGCGATGCCTTTCTGGTGATCAACTCCGACAATTATTACCCCGCCGCCGCCCTTGGCGCCCTGCGCCATCTGCCGGGGCCGGGGCTGGTGGCCTTCTCGCGCACCGGGATGCTGGCGGGCGGCAATATCCCCCCCGAAAGGCTGAGCCGGTTCGCCCTCGTCGAGGCCGACGCAGAGGGCTGCCTGTACCGCATCATCGAGAAACCGGACCTGGCGCTGCTGGAATCCCTGCCCGAGCCGGTGGCGGTAAGCATGAACTGCTGGCGTTTCGACGCGGGCATCTTTCCCGCCTGCCGGGCGGTAAAACCCTCCCCCAGAGGCGAACTGGAACTGCCCGACGCGGTGCAGCACGCGGCAGGGGTGCTTGGCCAGCGGTTCCGGGTCCTGTATTTCGACGAGGCGGTGCTGGACTTGTCCGACCGCGCCGACGTGGGGCCGGTGGCGGTAAGGCTGGCCGGCCGGGCGGTGCGGCTGTGATCGGGCTGGGAGAGCTGCTGGACGGCGACCAGGCCGAGGCGCTGGTGCGGGAGCCGGGGCTGCGCCCGGCGGCGGCCCGGACCAAGGCCGAATTGTTCGGGCGGGCGGCCCGCCGCCTGGCCGAGGGCGGGGTGGGGCCGCAGACCAGGGTGGCGGCCTTCGCCGTGCCCGGCCGCGTCGAGGTGCTGGGCAAACACACCGATTACGCGGGCGGCCGCAGCCTGGTGGCGGCCCTGGAGCAGGGTTTCTGCATGGTGGCAACCCCGCGTTCCGACACCCAGGTGAGGATTTGGGCCGAGCAGGGCGAGCCAGTGTCTTTTGCCCTGGACCCCGAGCTGGTGGCCAGCCACGGCCACTGGTCCAACTACCCCATCACCGTGGCCCGCCGCCTGGCCCGCAACTTCCCCGCCTGCCGGCGAGGTATGGACCTGGCCTTTTGCAGCGACCTGCCCCCGGCCGCGGGCATGAGCAGCTCCAGCGCCCTGATGGTCGGCACCTACCTGGCCCTGGCCGCCTTCAATCAATTGGATGTCCAGCCGCAGTATCGGCGGCAGATCAGCGACCCGCTGGAGCTGGCCGCGTTTCTTGGCACGGTCGAGAACGGCCAGAGCTTCGGCGAGTTGGAGGGAGACCGGGGGGTGGGCACCTTTGGCGGCAGCGAGGATCACACCGCCATCCTCTGCTCCAGGGCCGGCCATATCGGGCAGTTCGCCTACTGTCCGGCCCGCTTCGAGCGCCATATCCCCGTGCCGGAGGGGTATCTCTTTGCCCTGGGCAGCAGCGGGGTGGTGGCCGAGAAGACCGGTGCGGCCCAGGAGCTGTACAACCGCGCCTCGGCCCGGGTCCGGGCCCTGGTGCGGGCCTGGCAGCGGGGCACCGGTGGGACCCAGCGCCACCTCTATCCCATCCTCCATAGCGGGCCAGGGGTGGCGGACCGGCTGCGGCAGCTCATCGCCGGCCCGCAGGAAGGGCCCTTCAGTTCAGCAGAGTTGCGGGACCGGCTGGAGCACTTCATCGCCGAGAACGAGGAGATCTGCCTGCCGGCGGGCGAGGCGCTGGCCCGGGGGGACCTGGAGGGTTTTGGCCGGCTGGTGGACCGCTCCCAGGAGTTGACCGAGACCTTGTTAGGCAACCAGGTGCCCCAGACCGCGGCCCTGGCCCGGCTGGCCAGGGAGGGGGGCGCAGTGGCGGCTTCGGCCTTTGGCGCTGGCTTTGGCGGCAGCGTCTGGGCCCTGGTACCCGAGGACGGGGCTTTGGCCTTCCTCGATCGCTGGGCCAGGGCCTATGCCGGGGCTTTTCCCGACGCAACGGGGGCGTTCTTTTTGAGTCAGGCCGGGCCGGCTGCCTTTGCTCTTAGCGGGTTAGGGTGAGGCGGGGGGAATCATGCTATATTCTCGGAGAGAGACCGAGGGAACCGAGGGAAGAAGAGGCAGGTGCTGAAAAAACTTGCAGGCAGGATCTTCGGCTTCCAGACCGAGATCGAGCAGTTGCAGGAGCAGATCGCCCAGCTGAGCATGGACCCGGTGTTCGGCATGTGGACCCGCAACGCTTTTTTGCAGTTCTCCCTCATCATGCCCCGCGGCCTGCGGGTGGTGGTTTTTCTGGACCTGGACAACCTGCACCAGCTTAACGAGCAGTACGGATACGAGAACGTGAACCAGCGCATCCGGGCCATCTTCTCCATCCCCTTCCGGCGCAGCGACCTGGTGGCCCGGTGGTTCTCGGGCGATGAGATCGTCGTCCTCTTCGATGCGGACGAGGAGTTCGCCCTGCGCAAGATCGGCCAGCTCGAAGAGGCAGCCAGGCAGCAGGGGATGAGTTTCCACTTCCAGCTCGCGATCTGGGACGTGGGCAAGGAGCCGATTGAGAAGGTGATCGACGAATTGTCCTCCAAGGTGCTGGCTGAAAAGTCATGGAAACAGCAGCAGGTATCAAAGTCCTCCTGAGGCTGGCGCTGGGCTGGGCCTGCCTGCTGGCCGGGTCGATGGGTTGTGGCGAGGGTGGAGGGGCTGCCCAGACCCCGTACGGGCCAGCCGATCAGGTGCGCTCCTACCGTTTGCAGACCAACCCCCTCATCGACTGGGTCAACTCCCTCGAACAGGAGGTGCAGCGCCGCGCCGTGGGCGCCTCTGGCCAGGCCACCGCCGAGAACCTCGCCGTGGTGTGCGCCTATGCCCACCCGCTGCTGCAGTCGGCCCGAGACAGTTTCGACCGCCTCGCCCCGCCCCCGGCTCTGGAGCCCCTGCACCGCAACATGCGGCAGGTGATGGACCTGCGCCTCCAGGCCTACGGGGTGGTGCTGGAAGGCTGGGCCCTCCAGCGGGAGCAGGGGGAAAACCGCCAGAGCGACAGCCTCTATCAGCGTGCCGAAGCACTCCTGGCCCAGGCCAATTACCTCGTCGTGGCGGTGAACCAGGAGCTACAGGCCGTGGATCTGGCCCTGGGCGAGGCCGGCGGCCGGAATCCGGTGGTGTCGTAGCGGGTGGAGTGTACCTATGCCTTGACCTGGTCCAGGGTACAGGGTATCTCGTCTCGCATGGTTATCGCGCCTCTTTGGAGCGTGGTCATGACTGAAACCCTTGGCCCCTAAGGATGTCCTGGAGCAGGTAGATGCCCGCTTGGGCAATGTCGAGCAGGACATTCGCCAGCTTCGCCAGGAGATTGGCGGCCTACGGGCTGAAATGAAGACCGAGATCCGCGACCTGCGGGCAAAGATTAACGGGCGTTTTACTTGGCTGTATGGATTACTGGTGGCCGTGTTGCTCGGGGTAGCTGGTTTGTCGTTCAAATGAGCCAAGAACGCTTCTGATTGTCACCGCGTACTCCTCCGGGCTTCGATTTCGTCCTGTATACCCTTTCTGTCCAGCATCAGCATATTCCGCTTATACCCCACAACAGCCATAGGATTGACGGCAACCTCTCGGTGTTCTAGCTTCCTCTGTGAGCACTTGTCTCACTACCAAGAGCATAGCCATGACAACCCCCCGCGCCCAGTACGGAGCCCAGGCCGTGGCCGGCCTGCGCGGCACTCTGCCCAATCCCTTCCCCCGCACCATTGGCCCCAATGCTTCCAAGTACCTGCAAGAGGTGGTGGACTCGGGGCTCACCTGCGACATGGTGGGCCGCTTCGAGAAAGCCTTTGCCAAAGAGCTGGGGGTCAAACACTGCATCGCCACCCCCGGCTGCACCCCGGCCCTGGCGGTGCTGGCCGCGGCCTTCGGTTTTGCGCCGGGCGACGAGATCATCGTCAGTCCGGTCACCGATTACGGCACCGTGCAGGGCCTGATCCGGGAGAACTACATCCCGGTTTTCCCCGACACCGCGCCGGGCACGGTCAACCTGAGCGCCGAGACCATTGCCCCCTGCGTCGGCGACCGCACCCGGGCCATCCTGGTGGTCCACAAGACCGGCCTGATCTGCGATATGGACCCCATCAACGCCCTGGCCGCCCGGCACGGGCTGATCGTGTACGAGGATGTCTGCCAGGCGGTGTTCGGGAAATACAAGGGGCGGTACGCCGGCACCCTGGCCCTGGCCGCGGGGTTCTCCTTCGACTCGGAGAAGACCCTCGGCTCGGACGTGGGCGGCTGCGTCACCACCGATGACGACAAACTGGCCGAGCGGCTGCGCTTCATCGGCCAGAGCCGCGGGGGGGAGATGATCCCCCACTTTGGCCGGGCCCACACCGCCCCCGGCTACGCCCACCGCATGACCCAGAGCGCCGCGGCCATCACCTTGGCGCAGCTGGAGATCATCAAGCCGCAGGTGGAAAAGCGCGACCGCATGATCCGCCTGCTGATGCGCCTCTTGGGCGAGATCCCCGGCATCGTCCCCCTGCCCATTCCCGACTACGTCGAGTTGTACTCCTGCTGGATGGCCGGCTTCAGCATCGAGCCGGAGATGTTCAAATGCAGTGGCGAGGAGTTCGCCGCGCAACTGGCAAAGGCCGGGGTTTCGGGCGCCGGGCAGGGCAAGTACTACCTGATGCCGGCGGCACTCAAGTTCCTCCAGCAGAAGGCGGAGCACCAGCGGTACCCCTACTCGCAGCCGCCGGCCTCGCGCCCCTACTACTACAGCGCCGACACCTGCCCCAATGCCCGCGATTTTCTCGAAATGTTCATCCGTTGGAGCACCTTCTGCGAGAAGTACGAGGAGGAGCACTGCGAACTGGCCGCCCAGTTGGTCGCCGAGGTAGCTGAGGGCAATCGCCGATGAGCAGAAAACTGAAACTGCCGGTGCGCCACTACCGGGCCCTGCCCATCGACCGGCCCGGCTACGAGCAGGAGGTCTTCGAACTCTCGACCGACGAAGTGGCGCTGGTGGGCATGCACTGCTGGAACATCGGCTGCCCGGACGGCCCGCCGGTGGATGTGGACTTCTGCGTGGACCTGGGCTGGCCCCAGTCAACGGCCGAGGCCTGGCGCATCATCGTCGAGGTGATCCGCCCCAGCATGGACGCCTGCCGGCGGGAGGGCGTCGCCGTCTGCCACGTGGAGACCGACTGGATGGACGCCCAGTACCCCCAGCTCGAATCCCGCCGTCCCCCCCTCGCCCCGTACACCCCGCCCCAGACTCTGGCCGGCAAGATGGCGGAACGGGCCCACGGGATTGACTACATGCACCGCTCTCCCCTGTTGCAGATGAAGCGGACGGGGTTGGTCTCGCCGGCGGGGGACGAACTGCTCTGCTTCTACACGGATCAGTTGCATGAGCACCTGAAAAAGCGGGGGATCACCACCCTGATCTACGCCGGCTTTGCCACCGACATGTGTGTGTTAGGGGCCGACGGTGGGGCGCGGCCCATGCTGGGGCTGGGCTATCGCTGCGTGCTGATGCGCGATGCCACCGTAGGGGTGGAAACGCCGCAGAGCTTTCCCGAGCGCCTGTCCACCCGCTATGGCATCCACCTCTTCGAGTGGCAGGTGGGTTTCAGCACCACCTTTGCGGAGTTTATGACGGCCTTGGGGAAAGTCCGATGAAACTGAGGGTCTGCGACTGGAAGCACGGCAAGGGTTGGGTCTATTCCATCACCTACGACGAGGGCCTAGTGGACTTGCACCGCTTCGCCGTGCCCCTGCACGAGGAGTTTGGCATTCCCGGCCACGTGGAGGTGGTGGGCGGGCACCTGGGCGCGGTGCGCCAGTTGGGGCAGTCCAGCTACAACGGCTTCCGCCACATGAACGGCGAGGAGCTGCGCGATCTCTTGGGCCGGGGCTGGGGGGTGGGCAACCACTCCTGGAGCCACGAGGTGATCACCCCTCAGATGGTGGACCGCGAGCTGCGCCAGGCCAAGGAGGTGATCGAGGCGGCCATTGGGGCGCCGGTGCTGCTCTACTGCGCTCCGGGCGACAACCAGAACATGTCGGACCACGTGCTGGCCGCCTGCCGGCAATTAGGGTACCTGGGGGCGATGAGCATCACCGACGGGGTGAACCGCCCGGGCGACGAACTCTTCTGGCTGGACCGCACCGCGTTACACGATCAGTTCTACGGCCCCTTCTTCAGCGAGTACGACTCTTACCGCAATATCCGTCAGGCCCAGGCCGTGGGCGGCTGGATCATCGACTACTGCCACTGCCCCCTGGAGGAGCCGGTACACCGCAACAAGGACTGCTCCCAGGCGCAACTGCGGCAGCGCTTCGAGACCGTGCTGAGCGAGGGGGGCGAGGGGGTGTGGTGCGCCGCGCCCGAGGAGGTGATCAGCTATCACGTGTGCCGGCGCCACTTGCAGGTGCAAGTGTTGGAAGAAGGAACGCAGCGACAGCGCTATCGCCTGGGGTTTGCCGGCCTGCCGCCCCAGGTGCCCTGCCGGCAGCTGACCCTGGAGGCAGAGGTGCCCGGTGCCTGGGGCGCGGCGCCCTGCGCCTTGGTGCAGGGGAAACCCCGGCCCGCCGCCCTGGTGCGCCCGGGGGTCCTGCGGCTCACGGTGGAGGTGGAGGAGGGGATGGAGTTGGAGTTCCGGGGGGATCTGCCCCCCTGGGCCAGGCGTTCCTGACCAAGAGGTGCGCTTCCGCTTAGGCGCTCAGGGCAAAGTCAAAGGCGTAGAGGGTGGCTTCCTGCAATTCCACCTGGGCGACAATCTCCTCACCTGCTGTCAGCCTGGGCAGGGCCGGCTCTCCCTGCCAGCGCACCGGGACTTCGAGGTGGTCGCCGGCGATGGGGATGCATTTTTCCAGTTCAAAACCCGGCAGGGGCTGGCCGTCGGTTCTGGCCAGGCCCACCCGCGCCGATCCTCCCGCACGGGTCAGCAGATTGAGCGCCAGCCGAGGCTGGCTGCCCGGTTGCGGGCTCAGGTGCAGCCGCTCAGGCAACACCGCCTGGTAGCCGATGAGCCGGTTCCGCCGCCACTTTGCCAGTCCGATGCGGGCGAAGCCGCCCCCAGCTGCCGCGGCCTTGGTATAGGCGTTGTAGTCCACCCCGTGGCCGCACCAGCCGTGGCGATCCTTCGTGCCGGTGAAGTAGAGCCAGGTTTCCTCGCCCACCTCGACGGGTGAAGAAGAGGTGTAGAGAGCGCCGTGCGCCCAGGCGGGCGCGTCGAGGGCGCGGAGCCAGTCGGGCCGGCCCGGCAGGTGGAACCAGCGGCCACCGCGCTCGAGTTGGTACACCAGGGACAGGTCCACGGTGCCGGTCCAGCCGTAATAGGCCATCAGCGGCGGGTGTTGCCCCAGGGGGGTCTGGTGGCGGAAGGTCCACAGAAAGCCGATGGTGGGACCGGCAGTGGGCATTAGCCCCACTCCGTAGTAGTCGGCGCTGTGGAAGCCCCGGGCCCGGGCCCCGGTGTCGTCGTGTTCGTCGGGGATCAGGGCGCTGACTGGGGCGGTGGCCCGTCCCCCTTGCCATTGGGCACTGTAGAAGCGGCGGCGGTACATGCCCGCGGCCCGGCCGCTGATCTTAAGGGCGAGGCGGGCGCCGTCGGCCTGCGGGTCCCAGACGGCGCTGATCACGTCGCCGTGGGGCCAGAGCGGCTCCGGGGAATCGAGCTGCCAGTGAAGGCCGTCGGCCGAATGGGCGGTGTAGTACCCGGGGCGGTTGACCAGGGCGGTGTAGCGGGCGTCGAGTTTTTGAGGAGCGGTGTAACCAAAGGCCCGGTACCGGGCCTGGGGGTTGGCGTGGGGATCGACGAGGATGGCCGGAGAGTGGAAGGGCAGGTCAGTGAGGTGGTTGTGCCTGGAACCGCCGCATTCGACCAGGCCGTAGTCGGGCCGGCGCCAGTTCAGGCCGTCCTCGCTTTCGGCGCAGGCCACGGCCACCACGTCCTCGCCCTTCCAGTCCTGGGGCCAGGCCTGGTACCACATGCGGAAACGGCCGCCCTCGCGCCGCACGGTGCCGTAGATGGAGGCCCCGGAGGCGTCGGCCGGGGAGGCGCCCCAGAGCACGGGTTCCTCCACCACCGCGGGCGGGTTGAGCACCGGGCGCAGCCCCTCGGAAAGGGCGCGGATCTGGTGGTGTCCTTCGCAGGCCAGTTGCATCTCTCACCTCAGAGGAGTCGCTTGATGGCTGTTTTGCTACAGACGGCAGGGCTGCTGGTTCTTTCGAATATCTTCATGACCTTTGCCTGGTACGCCCACCTGCGCGACCTGAACGACCGGGCCTGGTATGTGGCGGTGCTGGCCAGCTGGGGCATTGCCTTCTTCGAGTACACCCTCCAAGTGCCGGCCAACAGGCTGGGGTACACCGCTTTGAACCTGGGGCAACTGAAGATCCTTCAGGAGGTGATCACCCTCTCGGTCTTTGTGCCCTTTGCGGTGTTCTACATGCGCCAGCCCCTCAAGCTGGATTATCTCTACGCGGGGATATGCCTGCTGGGGGCGGCGTACTTCATCTTCCGCGATCCTTCCTGAAGGATCAGAGCGCCACGACCGCGCCGCTGCGGGCCGAGTCGTACGCGGCCTGCAGCACCTCCACCACATGCACGGCCATCTCCCCTGGCATGGCCGGCTGACTCCCCCGCAGGACGCGGTCGGCCAGATCCCCCACCGGGGTGGGCGGGGCGGGCAGTTGGTCCTCGCGCTGTTCTTGCTCCTTCGCGCCGCTTGAAAGGCGCACGACAAAGGGAAATCCCCGCAGTTCGGCAGTGCCCGCCGAGCCATAGTAGACGCTGTGCTGGCGCTTGGCCGCTATCGCGCTGTCGGCCAGGATGGAGAGGGTGGCCAGCCCGCCGTTGCTCAGGCGCAGGTTTAGGGCGGCGCGGGTGTCCCAGCGGGGGTTGTCCATCAGGGCGCTGACCTCGGCCACCCGAAGGCCGGTACACCACAACAACTCGCTGACCAGGTGCGAGCCCCCGTCGGTCAGGAAACCGCCCCCGTTCTGGGCCGCGTTCCCCCGGAAGAGGGTGGGCCGCACCACCCCGGGCAGGTCCGCCGGCAAAGGCTCCAGCCCCAACACCCCCAGGGCATTGCCCGCCCAATGGATGTGGGCGGCCTCGATATGTCCCAGGGCGCCGGCGGCGAGCTGCTCGCGCAAGAAACGGCAGTGGCGCCAGTACGGGGGGTTCTGCGCCACCACCAGGGCCAGGTCCCGCGCCGCGGCCAGTTCCACCAGGCGGCGGCCTTCGTCCGGGTCGATGGTGATGGGTTTCTCCAGCAACACGTGCAACCCGGCCTCCAGGGCATTCAGGGTGTGCTCGTAGTGGAGATGGTGGGGCGAGCAGATGACCACCGCGTCCACCAGGCCGCTGCCGATCAGCTCGCGGTAGTCGGCAAAGCAATGCTCGACTTTGAAGTGGGCGGCCATCTTCTGCAGTTCGGCCCGGTCGCGCCGGCACAGGGCGACCAGCGCGGTCTCGGGGTGGCGCAGGATGTCGGGGCAGTGCCGGCGCGAGGCGAACCAGCCGGCGCCGATCACCCCCAGGCGCAGGGGAGGGGTCATCGTCTATCTCCCTTCCAGGAGGATGGCCGAACTGAGGAAGAGGCGCAGGCCGCGCTGGCCGGGCCAGGGCCTTTCCCGGCGGGCGGCCAGGGCGCGCAGGCGCACAAAGCCCTGGGCTCGGGCGGGCACCGGCAGGGACCGGTGCACGTCCCCGGCAGGCTGCGGCCCAAAAGAATGGAGCATGGCCGGGGCTTGGGCGCGGGAGAACTGGCCGATCAGGTCGAGGGATTCCAGGTCCTCGCCAGCTTCCAGTTCCAGGTGGAGGGCGCCCTTTTCCGAGCTGGCCCAAGTGTCGCCGAGCCGGGCCTGGTCCACGCGGAAATCGCGCAGCTCCAGCCAGTGGCCCTGGGCGGCGCAGGTGCGGCCCTGGCGCAGGGCGGCGAAAAGGTCGGGCCAGTCCCGCCGTCCGGGGGGCACCCCGGCGCGGAGGTGGTTGAAAACGCCGGGTGCATAGTCGGGCTTGAGGCGCTGTTTGTGGATGTGGAAATCGGCGCTGGCCAGCAGGGAGAAGGGCCGCCCCTGGGCGTAGACGTGGTCGGCTAGGCCCCCCGGGGCAGCGCCCGGATAGGTCAGGGGATCGAGGGCCAGCACCAGGTCGCGGGTCTGGTGGCCGTGTACGGCCTCGATGCCGGCAAGTAGGCCGGCCTGGTCGGCCCGGAGGTACAAGTCCAGGTGCTGGGGGGACCACTGGCCGGGGGCCGGGTGGTTGATGAAGAGCAGCGGCCTTTCGGCCGGCGGCAGGGCGGCCAGGAAGGTCAGGGCCTCGGGCACGGCCGGGTTGCTGCCGGCGATCAGCCGGTCAAAGGCCCGGGCAAAGGCCGACACGTGTTCGTGTTCGCGGGGCGAAGGGGGGAAGACGAGGCAGGCATGGCCGCCGGTGGGGGTATTCCACTCCAGCCCGGAAAAGAGCAGCAGACCCGGCAGCAGGGCGCGCATGCGGGCGACCACCTCGGCCTGTTCGCCCAGGGCCGGCTTCTGGGCGTGGTTGGTGAGGGCAGCGAAATCCAGCCTGCCGCCCATGCCCTCCAAATAGGCGGCGGCTAGGGCGGGGTCCTCGCAGTGGGTGTGCAGATCGCCATACAGCCAGTGCAGCAGGGGTGCGGACATGCGGTTGCACGGGGAAAGGGTTTACTGTACACTCGAAATTAGCCCACAATATAACCCCTCTCTCCAGAGGACAACAACTTGGAAAAAGCAGAACATCTGCGCTACGCCTGCACCTTTGCCCCGCAGGGCTGGTCTGCGGCCGACTGGATCGGGGTGGGTAGCCCGCGCTGGGCCTGGCGCGGGACCTGGGTGCAGGAGGCCGACCATATCCGCAACCAGGTCCCCGCCGGGGCCGGCGAGGATGAACTGCTGGGGCCCCGCGCTCCCGAGACCTATGCCAGCCAGGTGTGGCAGGAGCAGGTCAATCTCCCGCTGCGGGTGTGCGCCGAGTTGTGCTTTGACCACCGTATGGCGCCGCTCATCGTGCTAGCCCCTGAACTGGGCGCCGACTGCAACAGCCGCCCCCAATACCGCGAGCACTACGAGGTGGTGCTCTACGACGAGGGGATCAACGTCTGGTATCACGCCATGGCCCTGGGCCGGCCCCGCTGGCAAAAGCTGATCCACCA
This sequence comes from Candidatus Handelsmanbacteria bacterium, assembly GCA_016867395.1. Taxonomy (GTDB): domain Bacteria; phylum Latescibacterota; class UBA2968; order UBA8231; family UBA8231; genus SICG01. Next base: position 64,980 of record VGJS01000013.1, read on the forward strand.
CCCCCTCTCCCTGGCCCCGCGCCAGCGCCACCTCCTGGAGGTGGAGACCAGGGAGGCGGCGCTGGTGGTGCGGGTTGCCGGCGCCGAGTGGTCCGTGCCCTGCCCCGAGCTGCCCCCGCGCTCTTTTGTCGGCCTCACCGGCTGCGAGGGGGTCAACCGCTTTTACAATTTCTCCATCCACACCTCAGCTTGAAGCTGCTGCTCTTCACCACCCGCTTTGCGCCCGAGAGCGTCGGCACCGCCCGCTACGTGGAGTTGCTGGCCGGGGGCCTGGCCCGGCGGGGCGTGGACCTGCGGGTGCTGGCCCCGGCCTATGGGCCGGCGCATCCCGAGGACCAGGCCCTGCCCTACCGGGTGGAGCGCATCCCCGGCGGCAACGTGTCCTTTATCCCGCTGCGCTACCAGCGGGTCTGCGCCGGCCTGCGCCAGATGTTGGTCCAGTGGCGGCCCGACGTGCTCTGGGCGGCCAACGGCATGGCCACCCGGGTGGCCGGCACCCTGCTCGACGGGTTGTCCCTGCCCCTGATCGGCACGGTCTTCGGCACGGATGTGGCCCGCCGCCTGCCCGGTCGCACCCCCTGGACCTGGCTGGAGAGCGTACCCCAGCGCCGCTTCTACAGCCGGGCACGGCGCCTGCTCACCATCAGCGGCTTCACCCGCCAGTTGCTCGTCGGCAAAGGGGTGGACCCCGCCAAGGTGCACGTGGTACACCTGGGAGTGGAATTGCCCCTTGGGGTGGAGGAGGCCAGGGCCACCGCGCCGGGCCGCCACCCAGAATGGCAGGGCCAGCCCTTGCTCCTGACCGTGGGCCGGCTGGTGCAGCAGAAGGGCCACCGGTTGCTGATCCGGGCCATGCGCGAGGTGGCCGACCAGGTGCCGGGGGTGTTGCACCTGATCGTAGGGGAGGGCCCAGAGCGGCCCGCGCTGGCGCGGCAGATCGGGGAGTTGGGGTTAAAAAAGAACGTGCTGATCCTGGGCCGGGTGAGCGAGGAGACGCTGCGCGACTGTTACGCCCTGGCCTGGGCCTTTGCACTCACCAGCCAAGAGGTGAAATCCTATGTGGAGGGCATGGGGTTGGTGTTTCTCGAGGCAGCTACCTGGGGGGTGCCTGCGGTGGGCACCAGGCACGGGGGGATTCCCGAAGCCATCCTCGACGGGCAGACCGGATTCCTGGTGGACCCAGGGCACCCTGAGCAGATCGCTGGCCGGCTGGCGGCCTTGCTGCAGGACCGCGAGGGGTGCCGGCGCCTTGGCCTGGCCGCCCAGGCCCATGTCGCCGCAGACTTCAACGTGGAGCGCATGGTCGTCCAGAGCGAGGCGCAGTTACGGGAGGTGCTGGGGTGAAGGCCCTGCACCCACAGCAGACCTGCGAGTTACACGTCCATGTGGGCGGTTGCCTCTACACCGAGGATCTGTTGGAACTGGGCCGCGGGATCTACGCCGAGGTGGATTGGAGCCTCTTCGTCAACAGCTACGAGAAGGCTTTTGGGGTGAGGCCGGATCCGGAGCGGCTCTTTAGGGAGGGGTTGAGGAGTGAGCGGGGGCGGGAGCGCTTTCGCGAGCACTGGGTGTACCACCAGGAGGACGGGGGCGACTTCGGCCGTTTCCAGGCCAAGTTCGACCTGCTGATCTGTCTGTACCGGTACTGGGCCCAAAACCTGCACCGCGAGGAGGAGGTGCTTTGGCGCATCGCCGAGCGCCACCGCTGCGAGGGGCTGGACTACGTCGAGTACCGGGCGATGTTCGGCCTCGACGACCCTGAGCGCTTCCTGCACTTCCACCGCACCAACGCCCGCGTCTTCGAGCAGGTCAGCCGCGAGGGGTTTAGCGCGCGATACCTGATCAGCCTACCCAGGGGTGCGGCCCTGCAGGGGTACGCCCTGGTGCAGCGGCTCTTGGCGGAAAACCCGGAGTTGGTCCCCACGGTGGTGGGGCTGGATTTCTGTTTCTTCGAGGAAGGGCATCCCCCCGACAAACTGCGCCCTTTCTTCGCCCGCCTGGCGGCGGACAACCAGCGCCACCCCAAGCAGGCCCTCGAAGTGGCGTACCATGTGGGCGAGGTCTTTTTCGACAAGTCCCTGGAGAGTGCGGTGCGCTGGTGCCACCAGGCCGCGCTCTTAGGGGCCAAACGCCTGGGCCACGCCATCGCCCTGGGCCTGGACCCGGAGGTGGCGGTGGCGCGGCGGCCCAAGGCCCACGAGGAGGAGCCCGTGAGTGAGCGGCTGGCGCAGATCAACTACGATCTGGAGCACCGGAAGGAACTGGAAGCCTTTGGCGTGGAGGTGGACCGGCGGGGACTGGAGCGGGAACGCGTCGCCTTGCAGGGGCAGGGAACGGGCGAGAGGGTATCCCTTCCCTACAGTCCAGAGCGGCTGGAGGAGGTGCGAAGGCGGCAGGACTATGTCCTCGACCAGTTGACCCGGTTAGAGGTTTGCATCGAGAGCTGCCCCACCTCCAATATGCGCATCGGCGGGGTGCCCACCCCGGCCCAGCACCCCCTCTGGCGCTTCCTGCGCTCCGAGGTGGGGCTGGCCATCGGGGCGGACGACCCGGGGGTTTTTGACCAACCCCTGGCCGCGGAGGTGGAGTGGGTGGCAGCGCACGCGGACATGGGCCGGCGGGAACTGGCCCGGCGACTGGGGGACCCGCGCAGATTCAGCTTCGGGTGGCAGCGCCCTTTTTAGAGGAGAAAGAACATGGGTGAAGGTGGGAAACGGATCGGCATCGTGGGGTATGGGTACATCGGCAAGTACGTGTATGAGCAGATCACCAGCCGGCCCGAGTTGGGGCTGGAGGTGGCCTTTGTCTACAACCGCAGCAGCGAGAAGACGGCAGCGCTGCCGGCGGGGATATTCCTGGAAAAACTCGAGGACTTCGCCTCCAGTGGGGCGGAACTGATCGTCGAGTTGGCCCACCCGGATATCACCTTGAAACACGGGATGGCCTTTCTCCAAAAGACCGACTACATGCCCCTCTCGCTGACGGCCCTGGCCGATGCCCAGGTGGAGAAACGGTTGATAGACACGGCTGGTCAGCACGGCACCCGCCTGTACATCCCGCACGGGGCGGTGGTGGGCACGGACGCGCTGGAGGAGGGCCGGGGGATCTGGGAGGAGGTGCGGATGGTGATGAAGAAGCCGCCCCGCACCCTCGACTTCAGCGCCTCGCCGCAGTGGCGCTTTGAGGAGATCCGTCAGGAGACCGTGCTCTACCAGGGGCCGACGCGCGGGATCTGCCCACTCTTCCCGCGCAATGTCAACTCCCACGCGGCTGTGGCCCTGGGTGGCATCGGCTTCGACCGCACCCAGTCGGTGCTGATCGCCGATCCGGCGCTGGAGGTCTCGGTGATCGAGATCCAGATGCGGGGGCAGGGGGTGGAGGTGAAGGTGCAGCGTTCCAACCCCATGAAGGGGGTGAGTGGGGTCTTCACCCTGGTCTCGACCCTGGCCAGCATTTGCCGGGCCAAGTGTCAAAGGGGTGGGATGCAGCTTTGTTAGAGGACTAAACCCTCCAGCACCATCTCCCCAGTGACGATCCTCTGCAAGGTCTCCGCGTAGAGGCGGTGCTCCTGGGTCAGCACCCGGGCCGCCAGGGTCTGGGGGGTGTCGCCCGCCAGCACCGGTATTCGGGCCTGGGCCAGCACCGGGCCGTGGTCGTAGTCCTCGTCCACCAGGTGTACGGTGGGACCGCTCTCCTTCTCCCCTGCCGCCAACACCGCCTTATGCACCGCCTCCCCGTAGAACCCCTCCCCCCCGAACCTGGGCAAGAGAGCCGGGTGGATGTTGAGCACCCGGCCCCGGTACGCTTCCAGGGTCTGCGGCCCCAGGCGCTTCATGTACCCGGCCAGGCAGACTACCTGTACCTGATGGTCCAGCAGGGTCTGGCAGATGACCTGGTCCAGGGCGCCGGGATGGGTGCGGCTGCTGAGGTGGAAGGTGGGGATGCCCTCCTGCCTGGCGCGGGCCAGGGCGCCGGCCTCGGAGTTGTTGCTGATCACCACCGCGGGTTGGGCACGGAGGCGGCCTTCTCTGCAGGCGTCGATGATGGCCTGCATGTTGGACCCGTTGTGGGAGGCCAGAAAGCCCAGGTGCAGCAGGCTCCGCATTCAGAGGATCTCCAGCACCCGCTCGGGCGGCCGGCTCAGTCGGGCCTGCCCCCCGCAGACCACGATGGGCCGCTCGATGAGGATGGGGTTTTCCACCATGAGCCGGATGAGTTCCCGGCGGGTGTGGGTGCTCTGGTCCAGGCCCAATTCGGCGTAGCGGTCTTCCTTCTGGCGCATCAGCTCCCTGGGCTCCAGCCCTAACTGCCGCAGGAGTTGGTCGAGGGTGCGCTCGTCGGGAGGCTCCTTGAGGTACTCGATGACCTGGGGTTCGAGGCCGCGCTGGCGCAGCAGTTCGAGGGTTTCGCGGCTCTTGCTGCAGCGCGGGTTGTGGTAGATGCGCAGGGGGGTGGCGGCCATAGCTTGCTCCCGGTGAGGGTATGGACAGAATGTAGCGGGGCTATTGCCCGGCCTGCAATTCCCGCCGCATGATGGCAGCCTGGGGGTGGTTGGGGGCCAGTTCGAGGGCCCTGGCAAAGCTTGCCCTGCCCCGCTCGCGCTGGCCGGCATTGGCGTAGAGCACCCCCAGGTTGACGTACGCATCGGCGTCGGGCTTGCGGGCGACGCAGGTCTCGAAGGCGGCAATCGCCTCGCTCTGGCGGCCGAGGTTGAGGTAGCTAACCCCCAGGTTGTAGAAATATTGCGCGTTCTGGTCTTCCCGCTCGATAGCCTGCCGGAAGTAGGGAATGGCCTAAGCCCACTGTCCTAGCCTGCTGTACGCCAGGGCGATCCGGTAGGGGGGATCGGGGCGCTCGGGATAGGTTTGGGCTGCTTCCTGCCAGCAGGAGATGGCTGCGGTGGGGTCTCCCTGCTCGAGGTAGAGCACCCCTGCGTTGATGTACATATCGTAAAGAAAAGAATATGTAAACAGCTCGGGAAGATAGAAGGGGCTATCGAGGATCTGCCGGTAGTGGTCGAGGGCTTCGGTCCGACGCTCCTGGGCAGTAGCTTGTCTGGCAGTGAGAAGATGGTCGAGCAGTTGAAAGAAGGTCTGGGTCGCGGGGGTCGGGTTGGCCAGGCGCAGAAGGATCTGGCCGATGTGGAAGGAAGGGCCGCTACGGCTCGTGCTTTCCCATCCGCCGATGGGCACAAAGTACCAATCCGCCTGGTCGAATACCGTCTCCGTTGAAGCGCCTGGTGAAACAGGCTGCTGCCAGTGGATAAAGGGTTCCAGATCTGCGGGAGGCTGATCGCCTCCACACAAGGGGTGGTCGCACCAGAGCAGGAGCAAGGAAGAGGCGGCCTCGGCGGGATCGGCAGTGGCAAAGATGCCAGCTTCGTCCGCATCGAAGGTCAGGTAAAGGGGGGGCAGATACTGGCGCTGGCCGAGGCTGGCATACGCGGCATGGAGCCGCTCGGCGTCGAAGCTGTTGACAAAACGGCTCTGCCGGGCAAAGACCCAGAGCGGGGTCAGCACCCCTAGGTCTCCGGCCCGATCTGGGGCCTGGGTGAGGCGTAACCCCTCCGGCTGCTGCGCCAGCCACTGGCGAATCTGCACGCGGGTGTCGGGCCCGGAGAGCATCAGGCGGGTCTGCAGCGAGTGGTAGGCCGGCTCGGCGAGCAGGACGACCAGCCATCCGGCCCAGATCCACCGCCTATACCCTTGGCTCAGTTCGGGAATCAGGCCCAGGATAGGCCGGGCCATCAGCAGGGCGGCCGGCACGGCCAAGGGTAGGGCGTAGCGCATGAAGGTGGACTGGGAGGCTGCGAGCAGGATGACAAATACCGAGAGACAGGCAGCGATCACCCTCTCCTCGGCACGCCAATCGCGCGGCTTCCAGAACAAGGCGATCAGGAGGGTGGCCACTCCCACGATCCCCAGGCCATAACGCAGGTGGTAGCGGATCAGGTTCAGCCAAGCTGGATCGCTGCCGCGGTGGCCGCTGTCGAGCAGATGCTCCTGGCCCATGGTCGAGAAGTGGGACCAGAATTGGGTGTAGTCCAGCCAGACATAGGGGGTGGCGATGGCAGCGACCAGCAGGGCGGTGACAGCGGCGGTGCCGAGGTTGCGCCAGCGGTGGGTCCCAGAGCACCAGGCGGCTCCCAACACTGGCAGGGCGACCAGGGCGGCGGGGTACTTGGTGGCGCCGGCCAGGCCGGCAAAGAGCCCGGCCAGCAGGGCATCGGTGCGCTTTCCCCCTTCCTGTATCAGCCTCAGGGCCCACAGCAGGGCCAGGCTGGCCCAAAAGGCTGCCGGCACATCGGTGATGGCCAGGTGCGAGAAGCGCACGTGCAAGGGCATCAGAGCCAGGATCAGGCCGGCCAGGAAGCCCCCTTTTTCTCCGTAGAGCCGGCGCCCCAGGAGGATGGTCACCCCCACCGTGCCGGAGGCCAGCAGGCTGTTGAGGCCGCGGGCGATGGCCAGCAGGTCGTGCCCGTCGGCGAAGTAACGGTAGGCGATAAAGGAGAGCAGCGATTCAGAACCGCACAGGAGAAAATAGAGGTAGTAGAGGGCCGAGAGCAGGTAGAGGTGGAAGGTGGGGTAGTTGAAGAAGTGCGGGTTGAGATCCCCGCTCCAGAAGCCCAGCGGGTAATCTATGAAGGCCAGTTCGTCCACATGCTGCCACTGGGGCTCGGGCAGGGGCCAGCGCAGCCACAGGGCCAGCAGGAGCAAGGCGCTCCAGCGCAGGAGCGGCGACTGAAGCTTCTCGCTCAGCGCCGCCACTGGTCCAGGTGCTGGGCCACGAAGCCGTCGTCGCTGAGGTGGGGATAGGCCGCGCACACGCGGTCTATCTCCTCGGCCTGGCCGGGGGACAGGCCCTCCTCCGGGTCGAGGCACCAGATGCCCTGCAAGAGTCCCTGCCGGCGCAGTACCTCGTGGATGCCGGAGATACATCCGGCAAAGCCGTGGGCCGCGTCGAAGAAGGCCGCGTTGGCATCGGTGATCTGCGCTGCCCTAGTCAGCAATTCCTGGGGAACAGGGGCGTCGGTGGCGGCCAGGGCCTGGCATTCCCGCAGCAGGTAGACCGCCTGCTGGGTCCACACCGCCCAGTGGCCCAGGAGGCCGCCGGCGAAACGGGCCCCGCCAAAGGGAAATCGGGTGAGCAGGTCGTGGGCAATGGTGTCGTCGTTGCCGGTGTACAGGGCGATCTGGTCCAGGCGGCCGGCCTCGGCTACGGCCCGCACCACGTCGAGGGTCTGGTAGCGGTTGAAGGGGGCGATCTTTATGGCCGCCACCGGCCCGATCTCGGCGAAGCGCCGCCAGAACTCGTAGTCCAGCACCCGGCCGCCCACCGCCGGCTGTAGGTAGAAGCCCATCACCGGTATCACCTCGGCCACGGCCCGGCAGTGGTCGAGCAGTTCGGCGGTGGAGGCGGTCTTAAGGGCCGAGAGGCTGAGCAGGCCCAACTGGTAGCCGCAGTCGCGGGCAAAACGGGCCTCGGCCAGGGCCTGGGGGGTGGGGCCGCAGACCCCGGCGATGGGGAGGAAGCCGGCGGGGGCCTCGCTGGCGATCACCTCCGCGGCCAGCTTGAGCACCGGCTCAAAGAGCCCCACCTTGGGGTCGCGGATGGCGAACTGGGTGGTGTGGACGCCCACCGCTACCCCGCCAGCCCCGGCGGCGATATAATAGCGGGTCAGAGCCCGCTGCCGGCGCTCGTCGAGGCGGCGGTCCGGGCCGAGGGCCAGGGGATGGGCCGGGATGACCTGGCCCTGCAACAGGCGCTGGCGCAGGAGCGGGGGCAACATGGCTTCAACGCCGCGCGCGGGGCAGGGTGCCGATGATCATCAGGCTGCCGCTGGCATTGACCGGACCCTCCTCCACGCTCCAGTCCTTGGTCTGGGCGCCCAGCTTCTCGCAGCAGCGCTCGCTTACCTGCACAAAGGGGGGCCGGCCCGGGTCGGCCAGCACCACCTGCTGCACCCCGGCCTTCACCGCCTGGTCGATCAGGCCGTACAGCGGGTCCACCATCTCGTCCCAGAAACACACGTCCGCCGCCAGCATCGCGTCGTAGCCGGCCAGGTCCGCCGAGGTCAGTTCCTCGAAGCGGGCCTTGCGGGTCTGGATCTCCACCCCGTTGACCTCGGCGTGCAGGCTCAGGTAGGGAAAGACCTCCTCGTCGGCGTCGATGCCCGTCACCCTCGCCCCGAACTGCTTGGCGCAATAGATCCCGGCAAGGCCCCAGCCGCAGCCAGCCTCCAGCACCCGGGTGCCGATGGGCAGACCCTGGTAGCCGAGGAAGTCCATGATCAGGTAGCTGGACGACCAGAACTTGTTGCCGTGGATGGAGGGCTCGTGGTGTTTCTTGAGCAGCCGCATGCGGGGGTGGGCGGCCTTGAGGATGGTGAGGCCATAGGCGCGGCGCTCGATGCTTTTGTCGAGGCTCTTTTTCTTGGCCATTGTCCGGCGTATAGGATAGATTAGTAGGCGGCTCCGGGGTCCAGAGTATATGGAGCTTGAAAAGTAAGGAATTGTGCGATGGGCGCAAAAAGGGCCGCCCGGCCTGGCGCACCCGCTTTCACGAAAGCCCGAGGGCGTGATCTCCTACCTGAAAAACCGCTGGCGCGCCGAGGGCGGGTACCGCGAGTTCCTGGTCCTCGCCTTCCCTTTGGTCCTCAGTACGGCCAGCTGGAGCGTGCAGCACTTCATCAACCGGGTATTTCTCACCTGGCATTCCACCGAAGCCCTTGCCGCGGCCCTGCCCTCGGGGATCACCAACTTCATCTTCCTCAGCTTCTTCATGGGCATGGCCCAGTACACCAACACCTTCGTGGCCCAGTACAGCGGCGCAGGAAGGCCCGAGCGGGTTGGGCCGGCGGTGTGGCAGGGCCTGTACCTGGGTGGCTTGAGCGGGGTGTTGGGTCTGGGCTTGTCCTTCTTCTCGGCCCCCCTCTTCGATCTGATCGGCCATCAGCCCGCGGTCCGGCAGGAGGAGGTCACCTACTTCCGGGTGTTGTGCTACGGGGTGGGGTCCTCTGTGCTCTCCTCGGCGGCGGCCTGCTTCTTCAGCGGCCGCGGCCAGACGATGACGGTGCTGTGGGTCAACGTGGCCGGCACCCTCCTCAACGTGGTCCTTGACTACGCGCTGATCTTCGGCAACTGGGGTTTCCCGGCCTGGGGCATACGCGGGGCGGCCTGGGCCACCAACATCGCCTCGGCCTTCACTGCCCTGCTCTTCCTGGGGCTGATGATGCGGGGTGAGCACCGCCGCCAGTTCGCCACCCTCAGCGGCTGGCGCCCCGACCCCGAGCTCTTTGGGCGGCTCCTGCGCTACGGCGGGCCCAACGGCCTCAACTTCATGCTCGACATCCTGGCCTTCTCCCTCTTCGTGCTCCTGGTGGGCCGCATCGGCACCGTCGAGCTGGCCGCCACCAATCTGGCCTTCAACGTCAACAGCCTGGCCTTCATGCCCCTCATCGGCGGGGGCATCGCCGCGGCCACCATGGTGGGCCAGCGCCTGGGCCAGGAGCGGCCCGAGGCGGCCGAGTACTGCACCTGGACTGGCTTCCACCTGGCCGTCGGGTACATGGGGGCCATGTCCCTGGCCTATTTCGTTTTTCCCGATTTCTTCCTCATGCCCTTCGGGCTGCGCTCCGAGGAGGCCGAGTTCGAGGCGGCCCGGGAGCTGGCCGACACGCTCTTGCGCATCGTCGGCATCTACTGCGTCTTCGACGCCATGTACATGAGCTTCACCGCCGCGCTCAAGGGAGCGGGGGACACCCGCTTCCTGATGTGGGTCTCGGTGGTCATGGGCGGGGTCCTGCTGGTGGTGCCCTCCTGGGTGGTGCTGGCCTTCTTCGGGGGGCATCTCTACCTGATGTGGTCCTTCCTGTGTTTCTACATCATCGCCATGGGGGTGGTGTTCTATTTCCGGTTCCGCGGCGGCAAATGGAAGTCGATGCGGGTCATCGAAGAGGTCCCGGTCGTGCCCGCCGAGGAGGAGGTGCTCCGGCAGGAGGCCAAGGCCGGAGCGTAGCCCTGGAGGGAATGAGATGGCAGTCCATTGGGGGATAGACCTGGGGGGGACCAAGATCGAGGGAGTGGTGCTGGCCGACGGGGAGGCAGAGCCCCGCTGCCGGCTGCGCCTGCCCACGGAGCAGGAGCAGGGCTACCGGCACATCGTCGGGCAGATCCATCGGCTGGTGGAGCAGATGGCCGCCCAGACCGGCCTGCAACCGGCGGCCATCGGCGTGGGCACGCCAGGGGTGCTCGACCCGCAGACCCAGACCCTCAAGAACAGCAACACCCTCTGCCTCAACGGCCAGCCCCTCAAGGCCGACCTGGAGCAGGCCCTGGGAGTGCCCCTGGAACTGGCCAACGACGCCAACTGCTTCGCCCTGGCCGAGGCGCGGCTGGGGGCGGGCAAAGGGGCCGAGACCGTCTTCGGCATCATCATGGGGACCGGGGTGGGCGGCGGGGTGGTGGTGCGGGAGCGCGTGCTCTACGGCTGCCAGGGGATCGCCGGGGAGTGGGGGCACAACGTGCTGGACCCCGAGGGGCCGGAGTGCTATTGCGGCAAGCGGGGCTGCGTGGAGAAGTTCCTGGCGGGGCCGGCCTTGCGGGAATACTACGCGGGGCTGGCCGGCGCGGCCCTGCCCCTGCCCGAGATCGCGCAGCGCTGCGAGCGCGACCCCCATGCCGCGGCCACCATGCAGCGGCTGACCGCCTACTTCGGCCGGGCCATCGCCTACCTGATCAATATCCTCGACCCCCACGTCATTGTCATCGGCGGGGGGGTGAGCAATGTGGAGTTGCTCTACACCGCAGGGCTGCGGGCCGCGGCCCCCTACGTCTTCAACAACCGCCTGGAGACGAGGGTAGTGAAGAACCAGCTGGGCGACAGCGCCGGGGTCTTCGGCGCGGCGATGCTGGTGGCCTGAGGCCGCGGTCAGCGGCTGCTTTTCTCGATGAGCGAGTCGATGTCGTCCTGGTCGACCGCCTCGTCCTCGGTTTCGGACGGAACTTCCTCGCCCTCGGCGAAGAGCGATTGTTCCTCTTCCATTTCCGCTTCCATTTCCTCGGCGGGTCCTGCTGCGGCTGCTTGCTCGGGTTCTTCTTTTGCCGCCGCTTCGGGCTCTTCCTCGATGATCTCGTCTATCTCCTGCTGCCGCTCCTGGGCGGCCTGGCGGTCGTAGCGGGCATTGGTGTCGTAGGGGCCCTCTTTCACTGCGATCTGCGGCCCTTCGATGGAGACCCCCAGCTTTTCGATGAGCTGCTGCAGCCCCTGGCCCAAGTTGGCCGGGAGGGCGTGGGTGGCCTCGATCTGCTGGGAGGTGATGTCCTGGAACTGCAGGGCGCTCATGATGGTGGTCAGGCGCATGCTCAAATCGTCGATGGCCTCTTCGATGCTCTCACCGGCCGCAGCGATTTCGCGGATCTCCTGCAGTGTGGTGTCCATCTCGTCGAGGGCGGTGAGGATCTCGGTGACGGCCATCTCGGCGGCGCTGTTGATGGTGCGCAGGTTGTTCGAGGCGTTGCTCTGGCCAGAGGAGCTGCTGCAGACCAGGCTGAGCATCTGGTTGACCACCGGCACCATGTCCGCGGAGAATTTGAGCACATGGACCATGGTGGGGAGGATCTCGCGCAAGAGGATCAGGTGGGCAGCGGAGTATTCGGGATCGGTCAGCACCTTGGGGTAGCTGCACTGCAGGGCGCCGATGTGGAAGATCAGGGTGTTGATGCGCTTTTTGACATCCTTGATGTCAAAGGTGTGCAGGCGCTCTTTGACGTGGCGGATATTGACGTTGGGCAGAGGGGATCTCGTCAGGAAGGGGGCCCCGCAGGCAAAACGAAACCGGTAATCAATATATCGGCCTGAGTATATGGAAAGCTGCACCGGGGGCCAAACGGCTCTTCGCGCCGCGGTTTCTGGTGTTCAGCCCCGTCCTGCTTTCCAGCGGGCAAACTCCTCCAGGGTCCGGGCG
>VGJS01000014.1 GCA_016867395.1 Candidatus Handelsmanbacteria bacterium
GTGGGGAAGGCGCCGCGGCTTTTGAGGATCTTCCGTAGCGAATGGTTGAGGGATTCAATGGCGTTGGTAGTGGAGATCACCTTGCGGATTTCGGGTGGGTAGGCAACGAAGGTGGTCCACTGGTCCCACTGTCCCCGCCACAGCCGGCTGATCGAGGCGTACTTGGCATCCCAGGTGCTGGCAAAGGCGTCGAGAGGCACCTGGGCCTCCGCGGTGGTGGCCGCCGAGTCAATGAAGCTTTTTGTGTAAATGGCAGTGTCAGTTTTCAGCGGCGATCTCAGGAAACATCAGGGCAAATTGGTTGAGTGCCGCTTTCCAGTCCCGGATGGGTCGGGTCCATTTCTTGGCAATATTCCTCATGGCCAGGAAGAGCAGCTTGGTGACGGCGTCATCGGTGGGGAAGGCGCCGCGGCTTTTGAGGATCTTCCGTAGCGAATGGTTGAGGGATTCAATGGCGTTGGTAGTGGAGATCACCTTGCGGATTTCGGGTGGGTAGGCAACGAAGGTGGTCCACTGGTCCCACTGTCCCCGCCACAGCCGGCTGATCGAGGCGTACTTGGCATCCCAGGTGCTGGCAAAGGCGTCGAGAGGCACCTGGGCCTCCGCGGTGGTGGCCGCCTGGTAGATCTTCTTCAGGTCGCCGGCCACCTGCTTGCGGTCCTTGTAGGTGACAAAGCGCAACGACTGGCGGACCAGATGGACGATGCACAGTTGGACCTGGGCCAGGGGAAATACCGCTTCCAGGGCTTCGGGGAAACCGCTGCGGCCATCGACGCAGGCGATGAGCACTTGGCGCAAGCCTCGGCTCTTCAACTCGGTGAGCACCTGCAACCAGAACTTGGCCCCCTCGTTGGGCGACAGCCACAGACCCAGCAGTTCCTTGTCGCCCTCCAGGGTGACCCCCAGGGCCAGGTAGACCGCCGACACCGGCCGGCACTGCCAGGCTTTGACCTCGGCCAACACCGAATCCGTGACATCCAAGATCAGGCCGGGAGAAACCTCGGCCCCAAACAACTCCTCCCGGTGGCCCTGGATCTCGGCCACCGTCATCCCGCGGGCATAGAGCGAAATGATCCTCTCGTCGAAGCCGGGTAAACGACGCTCCCCCTTGGGCACGATCTGTGGGGTGAAACTGCCCTCCCGGTCTCGGGGCACCTCCAGGGCCAATTCCCCCTGCCCGGTCTGGACCCTCTTGGCGGTGCTGCCATTGCGGGAGTTGCCCCCGTTGCGCCCCTCCACCGCGTGTTTCTCATACCCCAGATGGTGGGTCAGCTCCCCTTGCAGCATCCGCTCCACCAGACCCTTGCTCAGCTCCTTGAGCAGGCCGTGCTTCCCCAGAAGATCCTCGGGGCTCTTGCAGTCTTTGATCAGTTCGTCCAGCAACTCTTTCCGGATGGCCGTCAGTCTTCCTCCTTGTTATTCCAAGGGTCGTTAGCGATGGCCATTTACACAAAAGATCTCATGTACTCTGGCCGCCTGGTAGATCTTCTTCAGGTCGCAGGCCACCTGCTTGCGGTCCTTGTAGGTGACAAAGCGCAACGACTGGCGGACCCGGTGGGACGATACACAACTGGACCTGGGCCTGGGGAAATACCGCTTCCAGGGCTTCGGGGAAACCGCTGAGGCCATCGACGCAGGCGATGAGCACTTCGCGTAGGCCTCGGCTCTTCAACGCGGTGAGCACCTACAACCAGAATTTGGCCCCCTCGTTGGGCGACAGCCACAGACCCAACAATTCCTTGTCGCCCGCCAGGGGGACCCCCAGGGCCAGGTAGACCGCCTTGTTGCGAATCACCCCATTGTCGCGCACCTTGACCATCAGGGCATCCAACTACAGGATGGGGTAAACCGCTGACACCGGCCGGCACTGCTAGGCTTTGACCTGGTCCCGCACCGCATCGGTGACATCCGAAATCAGGCCGTGCTTCCCGAGAAGATCTTCGGGGCTCTTACAGTCTTTGATCAATTCGTCCAGCAGCTCTTTGCGGATGGCCATTAGTATTCCTCCTTGTTATACCAAGGGTCCGTAGGTATGGCCAGTTACACAAACATTATCATAGACTCGGCATATGTGCTTTGCCGTTCGGACCAGGCAATCCGCCAGCTCTTTATCGAGGGCCTGCTCGTCCGGGTGCGGGGGATCGCGGAGATCGTCAACTTCCCCGGGCGGTTATTCCAGCACCGGCTAATGTTCCAGAACAACGTGCCGCTGCGCTAACCTGATGACTCCTTCCAGCACATGATGTAGTTCAGCTAACAGCGTCTCTGCCACCCTTTGGCCCACCCAACATCAAATGACGAGGAACTGCATGTATACCCTTGCCAATCAACAACTCACTGTCTCGGTCCTCGACCCCGTGGCTGATCAGGAGCGCATGGGCTCCCGATACTGCACCGGTGGGTACATCTTTCAGGTGACTGACCACAAGGTGGGCGACCTGCTCAGCGGCCCCACGTATCCAGACAGCTTCAACGTCTTCGATGGCCAGGGCATCCCCGACGCCTTCAACCTCAGCCCCCTGCGCGACCCCTATTCGGCCGACCCCACCAGCCTGATCGTCGGTATCGGCCTCTGCGACATCAAGAATAGAAAGGTGCTGGAATTTTGCAAGTGGGATGTTAGCCACCAGCAGGACCAGGTGCGCATGGTCACCGAGCAGCACTTCCAGGATCATGCCCTGCGCCTGGAACGCATCGTCACCCTCATTGAGCGCACCGTGCGCTCCCAGATCCGGGTGGAGAACCTCGGCCAGGGCTTTCTCAACCTGCGCTGGTTCCCCCATCCCTTTTACCCCCATCCCGAGACCGACGAACTCTTCCGGGTCAATTTCCCGGTCTCCTTTGCTGAAGACCCCGGTTTTGTCATGGGCGCCAACGGGTATATCCGCCGCAAAACCTCGCCCTGGAAGGGGGGCCAGACCAAGCTCGACCACGAGGGCAACACCAAGCTTGTGATCCAGCAGCGCCATCCCAAGCTGGGCTTGGTCAGCGCCACCTGCAGCTTTGCCCCGGACTTCTTCCTGATCTGGGGCAACCCCCGCACCTTCTCCTGGGAGCCCTACTTAGAGCGCACCCTCCTGGGCAGCCAGGAGTACGCCTGGTCCATCGACTACGACTTCTGAACTGTTTGCGTTTACAGGGTCTCCACGCTATTATCTATTGTTCCACTATCAAGTTACCTGATAAGGACCCCCGCATTCATGACCCTCCGCCACCTGCTCGAATCCCGCCTGACCCAGGCCCTGCAAAAGGCCGGCGCCCCGTCCGAGGCTCCGCCCATGCTGGGTCCGGCCACCCGGCCCGAGTTCGGGGACTACCAGGGCAACGGGGTCATGGGGGCGGCCAAGAAGATGGGCCTCAAGCCCCGCGAACTGGCCGAAAAAGTGGTGGCCGCCCTCGACCTGGAGGGCATCGCCGAGAAGGTAGAGATCGCCGGCCCCGGCTTCATCAACATCACCCTGAAAAGCGCCTGGCTGGCCGGCTATGTTAACGGGGTGCTGGCCGACGAGCGGTTGGGGGTGGCCACAACAGCCGCACCGCAGACCGTGGTGGTCGATTACTCCCACCCCAACCTGGCCAAGGAGATGCACGTCGGCCACCTGCGCAGCACCATCATCGGCGACGCGCTAGTCCGCATCCTCGAATTCCTCGGCCACCGGGTGATCCGCCACAACCACGTGGGGGACTGGGGCACCCAGTTCGGCATGCTCATCGCCCACCTCGACCACTTCGAAGGGCAGGGCCAGGACGTGTCGGGGGAGTTGGCCGACCTGGAGGAGTTCTACCGGGTGTCCAAGCAGCGCTTCGACGAGGACGCGGGCTTTGCCCGCATCGCCCGCGAGTACGTGGTGAGGTTACAAGGCGGCGACCCCAATTGCCTTGAGGTGTGGCAGCGCTTCGTCGGCGAGTCCCTGAGCCACTGCGAGCAGGTGTACGCGCGGCTGGGCGTCACTCTCAAACGCGAGGACGTGCGACCCGAAAGCGCGTACAACGACGACCTGCCCTGCGTCGTGGAGGACCTGCGCAAGGCCGGGCTCTTGCGCCAATCCCAGGGCGCCCTGTGCGTGTTTTTAGAGGAGTTCAAGGACAAGGAGGGGGAGATCACCCCGGTGATCATCCAGAAGTCTGACGGCGCCTACCTCTACGCCACCACCGACCTGGCCGCGGTGCGCTACCGGGCCCGCCAACTCAAGGCCGACCGCGTCCTCTACGTGGTGGACGCCCGCCAGGACCTTCACCTGCGCCAGGTCTTTGCAGTGGCCCGGGCCGCTGATTTCGCCCCTGCCTCCTGCTCCCTGGAGCACCACGCCTTCGGCACCATGATGGGACGGGACGGCAAACCCTTCCGCACCCGGCAGGGCGGCACCGTGAAGTTGCTTGAATTACTCGACGAGGCCGAGGCACGGGCTTTTGCCCTGGTCTCGGAGAAGAACCCCGACCTCGCCGAGGAGGAACGCCGGCAGATCGCCCGGGTGGCGGGCATCGGCAGCGTCAAATACGCCGACCTCTCCCTTAACCGCACCACTGACTACCTCTTCGATTGGGACAAGATGCTGGCCCTCGACGGCAACACCGCGCCCTACCTTCAGTACTCCTATGCGCGGGTGCAGAGCATCTTTCGCCGGGGCGACCTGGAAGCCCCCGGCGCCCAGGCCCGGCTGCTCATCGCCGAACCTGCCGAAAAGACCCTGGCCCTCAAACTGGCCCATTTCGCCGAGACCGTGGAGGGGGTGGCCAGCGAATGTTACCCCAACATGCTCTGCGCCTATCTCTACAGCCTGGCCGAAACCTTCATGCGCTTCTACGAGACCTGCCCGGTGCTCAAGGCCGAGGACCCCGTGCGCCAGAGCCGGCTCCTGCTCTGCCAGGGCACCGCCCGCACCATCCGGACCGGCCTGGGCCTTTTGGGCATCGAGACCGTGGAGCGGATGTAAAAGAAAGGTAGATCGGGAGCGGGCCGGGTGTGCCCTGGAGGTGTCTCCCGGGGAGTGGCCAGGCAGGGCAGGACGCGGGAGGAGTGGGGTGGTGATCGGAGCCGCAACGCCCCGCGTTATAGGGCGTTGCGGGGGAAGGGTTGCGGGTGAGGGCTAGCGAGCGGGGCGGCGAGTCAGCGCCTTGGGAGACACCGGAAGGGCATTCCCGGCACGATACCTTCCCACCCTGGAAACACTGAAGGGGCGACCCCGGAGCGCCCGCGAGGAAAAGCTGATGACACCGAAAAAACTCCGGTGCGATACCTGCGGCAAGGAGACCGACCAGTTGCGCCGCGACGTGGTGGACCAGGGGTACAACGCCCTCAACAAGACCCCGCTGTGGAATTGCGAGACGTGTTACGAGAAGAAACGCGCCCAGCGGCAGGAGCCGCCCCGGTGAAAGGCCCCATCTTTCTCACCGGCTTCATGGGCACCGGCAAGACCAAGATCGGCCGGCTCCTGGCCCAACGCCTGGGCCGGGTCTTTCTCGACACCGACCACCTCATCGAGGAACAGGCCGGCAAGAGGATCCCCCAGATCTTCGCCGCCCAGGGGGAGGCCGCCTTCCGCCAGTTGGAGCACCAGTGCCTGGCCGAGGCCGCGGCCCGCGCCAACGCGGTGGTCGCCCTGGGCGGGGGGGCCATTGCCCAGGAGCGCAACTGGGAATTGCTGGGCCGGGCCGGCGGGGTGGTGGTCTGCCTCCAGGCTTCGGTGGACACCATCCTCGACCGGGTCAGCCGCAAGGAGGATCGGCCCCTGCTGGCCGGCCTCAACCCCCAGGAGAAACGCGCCAAAATCGAGCGCCTGCTGGCCGAGCGCGCCCCCTTCTACGCCCGGGCCGATGTCCAGTTCGACACCAGCGACCACCTGGACCCCGAAACCACCGCCCTTCGCCTAGCCCAGACCCTGGAACAATGGGATGCAGACCATCGCCCTGGCCCTTGAGCCCCACCCCTACGCCATCCACGTGGGGCACGGGGTGCTCTCCCGCCTGGGAGCCTTGTGCCGGGAGGCGGGCCTGGGCCGGCAGGTGGCCCTGGTCACCGACCACACCGTGGCCGGCCTGCACCTGGCCCCCGCCGCCGCCAGCCTGCGGGAGGCCGGCTTCGCGGTGACCGAGGTGCGTATCGCCGGCACCGACGCGGCCAAGCACCTGCGCACCGCCGAGGAGGTCTTTGGCCGGTTGATCGAGGCCGGCCTGGATCGCCGGGCCTGGGTCCTGGCCCTGGGCGGGGGGGTGGTGGGGGATCTGGCCGGCTTCGTGGCCGCCACCTTCCTGCGCGGCATCCCCTTTGTGCAGGTGCCCACCACCATCGTCTCCCAGGTGGACGCCAGCATCGGCGGCAAGACCGGGGTCAACCACCCCCTGGGCAAGAACATGATCGGCGCCTTCCACCAGCCCCGCCTGGTGTGCATCGACACCGCGCTCCTGCGCACCCTGCCCCGCCGCGAGCTGGTGGCCGGAATGGCCGAAGTGGTAAAACACGCCCTGATCCGCGACGCGGAGCTTTTCTCGCTGCTGGAGCGGGATATCGAGCGGATCGTCGGCCTGGAACTCAGCCCCGACGAACTGGATCAGCTCATCGCCGCCAACGCCCGCATCAAGGCCGAGGTGGTGGCCGCTGACGAGAAGGAGAGCGAATTGCGGGCCCTCCTCAACTACGGCCACACCATCGGCCACGCCATCGAATCGGCCAGCCAGTACGGGTACCTGCACGGGGAGGCCGTGATCCTGGGCATGATCGGAGCCGGGGAACTGGCGGTGCAGCGGGGGATGTGGCCGGCCCCTGAGCGCCAGCGCCAGGACGCGCTGCTGGCGCGGCTGGGCATCCCCGCGGGCCTGTCGCGCCTCTCCGCCGACCTCATCGTCGAACGCACCCGCGCCGACAAGAAACGCCTGGAGGGCCGGCACCGCTTTGTCCTGCCCCGCCGCATCGGCCAGGTGGAGATCATCGACGGCATCAGCGACGGGGAGGTACAAGCCGCCGTCGCCTACATCCAACACCAACACCCGTGAAGCCATGAGCCAGTCCAACCCCCCCAAGGTCCACCTGGTCAACCTCGGCTGCCCCAAGAACCTGGTGGACTCGGAGAAGATGAGCGGCCTGCTCCAGGGCAATGGCTACGTGCTGACCGCCGACCCGGAACAGGCCGACGTGGTGGTGGTCAATACCTGCGGTTTCATCGGGCCGGCCAAGGAGGAATCCATCCAGGCCATCCTCGAAGCCAACCGCCTTAAGGAGGAGGGCCGGGTCCGGGCGGTGATCGCCACCGGCTGCCTGGCCCAGCGCTACCAGGAGGAATTGCAGATCGAGCTGCCCGAGGCCGACCAGATCCTGCCCCTGGCCGAGGAGGCCCACATCGCCGCGCATGTGGACCGCGCCCTGGGCCGGACCCGCGACCATTACCTCGACAGCGCCCCCAGAGCACAGCTGACCCCGCGCCACTGGGCCTACCTGCGCATCTCCGACGGCTGCGACCACCAGTGCGCCTTCTGCGCCATCCCCGGCATCCGCGGCAAACACCACAGCGAGCCCATCGACAAACTGGTGGAGGAGGCCCGCCGCCTGGCCGATGGCGGGGTACGCGAGCTGGTGCTGGTCTCCCAGGACTCGGTGCGCTATGGGGCCGACCTGTACGGCCGGGCCCAACTGGTGCCACTCATGGAGCAGTTGGCGGATATCCCGGACATCGCGTGGCTGCGGCTCATGTACACCTATCCGGCCTTCTGGACCGGGGAAATGATCGCCCTCTTCGCCAATCACCCCAAGGTCTGCAAGTACATCGACATGCCCCTGCAGCACATCGCCGACCCGGTGCTGCGGCGCATGAAGCGGGCCACCACCCGGCAAAAGACCCTGGACCTCCTGGCCGATTTGCGCGAACGCATCCCCGGGGTGGGACTGCGTTCTTCTTTCATCGTGGGGTTTCCGGGGGAAACAGAGGCGCAGTTCGAAGAATTGCTGGAATTCGTCGCACAGACCCGCTTTGACTACGCCACGGCCTTCATCTACTCGCCCGAGGAGGGCACCTCCGCCTACAAACTAGACGGGGAGATGGATGAAGAGACCAAGGCCGAACGCTACCGCCTCCTCACCGAGTTGCAGGAGCGCATCTCCGGCGAACGCAACCACGCTCTGGTGGGCACATCCCAGATCGTACTGGTGGATGAGCGCACCCCCGAGGGCCAGCACCTGGGCCGCATGGAGCGCGACGCCCCCGAGATCGACGGCCAGGTGCTGATCGAGGGTCCGGCCGAGCCAGGGCAGTTCATCGAGGTGGAGATCACCGGCGCCGCCCCCTACGAACTGAATGGCCGAGTATTGGCCCCACAGCGGCGGGGAGATGACCCCATAGGGCTTTCCCGGGGAGTGGCTGGGAAGGGAAGTTCGCGGGATGGGTTGCGGGGAGAGCGGAGCCAGAGCGAGCAGGGCGGGAAGGACGCGCCTTGGGAAAGCCCGGAGCGGGTCGCTCCCCGACGCGACGGAGTGCAACCATGAACAAGAAAAGACCCGCCGAGATCGGCCTGAGCGACACCGAGCTGGCCATCCGCTGGCAGGACGGCAGCGAGAACCGCTACTCTCTGCAAGAGCTGCGCCGCAACTGCCCCTGCGCCCAGTGCCGCGCCCTGCGCGAGGAACCCGGGGTGCAAGCGCCGCCCGCGCCGGGCCCCCTCGAACTGCCCATGCTCAACGACACCGCCGCCAGCGCCACGGCCAGGGCCGCCGGCTGGGAGCTGGTGGGCCGCTACGGTTTGCGCCTCACCTGGGCCGACGGCCACGACCACGGCATCTACACCTTCGAGTACCTGCGCGAAGAGGGCTGAGGCTCAGTCAAAGAAGTCCCCGTCCTCCTCCCGCAGGTACTTCCGCGCCGCTTTCTCGTTCAGCTCGATCCCCATCCCTGGCCTGTCCCACACCTCGATGAAGCTGTCCCTGACGATGGGATCGGGCACGCCATCCACAATATCGTACCACCACTCGGGCCGGCCCGTGGGATACTCGAAGGCGATGTAGTTCTGCGGCATGGATGCCGCCACCTGCACCAGCGCCGCCAACCCAAGCAAACCATTGCCCGTGCCGTGCGGGGCCATCAGGATGCCGTGCAGGTCGGCGTACTCGGCGATCCACTTCAGCTCGGCAATCCCACCCACATCGCAGGGGTCCGGCCCGACGATACTCACTGCCCGCTTCTCGATCAGCTCCTGAAAGTTCTGCCGCAGATAGATCTGTTCGCCGGTGTGGATGGGTGTGGTGGTGCTCCGCGTCACCTCGCGGTACATATCGGCCTGCACATAGGGGGTGTAGTCGCCGGTGAGCATGTCCTCCAGCCACATCACGTTGAAGGGCTCGACGGCCCGGGCCAGGCGGATGGCATCTGGCACGGTCCAGCCCGGCCCGCAGTCCAGGGCCAGGCCCACCTCGTCCCCCAGCACCTTCTTCATCGCCTCGATGCAGGCGACGATGTGCTTGAGGCCCTGCTCGGTCAACAAGCCGCGGGTGTGGTAGGGGCTACCGCTGCGTACCTCCCCGTACATGTAGTTGGGCACCTCCTGGGGCATCGAGCTGTGGAAGGCGATGCCTTGCTTGATGATGCTGAACTTCTCCGGGCTCTCCTTCATCCGCTGCATGTTCTCGGCGTGGGCCTGGGACGAGGAGCCGGCCATGGGGAAACGCACCGCCCCGTTGTACACCCGCACCCGGTCGCGCACCTTGCCACCCAGCAGCTTGTACACCGGCATTCCGGCAGCCTTGCCAGCCAGGTCCCACAGGGCCATCTCGATGGCGCTCACCGCGCTGCCCCAGGGCTTGAAGCTGCCCAGCTTGCGGATCTTGAGCATGACCCGCTCCACATCGGTGGGGTCCTCACCCAGGATATATTGCTTGTAGTAGAGCACGTGGGGCTTGAGGTAGGGCTTGCTGGCCTCCACCTCGCCGTAGCCGCACAGTCCAGCGTCGGTGGTGATGCGGACCACGGGGTTCTGGCCGATGACTGCGCACTTCAGATCGGTGATCTTCATCGCTTATCGCCTTTCTGGTGAACAATGGAAACCTGCGCTGACGGCCTCAGCTTAGGCACACGCCGCACCCAGGTCGAGCTGCCCCTTGGCATTGTTCGACCCCCCAGTGTATATTGCACCGGCCAATGCTTTCCAGGGAGGATTTTGCCATGAAGCATCTTGTGTTCTTGTTCAGCCTCGGCCTTTGCTCCTGGGCCGCGGCCCAGGAGCCGCCCCTCAACCGCACCCCGGAGGACGACTCCACCTTTGGCCGTTTCACCGAGCGCTACGAATACGACCACAACCTGCCCCTGCACGCCAAGGTGCTGGACACCCGCATCTACAACAAAGAGCAGCTCTGGCAGGAGTGCGAGCACGTGATCCTGGTCGAGGACCAGAAGCAGATCAGCCTGCCCTGGCTGGAGAAGTACCTTCGCTAGCGCCGGGCTGCCCGGTGCGGATGGCCTCGACCAACCCGGTGGTCGAGTACCCGGGAGAGAAAGGCAGGATGCGGATCTGCCCGCCGCCCCGGCGTATCACCTCGGCCTCGGGAAGGTCCTCGGCAATGTAGTCGCCCCCCTTGCAGTGGATGTCGGGCCGCAGCCGGGCCAACAACTCGTTGGCCCGCACCTCTTCGAAGACCACCACCTCGTCCACGCAGCGCAGGGCCGCCAGCATGGCGGCCCGGTCCTCCTGGGAGCGCAGGGGCCGGTCTGGCCCCTTGAGCCGGCGCACCGAATCGTCGCTGTTGAGGCCCACAATCAGCAAATCCCCCTGGCTGCGGGCCTGCTGCAAGAAGCGTACATGGCCGGGGTGCAAGAGGTCGAAGCAGCCGTTGGTGCTGACCACCACCCGCCCCTCCTCGCGCCAGGTCTGCCGCCCTTGCAGGAGTTCGTCCAGGGGTCGGGGACCGGCGGGGGTCCAGACAAAGGCCGCCATCTAAGCCAACCTGTCAAAGAGCTTCAGGAGCAGGGCGCAGCGCCGGCCCCGCCAAGGGCCGTAGTGTTTGCACATGAAGGCGCTGCGGCTCTGGCGCATCCAGCCCTTGCGCCGGCCAGGGTCCACTGGCGTCTTGTTGTGATAATGGTACAATTTGGATTGCGGGACATAGAGGACTTTGTACCCTGCCTGCCGCGCCCGGTAGCACAGGTCCACGTCCTCATAGTACATGAAGAAGGTCGTCCCATCCCAGCCGCCAGCCCGATCCAGGGCCTCGCGCCGTATCCACAGCGCCGCCCCAGTCACCCAGTCCACACCCCGCTCCTGCTCGTATCCCAGGAAATGCCGTTGGGAGAAGCGCTCCAGGAGCGGCCGGAGCGCAGGCAATGACTGGAGCAGGCGGTCGATGGCAATACTGGTCAGGGTAGGGAAACGCCCCATCGAGCGCTCGACCTCACCTGCGCTATCCAGGAGCCGGCTGCCAAAGACCCCGCACTCAGGATGCCGCGCCATCACCTCCAGCATGGCCCGCAGGCTGCCGGGGGGCGCCTCGGTGTCGGGATTGAGAAAGAGCAACAGGGGCGCGCTGCTGGCTAGGGCGCCGGTGTTGTTGTTGGCGGCAAAACCCTGAGGCTGCGCGTTGCAGACCAGCGTCACCTCGGGGAACTGCTCGCCCACCAGCTCGGCGCTGCCGTCGTCGGAACCGTTCTCGACCACGATAACCTCCGCCGGAACCTCCGGGTGGGCCCGCAGCGAGCCCAGGCACTGCCCCAGCCACTGCCGGGCCTTGTGGCTGACGATAATGATGGAGAGATCGGGAGTCATGTTCGTTTAGAGTCGCGTGGAAAGCGGCGGGGAGATGACCCCCGAGAGCTTTCCCTGGGTAGTGGCTGAGCGGGGAAGTCCGCGTGGCAGGGTTGGGAGGTAGCGGAGCTTCGCGAGCGAGGGGGAAAGGACGTGCCTTGGGAAAGCTCGGAGTGGGTCACTCCCCGATGCCACATATCAACCATCGCGTCGCTCCGCCAGGAGCCGGCGCACTTGAGCCACACTCTCGGCGATTTGCTGCCGCTCCAGCAACCCCACCACCCCCGCGTAGATCCCCACCATCAGGGCACTGCGCAGTATAAAGTCCACCAGGGCCTGGCCCTGGGCCACGGCGCTGTACCCCAACCCAGCGAGGGCGGCCAGGCCCAGCCCCAGCAGCGGGGCCCCAAAGATACTGGGCCACGACACCTCCGCGTAGCGCCGCACCCCCCAGCACAGACTGACCAACCCCCGCCCCCCCCCCCCTCCCATGCTGTAGGCCACCCCCCGAATTCCCCACTGCCAGGCCATGAAGGGCACCAGCAGCCCGGCCACTAGCGCCTGCAACCCCATGAGTTGCGCGCTCAGCCGGGTGCTACCCACCGCCCACAGGAGCCCGAAGCAGTCGTCCATCAGCGGGCGCAGGAAGGCGTACCCGGCCAGCCACACGATCATCGCCGCTGATTCCGCCCAGTTGGGGTTGGTCAGCGCGATCACCTCGCGGGCATTGAGCACCAGCACCAGGGCCAGGGGCCAGGAGATCCATACCTCCAGGCTGAGCATGCGCGAGAAAACCTCGCTCAGGCGCGGCCGGTCGTGTTGGTAGCGGGCATACAGGGTGCTGGTGTAGTTGAAGATGATGTGGGTGAGGATCGCCGTGGGGATCTGCACCCAGAACCAGGCGTTTTCGTACAGGGCCACCTCGTCCCCGCCCACCACCAACCCCACCACCAGCTTGTCGTACCACAACACGAAGGTCTGGAGCATCCAGCCCACCCAGATCCACACCCCGTACCCCAGCAGGCGCCGGGTCCATTCCGGGTCCAGGTGCAGGCGGCCAAAACCCTGGGGCCGGCTCAGGCCCACGGCCCCGGAGTAAAAGCAGGTGTAGACTAGGCTGAACACCGAGTAGGTGGTCCAGCCACCCAGGATCAGGCTCCACATCCCCCAGCCGGCCCAGGCCGCCCCCAGCGCCCCCACCAGCGACAGCACCGTGCCCAGGCCGTGGAAGAGGGAGAGCCGGCCGAACTCCAGGTCCAGGCGCAAGAGGCCCTCGGCGGTGAGGGTGAGGTTGCGCAGGAAGAAGAGCAGGGAGAAGGCGCCGGCCACCAGCGCGACCTCGGCGCTGAACCTCTGCGGCCACCAGTGGTGCAGACCCCAGAGCGCCAGGAGGGCTCCCAGCAGGGTCAGGCCGCAGATGAGCAGGTTGAGGGTGAAGTGGGTCTGGAGGAAGGCGCCGGTCTTGTCCTGGAAGTGCAGCAGACCGTACATCAGCCCGAACTCCCGCGGGCTGGCCAACAGAATGAAGAGGGTCACGCCGAAGACCGCGTCGGCAAAGACCGAGGGGGGCAGTTCGCGCCGGATCAGCACCGTGAGCGCCACGCTGGCCAGCCGGGCCAGGTATCCGCTGCCCAGGGTGTAGAGAAACCCCTTGAGGAGTTTCTGCGGGGCGCTCATGTGGGGGAGAGGACGCGCCCTCTCCGCCAGTCCCAGATCCCTACCCCGACCACCGCCAGCAGGCTCAGCAGCGCGGCCCAGCGCGAGAGGGAGACCACCCGCGAATGGTAGCGCAATTCCACCTGGTGCTCCCCGGCCGGCAGGTACACCGCCTGCCACACGTAGTTGGCCCGCAGGAGCCGGGTGGGCTGGCCGTCCACGGTGGCCTGCCAGTTGGGGAAGAAGTTCTCGGCGATCAAGAGCAGACGCGGCCCCTGGGAGCGGGTCCTGAGCGAGACCCGGCCCCCGGCCAGGTCGTAGACCTGCCGCTCCACCTGGTCCTGGGCCGGATCACCCTCGCCGCTGAGGGCTCCGGGCGGCTCCTCTTCGAGCAAGACCCTGCGCCGCAAATCCACCTTGCCCTCCACCAGCAGGGCGAAAGCCTCGTCCTGGGACACCACCTGCCCCTCTGGCACCAGGCTGTGCCAGGGCAGGGCCGTGGGGTTGTCGTAGAGCAGGTACTGCTCGCCCTTGAAGGCCAGGGGGAAGGCGGGTGAGTTGAATTCGATGCCGCCGGGCGCGGCGATGTACCGGGCGCTCAAGAGATTCAGCAGGGGATGGACCGCCTCCAGCAACTGCTCGTCGCTGTAGGGCACCTGCTGGCCGCGATAGTACTTGGCCCCCAGGTACGCGCTGACCGGGGCGAGTTCCTGCAAAAGCCGGTCGTAGCGCTGCAAGGTGAAATCGTGGAAGCCGCTCACCCCAGGCACCCCGTACAAATGATACCCGGGGCTATCGAGGACGCTGTAGTCGGGCAGAGGGAAGACCCGCCAGAGCTGGCCGTCCTGCTTGATGAACTCGACGGTGCGCGGGTTCTCCTTGCGAATGTCGGTGTGGCGGGCGGGGTCCTCGTACTTGAGAAAGACCCGGTCGATGCGCCAGGTGTCCGCCAGGGTCAGGAGGATGAGTCCGGCCACCAGCCCGCCGGCGGCCAGCCGGCCCTGGCTGCGCAGGTAGAGCAGGCCCGTGCCCACCCCGGCCACCGCCGCCGCGATCAGGCTGCCCCGCGAGAGCCAGTCGAGCCCGGCTTCTAGGACCTGGCGTTTGGCCGGAGCGATGTCCCCATAAAAGAGCGAGATCCACATGCCCGTCATCGCGCCGGGGGCCAGGGCCAGGAGCAGGGCCAGGCCCGTCAACACCCCGCCGCACATGAGAAGGCGCCGATCCAGGCCGGCCTCGCCTTCGAGCAGGCAGTGCAGGCTGTGGGCCGCCAGCACACAGGCAGGGAAAGCAAAGAGAAAGGCGATCATGCCCGGGGTGCGCAGCACCTTGGCGCCGGGGGCCAGGTGGTAGAAGACCCAGTGCACCGGTGTGTGCGGCCCTACGGCGTAGCCCAGGGCAAAGAGAAAGAGCAACACCATGAACACCAGCCGGGGCTGCCCTTTCAGGCCGGGCAGGGCCAGCAGGGCCAAGAGCACCACCAGGATGCCGAAGTACTCCGAATTGAGCTTGAGGGCATTGCGGCCCCAGTAGTAGTTCTGGTTCTCCTTGGGATCGGCAAAGCCCCCGAACTCCGGCACCAGGAGCGAGCCCACCTCCTCGGGGTGCAGGGCCCAACTGCGGGCGAATTCGAGCTGCTCCTCCGGGCTGCGGCCTTGCTCACCGGCCGCCCGCTTGGATTCGCTGCGGGTGTAGAAGAAGGAGGGGAAAAGCCCCTCGGCGCCCACCCCCAGGCCAAGGGCAATGGCCAGGGCAAAGAGGCCGGCGCGTTGGCCCAGGACGGGTCTGGGAGTGCCGGCGCGGTAGAGGTGGTAGAGTTTGAAGAGCAGGTAGAAACTCGCCCCCCACAGCGCGTAGTAGAGCATCTGGAGGTGCGGGGAGTAGATGCCGGCGGCCACCAGCAGGGCCAGACCCGCAAAGTACAGGGGCCGGCCCTCGTCCATCCCCCGTTCGATCATCAGCCCCATCAGCGGGAAGAGGGCGATCACCGCCATCTTGGCGTAGTGGCCGGCGTACGGGAAGGCCAGGAAGGTGGGCGCCGACATGTAGGCGACGCCGGCCCATAGCGCCGCGTTGCGGCTTATCCCCAGCCGGCGCAGGTACAGGTACATGGCCAGGCCGGCCAGGAAAACGGTCAGGATATAGCGCCAGCCGATGTGCCGCTGGAAGGTGGTGAACAGGTACCCCACAAAGGTGGGGAAGTACTGCCAGCGCAGGCCCTCGCCCTCGGGGAAGCCGCCCATGCGCTCGCTCCACATCGGCTGGGCCAGTTCTCCCAGCTTGGCCCCCAGCGAGGTCTCGCCCCGGTGGTAGTCGGTGCCGACATCGCTGCCAAAGACGATCTTGCCCGAGAAAATGAATTCGGAGAAATAGACCAGACTCAAGAGCAGGAATAGAGCCGCCGGGAACCAGGGCCGGTGCCAGAGGGAGATGCCCGGATCAATCGCCGCTGCGCTAGTAGGGGCTGCCAGCCCCGTGGCCTTCTTGGCCATCTCAGTTGTCCTCGCGTCGGTTCGCTGCCGCTGCTCTCAGGTACACTTCTTCCTGGTCCCGGGCGATCTGCTCCCAGTCGAAGCGCCCCGCCCACACCCGCCCCTCTTTTCCCAGGCGCTGCCGCAGCTCGGGCTGGTCGAGCAACTGCCGCATCCCCTGGGCCAGGGCCCCGGGCTGGCCGGCCTCCACCAGCAGGCCCGTCTCTCCCTCGCGCACCGCGTCGCGCAGACCGCTGACCCGGGTGCCCAGCACCGCCTTGCAGGAAGCCTGGGCCTCCGCTGCGGCGATGCCCCAGCCCTCGTAGCGCGAGGGCATGCAGGCGAAGAGAGCCTGGCGGAGCAGCTCGCATTTCTGCGCCTCGTCCACCGCGCCTAATAGTTCCACGCGGCCTTCGACGCCGGCCTGGCTGATGAGCCGCCGCACCTGCGCCACCGCCTCAGGGGTGCCGCGTCCAGCCACCTTCAGTTGGACCTGAGGGTACTGAGGCGCCACCTGGGCGTAGGCCGCGATCAGGGTGTCTAGGCCCTTGGTGTGGACATCCATACGCCCGAAGTAGAGCAGATACGGCTCCTCCTCCGGCTCCAGGCCAAAGTACCGGGCATCGACGCCGGTGTACACGCAGTCGATCTGCACCTGGCGCTCTCCTAGGCGGTGCCGCACCTCCTCCTGCACGCTGGGGGAGATGGTCACGATGTTGGCGTACCGCCGCAGGGTGAGGGCTTCGGCCGCCCAGGCGACCCCGCCCACCAGCGGGTGCTTAACCAGGGCGTGGGCCCCGACGAAGTGATAAAAAAATAGCAGGCCCCGCCGCCGCAGCCGCGCCTCGGGCCACAGGGGCGCAAAGGCCGAGAACTCGTGTACCCACACCTCCCATTCCTGGCGGCGCAGGCAGGCCAGGGCCTGGCAGCAGTAGCTGAGCCGGCTGCGGGCATAGCTGGCGTCCGACCCCACCCGCAGGAAGCGCACCCCATCCGCCACCTCTTCGCGGGCCGCCCCAGGAAAGTGGCCGGTGACCACTGTGACCTGGTGGCGGCCAGCCAGCCGGCGGTAGATCTCCCGGGCCCGCAGCGCCCCACCGCCCCCCAGCCAGGGGTTTTTTACGTCGTCGTAGATCAGGTGGCAGATCTTCACGGGGGTATTTGTTGTACCGGGTTGCCTGAAGAGTGATACAGTTCCGTGGGTAGAACCAATCTGAGCCTTTCCACCTACATGCGCGCCAGTGCTCCGGTAGATGGGTATTTCCCCACCCCGATCAAGGTCCGCCGCTCCAGAAGGCGGTCACTGTGGTTGAACCCCAAAATACGCGCAGTGACCTCCCCAACATTGGTTTGCGGTTGGATAACCACCCCTTCCAGTCTGAAGTGCATTCCCCATCGGTCTATGCGCGGATTAAAGAATCGGCAGAATCCGCCAGTCCCAATCAAGACCGAGCCTACATCACTGCCCTTCTGGCGATTGCAGAACATACAGGCATACGCCAAGTTGTCCGCCTCTGTTGACCCGCCGTGCTTCACACTGATAATGTGATCGACCTCGCAACCAAAGAAGGTGGCCTCTTCGTGTATCAAGCAGTATTCACAGAGGTATTCCGCACGACTTGCGAGCAGTATTCACAGAGGTATTCCGCACGACTTGCGATCAGACTTCGAAGTCCTTCGCTGATATAGCTAGGCATTGGCAAGGTGCAGGCGAGCGCCTGCCTTGGCCAACCTCATGAGATGTTCCAATTGCAGATAGTGCTCTAGCTCCGACTTTTCTTCAGGTGAAAGGCTACTGTTTTTCTCTCTGGCAACCAACTCTGCCACACGGTCTTTCACCCCTTCAGATGGGTGAAAGCTGATCACCCCGCTCGGGCTCGTTCCAGCCGCGATAAACTCAACGACTTCCTTATAGGCTTTCAGGGTGCTCATCGCGCAACTCCTTCGTATGTCACTGCCCTTTAGCTATCTTGACTCTCACCTCTTTCGACCTGCCCAGCAGGGGAAAGAAGTTTCTCGGTGGACAACCGCGGACCGCCAGATTAAGGTCCGAACCCTTGCGAATCCGGCCTTCAGCAACAGAGCCGAATACATGGACCTCCTGGCATCCTCCTTCTCTCAGGATCTGCACCGCGCGCTCGATATCCGCTCTGTATGCCTTTGGAAAGGTCTCCAGTATTGATGCAGAGCCCTTGCCCGCCGCCGAAAAATGTCCCCTCGCCGCTATCTTGCCCCTCGCTCCTCTGATCGCTCAAGACGCCGAGCGGTTATGCGCCGAATTCACGCCGACCGAGCTGCGTATTTCGCTCGCGGTGGCTTTCCTGACTACGTGGACTTTTTTCGGTTTCATGCCTCCATCCGCTATAAAGTTTCAAGCACTTCGATTTCGTCAGCTATAGGTGCATCTCGCCCCTCGACCTTAAGCGCGATTTCCTTTGTGCGATCGCGCAATTTGGTCCGTGTGTCGATCACGTTTCGGGTTTCCTTTGCTATGCGAGCCGCCAAGTCCGCATCCCTGGGGATTGGCAGCAACACCTCAAAGAGCCTTTTGTCCAGGGTAGAGATCTTCTCCGCCAGAGGTCATTCTCGGCTGAGCCAGGGTAGACTCAAGGGCGCCCAGATCTCGCAACCCACCAGAACCACCGGTCTCCTCGACGATGCGGCGGTGGAGGTAGAATACTTCACTGAGCCTCAGAAACCTCACTAGCTGAGCCGCTTGTAAAGCTCGTGGTTATGAGATATTACTCGCTCGGCGGCGGCCCTGAACTCTTCCTCGGACTCAACGAGCAGATCCATGAGCACACTGCGCGCCAGTTGTTCAGGAGTCACCCCCAATTCCGCAGCCTGGGCTTGGAGTCTGAGGGCCTCCTGATCGTTTAGCTCCAGCGTTAGGTCCATCCTGCTCCTACCTCCGCTTTTTTCTAGATTGAATCCCACGCGCTCACCACTCGATACCCTACAACACCCCCTTGGTCGAGGGAATTCCCTGCTCGCCGGGCCGCAGGGCCACGGCCTGGGCCAGGGCCCGGCCGCAGGACTTGAAGAGGGCCTCGATGCCATGGTGGTCGTCGCTGCCGCGCAGGAGGTCCAGGTGCAGGTTCATGCGGGCCTGGTCGGCAAAGGCGCGCATGAACTCCCGCACCAATCCCACCGGCAGTCCGCCCACCTGCAAGCCGCTGAAGGCGGCCTGGAACACCAGGTAGGGCCGGCCCGACAGGTCGATCACCGCCCGGGCCAGGGCCTCGTCCATGGGCACGTAGCTGTGGCCGAAGCGATAGATGCCGGCCTTGTCGCCCAGGGCCTGGCCCAGGGCCTGGCCCAGGCAGATCCCCACATCCTCCACGGTGTGGTGGGCATCCACCTGTAGATCCCCCCGGCATTTGAGCTTGAGATCGAACAGGCCGTGGCGGGCAAAGGCGGTGAGCATGTGGTCGAAGAAGCCGATGCCGGTGTCGATCTGGAGCTGCCCGCTCCCATCTATGTTCAACTCTACCTCGATCTGAGTCTCGGAGGTGTGGCGCTGCACGCGCCCGGTGCGCTGGCTCATGGCTGGCTCCTGTAGTCTTGCAGGCGGAGGCGCAGGGCCTCGGCGTGGGCCTCAAACCCCTCGGCCTCGGCAAGGCGGACGATCTGGTCTCCAACCCGGTCCAACCTCTTGGCGGTGTAGGCCACGATGCTGGTGGTCTTGGTAAAATCCCCCACCCCCAACGAAGAGGAGAAGCGGGCCGCCCCGTTGGTGGGCAGCACATGATTGGTGCCGGCGAAGTAGTCGCCCACCGGCTCGGTGGCCGCCGGCCCCAGGAAGAGGGCGCCGGCGTTTTTTATCTGGTCCACCCAGCTCCAGGGGTCCCTCACCAGCAATTCGGCGTGCTCGGGGGCCAGGCGGTTGAGCAGCTCGACGCCGGTTTCCAGGTCCGGCACCACCACCAGGGCTCCAAAATTCTCCAGAGCCCGGGCTGCGGCCTCGGCCCTGGGCAGGCGGGCCAACTGCTGCTCCACGGCCTGTTGCACCTGCGCCGCCTGGGCCGCCGAGGGGGTGATACAGACCACGGCCTCGAAGCCGGTGCCGTGCTCGGCCTGGGAGAGCAGGTCCGCGGCCGCATAGCCCGGGTTCGCCTCGGCGTCTGCCAACACCACCAGTTCCGAGGGGCCGGGAATCATCTCGATGCCCACCACCCCGTACACCTGCTGCTTGGCCGCCACGGTGTACAGGCTACCCGGCCCGACGATCTTGTCCACCTTTTTGACGGTGGCGGTGCCAAAGGCCATCGCGCCCACTGCCTGTGCCCCGCCCAGACCGTACACCTCGCTCAGGCCCAGCAACTGCGCCGCAGCCAGGATGGTGGGGTGGGGCAGGCCGTCTGCCTGGGGCGGGGAGACCACGCACAACTCCGGCACCCCCGCCACCTGCGCGGGGATGGCCGCCATCAGCAGACTGGAGAAGAGCGGGGCCTGGCCGCCGGGCACGCAGATACCCACCCGCTCGATGGGCAGCACCTTCTTGCCGAGGATCACCCCGTCCCCATCCTCCATGAACCACGAGTTGACCCGCTGCCGCTGGTGGAAGGCGCGGATATTGGCCGCCGCCGCCTCGATGGCTCGCCTGAGTTCGGGGTCCAACTGTTCCAGCGCCTGCTCCAGCGTCGCTGCCGGCACGCGGAACTGTTCCGGCTGCAGTTTCACCCGGTCGAATTTCTCCGTGTACTCGGCCAGGGCCTCGTCGCCGCGTCGCCGCACCGCCTCCAGTACCTGGCGCACGGTCTCCTCCACCTGGGAGGGGATGCGCTGCTGCCGGCCGAGGATGGCCCGGAGCTTGGCCGGCAGCGGGTCGGCCGGGTAGTAGAGGATCTCAATCACTCAGTACACCACCTTGTTGAGGGGGTACTCGATAATGCCCTCGGCGCCGCTGCGCTTGAGCTGGGGGATCAGGTCGCGCACTACCTTCTCGTCGGTGATGATCTCCAGGGCCACCCACTCGGGGTCCGACTGGCCCGAGACCGTGGGGGTGTGCAGGGCCGGCAGTTGAGCCAGCACCGCGTCGAGCTTGCTGCGCGGTACGTTCATCTTGAGCCCCACCTTGGCCTCGGCCTCCAGCGCCCCCTTGAGCAGGAGCAGCAGATTCTCGGCCTTCTCCCGTTTCCAAGGATCTGCCCAGGCCGCCTGGTTGGCGATGAAGCGGGTGGTGGACTCGAACATGGTCTCAAGGATGCGCAGGCGGTTGGCGCGCAGCGAGGAGCCGGTCTCGGTGCCATCGACGATGGCGTCCGCTATGCCGGGGATATTGGCCTTGACCTCGGTAGCGCCCCAGGAAAAATCGATCTGGGCTTCGACGCCACGCTCTGCCAGGAAACGGCGTGTGGCGCCCGGCAGTTCCGTGGCGATGCGTTTGCCCTGGAGGTCCTCGACCTTTTTGATGGGCGAGTCCTCGGGCACGGCGATCACCCAGCTGTAGGGCCGCGAGCTGGTCTTGCTGTAGACCAACTCGGCCACTTCCACTACCTGAGCACTGCTCTCCAGAATACAATCCTTGCCGCTCAAACCCACGTCCGCCACCCCGCGCTCCACGTACTGGGGGATTTCCTGGGCTCGGAACATCAGGCCCTCCAGTTCGGGGTCGTCGATCTCGGGCACGTACGAGCGAGAGGGCAGGCGCAGGTTGTACCCGGCCCTGGCGAAGAGTTTGAAGGTGGCCTCCTGCAGGCTACCGGAGGGCAAGGCGATCTTCAGGGTGTTCATGGCGTCATTTCTGCGAAAGAGGGTCCATGGCAGGGAAAGTCTCTAAAGATAACGCTCCTCATTGACCCTCGTCCATTTTTCCCCTCTCCTGTTGGTGGCAGCGCGCGATGGCCGAGCGGGCCACCAGAGCCCAGCCCGACTGGCTGTACTCCTCGCTCAGGCGCTGGTAATAGGGCAGGGCCTGGGCGCAGCCGCCGGCCTTGTCCGCCAGTTCGGCCAACCGGCCAAGGGCTTCGTCGGCCAGGTCGTGGTCCGGGTGTTTGGCCAGCAGTTGTTTCAGTTGCTCCGCTGCCCCTTTGGTGTCTCCCTGCTGCTCGGCCACCCGCGCCAGGTAGAAGAGCCCCTGGGCCTCGGGTCCTTCCCCCTGGCCTAGCAGTTGGGCAAAGGACAGGGCCGCGGCGTCTAGCTGCCCCTGCTGCAACTGGAAACGCCCCTGGCGCAGGTACGCCTCGGCCGTGTGGTGGTTCCAGGGCAGGCGGGCGAGCTGCTGGTACAGCGCCTGAGCCAGGGTGTCCTCAGCGCCGCGTTCGGCCTGCACCGCCTGCGAAAAAAGCCCCTCGGCCTCGCCCACAAAGCGGGTGTTCTCGGCAAAGTACTCCTCCACCCTGAGAGTGTCGCCCAGGGCCAGGAAAAGGCCCACGGGCCCGTTGAGGCGGCCCAGGGTCTGGGGCGCCAGATCGCCGGCGGACAACTGGATATGGGCCGCGTCCACCTCGAACTGGTCCCAGGACGGGTCCACGCTGGCCCAGAACCCCACGTACACCTCGGCCCACAGGTGGGGGATCAGCATCCCCGAAGGCGAGGCCACCAGGCCGGCGCAGGCCCGGGCCGGGATGCCGACGGCCCGGCACAGGGAGAGGAAGAGCACGGTGTACTCGCTACAGGTGCCTTCCATCTCTTCCAGGATCTCGGCGGTGGACTTGAAGCGCACTGCCGTCTCCACCGGGCGCATCCGGTCGTGGACCCAGCGCTGCAGGCGCAGGGCCACCTGCCAGGCGTTGTTTTCCCGGCCCCGCAACTGGGCGGCCAGTTCAAGGATGCGCGGATCGTCGGACTGCACGTAGAGCGAAGGCTGGAGATAGGGCTCCAGGCCGGGCGGAACCACCAGGGGCAGCCGGGCCGCTTCGCCGCGGCGATCCTCGGGCCGCTGGATGGCCAGGCGCACCACCCCATCCAGACCCTCCACCACCTGCTGGCGCTCGTCCTGATGCACCAGGGATCCCAACAGGTGGGAGGGCAGCCGCAGGACCAGGCGCTCGACCTTGGCCGGGGCCGGCAGCGGGTAGTCGAGTAAGACCAGCTTGTCGGGCCCAGGGATGCCCCAGGAGAGGGCGCGGCCCGCCCTCACCCTCCCCTCCTCGACCCCGATCAGAGGGGCCTGGCGCTGCACCTGCCGGCCCTGGGCATCGAGCCAGCAAAGTACATCGGCATCGCCGGGGGCCGATCCCAGGCGGGCCACCAACGCCGCCTCACCTTCGCCCGGCTCAAACTCCACGAAGAGGGTGCCGGTAGTCTCGGAGTTGGGGTTGAAGACGCGCAGCGAATCCCGTCGCCCGGCCTGGGCCCGGCCCTCGGCAGCCAGCTTGAGCAGGGCCACCTCGGCCAGCACCGCCCCGGTGTCGGTGCTTACCTGCCGCTGCACCACCCGCCCGTCCAGGCGCTGCTCCAGGCGCACCTGGTCCCCCTCCCAGGCCCCCACCACCGCGACGACCTGCCCCATCTCGCCGCGTTCCTCGACAAAGGCGAGGGGCCGGTACGCCGGGTCGGTCCACAGCTCGAAGAGCCGGCGCACCAGGCTCCCGCCCCAGGTGACCTCCTCCTCCAGGTAGTGCCAGCCCTCGGTCTCCTGGAAGAGATCCCGCCGCAGCACCTGGTGTTTGTATCCGGTCTTGCCCCCCCGCTCCCGCAGCTCCTGCCAGTCCTCCCACTCGGCTTCCCTGGGGGATGGGGAAGGCTGGGCACAGAAGGCGTACAGGTACCCGTCCGCTCCTCCTGCATAGAGCCAGGGGCCGGCGGCGCACAGATACAGCCCCCCTCTGCCCAGCACCTGCTGCCGCCAAAGGAGTCGCCCGCTGCGGGCTTCGAGGGCCAGGATCTCCCCGTCCTCCGTGGCCACCAGCACCTCGCCGCCCGGGCCCAGGGCCAGGGGGCCGGAGCCCTTGGCCTCCAGCGGGAACCTCCACTTCACCCCGCCGCCGGGGTCCAGGCCGTAGACCCAGCCATTGCCGGCCAGGCAGACCAGCCGGCCTGCGCTGTAGAGCGGCTCGGCCTGCAGCGGGGCACCCAGGCGCTCCTCCCAATCCAGGGCCAGATCCTTCCGGCGGAAGGCCCGCAGGTACCCGTCCGCGCCGCCCACCACCAGCCGGTCACCATCGCCCACCGGCCCGGCCACCACCGGGGAGCGGGTCTCGACCTGGTTCAACCGCACGCCGCTGGCCAGGTCCACCTGCAACAACTGTCCCGGCCGGGCCGCGGTATAGACCATTCCTCCGCTGACCCAAGGCCTGGAGGGCTGGGAGTCCCCGGTGTGGAGCCGCCATTCCTCGCTCCCCTCCACCCCGGACAGGGCGTAGATCCAGCCGTCGGCGCTGCCCAGCAGGCAGCGGCTGCCCTCCACCACCACCCCTGCCTCGCCCCAGCCCTGGCGTTGGGCGCTCCAGATAGGCGCCCCGGCGCTGGCTTCGAGCACCTCCACCCGGCCCCAGGCATCGGCCACCAGCACCTGCCCGGCGGCCAGGGCCAGGGAATGGCGCAGCGGGCCGTACCCGCCCCGCTGCCAGACCGGCGCCCCGTCCTGCTGACGCAGCGCCACCACCTGGCCCTCGCCATTGCCCGCAAACACCAGCGAGTCCCTCCAGGCCAGGGCGGTCGCCGGGGTGCGGGTGAAGTGTTTCCACTGCAGGGCGTAGGGGAAAGACTCCTGAGCCCCGCTGCTCTGGCTCAGCAGCAGCAGAACCGCCCAACACCAGCCCTGGGTCATTCGCTCATCTCGTCATACTGGAAATTCGACCTCACCACCATCACCTCGCCGCCGAATGGATACACGTACCCCCAGAACAGGGCGCCAGCCAGGACCACCGCCAGATAATAGACCAACAGCCGCCGGCCGAACACCGCCCCCAGCACCGCCAGGGTCTGGAACTTGGTGGCCGGGCCGGCGATGAAGAAGGCCAAAGCCGCCCCCGGACTCATGCCCATGTTCATCATCATCTGGACGATGGGGATGGTGCCGCCGCCGCAGGCGTAGAGGGGCACGCCCATGCCCACGGCCAGGGGCACCCCCCAATAGCTCCCCGGACCCAGCCACTGGCGGACCAGGTCGGCCGAGAGGAAGGTCTTGGTGAGGGCGGCGACGAAGATGCCCAGGGCGAAGTACTTGCCGATGAAGGCCAGGTCCACGCCCAGGCGGCGAGCCAGCAGCCGGAGCTCAGCGCCCAGGCCGGCACCAACGATCCGTGCCCCTGGCGCCAGATCCAAGGCTACCCCGGAGAAATCGAGCAGCCCTCGCCGCACAGCCCCCTGGGCGCACAACCCTGCCGCTGCCCCTAGACTGAAGGCGGTGAGCACCCGGGCCAGGGCCATCTCCCAGCCCAGGGCCCCGGCGGTGTACACCAGCAGGGAGGGATTCATCAGGGGAGAGGCCACCAGAAAGGCGATCAAGGGAGCGGCAGAGGCGCCGACCGCCAGCAGACTGCCCACCACCGGAATGGCGGCAAAGGTACACAGGGGTGAGACCAGGGCCAGGAAGGCGGCGGCGGCGATGGACCCGCGCCGGGACAGGACCCGGCCCACCTCGCCCCTGGGCAGAAAGCGCCAGGCTAGGGTGCTCAGGGCCGCCCCGATCAGCACAAAGTACCACATCTGCGCCAGCAGATCCCAGCACACCGCGGCGATCCGCCCGGTATAGGTGTCCTGAAAGGCGGTTTGCACCGCGCCCAGCAGGGTCAGGAGGGGGCGCAGGAGTGCGTCGAACATGGCCAAAGAGTATGGGCAACCCCTGGTTGTGACAACATATCTACATTGATAATCAGCCTCTTCAATATATATTAATACCAAATTTGCCGAGTTGAGGAGGCCTGTCTTGATCCGACTTTTCTGGCTCTGCTCACTGCTGCTCCTGCCGGCGCTTCGCGCCCAGGCCCAGGAGGCCGCCGAACCATCTTCAACTGTTTTTGATTCTGTAGCTATTGTCCACTATCAAGCAGGATACAAGCTGCTACAGGCTCAAAATTTTCGTAATGCCGCTGCTGAATTCGAGCAAGCCGTAGCCGCCGCCCCTACCTATGGTGATGCTTTCTACGCCTTGGGCAAGGTATACAGAGCCCTCAACGAATACGACAAAGCAATTAAAGCGTACGAAACCGCAAAAAACCTGCCCTTATCTTCGCAGGTCAAAGGCAATCCATCCAAAGAGCTATCCGTTGTTTACGATAAGTTTGCTCGTAAGCTTTATGGGCAACGCAAGTATCAAGAAGCTGTTACCATGTGTGATAAAGCTCTGGAACTTGAACCAGCTAAACCAGAAGTGTACTATGTTAAAGGGCTCAGCCATTTCAGGTTTGGCGCTCTTGAAGAGGCCCGGAAAGCATATATGCAGGAGCTCCAAATCAACCCTTCTTACGCCCAAGCACACAAGGCCATTGGCGATCTCTACAGGCAAAACCGTAGCTACAGCCTGGCAATCGAGGCGTACAAGAAAGCAATTGCCCTCGACTCGACCCTGACGGACGCCTGGGGGGGGGTAGCCCGATCTCAGATGGACAACCAAAGTTTGGACGAAGCCTTAAAAACCTTAACTCGGGCCGTAGTGCTCGATCCAAAATACGAGGAAGGCCACTTGCTGATGGGGGTAACCCTCAATCGGCTAGGCCGGCAACAGGACGCCATCGCCCCTCTTCGCCAAGCCATCGCCCTAGACGGCAAGGACCCCGAGGCCCACTTCCGCCTGGCCGAAGCTTACTATGCCCTGGGGGACTATCGCAATGCGCTGAGTACAGCACAGAGTGCTGTACAGTACAAAAAAGATAACCGTCCACCGGGAAAGGCAGCTGAAGCGACGATAGCCGATAGTTACCTCAAGCTGGGCCAAAAAGATCAGGCCCGCCTCTGGTACCAAAAAGCCCTTGATGATCCTCTCTTCAAAGACTATTGCGCCCACCAGCTCGAAGAACTCGCTAAGGCCAAGTAGCCTCTGCCCGCATGCCTCTGCTGGTAGCCACCCACAACGCCGGAAAACTGCGCGAGTTCCGGCAATTGCTGGACCCTCTCGAACTGGTTTCGGCCGTGGACCTGGCCTCTGACCTGGTGGTGGAAGAAACAGGCCACACCTTTGCCGACAACGCCCTACTCAAGGCCCGGGCCTTCTCCCAGGCCACCGGGCTGATCGCCCTGGCCGATGATTCGGGTCTGGAGGTCGATGCCCTCGATGGCGCGCCAGGCGTGCTCTCGGCCCGGTACGGGGGGCCCGGCCCGGACGATGCGGGCCGCTGCCGGCTCCTGTTACAAAACCTGTTGCTCTTTCCCGACCCCGCCCAGCGCACCGCGCGTTTCCGCTGCTGCCTGATGGCCTGGGCCCCCGATGGCCGCCACTGCCGGGCCGAGGGGATCTGCGAGGGCTTCATCGCCGCCGCCCCGGCGGGGGAGGGCGGCTTTGGCTACGATCCCCTCTTCTTCGTCCCTGAGCACAACCAGACCATGGCCCAACTTCCCTCCCAAACCAAAAACCAGCTCAGCCACCGCGCCCGCGCCCTGCGCACCCTCCATCCCCTCCTCCTGCAGACCTTTCCCGAGCTGGGCTAACACCGCGGCGGGGAGATGACCCCGGAGGTCTCTCTCGGGGAGCGGTAGGGTAGGGAAGACCGCGTGGTGGGGCGGCGAGGGAGCGGAGGGATAGCGAGCGAGGGGGCACGGCCCGCCTTGAGAGAGACCGGAGCGGGTCGCTCCCCGACGCCACGCTGCGAGTCTCTTTTCTTGACCATGTTCATCCCTGCCCCTATTCTCTTCTGACACCCTCGATCCACACCCCTCCTGCCGACTCCGGAGTCACACTGCCATGCATTACGGACATTTGGCCTGGCCCGACATCAAACAGATCGACAAGGACAAGGTCGTCCTCCTCCCCTTGGGTTCCTGCGAGCAGCACGGCCCCCACATGCCCATCCTCACCGACACCCTCATCGTCACCGCCTTCGCCGAAGCCGTCGAAAAACAGCTTGGCGACCAGGTACTGCTCCTGCCCACCCTGTGGGCCGGCATGTCCGACCACCACCTCAATTTCGCCGGCACCGTCACCTTCAATCCCGAACTCTACACCCGCGTCCTGGTTCGCGCCCTGGAAACCCTGATCAAACACGGTTTCCGCAAGATCTTCCTGCTCAACGGCCACGGCGGCAACCAGGTGCCGGCCAACCAGGCCCTGGTCGAGCTGTACAGCCGCGGCCACGAGCGCCGCGACCTGTGGGTGGGCTTCGCCAGCTACTGGACCCTGGGCCAGCCCACCATCAAGAAGGCCGGCACCGCCGGCATCGAGGGGATCAAGTTCGAGAGCCCCATGCTCACCCATGCCGACGAATGGGAGTACTCCCTGGGCCTGCATCTCTTCCCCGAGCTGTGCCATCCGGACCGGGTCAAGGCCGTGCCCACCCCCTTCAAGACCGCCTATTACGACGTGGACATGTCCATCCAGACCATCAGCCTCTCCACCCCCTTCACCGCCTTCCTCGCCACCGGGGCGGCCAATCGGCCCCATTTGGCCAGCCCCGAGAAGGGCAAGGTCCTCTACCAGGGCATCCTGGGCGATTTGCTGGAGTTTTTCGCCACCTACAGGACCTGGAAGGAACACCCGTCCAACCAGGACATGGGGGTTTTCTAGTCGCCGATGTTCGGGCCTTTCACTGTCTATATACGCCCCTATCGCCGACACCTGCTGGCCGG
Source organism: Candidatus Handelsmanbacteria bacterium (assembly GCA_016867395.1). GTDB lineage: Bacteria > Latescibacterota > UBA2968 > UBA8231 > UBA8231 > SICG01. The sequence continues at coordinate 28,512 of VGJS01000014.1, forward strand.
CCTGCTGATGATCCTGCTGGCTCAGGCCGCCGCCGCCCTGATCCCGCTGCTGACCGGCGAGGCCGTCGCCGCCGTCGACCCGCTGGCCCCGCAGCCTCTGGAGCGCCTGGGCCTGATCCACGGCTATGTGCTGCAGATCGCCGGCCTGGCCCTGGGGGTGGCCTTCTGCAACCACTTCATGCGCCGGCTCACCGGCGGAGCCTCGGTCGGCATCGAGTACGATATCCGCAAGGAGTACTTCGCCCACCTGCTCAAACTGCCCCTCTCCTTCTATCAGCAGCAGAGCACCGGGGACCTGATGTCCCGCGCCACCAACGACCTCAATGCGGTGCGCATCTTCTTCACCTACGGGCTGCGCTCCCTGGCCGAGGCCCTGACCATCTTCTTCTTCAGCGTCGCCATGATGCTCTCCATCGACTGGCAACTGGCCCTGGTGGTGTTGGTGCCCATGCCGGTCTTTGCCCTGCTGATCATCCGCATGGCCTCCCTGGTCCACAACCGCTTCCGCACCATCCAGGACTTCTTTGGTCACATCAGCACCTTTATCCAGGAAAACGTCGCCGGCATCCGCATCGTCAAGGCCTACGCCCAGGGCCCCGCGCAACTGGCCGCCTTCGACGAACTCAACCACGAGTACCTGCAAAAAAACTACCTGCTGACCCGCACCCACGCTGTGTACCACCCCATGTCCGCGGTGATCTCCTCGGTGGGGCTGGGTCTGATCCTATGGTTCGGGGGGAGGCAGGTTATCGCCGGCACCCTGTCCATCGGCGATTTCGTGGCCTTCAACGGGTACCTGACCATGCTGATCCGGCCCCTCTCCTTCATCGGCTGGGTCATCGACCGCTTCCAGCGCTCCCTGGTCGCCATGCGCCGCATCAACGAGATCATGGAGGTGGAGCCCGAGATCCGCGACCGCGCCCCGGCCCTGCTGCTCAAGGAGAAGGAAGTGGAGGGTCGGGTCAGCTTCCGCAACCTGAGCTTTGCGTACGGGGACAGCCCGGTGCTGCGGGACATCAGTTTGGAGATTCCCGCCGGCTCCACCCTCGGGGTGGTGGGGCGGGTGGGGGCGGGCAAGACCACCCTGGCCCGGCTCATCCCGCGCCTGATCGAGGCCGGCCCCGGCCAACTGCTCATCGACGGCACTCCGGTCGAAAACTGGCCCCTCGAAGCGTTGCGCCAGTCCATCGGCTACGTCTCCCAGAGCCCCTTCCTCTTCTCCGACACCATCGCCGCCAACCTGGGCTACGGGGCGCCCCGTGCCGGCGAGGAGCAGGTGCGGTGGGCCGCGGAGCAGGCCCAGTTGCGGCAGGACGTGGAGGCTTTTCCAGAGGGCTTTGGCACTCTCATCGGCGAGCGGGGTGTCACCCTCTCTGGCGGCCAGAAGCAGCGGGCCACCCTGGGCCGGGCCCTGATCCTGCAACCGAGGATCCTCATCCTCGACGACGCCCTCTCCGCGGTGGACACCCACACCGAGGAGGCCATCCTGGGTCATCTGCGCCAGGTGATGAAGGGCCGCACCACCCTGCTCATCGCCCACCGCATCTCCACCCTGCGCGACGCCGACCACATCATCGTGCTGGACGAGGGCCGCATCACCGAGCAGGGGCGCCACGAGGAGTTGGTGGCTCGAGGCGGGCTCTATGCCGACCTCCACCGCCGGCAGCAACTGGCCGCCGAGCTGGAAACCCTGTGAGCGAAAACATCCAGCAGGAGGAGGAGGTCCAGGAACGGCCCTTCGACAAGCGCTTGCTCCTGCGCCTGCTGGTGTACCTGCGCCCGTACAAGGGCCGGGTGGCCGCGGCCCTGGCCCTCATCCTCGTTTCGGCCATCTCCGGACAACTGGGCCCCAGCCTCACCCAGATCGCCGTGGACGAGCACGTCCTTAAGGGGGATCTGGAGGGCCTCAGATGGATCATCCTGCTCTTCTTCGGCAGCCTCGCCCTCCAGTACCTGGCCCAGTACGGGCAGACCATGGTTACGGAACTGACCGGCCAGTACGCCATGCGCGATCTGCGGCGGCAGATCTTCGTGCATTTGCAACACCTGCCCATGCGCTACTTCGACCGCACCCCGGTGGGCCGGATCATGACCCGCACCACCAACGACGTCGAGGCCCTCAACGAGTTCTTCACCGACGGGGTGGTCTCGGTCTTCCTCGACCTTTTCACCCTGGTGGCAATTGTCTTCTTCATGGCGCAGATGGACTGGGAACTGACCCTGGTCTCCTGCGCGGTGATCCCTGCCCTCTGCGCTCTGACCTTCTACACCCAGGACCGGGCCATGCGGGCCTACCGCGAGCTGCGTTTCCGGCTGGCCCGGCTCAACGCCTACCTCCAGGAAAACATCGCCGGCATGGAGGTGGTGCAGCTCTTCAACCGCCAGGAGCGCAACCAGCAGGATTTCGACCGCGAGCATCTGCCCTACCGCCGCGCCGAGGAGCGGGAGATCCGTTACTACGCCATCTTCTTCCCTTTCAGCGAATTGATCGGCACCTTGGGGGGGGGGCTGGTCCTCTGGTGGGGTGCCGATGCGGTATTCGGCCAGCGCATCGAGTTAGGCGTACTGGTGGCCTTCTTGCAGTACGTGCGCCGCTTCTTCCGCCCCATCATGGACATCAACGACCGCTACACCCTGCTCCTGGGGGCGATGGCCTCCTCGGAGCGGATCTTCACCCTGCTCGACACCCCCACCGAGTCCCAGGGCGGCCCGCCGCAGCGCGATGGCGCGGCGCAGGGCGGCGTCATCGAGTTCGATCGCGTCAGCTTCAAGTACAACCCCGAGGCCCCGGACTATGTGCTCAAGGACGTTTCCTTCCGCCTGGAGGCCGGGCACAGCCTGGCCCTGGTGGGGGCCACCGGCTCAGGCAAGACCACCATCGTCAACCTGCTCTGCCGCTTCTACGACATTCAGGAGGGGGAGATCCGGGTGGATGGGAAGGAGGTGCGGGAATGGCACGTGGAGGACCTGCGCCGGCGCATCGGCATCGTGCAGCAGGATGTGTTCCTGTTCTCGGGGGATATCCGGGGAAATATCCGGCTGGGGAACCTGGACATCGCGGACCAGCGGGTGGAGGAGGCCGCCCGCCACGTCAACGCCGAGCGCTTCATCCGCCGCCTGCCCGGAGGGTTTGCCCAGCCCGTGGCCGAGGGCGGCTCCACCCTTTCATCGGGCGAGCGTCAGTTGCTCTCCTTTGCCCGGGCCCTGGCCTTTGACCCGCAGATCCTGGTGCTCGACGAGGCCACCTCCAACATCGACACCGAGACCGAGCAGCTCATCCAGGAGGCCATCGGTGTGCTGATGCAGGACCGCACCTCCATCGTCATCGCCCACCGCCTCTCCACCATCCGCCACGCCGACCAGATCCTGGTCCTTCACCACGGCCAGGTGCGCGAGCGGGGAAAACACGAGGACCTGATCAAGCTGGGTGGAATCTACAGCCGGCTCTACCAGTTGAACTATGGGATGGGCGGAGAGGGGTAAACGGAAGTTGCGCCTTGCGCTCGAGACAGTCCAGTTTCTTGGGCACATATCCGTCCTCAAGAAAGATGGCCGCGGTGCGCCAGGCCCTGCTTTTCAGGTTGGGATTCGATGAATGACAAGCCGGCTCTACGCGAAACCTCTCTTCCTAGGTGCGGTCGAGTTGCGCCATCTCCTGGGAGGTCAGTTCCCAGTCAAAAATCTCCTGATTCGCGCTCAAGTGCTCCTTTGAGCTGGCCTTGGGGATGACGACTACCGCCTTTTGCACCAGCCACCGAAGGGCTACCTGGGCTGCGGATTTGCCGTGTCGCTGGCCGATCTGCCGCAGCATCTGGTCGGTGGCTGTCTTACCCCGCGCCAGCGGGCAGTAGGCAGTGGTCACCACCTTTTGGTCTTGGTGGTGCCTTCGCAATTCCTCCTGGTTGTGACCCACGTGGTAGAGCACCTGGTTGACGCACACCGGCGCCCGGGAGACCGCCTGGGCCTGGTCCACCTGAGCAGAGGAGAAGTTGCTGACCCCGATGCTCCTCACCTTTCCCTGATCGCAGAGGGCATTGAAACTGCCCAGGGTCTCCTCCAGGGGCACCTCCGCGTCAGGCCAGTGAATGAGCAGCAGGTCCACGTAGGGTGTCCCCAGCAATTCCAGGCATTCCTGGAACTGCCGCAGCACCTGCTCGTGTCGCAGCGCGTCCTTCCAAATCTTGGTGGTGAGGAAGATCTCCCGCCGGTCCACGCCGCTTTGGGCGAGGGCTTTACCGATGGCCTCTTGATTCTGGTACATGTGGGCCGTATCGATTTGCCGGTATCCCAAGTCCAGGGCCAGCCCGACCACCTCGGTGCAGTGAGGTCCCTTCAGGTCCCAGGTGCCCAGGCCCATCAAGGGCATGGAGTGGCCAGAAGTTAGTTCGACCGCATGCATGAGGTCCTCCTGAAAGAATCCGTACCCAGCTATTTGTAGTAGGATAGGTGCTGAATTGGCGCAGAGGGTAGGCTGCGATCCGTGAGACTGGAAAGCGAAGGGGACAACGCTGTGAAGTAACCGTGACACCACAGCCCGTGCGGGCTGCTGATGCTCAGGCTGTTTCGCTTTGGCCCGCTATCTGCCTAGCTTTGCCGCCATGACTAGCACCCCGGAACTGACCACCCGCGACGTCCTGCACCAGATCGCCCGCCGGCTCGCGCTGATCGAGGAGGACGTGCGTGCCCTACATATGGGAGTAACCAGTGGCTTCCAGCGGCTGGACACCAGGATCGACACCATAGCTGGCCGACTCGATGCCAAGATAGACAAGCTGGATCTCAAGATCGACACCAAGGTGGGCGATGCCTACCACCGGGTCGATGCCAAGATCGATATTCAGATTACCCGGCTGGAAACAAGAACCGATACCAGATTCAGCCGGCTGGAAGCAAAGACCGACACCCACCTGCGCTGGACCCTCGGGATGGTCCTGGCCAGTTGGCTCTCCCTCATGGGCGCGGTGCTGCTCCAGTAGTACGAGGGAAGTAGCGCCGGCTGCTTTCAGCCTCAGCCCCGCTCCTCCCAGCAGTCCATCAGGGTGCTGAAGATCAGCAGCCCGGCCACCAACCCCACGACCACCCCCAGCAGAAAACGGGTCATGGTCTCAGCCCTCCCCGCCGACTTCGGGCCGGAGCGGGCCGGCCCCCACCCCCTCCTCAGGTCTTTCGCCGCGCCGGATGCCCTCCTGCATGATCCGGCGCAACTCCATCTCCTGGAGCCTCAGTTCGGCCTTGAGCCCGTCCACTTGGTCCTGCATGGCCCTGATCTTCTCGTCTGCGGCCAACCCCTGCTCCTGCCCGGCGCGCAGCCGGGTGTGAACCTCCTCGCCCAGGTCGGCCAGGGCAGCCCGCAGCCGCCGGCGGGTGGCGGCCATATCGGCCCGCACCCCCAGGGCCTGGCCCAGCACCCGGCCCCGCTCGGCCACGTCGGCCAGGCGGCCCCGGAGCATCTCAGCTATTTGCTGCTTCGTCGCCATCGCGCTTTCCTTTCTCTCGCCTTTCCATCAGTTCCTCCACCGCCTGGATCGCCTGGTCCCTGGTCTCGCCGGCCCGCCGGCTGAGCTTTCGCCGGGTGATGTCGCCCCGGTGCGGGGCCAGCAGCAGCCCCAGGGCCCCGCCGATGGCCAGGCCGGCCAGGCACCCCGCCAGAAAACTGAGCACCTGCTCGGTATCCGAATCCGCGCTGTTCCTCAGTTGGTAGCCCATGGTTCACGCCTCCAGCATGCCGCCCGCTCGCCGATTCGAGGGGTCGTATATAATAATATCATTCCTGATTTGAACGATACCCCCCTGATCCGTATTTTTAATGATTGCCTCTCCCAGACCCTCCTACCGGCGAGGTCAGACGCGCCATGGCCAAGGTACTCACTGCCCTCTCGCATAGCCTCAAGGAATTCCGCCTCCTGCCCGGTTACACCCCTGCCGACAGCACGGCCCCCAAGGCCTCGCTGTGTACCCGCTTCTGCCGCCAGGGAGACGGCTACCTACAGCTCTACTCCCCCTTCCTGAGCGCAGCCATGCAGGCCGTTACCGGCACCGAGATGGCCATCGCCCTGGCCCAACTGGGCGGCATTGGCATCCTGCCAGTCAGCCAGACCATTGAGGAGCAGAGCGCCAAGATCGACCGGGTCAAGCGCTTCAAGGCCGGCTTCCAGACCAATATCCTCACCCTCTCGCCCCAGCAACGCATCGGCCAGGTCATGGAGATCATGGCCCAGACCGGGTACTCGACTTTTCCGGTGACCCTGAGCGGCAACTTCCACGACAAGCTGATCGGCATCCTCACCGACAAGGACTTCGACGCCCGCCGCGACCAGGAATGCCCGGTGGCCTCACGCATGAAGACCGACGTGCAGGCCGGGGTGGATCTCAACGACCTGAAGGAAGCCAATCAACTGATGATCAAGTACGGCCGCGGCTTCCTGCCCATCCTCTCCAGGGAGGGGGTACTGCAGGCGGTGGTCTTCAAGAAGGACCTGGACAAGCACCTCCTGCATCCCAACGAGTCCATCGACCAGCACAAACGCCTGCTGGTGGGCGCGGCGGTCTCCACCCACCCCGAGGACCAGCAGCGGGTCCGCACCCTGGTCGAGCGCGAGGTGGACGTGCTAGTGGTGGATGCCTCCGACGGACACACCCAGTTCCAGCAGGAGATGATCCGCTGGGTCAAGGCCAATTTCCGGGTGCCGGTGGTGGGCGGCAACGTAGTCACCGCCGAGGGCTTCCGCTTTTTGGCCGAGGCCGGCGCCGACGCGGTCAAGATCGGTATGGGCATCGGCTCGGGCTGCACTACCTCCGAGATCAAGGCCACCGGCCGCGGCCAGGGCACGGCGCTGATGGATATCGCCCAGGCCCGCGACGAGCTGGCCGGCAAAAAAGGCATCTATATCCCCATGATCGCCGACGGGGGGATCAGCGGGCCGGCGGACATGGCCGTGGCCCTGGCCCTGGGCGCCGACGCACTGATGATGGGCAATTTCTTCGCCCGCTACACCGAGAGCGCCGGAAATCTGGTCCGCAACGCCGCCGGCGAGATCGTCAAGGAATACTGGATGGAGGGCAGCATGCGGGCCCGCAACTTCCGGCGCTACGCTCACGTCAAGGACCTGCTCTTCGAGGAGGGCATCACCGGGTACGTGCCGCACCTGGGCTCCATCTACGACAAGTTCCCGGTGGTGCTCCAAATCCTCCGCGCCACCCTAGCCACCGCCGGCTGCCACAACATCGACGAACTGCACCAGAAGGCGGTGCTCGAAATGCTCTCCCCCTCGGCCCTGATGGACAGCAAGGTCCACGACATGGTGCCCATGAACATCGACCAGCAAATCCTCTAAGGAGCGCCCCGTGAAGATCGGCTACTCTACCTGGGGCATGCCGACCCTGCCCATCGACACCGCCCTCGACCATCTCGCCAACTTGGGCTTCGAGGGGGTGGAGCCCACCGTCATCCCCGGCTGGTCCACCGAGCTGGATACCCTTGACGTGGCCGAGCGCAAGCGTATCCGCCGGCTCTTCGACCAGCACGGGCTGGAGATGCCGGCCGTGGCCGGGCACCGCTCCCTCATCGAAACGGACCCGGCGGCGCATGCCGAGAATTGGCGGCGTCTGACCGGGGCCATCGACCTGTGCGCCGAGTGGGCCGGCCCCGAGGGGGGGCCCGGCCTGGACACCACCCTGGGCGGCGGGCCAGATGATTGGGAGCCCAAACGGTCGCTGATCCTCGAAAGACTAGGCGCGTTGGTCGAGTACGCCGCCAAACGCGGGGTGGTGGTGGCCGTCGAGCCCCACGTCTCCTCCTCCCTCGACCTGCCCGAAAAAACCCTCTGGCTGCTGGAGCAGATCAACTCCCCGTACTTCAAGCTCAACTTCGACATCAGCCACTTCGAGGTGATGGGCCTGCCCACCGCCCCGGTGGTGGCTGCCCTGGCCCCGCACGCCTCCCACACCCACGTCAAGGACCAGCGCGGGGTGGTGCCCAATTTTGAGTTCCTCATCCCGGGGGAGGGGCCCTTCAACTTTGTCCACTATCTGACCGAGATGAAAAAAGCCGGGTACACCGGCCACATCACCGCCGAGGTGAGCATCATGGTGCAGAAGCGGCCCAACTACGACCCTCTGGCCGCAGCCACCCTCACCTACCAGACCCTGGACCGGGCCTTCCGCGCTGCGGGGCTAAAAACATGAGAAGGCGGCGGGGAGATGACCCCGGAGGCATTTGCCAGGGGAGTACCTGGGAAGGGAAGGACGCGGGAAGGGGTGAAGGGAGACAGACCGAGCGGGGTGGCAAGTCCGCGCCTTGGGAAAGGCCGGAGGGGGTGACTCCCCGACGTTACCCAAAAATCAATGTGATCAACCATGCTGAGCGAGCGAGAAATCGCCGAATTCCACCGTGAAGGCTTCCTTGTCTTCGCGCGGATGCTGAGTCCCGAAAGGCTGGCCCATTTACCGGCCCCTCTTCGACGCCCTGGCAGATTAGGGCCAGACGCTGGAGGCGCCGGTTCCCCACTTTGCCCTTGAACTCGACGGCAAGGAAGAGCCCATCCCGCACCTGCTCCACAAGGTGCGGGGAGTGTGCCAGGTCGAGCCATGCCTGCTGGAGTTGGCCGCCGAGCCGGCCATTACCGGGCATGTCGCTCCCCTAATAGGGCCGGATTTAGACGTCTTTGGCACCAAGTTCCTCCCCAAGCTGCCCGGCGGGGGCAGTTCCACCCACTGGCACCAGGACAACTACTACTTTGCCACCATCTCCGCGCAGGTACTCTCCTGCGGCATCTACCTGGAGGAGGCCGACCGCGACAACGGCTGTCTGCGGGTGGTGCCCCGCAGCCATCTGAGGGCCTGGTCGAACACCAGCGCGATCCGCGCACCCACGGCAGTTGGTGCCAGGTGGAGGACGCACAGGCCCTCGATTTACCCGTGCCGGCCGGCACCGTGGTCCTCTTCTCGGCTAATCTCCTGCACGGTGCCAATGACAACTTCGATACCCGGCGCACCCGCTACAGCACGGCCTGGCATTGTATCCCGGGCAGCCTGCACCTCGAACGCTTCCCGTGCCGGGTCTATCCGGACCGGCACACGGTGCGCGGCTGCTGAAGCAGGCGCCCCTCTTAAGGGAGAAATGGCATGAGATACCAAGCGTTGCTCGGCGTCCTGGCCCTGGCCGCCGCGCTCCTGAACTGCAACTCCACCGTCAACGAGGGCCCGAGAGCCACCGGGTCGCTCCAACCCCTTCCCAACCTGGGATCAGGCACCGAGGCTCGGCTGAATGGCCTCCATGTCAAAACCCTTCAACTGCTCAAGGGTGAGGTCGGGGAAGGGCTTTCCCTTCAGTTCCAGGCCGGGGGCATGTCCGGGGTCCGCCAGTTCGAGTTCACTTTAGCCCTGGAACCGGCTGAGGCCTTTGACCTCAATTCGGCCTCCTTTGCGCCCGCCAAGCCCTTCATCACCATGGGCTCAGGGGTGCAGATCATCCCTGAAAAAACCCTGCGCCTCGGCGGCGCCTATCTGGATGCTTCCGGGTACACGGGCGATGGGGAACTGGGCACCCTTCACTTGAAAACCCGTTCCAGCCAGGCGCGTATCCGCATTCTGCGTTTCTCTGTGGGCCCTTCCTCCAGCAAGCGCGACACCTATACCGAGCAGCAGTTGAACCTGGGCCTGAACCTGGGGCCTTGACGGGGCCGGCGCGATGGTTTAATTTTTTGCTTGCTGGGGCTGTAGCTCAGTTGGGAGAGCGCTTGAATGGCATTCAAGAGGTCGTCGGTTCGATCCCGATCAGCTCCACCACTTCTCAAATTTCAATAGCACTGAAAGACTGGTTCAGGTCCAACCCCCTCACCGCATAGCGAGGGGTTTTTTGTTGAACGTCCGCAATAGTGGCGGGGAGTGAGCCCCGCAGGCATTTCCCAGGGAAGTGGCCGAAAAGGGAAGTCCGCGTGGTGGGGCTGTGGGCTAGCGGAGCGACAGCGAGCGGGGGTAAAGGACGCGCCTTGGGAAAGGCTGGAGCGGGCTGCTTCCCTACGCTCCCTCCAGACATTGCCCCCTCCCCACTACTGCGCTAAATTGAGGTGACTTCGGCCATCGGCCCGCATCAGGAGCCCCCCATCCATGCTCGCCTCCATCTTCCACGTTACCCACACCGCCGACTTCTACGACGAGGCCGGCAAGCTCAAATTCAAGGACATTGGCACTGAAGTCCTGGCCAACCAGCCCCATATCCAGACCTCCCTGCTCAAAGAACACCGCCCCCACCTCGACGCCGAGCAGCTCCGCCAGGCCAACGGGGTGGTGGTGCTCACCCCCCAGGTCACGTCCCGCACCTTCGAAGGCAACCCAAATCTTTTGGCCATCGGCCGCTTTGGCGTGGGGTACGACTCGGTGGACGTGGCCGCCTGCACCCAGGCCGAGGTGCTGATCTACATCACCGCCGGAGCGGTCAACCGCTCGGTGGCCGAGGCCACCATCGGCTGGATGATCGCCCTCTCGCACCACACCGCCACTAAGGACCGCCTGGTACGCCAACTCCAGTGGAACGAGCGGGCCAAGTACATGGGCCGCGACCTGCGCGAGCACACCTTTGGCGCTGTGGGCCTGGGCGGCATCGCTCGCGAGACCCTCCGCCTGCTGACCCCCTTTGGCATGAACCCGCCCGTTGCCTTCGATCCCTTTGTCACTCCGGCCACCGCCAAAGAACTGGGCGTGGAGATGGTGCCCCTGCCCGAACTGATGCGGCGGGCCGATTTCGTCTCCATTCACTGCCCGCTCACCCCAGAGACCCGCGACCTGATCGGGCCGGCTGAGCTGGCGCTGATGAAGCCCGACGGCTTTCTCATCAACACCGCGCGGGGCGGCATTGTCAATGAAAAAGCCCTGTATGAGGCGCTGAAGGACCGGCGCATCGCCGGGGCGGCCATCGACTGCTTCGACGTCGAGCCCGTGGTCTATCCCCACCCCTTTGCTAAGCTGGACAACGCGCTCCTGGCCCCCCACTCCATCGCCTGGACCGACGAACTCTTCCGCGACATCGGCCGGGCCGTCTGCCAGGGCATGGTGGACCTGTCCCTGGGCTGCCGGCCCCATGGCGCGGTCAACCCCGAGGTCTTCGACCGGCCCGGCTTCAAGGAGAAGTGGTCGCGGGTGCGGGTGGTGCCCTGAGCCGACAACCCGCTTCCTCACACACTGCAAGGAGTTCGGCCATGCGCTGCTGTACACCTCGTCCCGTGCTCCTGGGTCTGGCCTGCGCCGCTTTGGCCCTGGCCTTCACCCTGCTGCCGGCCCGGGCCGGAGCCCAGGAACAGGAAGAGGAGGGCTACACCAACCTCCACATCCTGCCCATCGACATCAGCCAGGAGGAGTTGCGGGAGGTGATGGGCAACTTTTCCTCCGCCCTGGGGTTGGGCTGCGGCCACTGCCACGTCATGGGGCTGGACGACCGCGATTTCTCCTCGGACGAAAAGGAAACCAAGCGCGCGGCATGATGCTCCTGACCCAGAGCATCAACGACTCCCTTGCAACGGTAATCGGTCGGCAGGAGGTGATGCGGGTGGAGTGCATCACCTGCCACCGGGGCCAGACTGAGCCGCGCACCCTGCGCGGGGTCCTGACCCAAACCGCCGCCACGAAGGGGGCTGAGGCCGCGGTGGCTAAGTACCGCGAATTGCGGGACCAGTTCTACGGGCGGGGCAGGTACGATTTTGGCGAGAACGCCCTGATCGAGACCATCCAGTCCCTGGAGAAGGACAAGGCCGAAACCGCAGCGCTGCCGCCACTGTTGCAGCGCAACCTGGCATTCTTCCCCCAGTCCGCCATTACCCATGTAAACTGGGCCGTCTGCTGATCAAACAGCACAAGAAGGACGAGGCCATGCCCCACTTTGAAGAAGCCAAGAAGCTTCAGCCGGACAACCGCTGGCTCCTGCGTCAAATCCAGGAACTGGCCCATGAGGGGAGAGGGCACTAGCATGGGCAGACAACTGCTCAAGGACCAGACCGCCTGGATCAGCGGTGGGGCCTCTGGGATGGGCGAGGCCATCGCTGCACTCTTCGCCCAGGAAGGCGCCCGGGTCGCCGTGGCCGACGTGCAGGAGGAGCGTGGACAGGCAGTGGCTGAGCGCATCGCTAGCGCCGGAGGTCAGGTGTTCTTTTCCCTCTGCAACGTAACTCAGGAGGCCCAGGTGCGCGGCTCCCTCGACCAGACCGCCGCCCGTTTCGGGGGATTGCAGATCGTGGTGAACTGCGCTGGGATCGTCCACGTCGGCCCCTTGCACGAATATGCTGAGGCGGACTGGGAGTTGTTGATGGGCGTCAACCTCAAGTCCATCTACTTCTCCCTCAAACACGCCCTGCCCCACCTCCGCCGCCACGAGCGCAGCTATATGGTGAACATCGGCTCGGTGGGCAGCCTCATCAGCCAGGGCCTGACCCCCGCGTACATCGCCTCCAAACACGCGGTGCTGGGCCTGAGCCGCTCCATCGCCCTCGACTACGCCGTGGACGGGCTGCGCTGCAACTGCATCTGCCCTGGGATCACCGACACCCCCATGTTGCGCTACCACCTGAGCACCACCCCCGACCCAGACGCCACCCTGGCCGCGCGCCTGCGCCGGGTGCCTTTGGGGGTGGCCATGCACCCGCCCGATATCGCCCGCGCCGCCCTCTACTTCTCCTGCGATGACTCCTCGGGGGTCACCGGCACCTCGCTGGTGGTGGATGGTGGGTACATCGCCGCCGCTGAATGGGAAACCACTACTCCGACCCAGTTCATGAGGAACCCGTCATGAAAACTAAATTCGCCTGCGCCGATTTTACCTTTCCGCTTCTGTCCCACGACCAGTCCCTCCAGCTCATCTCCCTGCTCGACTTCACGGGTGTGGACATCGGCCTTTTCGAGGAACGCTCCCACCTTTGGCCCTCGCGGGAGTTCAAGAACGTCTCGCGCTCGGCCCGCGCCCTGCGCAAGAAACTCGACGGCCTGGGCCTCAAGCCGGCCGATATCTTTTTGCAGATGGCCCCCGACTTCACCGCCTTTGCCGTCAACCACCCCAAGTCCCAGCGGCGGCGTAAAGCCCGAGACTGGTTCCTGCGCACCCTCGACTACACCGCCGAATGCGGGGGCCGGCACATCACCATACTGCCGGGCGTCCACTTTGAGGTGGAAACCCAAGCTGATTCGCTGGACCGTTGCGCCGACGAACTCGCCTGGCGGATGGCCCAGGCCAAGAAGCACCGCCTCGTTGTCTCGGTGGAGGCCCATGTGGGCTCCATCGCGCCCCGACCCAGCCTGGCTGCTGCCCTCATCAAGCGGGTGCCCGGCCTCACCCTCACCCTCGACTACACCCACTTCACCCGAATCGGTCTGCCCGATTCCTCGGTGGAGCCCCTGGTCAAGCACGCCAGCCACTTCCACGTACGTGGGGCGCGAAGGGGCCGGCTGCAGGAGCGTTTCACCCACAACACCATCGACTACGCGCGGGTATTCAAGACCATGCAGAAGAGCAATTATAAGGGCTGGATAGGTATCGAGTTCGTCTGGCAGGACTGGGAGCACTGCAACGAGTGCGACAACCTCTCGGAGACCATCCTCTTCCGCGATTTCTTCCGGAAAATGGCGGGATGAAAGCCCCGGGCAAATGGCGTATATCTCATAGAAGGGACTTGTTTCCCATTTAGGCCGCCATGCCCGACCTGAACCGCTAAGCCCCTTCACACCGCGCCGAACTGGAGCGCCTGCTTGACACTCCCGCCTGGCAGGAGGCCCTGCGCCCCGGGCGGGTGGAACAGGACCGCGCCGAGAAGATCCCTTTGGACAGACCCGCAACTTCATCGGCATGGTCGGCGATCAGTTGCTCGCTCTCAACCTGCAACGGGCCGAGGCGCTGGTCGCCGCCGGCCTGCGCGACGAGCTGCCTCTGCTCGGCGAATTGGCCCGGTGGCCTCTCGATCTAAAGCCGCCTGCAACTCATGGACAAGGTCGCCGACGGGGACCTGCGCACCCGCATCCGGGCCGGCATCCCCTCCCTCGAAGTGCTACCCACCCAGTAAGACTGCTACGGCTGCGCCCTGGCAACCCTGTACATCAACCAGGCTGTCGATAAGGAGTTGTTGGCAGCAGGAAACTTAACTGCTAGCGCGGCGAAATCATGTTGTAGTTGTTGATATCCCCGACCATGAACTCCCCCTTCTCCACGAACCCGAACTTGCGGTAGAAGTGCACCGCGCGCGGATTGTCCTGGCGCACCCCGCCCGACAGCACCATCCGCTGGCGCCCGCACGTCCTGGGGATGTGGCGCAGGTGCTCCATCATCTGGCTGCCCAGGCCGGCGCTTTAGTGGGCGTCAGCCACCGAACGCGCCAAGGTGCAATCCCCCTCTGCATCCAAGCGGATGCCCAGCTTTTCGTATTGCTTCCGGTCAACCTCGTGTATCCCGAAGACCAGGAAAAAGTAAGCGATTCCCTGCTCGGCCTCCCCTGACCCCAGAATGGCCAGGAGGCGCAGGGCCTGGCTGCAATCTAGTTCCGCGCAGATCCGGTCGGCGGTCTCCTGGTCAACGGCATGGGGGCCGGAGACCCGCCGCGTCGCCTCAGAAAGATGGCTGAAATAGCAGCCGAGGAGTAACGCGTCCCCCCGATGCAGCGGGCGTAGCAGGACCGGTTTCCCCGAGGGGAGGCGCAGCTACTGGGAAAATAGCGTGGGCTTGGCGTTAATGTCGGTCGGCTTCATCTCAGGGAGCGCTTATTTTTCATTTGGTCGGCGCGGTGCGGCAAAATAGATTAGAGACCAGCATCCCCGAGCCCCAAGCAACCGTTTTTGAACGATAACAAAAGAGGAGCGCAGTCGCCATGTTCACCATCGGCATGCTGATGAAGGTCAAACCAGGCTGTTACCCCGAGTATAAGAAGGCCCACGACGAGTTGTGGCCGGCCATCGCCAAGAGCATGTCGGACAACAAGGTCAGTATGGAGATCTTCCTCTACCGCGACCAGCTCTTCCTCCACGCTATCGCCCCCTCTGAGGCCGACTGGGACAAGAGCCGGCAGCACCCCGAGCTCAGGCGCTGGCACGACTACATGGCCACCCTGCTCCAGGCCAACACCGAAGGCAAAATTATCTTTGAGGAGTTGGAGAAGGCCTTCACCTTTGGCGATTTCGGGGACTGAGGTTCAGTGGACCAGAGCCAGCTTTTTGGACTGCGCACCCGCCGGCGTCTCTAGCCGGTACACGTAACTCCCCTAACCGGCGCGGCGGCCCTGCTAGTCGAGCCCCTCCCAGGTTGCGGCGTGTTGCCCGGCAGGCTGGGCCCCCTCTGCCAGCCGGCGCAACTGCCGGCCCAGCAGGTCGAAGATATTCAGCCGCACCAGAACCGGATCGGCCAGCTCATAGGTGATGTTGGCGGTGGGGTTGGCCGGATTGGGGTAGCTCTGGTTTAGACAAAATGCGGAGGGGCGCACCGCCGTCTCCTCTACCGCGGTGGGGGCCGGCGGGCTGATCCCTTCGAGGGCCCATGTATCATTAGTACCTGGTACCGCGGATCCCGCCCCAGGCAAAGACCACCATCCGCCCCTCGCCCTCCACGTACACCGCTACCGCCCCGTCCCGCTCCGGGGGGCGGGGCTCCCTTTGGGTTGAGCGACGCCCATGAGTTCATCCTTAAGTCAAAGGTTCACATCTCGTTGGTGCGCACCTGTTCTCCCAGGTTGCCCCCGAAGAGCAGGGCCCGGTGGTTTTAAGGGTCGTACACCTGGGCCGTGAACATCCGTCCGGGGGTCGCTGCTCCGGGGTCAGTTCGGTCTAAGTGTTGGCCGCAAAGTCGAAGGCCCAGATATCGTCCAGGGACCCGGAGCGCTGCCCTCCGTAGACGATCATCCGCCGCCCCCGGCGGTCATGACTGGCCGAGTGCAGGCAGCGCAGCCCTGGGCCTTCGCGCTCGAAGATCCGGGTCCGCGCCCCACTGCTTAGATCAACGCGCCAGGTATCGCCGAAGCGGCCCTCGTCGGTGAATCCGGCGAAGATGTCCATGCTCCCCGAAGCTGGGTCGGGGGCGCTATCCGTGCCGTAGCGCTTGTTGGGCTCCCCCCTGGCCAGCCGAAGTTCGGCCCAGACGCCCTGTCGCAGATCAAAAGCCCATAGGTCGTTTAAGAGCCCTTCGTCGCCCTGGGTCGTATACCGCGCTGGGGGCCAGGCGCGGCTGGGGCGTCGGTGGGCGGGGTGAGGTCAGCCCACTCCAGGGTGCACAGATCCAGGGCCCAGACAGCGTTGAGATTCCCCATAGGACTGATGCCGCCAAAGACCACCAGCCGGTGGCCCTGCGGGTCGTAGACGGCCGTTGCCCGGCTGCGGTGGGGCGGGGCGGCCCCTCTGGTTCTTGGCTGCACCCACTCCTGGGCACCGGCAGCGCCGGGCAGCAGGATTAGCCCGAAGAGGAGCAAGAATCCTCGCACAGCGGTCTTCATCCTGCTGTACCTCCTTGTCCGAAGATGCCGTGCCTCAGCAAACAGGCTTTTGGGGGATGCCCCAGCGCTGCGGCTGGTTTTCCGGTCGCTCCCGCCCCTGGTCTTGAGGCCCCGGCGGACTTAATGTAGTTTTGGGTCGGCCCGACCACCACCTCCAGGAGAAGCCCATTAAAACCACCCTGACCCCCAAGCAGATCGCCCTGTACCGCCAGCAGGGTTTCATCGTCATCGAGGATTTTCTCTCCCCGGCCGAGTTGGAGACCTGGCGAGAAGCCGTGGACGAGTCCGTGACCCAGCGAGGCCGGCGCAAACTGGCCGGCCGCCAGGACTTGCAGTCGGGGGATTCTTTCTACGACCGCGTCTTCACCCAGCGCATCAATCTGTGGATGGACCACCCGGTAATGCGTCGGCTCATGCTCGACCCAGGCATCGGCAAGCTGGCCGCTGACCTCGAAGGCGTGGATGGCATCCGCATCTGGCACGACCAGACCCTGATCAAGGAGGCCTGGGCCAACCCCACGGCCTGGCATCTGGACAACCCATACTGGTCCTTCTCCTCGCCCCACGCCATCAGCATCTGGGTGGCCCTCGACGACGTGACCTACGAGAACGGCTGCCTCTACTTCCTCCCTGGCTCCCACCGCGAGGGCCGCTTCGAGAGCTGCGGCATCGGCGAAAATATGGCCGAGATCTTCAAGGTCTACCCCGAATGGGCCGAGCGCCGGGCCGTGGCCGCGCCCATGAAGGCCGGCTCCTGTTCTTTCCACAACGGCCTCACCGCCCACGGGGCCGGGCCCAACATGACCCCGGGCCGGCGCCGGGCCATGACCTGCGCGTACATGCCCGACGGCAGCACCTTCAACGGCCAGAAGAACGTGCTGCCCGAGGACTACCTGGGCAAGCTGAAACCCGGGGATGTTTTGGACTGGGACGAGCAGAATCCGCTGATCTACCACCGGAGCAAACCCTGCGTCTCGGCTTGACAAAGCGCACGGGGCTCCCTCAGGAGATGGGCCAGCCTCCCGAGTATCTCCTGATCCAGGGCCGTTCGCGCGAATTCCCGGGCTCTGTCTGACAAGAGAAAGGTCGCGATGGAAAAGGTGAGGGTTGCCATCCTGGGTTGTGGGTCTCGCGGCAATGCACACGGGGCGGCCTGGAAGCAACTGTTGGATGTGGATGTGGTGGCCCTGTGTGACATCGACCCGGAGCGGCTGCACGCCGCCGGGGAAAGGCTGGGGGTGGCGCGGCGCTACGCTGATTTAGAGGAGATGTTCGCGTGCGAAGACCTGGACGTGGTCAGCGTGCCTGCCCGGGCGGACTGGCATTTTCCGCTGGCCAGGGCCGTGCTGGAGCATGGGGTGAGCGCCGTGGTCGAGAAACCGATCACCCTCGACCTGCGCGAGGCGGACCAATTGGTGGATAGGGCAGGGGCCCAGGGCTGCCTGCTGGCCGTCCACCACCAGAACAGCGTTGGCCCGGTGCAGCAAAAGGCCAAGGCACTTCTCGCCGCCGGCGCGATCGGGGAATTGCGCTGTCTGCGCGGAGAATGCAAAGGGTACTACGGCGGCTTTGGCATGATGGAGACCGGGACACACATCCTGGACCAGATGCGCAACTTCGGCGGCGAGGTCGAATGGGTGCAGGCGCGTGTCACTGTGCGCGGCCGCGACATCGGCGCCCAGGACGTGGCCCAGGCGCCCCGCGGCCTGGGCCTGGTGGCCGGCGATCACGTCACCGCCTATTACGCCTTCCGCAATGGCGTATACGGCACCATCGAGTCCTTTTACCGGCCCAAGCTCGAATCCCGTTTCTCGGGTGTGGACCTGATCGGCACCGAGGGAATGCTCTGCTGGCGCACGGGCGGAAATGGCCTGTACCTGGTGAAGGAACCCATCGGCAACCTCATGGGCGGCGCCTCCTGGGAGGCGGTGTCCCTGAGCGAGGAGGACCGCCGGGTGCCGGGCACGGACCTGATCAGCGACGATTCCGGGGTCTGGATGGCCCAGGAAATGGTGAATGCACTGCGCCAGAAACGCGAACACGCCTGTAACGGCGCAGCCGCCCGCACCGTGCTGGAGATGATCCTCGGCTGCTACACCTCGCACGCCTGCGGCGGGCGCGCCCAGCTACCGCTTTTGGACCGCACCCACCCGCTCCAGCGCCTGTGCGAGGCCGCCGGGGTCCCGGTGCCCGAATTCCGGGTCTCGACGGACGCGGAGTTCCTCGCTGCCGAGTGGGCCCGATCGGGCAGGTGAGGCCCCCCTCGTGACCATCCGCCTCGGCATTCTGGGCGCCGCGCATTCACACCTGAGCGGCAAGGTGCAGGCCATCACCAGCGGGCAGGTGGAAGAGGTGGAACTCGCCGGCGCCTGGGAGTCCGACCCGGCGATCCGCGCCCGGCGCGAAGCCGACCCCATTTACGCCGGCCTGCGCTGGGTCCCGCGCGCCGAGGATTTGCTCGCCGACGACTCTATCCAGGGCATCGTCATCGACGGCGAGGTCTGGCAGTTCCTCGACCACACCCGCCAGGCCCTGCTGGCCGGCAAACACGTGTACCTCGAAAAGCCGGCTGGCCTCTCCCTCGCTGTGTACCGGGAGGTGCTCGACTTGGCCGCTGCCCGCCGGCTGGTGGTGCTGATGGCCTATCACTTCCGCAACAGCCCGCCCTTCCAACTCCTCTTTCGCCTGGCCGGCGAGCGCGTCCTGGGGGACATCTTCGCGGTGCGCGGCCGCATTGGCAAGCCAAAAGCCCACTACGACCGCTGGCTGGAGTCCATGCCCTATCCCGGCCATATCATGTTCGAGATGTGCGGCCACCTGATCGATCCGATGGTCGCCCTGCTCGGCCGGCCGCAGCGCGTCACGCCCTTCCTTCGCTCGGACTACCGACGGCCGCAAAGCGGCGAAGGCCCCATCCTCCTGCCGGCGCGCAACCTCCCCGGCGAGGACGCCGGGCGGCCCTTCATCGACAACAGCCTGGCGGTCTTCGAGTGGGAACGGACCATGGGGGTGGTGGAGTCCGCCGGCATGGAGGTGTGCGCCACCCGCCGCTTCGAGGTGTTGGGCACCCGCGGCACCTTTGTCGTCGAGCCGCCCGGCGGGACCCAGGCGCGGCTGTGCCTGGAGGAGGCCACCGCCGGGTTTCAGCAGGGCTGGCAGGTCGTGGATGGGAGTCCCTGGACCGCTTTTGCCCAGGACCTGCGCGATTTGGCGGCGGCGATCCGGGGCGAGCGTATGCCCCAGTTCGGCCCGGACCACGATTTCGTCGTCCAGGAGACCCTGCTGCGGGCAGCCGGCGCCCGCTGAACCTTCGACCCCTTTTCCGACACCCTCACCCTTTCGTTGAGCAGACTAACAATGACCCAGCTGCGGGTGGCGCTCATCGGCTGCGGCGCCAGAGGACGAGGTCACCTGAAGACGCTCGGGAAGTTCGCGGATGTGGAAGTGGCCGCCCTGTGCGACCCTGTGGCCGCGGCGCGCGATGCCGCCGGGGAAGCCTTTGGCATCGGGCTTCGATACGAAACCGTGGACGAATTGCTCGACCAGGTGCAACTCGACGCAGTCTTTGTCGCCACCCCGGCCCACCTGAACGGGCCGGCCGCGCTCCAGTGCCTGCAACGCGGCCTCCATACGCTGCTGGAGAAGCCGCCGGGTATGCGCGTAGCCGAGACCCGGCAGCTGCAGGAGACCGCGGTGCAGACCGGCGCTAAGGCGATGGTGGGCTGGAATCGCCGCTTTCATCCGCTCATCGTCCAGGCGCGGGAGGCGGTCGAGGCGCAGGGGGCGATCACCCAACTGGTGGGCGAGTTCCACAAGAGCATGGCGGCACTCGCAGGGTCCGGGCGTTTCCCCGAGATCGTCATGGACAACATGCTGCTGGAAACCCCCATTCACGCCATCGACGTGGTCCGGGCCATGGCCGGGGCCGAGGTCCGCGAGGTCCACGCCATCACCCGACGCGCCATCTCGCGCTACAAAGACGTATACGCCGCGCTGGTGCTTTTCGAGAATGGCTGCGTGGCGCAACTGACCGCCAATTACACCACCGGTGCGCGCCTGGAACGCTATGAGATCCACGGCCAGGGTGTCTCCGCTTATCTGGAGGGGGTCTCGCAGGGCACCCTCGTCTCCCAGGGAGAGACGCTCGCGTTGAGTGACGAGGGAGACGGGGGCATGTACGCGCAGACGCGTTTCTTCCTCGACTGCGTGAAGGAGGACCGCCCCATCGGACTGCCTGCCGCCAACCTCGACGAGGCGATCAAGACCATGGCTTTGGCCGAGGCGATCCTGAGCGGCGTCCGGGATTAGCACAGATCCCTCAGCGCCACTCGTGCTTGGGGTAGCGCCGGCGCAGTTCCTTTTTCAGCTCGGGGTAGGTGTTCTGCCAGAAGCTGGCCAGGTCGTCGGTGACCTGCAGCGGGCGGAAATGGGGCCCCAGGATCTCCAAGAGCACCCGCTGCCGGCCCCCGGCCACGGTGGGGCTTTCGCGCACGTCGTACAACTCCTGGATCTTGGCCCGGCCCCTGGGCGGGGCGTCGGCCTGGTACTCGAGTTTGAGGCAGTGGCCGTTGCTCAGTTGCAGCCGCGTGGGCGCCATCTGCTCGACGAACTGCTGCTCCTGCCAAGAAAGCGCCCCCTGCACGGCGGGCAGGCAGGCCCGCTCGCGGATCTGGCTGTACCGGGTAGCCCCAGAGACGATCTCGTGCAGGATCACCCGCAACTCCTCCAGTGTATAGGCCAACAGTTCCCGCTCTGGGAACCAGGCGGCCACCGAGCGCGCCCGCGCCAGCCACTGCTCCACGCCCTGATCCCACCTCTCCAGCACCAATTCGCCGGCCTCGATGCGCTCCACTAGAATCTCGGCGGCCGCTGCCGGGTCGGACTTGGGCAACACCCGCTCCTCGTATACCAGCCCCTCGAAGCTGCGCCGTTCTCGCTGCTCTACGGCCCGCATCTCGCTGTTCCACACCGTTTCCACCCGCACCTCCACCCGTCCCTCCTCCACCTCCTCCAGCCACCCGGGCTCGATGGCGCTGGCCAGGGAGAGCACGGTCCTCACCCCGCCACCGGTCTCCACCTCGCGCACCTCGGCGGCCACCAGCATCCGGGCGGGCCGCGCCACGCTCTGCCGGTCCAGCTCCACCCGCCGCTGCCCGGCCAGAGCGCAGTTGAGGCTGTCGGGGTCGCGGTGCAGGGCCACCTGGTCGTAAAAGGCGGCGATCAGGCACTTGCTCAACTCCTCGGTCTGACCTCGGGTCTCGGATGATAGCCCTGCTTTCCGGCACAGGTCGCGGTACTGGCGGCAGACCTGATCCACCTCGCGGCCTGCCTGGGCATTGAGCCCCAACTCCGCGCACCGCTGCGCCTCGAAGCGGGCCTGTTTCGCCTTCTCGAATCCGCGCTCCCGCACCTCCAGATCCGAGGGGTACGCCTCGTCGCTCTGGGTGTACTGGGGGCGCAGGGGCTGGGTCAAAATGTCGCGCTCGCCCAAGAGCGCGGCCCAAACCAGGGCCCGGCCCAGGCACTGGCGCCGGTGGGCCTCGACCAGCAGGCGCGAGAGGCGGGGGTGCATGGGGAAGGCGGCCAGTTGCCGGCCCAGCGGGGTAAGCTGCTGCTCGGCGTCGAGTGCTCCAAATCCCCGTAGCAGGCGATGGGCGCGGGCTAGGGCCAAATCCTGAGGCGGCTCCAGCCACTCCAACCCGCCAAACTCCAGCCCCATCTCCTTTAGTTGCAGCAGCGGCTCGGCAAGGTCCACCCGCTGGATCTCCGGGGTGGAATGGCTGGGACGGGCGTGGTGCTCGGCCTCGGACCACAGCCGGGTACAGGTGCCCGGCGACGTGCGACCGGCCCGGCCCTGCCGCTGGTCGGCCGAAGCCCGGCTGATCCCCTCGACCATCAGCACGTTGATGCCGCGCCGCGGATCGTGGCGATGCACCCGGGCCAGGCCGCTGTCGATGACGTGGCGGACGCCCGGAATGGTGATGGAGGTCTCGGCCACGTTGGTGGCCACGATCACCTTGCGGCGGTCCGCCGGGCGCAGGGCCAGGTCCTGCTGGTCGGGAGGCAAGGTGCCGTGCAGGGGGAGGAAGAGCAGCTCCTCGTTCCAGCGCAGCTGCTGACAGGACTGGATGGTGCGGCGGATCTCGTACGCCCCGGGCATGAAGACCAGCACCTCGCCCTCGGTCCCGCCATCGAGCAGCAGGCGCAGGGCACGGGCGGCCTGGTCCCAGACGGGTTCCTGGGCGGGGCGGGGCAGGTAGCGGGTTTCAACCGGGTGTGCGCGTCCGTGGGCCTCGACCACCGGGCACCCCAGGTAGCCCGCCACGGCACGGGTTTCCAGAGTGGCCGACATCACCATCAGCCTCAGCTCGGGCCGGCGGGTCTGCTGCAGCCTGCGGGTCAGAGCCAGGGCCAGGTCGAGGGCCAGGCTGCGCTCGTGGAATTCGTCCAGCACCACCGCGCCCACCCCGCGCAAAGCGGGTTCGTTCTGGATCAGGCGCAGGAAGATGCCTTCGGTGAGGAAGCGGATGCGGGTGCGCGAGCCGATGCGTCTTTCGAAGCGGGTCTGGTACCCGACCTCCTCGCCCAGTTCGGTCCCCAGCTCCTCGGCCACGCGGGAAGCCACCCAGCGGGCGGCCAGCCGGCGGGGCTGCAGCACCAGGATCTGCCCGTCCACTGCGCCGCTGCGGGCGATGAGCTGCGGCACCTGGGTGGTCTTGCCCGAGCCCGTGGGCGCGCTGAGTACCAGGCGGTTGGCCTGGTGCAGGTGCACGGTGAGCTGCGTTTCGACTTCGAGGATGGGCAGGGGTGAGGCCGTGGTCATGTAGTAAAAGTAAGGGGCCTGGGGTATATTGAGAATAGATGTTGAGTCATGCCATTGACCCCTGGAGGATTTATGACCAGAGATGAACTCTTGGCGAGGATCTCTATCAACCCGAACATCTGTTTCAATAAGCCCTGTATTCGCGGCCACCGCCTCTGGGTTTTTCTGGTCCTCGACCTACTCCCCAGCGGGATGTCCACCCAGGAACTCCTCGCCGAATACTCTGGATTCGAAGAGGCCGATGTACGGGCCTGTATCGCGTGTAGCGCGGAGCTGTCGCGGGAGCAGTACTTGGAGGTTTCTGTGGGGTAGGGGTGGTGGAACTGAAGCTGGGTGAAACCCTCGGAGAGCAAGCCGCTACACTCACCGCACCCGGAGCAACTCCACTTCAAAGCTTAGCGTGGCGTTGGGCGGGATCACCCCGCCAGCCCCGCGCGCCCCGTAGCCCAGCTCGGGGGGGATGATCAGGCGGGCCTTGCCGCCCTGGCGCATCATGGCGATGCCCTCGTCCCAGCCGGCGATCACCCGGCCCCGGCCCAGCACGAACTGCAGCGGCTCGCCCCGGTCGAGGGAGCTGTCGAACTTGGTGCCATCCTCCAGCCAGCCAGTGTAATGGGTCTCGACCACGTCTCCGGCCTGGGGCGCCGGCCCGGTGCCGCTCACGATGTCGATGAAGTGCAGACCGCTGGCCGTGACCGTGTCGCGCAGGGCAGTGGGTGTATCCACGGGCACTTGTGTTTGCTCTTGAGGCTCTAGAGCCGCTACCGCAGTCGCGATGAAATCCGCCGTACTGTTAGAACCCAGTACATGTGCGTGAACCTTCACTAACCCTTCCTCATCACCCAGGGTGAGCCAAGTAGATGCGTAACCTCCCGAAGTAGTTACCGCGCTCTCAACTGACAACTTACCTTTCCCCTCAGTTATCTCGAAGTCAACACGGTGGTTGGTAACCAGGGTCCCGCGAGAACTCGTTACTATAACTACCAAAGGATCGGCTAGTGTTTCACCCAACCGACCTTCCTGTTCGTTACCCGAAACTCGAGCGATAGTCAGTTCCTCGTCTGTTGAAGAGGGATTTCTCCCGCCACAACCTTCTACCAGCAATAAAACTAGGGTATATACCAATCCCCTCTGTGCCCCATTCAACCGTGCAGCGCCAGCCATATCGTCTCCTCGTCCGGGTCGGTCCATTCCACTCGGTGCCGGCAGTGCGCCGGGATGTGGATGTAGTCGCCTTTCTTCATCTCCATCACCTCTGTCTCGCCCTCAAAAAATAGCCGCGCCCCACCCTTCACCACCAGCAACCACTCCTCCCGCGCCTGATCGTACCACTGCCCCTTGGGAGTGGTGTGTCCCCGCGAGACAATCCGCTCCAGGGTGAAGCCCGGCCGCTGCACCAGGGTCTCGAACAACTCCTCGGCCAAGTGCGCCGGGATCTCGGCCAGCAGGTTCTTCACTTCAGGTGCGCCCACCTTCAGTCCTCAGGAAGCCCGCAGTGGCGGAGATACAGCCACGCGGCGGGGAGACGGCCCCAGAGACCTTTCCTGGGGGGCAAAAGGGGTGGGGAGGACGCGGGTGAAGAGGTGGGGAGAGCGGAGCTGCAACGCCCCACCGTATGGGGCGTTGCGGGGGTGGGGTGGCAGGGCCAGGCTAGCGAGCAGGGCTGCAAGTCCGCGCCTGGGGAACGGTCGGAGTGGGCTGCTCCCCGCCGCGCTCTGTAGGACTGACCAGGGATGGCCGGCGAGCGTCAAAGACCGCCAATCCGAAGGATTGAGCGCCATGAGCGAAGGGGCCCACTTCCCGCCGCACCCAAGGGAAATCGCTCCACTCCTATGCCCCCAGCACCTCGGGCGCGTACCCAAAGATAGCCGGCGAACCCCCCGTGTGCAGGAAGACCACCGGCCGGTCCCTTCCCAACTTGCCCGCCCGCACCTCGGCGATCAGCCCGGCCACCGCCTTGCTGGTGTACACCGGGTCCAGCAAAATGCCCTCGGTGCGGGCCAGTAGGCGCAGCGCCTCCAGACCCTGCGGCGTGGGGATACCGTAGCGCTCGCCCACCTGGGAGTCGTCGTTGTCGAAGTCGCCGGCCTTGAACTCCATCCTCAGCCCCAGGCGCGCCGCGCCCTGGTTGGCGATGCGGGCCATGTTCTCGAAGCGCTGCGGCCACTTCTCGAAAGGGCTGAACCCCTTCACCCGGATCTGGCTCTCCACAAACCTCAATCCCAGGACCACCCCGGATTGGGTGGTATCCAGCGCGGCGAGATAGACATGAGAAGGAGAGATGCCCTGGGCCCGGCTCTGCTGCGCGATCTCCAGGGCCGACTCGGCGTATGCCAGGGCGTCGATATCGACCGTATCGGCCTGGCGCGGCCAATAGGGCCGCCGGCCCTGCTTTTTCAACTCCTCCATGCGGGCGAGGATGGCCTTGCCCTGTTTTTCCGAATCAGCGTCGGGCAGGATGGTACACTTGGCCCCGAAGAGCCACTGCAGGAGGTGGTTGCCCTGCACCTGGTGGTGGTCCACCTCGCGGATGGGCCGCAGCAGGAGGTGCAACTCCAGGCCCAGCCTGGCGCAAGCGGCGGCCATCTGCCGGCAATAGTTGGACTGCACGCCGGCGCCGGTGACGATCACGTCGGCGTCGTGACGCAGGGCCTCGGCCAGCGAAAACTCCAGCATCCGGGTCTTGTTGCCCCCGTAGCCCAGGCCAGTCAGGTCGTCCCGCTTAATATAGATGGGCGGCCCACCGACGGCGGCGCTGAAGCGGGGCAACTCTTCGAGCGGGGTGGGCAGCACCGAGGCCAGTTTGACCCTGGGCAGGCGGGACAGGGCCGCAGCCAACGCTTGCTCTTTTTCACTGCTCATCACTTTCCTCCTGTGGGCCAGCCCTTGGCCGGCAGGCGGGACAGCTCGTTCTGCCGGTGGCACTCCTCGATGAGGGCGATCTGCACCCTCACTTGTTGCGGGGTTACGTGCAGGGGAGCGCCGGCGCGCAGCACTTGGTAAAGGTGGTCGTAAAAACACCTGGACATGTACCCAAAAAGATTCTGCTGCGCCTTGGAGGGCTGCCAGGTCTTCTCGGCGAATTTCAGTTCCTCGCGGCAGTAACTTGGCCCGGGCAGGGGGCTGCGGATGAGTTGCTGTTTGGGCGCCCGGCGCGGGTCGAAGTAGCGCCAGCGCATGCCCCGGGCCCCGCCGCTGAGCCCGCCCTGGGTGCCGTACACCACATAGGTGTCGTGCGAGTACGAGGCACAGGAGGAGATCTCCAGGTCGATGAGGGGCTGGCCCTTGCCGCGCATCAGCACCTTGACGTGGTCTTCTGCATCGCCATAGGTGTTGGCCCGGTCAAAAGCGCAGACGATCTCTTCGGGCATCTGGAATCCCAGCAGGCAGACGATCTGGTCCATCGGGTGGGGGCCGGTGTTGAGCAGGTTGCCGCCCCGGCACTCCTGCAGGGTCTGCCAGTCCCAACGGCGGGCAAAGCCGCTGAAGGAGACATTGATCTGCACGATGCGGCCCAGCACGCCTGATTGGATGATCTGCTGCACCTTTTGGAAGTAGGGTGCATAACGCGACTGCTGGAAGGGGGCCAGGATACGGCGGGCCTTCTTGGCTGCCCGGATCATCCGGTCCGCTTCGGAGACCTTCCAGGCCAAGGGCTTTTCGCAGACCACATGGTGGCCGGCCTCCAAAGCCTCGACGCTGACCGCAGGGTGCAGGTGGCTGGGCAGGGCGTTGACCACCAGGTCCAGGTCCTCGCGGGCCAGCAACTGGCGGTAATCGGCGTAGGTGTCGCACTTGAATTCGGTCTGGGCGCGCGCGCGGCGGTCGGCCAGGGCATCGGAGACGGCGATGATCCGGTATTTGCGGGGCGAGCGCTGGAACCAGCGCGAGTGGATGTCCAGGCCGCTGCGGCCCTGGCCCAGGACACCGACGCGTATGGGCTGGTTGTTTTTGGCGGGCATGGTCCCCTCCTGGGGGTGTGCTACGGGGGGCAAAAGGATGCCGCAAACCTACTGAGCACCCGCGCAGACTGTCAAGAAGAGCAAGGAGTACGCGGTTGATATGGACTGTCGCGCCGCGTACCTTATCCTCCCCTGGCGAAAGGACCCCATGCGCCACACCCGCCTCAATCCGCTGCCCGCCACCACCCCTGCCCCGGTCTTTCCCGGCCTGGAGATGGCCTCGGCCTGGGGGGAGCTGCAGTACCTGGTTTTGCCCGCCGGCGCACAGTGCGGGTCTTCCGCGGCACCCGACCGCGAAGTGGGGTACATACTGTTAGGGGGCGCCATTGACCTGGAAGGGCCGGACCTCGGAGCGCAGTTCGAGGGTCCTACAGCCCTGCTCTGTGGGGTGGGTTGGCCGCACACCCTGGCCAATGCCGGCGCTGGCACGGCCCAGCTTCTGCGCTTCAGCGCCGCGCTCCAGGGCAACGCCCCGGCGGCCCCCACATTCCGCGCCGAGTCCGTGGACCAGGCCCGGCTAAAGTGGCGGCCGGCGATCCACGGGGGCGCCGGCCAGATCGCCACCCGCCACATCTGGGGCCCCGGCGATTTTTCCAGCCCCTGGGTCTTTCTCGATCACGCGGTGTTGGCCCCTCAAAGCTCCCTGGGCTATCATTACCACGACGCCCTCGAAGAGTGTTTTGTGGTGCTCAGCGGTCAGGGTTATATCACCATCTCTGATCAAACCCTGGCCGTGGGTCCCGGCTCCGTGACCTGGCAGGGCATCGGCCAGCCCCACGGCCTGTACAATTCCGGAGGTGAGCCTCTCGATTTCCTGCGCGTGGCCGTGGGCATCCGGGGCGAGCAATACACTACTATTGACCTGAACGACAGCCTGCTCAAACGAAAGCCGAGTTCGTAGCGCCGGGGTGCAACGCCCCAACATATGGGGCGCTGAGGGGGTAGGGCAGCGGGGTCGGGCTAGCCAGCAGAGCGGCAAGTCCGCGCGTTGGGAGAGCCCGGAATGGGTCACGTCTCCGACGCCATCAATCACAAGGAGACCTCATGGACCCCAAGCAGATCTACCGCGAGGCAGAGACCGCCAATCGCATGAGCGCGGCAGCCCAGGCCTTTGTCGCCGCCCTCGATCCGGGCCAGCGGGCCAAAACCTGCATGGACTTCGCTGACCAGACCCAGCGCCAGGACTGGCACTACATCCCCAGGAACCGGGCCGGCCTGCCCTTTAAGGAGATGGGCGAGCGCCAGCGGGAACTGGCCCATCGCCTGGTGGCCACCGGCCTGAGCGCCGGCGGGTACACCAAGACCCGCACCATCATGTCCCTGGAGCCCATCCTGCACCAACTCGAAGGGGCGGGCCGCCGATTTCCCCGCGACCCCGACCTCTACTATGTCAGCATCTTCGGCACCCCCGGCGACGCCACCCACTGGGGCTGGCGCTTCGAAGGCCACCACGTCTCCCTCAACTACACCTTGGTGGATGGCGCCATGGTCGGCCCCACCCCCAACTTCTTCGGAGCCAATCCTGGCCAGGTGCGCCACGGCGAGCACCAGGGTCTGCGCGCCCTCAGGGACGAAGAGGACCTGGGCCGGCAGCTAGTGAAAGAACTGGACGCCCCCCAGCGGCAGGCAGCCCTGATCAACGCCGAGGCCCCCTCCGACGTCCTCACCCGCAACCTGGCCCAGGTGGGGGACGAGGTGAATCCAGAGGGCCTGGCTGGAAACCAGATGACCAGCAGCCAGCGCCAGGTGCTCAAGGCCCTGGTGCAGGTCTACGTGCAGCGCCTGCCCGAGGAGATGGCCCAGGTGGAGTGGGGCAAGCTTGAAAGCACTGACCTGGGTACCCTCCACTTTGCCTGGGCCGGCGGCCTGGAGCCCGGCCAGCCCCACTACTACAGGGTGCAGGGCGGCCATTTCCTGGTCGAGTACGACAACACCCAGAACGACGCCAACCACATCCACGCGGTGTGGCGCGACCTGGCCAATGACTTTGGCGCCGATCTCCTGCGCCGCCATTACCAGCAGTCCCACTGGCCGTGACCCGCGATCCGGCACTGCGGCGCGAGGTCTTCTTCGCCCAGCTACACCGTACCTACGCGCCCCATCAGTTCGACAACTGGCTGGTGTGGGGCGGCAACCTGTCCATCCAGCTCGACGGCGAGCGCTGCGCTCCTACTTTGGCCCGAGCCTTTGTCGGCCCTGCCCATCCCCAGGCCAGGGCCAAGGTGCGGGTGGAGCTTTTCGTCGCTGCCGTAGCCGCGGCACAGGTGCGGGAGGGAGACGCAGACGTGCGCCTGTGGACCGACGCGGACCAGCGCGGCCAGGTCGATGCAGAGGGCCGCTTCCAGCCCGGGCCGGGCCAGCACCTGCCCATGCACCTAGTCTGCGACGACCAGGGAGCGCCGATCCTCTCTGCCCAGAACCTTGTCTTCGAGTCTGCCGAGTTCAGCTTCTCCGTCACTGGGGTCTTCAGCTACACGGCTCAATTCTCCGCCGATCCCCTGCCCCTCGACGACCCGGAGAAGGAGTGGGTCGGCCTAAGCCAGCTGGCCCACAACCAGGACGGGGTGGTGGTGGTCAGTCCCCAATGGTTGCGCTCAGGTCCTTCGCTGACGGAGGTCTGCGTGCGCAAGGTGGGTGCCCGGTTGGAGGGGGGGCATTTCCGCAGTGGGCGCTTTGCCCAACTCACGGATCTGCTGGAAGACCTCCCTGTCGACGTGGTCTACCTGCTGCCCTTCTTCAAACCGGGGTTCTGCGACCTGCACACCGGCCAAGACGTGCGCAAGGGCGCCCTGGGCAGCCCGTACGCCGTGGCCGATTTCTACCAGCTCGACCCCGAGCTGGTCACGCCACCGGAGGAGGTAGACCTGGGGAGACTGGCGGAAGAGGGGCTGGTGCGGGAGAGCGACCTGGAGGGTTGGGGGATCAGCCCAGCCGAGTTGGGGCGAATGACCGCTGCCCTGGCCCTGGCCCTGCGGGGCCGCGAGGCCCTGGTGCAGCTGATCGGCAAGGCCGAGTTGCGGCAGCTGACCCGCCGCGCCCATCAGCTGGGCAAGCGGGTGATCTTCGACCTGGTGCTGATGCAGACCAGCCGCGACAACCCGCTGATCCGCCGGCACCCCGAGTGGTACGTGCGCGACCAGGAGGGCCGGCCCGCCATCCACCGGATCGCCTGGCTGGTCTATTCGGATGTGGCGCTCTTGGATTTGGTCTTCAACCAGGCGTTGCAGGAGTACCTGCTGGAGGTAGCCCCCTACTGGATCGGGCAGTGCGGCCTGGACGGGGTGCGCATCGACGCCAGCCAGACCGTGGACCGCCCCTTCCTCAAGCGGATCAAGAACCGCATCAACACCGTGCAACCCGAGGCCCTGGTGCTGGGCGAAACCCTCTGCGCCCTGGACCAAGCCGTGGACGTGCCCGCCGATGCCATCTACGCCCTGTTGGTGGACTTCCACCGCGACGTGGAGCACGCCCGCCCCTTCGTCCAGTTCCTCGAAGAGATGCACGCCCGCTTTGCTGCCCGCACCCTGGCCCTGGCCTACTTCGAGAACCACGACAGCCCCCGGGCCACCCAGGTGTGGCGCGAGAAATATACCCGTCGGTTACAGGAAGACCCCGATGTGGCCCGCTACTGGCGTGAATTACCTTGCCCAGTACAGCCAGAACCGGCCCAGCGCCCGCTCCTTATGGCCCTCCTGAAAAACCTCCAGGCCACCCTCATCGACCTGTCGGCCGGCCTGGCCGGGCGCAGCAATCTGCTCTATGGCCTGGAGTGGGGAAGCACCTGGGGCGCGGAGGATCGCACCGACTTCGAGAACCCCACCCTGGTCCAGCCCCACCAGGCCTCCCGGGAGCCCCGGGCCTCCCTTGCCCGGGCCTACCAGCTTCTGCACCAGCGCCGGGCCACCTGGGGGGAGTTGAGCGTCGGCGAGGTGTACTACCTGCGCAACGAGTTCGCTGGCGGCGATCCCGAGGACCGGGTCCTGGCCTACACCCGCCACACCGGGCAGGGGGCTCTGCTGGTGCTGCACAACCTCGACAGCAGCCGGCCCTGCAGCACCACCTACGCCTTTGAATATCTCTCCTTTGCCACGCGGGAAACCCAGCCCCTCTTCGACACCTACGCGGTCTTCCAACTGCCCACCCCGCCACTCCCCGCCTGGGAGCCCCAGGGCTTCACCTTCGAGCTCCAACCCCTCCAAAGCTTGGTGCTGCGGCTCGGTAGCGCTGAGGGTCGGTGATCCAGAAGGTCGGGGGTGCCCTGGAGGTAGCTCCCGACCCAATCTTGCTCGATTCTAATGTTGTGCCTACTTTCGTTAACATCCATCCCGCCTTTTTCTGATCCTTTTTTCCCCGGAGCATCCCATGAAAACAACCCTTTTGCTCGCTGGTATTGCCTTGTTTGGATTTGGGGGCTGCGGCGCCAAAGAGCCCGAGGTCGAGACCGAGGACCAGAAGATCATGTACTCCGTCGGCCTGGGCCTGGCCGACGGCAGCCTGGCCCACCTCAAGGAGCAGTTTACCGCCGATGAACTAGAGCTCATCGCCCAGGGCTTCAAGGACGCCATGGCCAACAAGGAGCGAATGGTGAGCATGGACGAGTACGGCCCCAAGATGGCCGAATTGCTCAACCAGCGCATCGCCAAGGCCGCCGAAGGCAAGAAGGCCGAAGGCCGGGCCTTCCTCGACCGCGCCGCCAGTGAGCCGGGCGCAACCAAGACCGCCTCGGGTCTGGTCTATCAGGAGTTGGTGGCCGGCACCGGCCCGCAACCCGGCCCCACCGCCAAGGTGCAGGTCCACTACACCGGGTCCTTCGTGGACGGCCAGGTCTTCGATAGCTCGGTGCAGAAAGGCCAGCCGGCCGAGATGTCCCTCCAACAGGTTTTCCCCGGCTGGGCCGAAGGAGTGCAGTTGATGAAGGTGGGGGGCAAGGCCAAACTGGTCATCCCGCCCGAACTGGCCTACGGCGACCGCGGCATCCCGCAGCGCATCCCGCCGGGGGCCACTCTGATCTTTGAGGTGGAGTTGCTGGGGGTTCTGTAAGTCCAAAGAGGAGGAACCGATGGCTGCCAAGATCGGCGTCATCCACTACAACTGGCCCGGTTACGACCTCGAAGGATTTCTCGCCAGGGCCACCCAGATCGGTTTCCGCTACTGCGAATTGCAGGTCGGGGACGTGTGGGACGGCCAGTCCCGCGATGGCGAGGAGCGGGCCGCGGCCGTGCGCAAGCTGGTCAAGAAATACGGCATGGAGGTTTCGGCCCTCACTGCCGGCAACGACTTCATCCAGGCAAACCCGGCCGACCTGCGGGCCCAGGTCGAGCGCTGCGGCTACCTCTTTGGGCTAGCCGCCCACCTGGGGACCGATGTGCTGCGCATGGATGGGGGCTGGAACCGCAACAACCAGGTGCCCGACCAGAGCAAATGGGACGGCCTAATGCTGGAGGGCTTCCTGCGCTGCGCCGAACTCGCCGAAAAGGCCCAGGTGCGCATGGCCCTGGACAACCACGGGGTGTCCACCAACGATGGGGACTGGCAGTTGAGACTGATCCAGCGGGTGGGCTCAAAACGCCTGGGCGTGAACCTCGACACCATGAACTACCGCTGGTTCGGCCACTCCCTGGAGAAGATCGACCACTTCTACCAGATCCTGGCCCCCCACACCTTCCACGTCCACCTCAAGGACGGCACCAACGACCAACCCCGGGGCAAAAGCTACAAGGGCGCGGCACTGGGAGAGGGGGAGATCCACCTCGGCGCGGCGGTCAAATACCTGAAGGAAGCCGGGTACCAGGGGGCCTGGGCCGCCGAGTACGAGGGGGCTGAGTTGCAGGGCGGGGTGGGGTACGAGAAGTGCCACCGCTGGATGGCGGCGCACCTATAGGGGAGGGGGCTGCTACTCGCGGTCGACCTTCCGGTCGCGCACGGAGGTCCGTTGCTTGTGGGCGGCTTCTTCCTTTTCCAAGGTAGCCATCTCTTCCTTGATTTCGGCGATCCGCTTGGCCAATTTGTTGCGTCTGTCGACCAGCGTGCGCTGGCCGTGATCGGCGACACCTTTTTGCGTCTGGGCGCTTTTGAGCCGGTCGTACGCCCCCTGGCGGATATGCACCACCTGGGCCAACTGGATCTTCATCAGATTGATCTTGTGAGCCGTCACGAACTTGGCGACCACCACCAAGATGATCATCACCAGCATGATCGCCAAGGCAAAGAAATCAAAGGCATTCATTCGATCTGCTCCTCCTCATCTGCCGGCCTTGCGCTTTTCCTGACCGTTTAAAAGTATATCTTCATTCCAAATTCTGCAAGAATTCCCGCTCAGCGACCCAGTGCCAGTTGCTCGAAGCGCTGGCCCAGCCGCTTGGCGGAAACCGGCTGGGCCGTGCCCAGCTCCTGGGCAAAGAGCGACACCCTGAATTCCTCCAGCAGCCCCCCGCATTCCTCGGCCAGCGCGCGCCGGCACCCCTCCCCGGCGCCGGGGGAACGCCAGAAGCGCCCCAGCGCCTCCTCAAAGGGCCGCACCTGCGCGGCCCGCCGCGCATCCTTGGCCGGGCTGAGACGGGCCCGCTCGGCCCGCAATAGCACGGCCTTGAGGTACCGCGCCAGGTGGGGCAGGTGTGCAAACGCGGTTTTCCGGAGGAAGTGCTTGGGCAAGAGGCGCTCCACATCGGCCTGAATGCCTGGGTAAGGATGGGGGCAGAGCCGGATCTGCTTGTAGGTCTGTAGCAGGGCCTCGATCAGGTCGAGGAACTGGGGCACCAGGCCCCGCAACCGCGCCCTGGCCTGGTCCTTTCCGGCCATAAAGCTCTGTTCGTCTAGCGGATACAGTTGCTCGCGGGCAAAGGCATGGGACTTCAGGTGGATCAGAGCATCCTCCTGTAGTTCCTGCGGGGTGCCCAGGGAGCGGTAGAGGTCCTTGAACAAAGAAAGGCCGCTTAATTCCTTTTTGGTATGGCCCAGTTCCGCCGAAAACTCCTGCTCGTACAGGCCCAACAGGCCGGCCCGGCTGCCGGCCTCAGCCTCCTCTTGGTTCTTGTGGAGTTTGAGCCTTACCCCATCCTCCGCCACCTCCAGCCCCGGATACCCCCACAGCGGCAAGCCGGCCACTGCCGCCACCTCCACCCGCTTGGGCAAGGTCCCCAGGGTCCAGCCCTTCAACCCTTCTCTGGACCACTGTGCCACGGCCTTTTTCCAGATCTCTAGTTCGGCGGGGGCCTTGCGCCCTTCCAACTGCTGGGTCAGCGCCCCCAGGTCGCGGCTGGCCAGCACCGGCTTGCCCTCCACCCCCTGCACCTCGACGCGCATACGCAGATGGGTCGGCATCTCGCTTAGATCCCAGTCCCTCGGCTGCACCCGCACCCCGTACTGGTGGGTGATAAATGCGTCCAGGGACTCGAGAAAGCTCGGGTGGGTGGGCTGCAACTGGCCGGCGATCTGGGCGGCTCGCTCGTTGATGGGCATCAACTGTCGGCGCAGGGCCTTGGGCAAGGAGCGCAAGAGGCAGGCGACCTTTTCTGCCAGCAGGCCGGGCACCAGCCATTCGAGCACCTCCGGGTGGATGGCATCGACCAGCTTGTAGGGCAGCTTCAGGGTCACCCCGTCCTCCTCCTGGCCGGGGCGGTACGCGTACTCCAGGGGCAGTTCCCGGCCGTCCACCACTAACGCGTCGGGGAAGGCGCCCAGGTCGCGGCGCTGTTTTTGGTCGCCGAGCAGGTCTTCCTCTTTCATGAGAAGGAATTCCGGTTCGGCCGGCCTCCTTGCCCGCACCAGCCGGTTGAGATCAGGCACCGAGGAGATCTCCTCCAGGTGTTGGGCGTAGAAGTCGTACACTGCCTGATCCACGTCGACCCCCTCGCGGCTGCGCACCCTGGTCTGCCAGGTTTCCACCTTCTCGCGCAGTCGGCGGTTGTGCTCCAAAAAGACGTGGGGGGCGCGGATCTGGTCCCCGACCAGGGCCTGGCGGATGAACAGTTCGGTGGCAGCCTTGGGGTCCACCCGGCTGTAGGGCACCTGCCGGGTGGCCACCTCCAGGCCGTAGAGGATGGCGGTCTGCCGCACCAGCACCCGGCCGGCGCGGATGTTCCAGGCCGGGTCCTTGTACGAGTAGCGGCACAGGTGCCCGCCCAAATCCACAAGCCACTCCGGCTCAATGCGGGCCGCGGTGCGGGCGAAGAGGCGCGAGGTCTCCACCATCTCCGCCGCGGCGATCCAGGGCGGCGCCCCCTTGCCCTTTTCCACCCCTTCGCCGCTGCTGGCGCGGGGCGCCTTCTTCTGGAACAACCCCGAACCGGGGAAGAGCATGACCTCGCGGCCCCGCGCCGCCTGATAGAGGTTGTGCTCCTTCTTGCGGGCCACGTTGCTGAGCAGGCCGCTGACAATGGACCGATGGATCGCGTCGTACGCTGCGCCCTTTTCGTTCCAGGTGAAGCCCCCCAACTCGCACAGGGTCTCGCTCAGTTGCGCGTGGATGTCGCGCCACTCGCGGATGCGGGTGTACGAGAGGAAGTGGGTGCGGCAGAAGCGGCGCATGCGGCTCTGGGTCTGCAACTCCTCCAGTTCGGCGTGGTACGCGTTCCAGATGTTGAGCAGCACCAGAAAGTCAGACTGGGGATGGGCAAACCGGCGGTGCATCTGGTCCGCGGCCTCCTGTTGCTCGGCGGGCCGTTCGCGCGGGTCCTGAGCACTGATGGCCGCGGCGATGACCAGCACCTCCTCCAGGGCCCCTTCCTCCTGGGCCTGGAGCAACATGCGGGACACGGTAGGCGAGGCGGGCAAACGGGCCATGCGCCGCCCCAGCGGGGTAAGCTGGCGCTGCGCGTCGATGGCGCCGAGTTCTTCGAGCAACTGGTACCCCCCGCGTATGGCCTGAGCCTGGGGCGGGTCGAGAAAGGGGAATTCCTCCACCTGGCCCAGGCCCAGGTCCAACATGCGCAGGATCACCTCGGCCAGGTTGGTTCGCTGGATCTCGGGCGGGGTGTAATAGGGCCGGGCCTGGAGTTCCATTTCTGGATACAGGCGCACGCAGATCCCCGCGGCCACCCGCCCGCAGCGGCCCTTCCGCTGGGCGGCGCTGCTCTGGGAGATGGGCTCGATGGGCAGGCGCTGGGTCTGGGTGCGCGGGTTGAACCGGCTTAGGCGGGTCAGGCCGGCGTCCACCACATAGCGGATGCCCGGAATGGTGAGGGAGGTCTCGGCGATATTGGTGGCCACCACCACCCGCCGCCTTCCCTCGAGGGAGAAGGCCCGCTGCTGTTCGGCGGCGGTGAGCCGGCTGAAGAGGGGCAATATCTCCACCCGGCTGCCCAAGCGGCCTTCGAGCAACTGACAGGTCTCGCGGATGTCGCGCTCGGTGGGCATGAAGACCAGGGCGTCGCCCCCCTCCCCCTCGGCCAGCAACCGCTCCACGGCCAGGGCCGCTCCCTCGGTGTAGGAGAGATCCTCGCCCTCGCCCAGCAGTTCTTCGAGGGGCCAGTACCGGGTCTCCACCGGGAAGAGGCGGCCCGAAACCTCGATGACCGGGGCCTGGTCAAAGGCCGCTGCGAAGGCTTGTGTATCGATGGTGGCCGAGGTGATGATCAGCTTGAGGTCCGGATGTTGCCGGCGGATCTGCCGCAGGTATCCCAGGAGAAAGTCGATGTTGAGGCTGCGCTCGTGGGCCTCGTCGATGATGAGGGTGTCGTATTTGAGCAAGAGGGGATCGCTGTGGATCTCGGCCAGTAGTACCCCGTCGGTCATCATCTTGACGTAGGTCCCGGCCGAGGTCTGGTCGCTGAAGCGGATCTTGCAGCCCACCTCCCGGCCCCACTGCACCCCCAATTCCTCGGCCAGCCGGCGCGAAAGCGCGAGGGCTGCCACCCGGCGGGGCTGGGTCACCCCGATCCGGCCCTGCACCCCGCGGCCGGCCTCCAGGCAGATCTTGGGCAATTGGGTGGTCTTGCCCGAGCCGGTCTCGCCGGCCACAACGACCACCGGGTGGTCCTTGATCGCCTGGAGGATCTCGTCCCGCCGCTCGCTGATGGGCAACTCGGACGGGTACGAGACCGCCGGGACGCGCTGTCGCCGCGCCGCTAGCCGACGCGCCGAAGCCTCGGCCCGCTGCCGGAGTTTTTCCAACTCCACGCCAGGGGAACGCCGGCCTCGGCGCAGCTCGTGCAGCCGCCGGCCCAGGCGCACCCGCTCGTCCAACATACACTGGGGCAGCAGGGCCTCAAGTGCGGTTTGTTCGGGGCTACGATTATGTTGATATTTTTCCACGGTTCTCTCAGACTTCGACACTGCTCTCTCATCTATGAAAACTAGAAAGGGTCACCATGTCCAAAAAATCTGACAAGGTCGTCAATCTTGCGATGGTCGGCTGCGGCGGCATGGCCGGGGCCCACCTGGGCGGGTACGAGGAACTCTGGCGCAAAGGCGAAAAGCGTTTCCGCATCACCGCCACGGTCGATGAGGTCGAGGACCGCGCCCGCGCCTTTGCCAGCCGCATCAAACAGAACATGGGTTGGCAGGTGGCCACCTACAAGAGCGTCGATCAGTTGCTCAATCACCACGCCGCCCTCGACGGGGCCGACATCTGCAGCCCGCACGGCCTCCACCACGTCCTCGCCTGCCAGCTAATGGAGGGCGGGGTGAACGTGCTAGTCGAGAAGCCCATCGGCATCACGGTCAAGGCCTCCAAAAAGATCATCGCCACGGCGAAAAAGTGCAAAAAGGTCGCCGCCACCGCAGAGCAGTGCCGGCGCAGCATTGGCCAGCGCACCATCCATTGGGCCTTTAACCAGAGCGCCCTACTTGGCGATCCGCGCTTCTGGTTCGCCGTCAGTGTCAACTGGCAGGACCCCGCCCAGTTCCCTAACTGGCACTGGCGGGTGGACCGCAAGCTGGGGGGATGCGGTATGGTCATGGACAGCGGTGCCCACTGGGTGGACACCATGCGCTACTGGTTCGGGGAGGTGGAGAGTGTGTACGCCCGTGTCGAGCAGATCGACCGGCGCCCCCACCGCAAGGGGGACAAGCTGGTGCACGACGCGCGCGAGGATTTCTGGACCAGCATCCTCAATTTCAAGAACGGGGTGGTCGGCAACTGGTCGTGGACCATCGCCGCCCCTGGCAAGGGCTTCACCCAACTAACCCTCAGCGGCGACAACGGCACCCTGGTTGATTCGGACATCTTCCACCCGGCTGCCTTCCAGGCCAGGGGCGAGTGCCAGCTAGTGGACGGCACCACCTACAGCATGACCAAGCTCCAGCAGCTCTACCTTAAAACACTCTCCAAAAAACAAAAGGACTGCCTCTTCCCCTATGGGATTACCAACGGGACGCACCTGGAGTTGTGGGATTTCATCGACGCCCTCAGCAACGGCCGCCAGGTGGAGATCGACGCCGAAGAAGGTCTGCGCAGCAAGGCGATAAGCGAGGCGATCTACGAGTCGGGGGTCTCGGGGCAGGTGGTGAAGGTGGCCGAGGTGCTCAGCGGTAAGGTGAACGCGTACCAGCGCGACGTGGACAAGTATTGGAACCTCTGAATCAGGACCAGCGCTTGAGCCCGCTGCCCTTGCCAAGCTTGTTCAGACCGTCGAGCGCGGCGATCCGGTACCCTTCGGCAAAGGTGGGGTAGTTGAAGATGGTCTCCACGAAGTAGTCGGCCTTCACGCGGAAATCGAGGGCCATCTGGCCCATGGAGATCAACTCCGTGGCATGGGTGCCGATGATATGCACCCCCAGAACCTCCAGGGTCTCGGCGTGGAAGATCAGCTTGATCATCCCGCTGATGTCGCCGGCGATGGGGCCGCGGGCGATCTCCTTGTAATGGGCCCGCCCCACCTCGTAGCGCACCCCCTGACTCTGCAACTCCTCCTCCGTGGGACCCACCGAGGAGATCTCCGGGATGGTGTAGATCCCGGTGGGGAAGAACTCGGGGAAGCTGCGGGTCTTCATGGCAAAGGCATTGCGCACGGCCAGCCGGCCCTGCTCGATGGCCGTGGAGGCCAGGCCCGGGGGACCGATCACGTCGCCGGCCGCGTAGATGTGTGCGCAATTGGACTGAAAGAGTTCGTTGACCGGGATATTGCCCAGCTTGTTGAGTTCCACCCCGGCTTTCTCCAACTGCATGCCCTCCAGGTTGGCGATCCTCCCCATTGAATAGAAGAGGCTGGCCGCCCGCATGCACTCGCCGTCCTCCATCACCACCTCGGCCTGACCGTCCTCGCTCAGGCGCACCTGCTTGATGGGCTGCTTGATGCGGATGTCCATCTTCCCCTGCTGCCTGGCGTATTCGCAGAAGTAGCCGGTGATCTCACCATCCACCGCGCGCAGCAACTCGCGCCGGTCCAGGAGGAGCACGCGCATACCTAAAGCCGCGAACATAGTGGCGTACTCGCAGCCGATGATTCCGCCGCCCAGGACGATCAGGGATTGGGGCAGTTGCGTGGTCCGGAAGACCTGGTCTGAGTCGAGGAAGACCTCGGGGTTGTGTGGGATGTCGATGGGCTGGCGCGGCTTGGAGCCCACTGCGATCAGGAACTTCTCCGACTCTACCCGGTAGGAGATCTGTCCCTGGGCATTTAACACCTCCAGGGTATGGGAGTCGGTAAAGCGGCCGGTCCCGTAGATCACCTCGACCCCGTTGCCGGCGCACTGCTCAGCCAGCAGTTTGTTCTCGTCCTCGATCACCTTGTTGACCCTGAATGTCAGGTCGCTCATCAAGATCTCCCGGGCGGTCCTCTGCGCTTGGCCGTAGTAATTCGATTGCAGAAACCCGGTCAGATCGAGGATGGCCATCCTCAGGGTCTTGCTGGGGATGGTGCCAGTGTGCAGGCAGGCCCCGCCCAGCAATCCCAGGCGGTCGATAAGGACTACCTTCTTGTCGGACTTGGCCCCCTGTATGGCTCCCTTCTGCCCGGCCGGGCCAGCGCCGATCACTGCCAGATCCACCTTGACGGTATTCATCGCCATCCTCGCATGAGTTAGTACTTCAGCCTAACTGTACTCCCAGCGGCTCACCCGCCTCGGCAACGCCGGGGTGCGGCAGCCGCACCTTCAACCCCTTTGCCCCGTCCCAGACCATCTCCGCCACCTCCAGCCGGCCCTCTTTGACCTCGACCCGTACCTGAGCCTTGTTGCCCCGGCGGGTGTAGCGGATGCTGCCCCATGCCCCGTCCGCGGCAAAGAAGAAGCGGCTTTCCCTTTCCCCCTAGCAGGGAGCCAGTTCGAGCCGGCGCTCCGGGGCGCGGTACCGAAACCCGCTCAGGGCCAGGAGCAGGGCGTACGAAGAGCGGGCCCACGCGTAATACGAGCCGCATTCGTACTCGTTCCTGGGGTGTCCCACCAGGTCCTCGTAGCGCTGCCGCACCACGTGCACCACACTCAGCCCCTCCGCCACAAGGTCGGCCCAGATTAGATACCTGACCACTTGGTACTGGATGTCGCTCCACACTTCGTCCGAATATACGAAGAGAAGAGAAGGTTTGCCCTCCTTGGGCCAGGCGCACAGCAGCAGCCCCGGCTCGTCGTTGAGGGCGTATCCGGGGCGCTGCGGGTTGGTGTGGCCGCGCAGGGAATTGCGCAAATTATGCTTGAAGATCGAGGCGAGGTGTTTGTGGGTCCGTCTGCAGTTGAGGGCTTCGGGCAGTCCTAACATGGCGGCATACCACTTGCCGATCACCCCGTCGGAAAGGGAGCCAGCGTTATATTGGTATTTGGGGCCTTCGCTCTTGAACACTGCATTGGCTTCCTCCGAGTACCCGCCTATCCACTTGTCCAACTCGGCGGCTACCTTGAGGCCCTCCACCTGCACCTTTTGAACGTAAACCTCGCTGTTCCAAAGTTGCTTGTCGCAGTAAGCCTTGCCCTTGTCGGCGAAGATGCGATAACGCTCCACGTCCCCAGTGTGGCCCAGGTGCTCGGCCGTCTCAGCCATGGCCTGCAAGGCGCCCAGGAGAAACCTAATACACATCCCGTCGGCGCCTCAGAACTCGATGCGTAGCTGTCGTGGTGCGGCTCGAAGAGGGCGCCTTTCTCCTCCGGATCCCAGGTGTGGATGCAGTACGCCAGGCTGCGGCCGGCCAGGGGGTACCGCCCCTTCAGCCAGGCCCGCTCCCCGCTGATCTGCCAGTCGCGGTACAGCTTCATGATCCCACCCAACTGACCGTTTGAGTTCCCGGTCGCGCAGGGTACGTTCCAGGGCGGGGAAGAGGTGGGGGATGGCCTGGGCGTATTTACACACATGGATGCAGGAGCCGTGGCAGCAGCCGTTGCCGAAGGCACAGCCCTCCCAGCACCACAGCATACCGTCCTCCTGCTTGAGCACGGTGGGGGATTTGAAGATAGCGAGGTTGGCCGAGACCGCGTCGAACACGTAGCTGGGCAGGGTGGTGGAGAAGAAACGGCGATGGAAGGTCCGGCTGCGCTCCTCCAGGCCGTCTCCCAGCCGGTGGCCGCGTGGGCGCCGGCGGCCCAGGCGTCGGCGAGCCGGGTGGTATACCAAGGCGAGTAGGTGGAGGGACCACAGCAGGAATCCTTGGTGTCTTCTGCGTCGCAACAGGAGCCCGCCGCTGCGGCTGGCGGCGTGCCGGCCTTCAGCTCCGACGTGGGCACATGCCAGGCGTAGACCAGCGGGATCTCTGCCTCTTCCCCCTTTTTCAGTTCCAGATCCCAGAAGACCGTGGCCCCGAAGCGCAGGCCGACGATGGCCGCCTACGCGCTGCCCTTGAGGGGCTGCGATACGGCCGTGTGCTGCAAGCCGCCTGTCGAAAGGGTGTTGCTGAGCATGGTCAGGGTGTCGGACCAGCCGCCGGGAAACCAGGTGCAGTTGGCCCGCAGGCCAGCACGGGCCGAGACCACTGCCACGCTGGCCTTGTGCGGGGCGTTTTAGGCCAGTTCGCTGTCGAAGGAGATGCCGGCTACCCCCGGTGCCTGGCAAAACTGCACCCCGTGCCCGCTCAGGTCCGGGGCTTGGCGGGTGACTGGACGTTGAAGAAGTACTGGATCTTCACCGCGCGCGGCGAGCGATTACGCAGCACATAGCGCAGAAAGGCCGCCGGCAACCCCGAGCAGCGTTCGCCCCCTGGCACAAAGGGCGAGAAGGCTTCGAGGCGGACGCCGAGGGGCAGATCTCTGTCCCGCAGCCTCACGGTGGCAAAGGGGAATTCTCCCTTGACTGTGGCGCCCTCCATGTGCGGCAAACCTTCGTGGCCCGAAGGCAGGCCGCCGTTGCCGAAGCGCCCCTGGTCGTAGATGAAGGGGTTCTGCACCGGGCCTCGAGGACCCGCAGGATGCCGGCCTTTGCCCCGGCCCCCTGGTAGTGGACCGCGGCAAAGGTCATGGGGCCATGGCCAGTGGAGGCAGCCGGCGCCCAGCCCACCCAGGGGGAAGGCCATCTGTTCCAGGTTTTCGCCGCGATAGCTGCGCTGGCCCTTGGCGCCGGTTAACACCTTCGTGCTGTAAACGGTGCCCATCCTCTACCTCTTCTAACTCAGTCGCCCGGCCCCACCATCTTCTCGGGCCGCACCACCTCGTCGAACTTCTCCGCAGAAATCAGCCCAAGTTCCCCCGCGGTCTCCTTGAGGGTCTTGTTGTCCTGGTACGCCTTCTTGGCCACCTTGGCCGCGTTGTCGTAGCCGATGTGCGGGTTGAGCGCCGTCACCAGCATCAGCGACTGGTGCAGGTGCTCCTGGATGCGCTCGCGGTTGGGTTCGATGCCCTGAGCGCAGTGCTCGTCAAAGCTGACAGAGGCGTCGGCGAGCAGGCGCACCGAGTGAAGGAAATTGTGGATGATGACCGGCTTGAAGACATTGAGCTGGAAATTGCCCTGGGAACCGGCGAAACCCACGGCCGCATCGTTGCCCAGCACCTGCACGCAGACCATGGTCAGGGCCTCGCACTGGGTGGGGTTCACCTTGCCGGGCATGATCGAGGAGCCCGGCTCGTTCTCGGGAATGCGCAATTCGCCGATGCCGCAGCGCGGGCCGCTGGCCAGCCAGCGCACATCGTTGGCGATCTTCATCAGGCCCACGGCGATGGCCTTGAGCTGGCCGTGCGCCTCCACCAGGGCGTCGTGGGCACTGAGGGCCTCGAACTTGTTGGGCGCCGTGACAAACGGGTGGCCGCTGAGGGCGGCGATACGGGTTGCCACCTTCTGGGCGAACAGGGGAGGCGCGTTGAGCCCGGTGCCTACCGCGGTGCCGCCCAGCGCCAGGGGATAGAGGGGTTGGAGGGCGGCCTCGGCGCGGCGCGCCCCCTCGCGAAGTTGGGCGAGGTACCCGGAGAACTCCTGGCCCAGGGTCAGCGGGGTGGCGTCCTGCAGGTGGGTGCGCCCGATCTTGATGATGTCCTTGAACGCGGTGGTCTTCTGCTCAAAGGTGCCGATCAACTGGCGCAGGGCCGGCAGCAGTTGGCCGGACAGGGCCTCCACTGCGGCGATGTGCATAGCCGTGGGGAAGGCGTCGTTGGAGGACTGGCTGCGATTGACGTGGTCGTTGGGATGCACCGGTTTCTTGGAGCCCACCTCCCCGCCGGCCA
The DNA here is from genome assembly GCA_016867395.1 of Candidatus Handelsmanbacteria bacterium. Taxonomy (GTDB): domain Bacteria; phylum Latescibacterota; class UBA2968; order UBA8231; family UBA8231; genus SICG01. Next base: position 72,257 of record VGJS01000014.1, read on the forward strand.
TCTCGATGGCCCGGTTCGAGATCACCTCGTTGGCGTTCATGTTTGACTGCGTGCCGCTGCCCGTCTGCCACACCACCAGGGGGAAGTGCTCGTCCCATTGGCCGGCGATGACCTCGTCGGCGGCTTTGACAATCAGGTCGGTTAGCTTGGGGTCTAAAAGGCCCAACTCCACGTTCACCAGGGCCGAGGCTTTCTTGACGATGCCCAGAGCGCGGATCATCTCCCTGGTGAAGCGGTCCCCGCCGATGCGGAAATTCTCAAGGGAGCGCTGGGTCTGGGCACCGTAGTAGCGATCGCTGGGCACCTCAATCGTTCCGATGCTGTCGGATTCGGTTCTTGTCTTCATGGCCTATCCTCTGGTTTATTCAGGTTCGAGCGTGGCGTTGGCCGATCTGGTCAACTGGTACAGCAGAGGATCTAGCTGCGCCCCATCCAAGGCATCCACCATCGCGTTCTGGACGAGCCGGCGCACGGTCTCATATCCCGGCGCCGTGGGCTCGGTCTTGCCGTAGTCGAGCAGGCCGTAGGCGATCTGGAAGTTGGGGTTCTCGGCAAAGTACGCCCCCAGGCCAGAAGCGGCGCTGCGGCGGGCCGGAAAGTACCCGCTGGCCCGCACCCAGCGGGCCTGTTGTTCGGGCTCGGTGAACCATTTGATGAAGAGCCAGGCGGCCAGTTGCTGCTCCGGGGTGGTGCGGCACAGGACCACACTGGCCCCGTACACGTTGACCACTGGCCTTTCGCCCTCGTAGGGCACTGCGGCCACACCCCAGGCGAACTTGGCCCCGGAGTCAACGGCCCTCTTCATGAAGGGCAGACCACTGGAGGAGCTGATGGCGAAGAGGAGCTGGCCGCTGCCAAATTCGCTGGTATCGCCGTTGGGCTCGGCCAGCACCTCCACCGCCCCCTCCGCTGCCAGTTCGACCAGCAGCTGCAGCGCGGCCTTGGCCTCTGGGGTAATGAAATTGTACTGGCTCTGCGCCGGGTCGATGAAATCCCCCCCGCGGCTAAATACCATCGCCGCCAGCCGGCTGGCGTCCATATCGAGCAGGTACCCCACCGCTCGCTGGGGGTTGGCGGCTTTGCTGAAGGGCTGGGCTTTGGCGCGCCGGCAGAATTGGGCGAACTCCTCCCAGTTCTGGGGTGGGTGGTCGCTGCCCAGTTCCCGCAGCCAGTCGGCGTTGTAGTAGAGGATCTCCATGGAGCGGTTGGGGGGGAAGGCCGTTTGGATGCCCCGCATCCGGTCCTGTTCAAGAAAGCTCTCGATGTAGTCGGCCCGGGCTTCGGGCGAAAGCCCCCACTTGGGCGAGTTCATGTAAGGCAATAGATCTACCACCCCGTCGGCCGAATGGTAGACCTGAGCCTGGTTCTGGTACGCCACCACCAATTGGGGCAGGGAACCGCCCTGGAGGCCCACCAGCATTTTGTTGTAGATGTGGCTGTAGGAGCCGCCGTACTCGCCTTTAACCTGGATGTTGTGGGGGTTTTCTCGGTTGAACTGGGCGATCATCTCCTGCAGGGCACTCTCGCGCTCCCGAGTGTGCTGGTACCAAAAGACCGCCGCCTGCCCCTGCGGGTCCACTTCGTCCGGGCTGGGCTGGGACGGCGGCGGTGAGGCGCTGCCGCAGGCCCCCGCCATCCAGGCCACCCCCCAAGCCAACCACCGCTGGAGCCGGGTTTGCCTCATGCCTTGAGCCCCGAAAGGGAGATACCCTCGGTGAATTCCTTCTGGATGAGGAAGTAGACCAGTAGCACGGGCAGGGTGGAGACTACCGCCCCGGCCATCTGGAGGTGGACCTCGGCGCCGGCCTCGCTGACGAATTGCTGGAGCCCCACGGAGATGGGCCGCCACTCCGGGGTGTTGGTCACTAACATCGGCCAGGCCAAGGAGTTCCACGAGCCGATAAAGGTGAACATCCCCACGGTCAAAAGCGGCGCCCGGCACAGGGGCAAGGCGATCTGGAGGAGAAAGCGCAGGTGGCCGGCCCCGTCCATCCTGGCCGCCTCCCACAACTCGCCGGGGATACCGCGCAGGAACTGGCGCAGCAGAAAGATGGCGAAAGCGCTGGCCATGAACGGGATGGTCAGGGCTGGCCAGTTGTTGAGCCAAGGAATGGGACTGTGCCGGTTCAGCCAGTTGATCAGCAGAAAGTTGGGGCCCGTCGTGACCATCTCCGGCACCATCATCGTGCCCAGGATGACCACAAAAACCACTTCCCGTCCCCGGAAGGGGATGCGGGCCAGGGGATAGGCCGCCATCAGCGAGAAAAGCAGGGTGCCGCCCACCTGCATCACCGCGATGATCAGCGAGTTCTTGAAATAAAGGCCAAAGTCGGCCTCCTTCCAGGCCAGGACATAGTTGGCCCACTGCACCTGCTCGGGCAAGAGCACCCGGCGGAGGGTCTCCCCCTCGGTCATAAAGGAGGCCAAGAGCATCCAGACAAAGGGCAACCCCGCCGCCACCCCGCACAGGCCCAGGCCCCCATAAGTCAGCCAGCGTTTGCCCCGACTGCTCTGGCGCTCAGTCGCCATAGAACACCCTCCGGCCCAGGACCCGGTTCTGCACCAGGGTGAGGACTAGAATGGCGATAAACAGGATAAAAGCCAGGGCCGCGGCGTAACCAGAGTTGTGGTTCTGGAAGATCTGGTCGAAGATCACCACGCTGAGCACGTCGGTGGTGTCGCGGGCCCCTGGCGTACGCAGGATGTAGATGTGGTTGAAAGCCTTGAAGGTGCCGATGATGGCCACCGTGGCTAAAAAGAAGAGGGTGGGGGAGATCAGCGGCAGGGTGATCTGGCAGAAAGACTGCCAGGGGCTGGCCCCGTCGATCTCCGCTGCCTCGTAGTACTGGCGGGGGATGGCGCTCAACCCCGCCAGCAGGATCACGGTATCGTACCCCACGTAGACCCAGATATTGTACAGGATCACCGAAACCAGCGCCAGGCTGGGAAAAAAGGTGTCCACCCAGGCTGGGTAGGTGGAAAAACCCAGTGCCTTAAGCCCCAGGGCTACTGCCGACTTGTTTTCGTACAGCCAGCGCTGGTTCTCAAAGCCCCAGAAAACCCAGAACCGGTTGGCCAGGGAGGAGGGGTGGGGGCTGAAGAGGGTGCGGAAGACCACGGCCGAGGCGATGACCGGGGTGATGTAGGGCAGAAAGTAGAGGACGCGGAAAAACCCTTTGCCCCGCAAGATATTGAAAAGCAGGCAGGCCAGGCCCGTCGAGAGGACCATTTCCGCCGGGATGGTTCCCAGAGCGTAGAAGAGTGTTACCTTAAAACCATTAAAGAGGCCCGGATCGCTCAGGGCGCGCACATAGTGATCGACCCCGATGAAGGCCTCCTGCTTGATCCGCCAGCGGTGCAGACTGATGTAAAGGGCATAGGCAATGGGCCAAATGCCGAAAACCAGCAACACCAACAGGGCCGGCGAAAGGAAGCCCCAGGCAATGGCCTGTTCTCTGAGGGGGATCTTTTTCAAACGGCGCTTTCTGGGGGCGGGCCAGGGTTTTCAGGGATCGGGTGTGGTGGTTGAACAATAATGAACATCCCGCCGGATTGTCAACCAGCCGGCGGTGTCTTTCCTGTTGCTGGCGCTTGTACTTAGGTGATTAGGAAACAAAAAGGAGGTATCCACAGATACCTCCCTTCCACAGGCTCTTGTACAAAAAAATAGACGCCCCTGAAAACATAGGAACGTCTATCTTGGCTGCGCCCCAGGGAGTCGAACCCCGATAACATGGTCCAGAGCCATGTGTCCTGCCATTGAACGAGGGCGCAATACTGTGATTAGTGGCTGGCGGAGAGGGAGGGATTCGAACCCTCGGTAAGGGTTAACCCCCTACAACAGCTTAGCAGGCTGCCACTTTCGGCCACTCAGTCACCTCTCCAAAGATCAGCAACTCCCAACTGAGAAGCGTTACTCAACTGGCGGAGGGCGAGGGATTCGAACCCTCAAGGGTGATTAGCCCGGCGGTTTTCAAGACCGCTGCCTTGCCAATTAGGTCTAGCCCTCCGTAGGCAGAGAGTTCAATATAATGGTCGCCGCCAGCAGTGTCAATGCGCGGAGGCTGGGGATTGTGTCCGTAAGTTTCTGTAAAAAGTAAAAGGCCACTGCTGTCCCGAGTGGGTGTATACTAGGGGTTACCGCTAACTCCTAACCACACCTACACCTGGAGGCAACAATGGCCCGCAGGCAACGTAGTGAAGCCGCCCCC
>VGJS01000015.1 GCA_016867395.1 Candidatus Handelsmanbacteria bacterium
CTTGCTGCTCTGCCTGGCAGCCGCCCTGGCGATGGTCGGCCCCGCCTTCCCCCAGCAGGCCGCCCCCGATACCCTGGTCCCCAACTACCAGCGCGCCCGCGCCCTCAAGGACAGCCTGCTGCGGGCCGACCCCAACTCGCCCTTGCCGCCCGCGGCGCGGGCGGGTTTTGCCGGGCTGTCCTACTTTGCGCCGGACCCCGAGTACCGGCTGATCGGAGAGATGGCCATCTACGGCCGCCGCCGGCGCATCGGGGTGCCCACCACCAACAATGGGCCTGCCCTGCCGATGGAAAAATTCGGCCGCCTCCAGGCCACCTTCCGCGGAAAAGCGTTCTGGCTGGAGGTGTACCGCAGCCTGGAGAGTGGCGAACTCGAGGTGTATTTCCGGGATGCCAGCAACGGCGCCCAGACCTACGGCGGGGGGCGCTACGTCCCGGTACTGAGCGCGGGAGATGGGCGTTATCTTTTGGATTTTAATATGAGTTACAGCCCTTACTGCGCCTACAACCCCACCTATGTCTGTCCCCTACCGCCGCCGCAGAACCACCTCGATTTCCCCATCCTGGCCGGGGAAAAGGCTTTTGGCCTGGATCTTGCTTATTAAGTGGGCGGCGATTATACTATCTCAATTCGGTCAGCAATCCGCCCTTCTATTCAGGAGTTATCCATGAACGAAGCCGAGAAGTCCATGTTCGCCCGCGCTGTCGATTTCAGGCTCGAAAAGACCCCCAACGCCTATATCGCCTGCCGCGCCCTCTCGATCCGGGCCCGCCACATCAACAACCGGGGCCGCGAACTGTCGCCGGAGGGCCGGACCGAAGGCTACAACCCCACGGTGGGCGCTCTGGTGGATTATTCCCAGGACCATATCACCGTGACCATCCCCGAGGCGGAGGATTGATCCACCCCCGTCCCTAACCCGCTGGGCAGAGCGCCGTGAACCGCTTTACTGTTGTATTTGCCGCCGGCACCGTGATGCTGTGCGGCAGCCAACTCCTCCTCAACCTGGGCCTGCACCCCGAACACCCGGCCTCCCTTCCGGTGCTGGGCGAAGGCATCCTCGGCATGGCTCTGGGGACCGCGCTGGTGGTCTCGGGCCTGCTGGGCCTGGTGGAGGGCTACCAGCAGGCCGTCGCCCGGGCAAGGCAACTGCTGGCCGCCGCCCCCCTGGACCCGGAGGCTACGGCCCAGACCCTCAGCGAATTGGTGGCCCTGCAGCGGGATTTCTGGAAATCCTACCGCCAGTCCACCCTGGGCCTGCTCCTGTTCCTGAGTGGACTGCTGGGGCTGGGGGCGGTGTTTTCCCAGGGGGATTTCCTCCTCTACCTGGCCGCCATTGCCGCCGGCTTCTGCACCCTGGGCCCCGCCTCGGCCTTCCTTATGTTTAAGGGCGTCCGGTCCCTGCGGCGCCACACCCGCACTGCCCAACAGACCGCCTCCCGCATCGAAACCCTGCCCCCCGCCCCGCCCCAGGCCCCCCTCGGACCTCTGCCCCGTTGGGCGGTGTACTCCCAGGAGGAAAGGCTGCGGCAGTTCCGGCGCCACTCCACGCTGCCCTCCTCCGCCTAACTCCACGCCCCTGCGGAAAATTCGCTTGCTGGCGCCGCGCCCTCCTGGCTATATTTACCAAGAAATTTTTTCCGCAAAAAACGGGAAATTATTTCTTGGCACTTAGGAACGGATTTTCCCCGCGTTCCCCGGCGCTGGGGAGCGCTGATTTTTATCATCTTGATTTTCAGAGTTTTAGCTCGGGTTTATTCCCCCTCCCGCCACCCTGAGGCATTTCTTTTGCTTTCCCCCTGCTGCCCTCTCCTCCAATTTCGAGTTGAGTTATGGAGCACCCGCTGTCCCCCCCAACCACCGCCCTCCCGACCGGATCTCACTCGGACTGGGATAAACTGTCAGGGCTGTGCGAGACCCTACGCCTCCTTTCGGATGAGGTGGGTAGGAGTTTGCGGGAAGGCGCCGGGGCCGGGGTGCTGGTGCCCCTCCTCAAGCAGGAACTGGAGGCGGCCAGTAATCTGAAAGACAGCATTGCCCGCTGCGGCCAGCAAGTCCACCCCAGCTCCCAGGAACTAAGCCAAAGGCTCGCTTCCCTGCTGGAAGCCGAGACGGCCAACCAGCAACTGCTCCAGCGGCGGGGCCTGAGATTGCGCGGCCCGCGCACCCGCCTCCGTTGCCCCTTCCGAGAAGAGCGTCTATGAACTCCGCCGAACCTGTCGCCGAACACGTTCTGGAACTGGGCCGCTCCTCCAGCTCGCTTGAAGAGGCTTTCACGGATTCCTACATCCTCTTCAATGAGACCACCCGCAAGTACATGGAGGCGTACCGGGAGCTCGAGAAACAGTTTGAGTTCCTTAACATTAAGCTGGAGAAGACCAACCACGAGCTGCGCCAAAGCCTCGAAGAGAAAGACCGGCTCAGCAACTCCCTTAAAAATATCCTGGAGAGCATGAGCGGCGGGGTGCTGGTGGTGGACCTGGAGGGCAGGATCACCCTCTTCAACCAGGCTGCCGAAGGCATCACCGGCCTGCCCTACGCCGAGGTGATCGGCCGGCCCTACGCCGAGGTGATCGGCCTGGACGCCGGCCGCGAGTTGTCGGTGCTCCACACCCTTGAATCCAATCTAAGCCTTACCAACCGCGAAAAAGACCTGCAATTGGCCAATGGGCGAACCATCCCCCTCGGGTTCAGCACCGCCCTGGTGCGCGACACCAATGGCGACGTGCTGGGCGCCGTCGAGGTCTTCAACGACCTGACCGAGGTAAAGCGCCTCGAAGAGCAGGTGCGGCGCATGCATACCCTGGCCGCCCTGGGCGCGATGGCCGCCACCGTGGCCCACGAGATCCGCAACCCCCTGGGCGGCATCGCCGGCTTCGCCACGCTGCTCGAGCGCGACCTAGCCGCCGATGATCCCCGCCGCCGCCTGGCACGCAAGATTACCGAGGGGGTAGCCCGGCTCAACCGCATCGTCTCCAGCCTGCTCAGTTACACCCGCCCCCTCACCCTGAACACCCGGCCGGTGAACATGGTCGAGGTGGTCGAGGAGGCGGCGGCCTTCTTCGAGATCGACCTTGAACGCCGGCCCGAGAACATCTCCCTCCAGCGCGATTATCCCGACCTGCCGGTGGACTGCGCCATCGATCCGGAGCAGTTCCAGCAGGTCATCCTCAACCTGCTCCACAACGCCACCCACGCCATGTCCCCCGGCGGCGGCACCATCGCCGTGGTCGTAGGGGCCGACCAACGAAATCCCTCCCAGATCCAACTCACCATCCGCGACCAGGGGATGGGCATGAGTTTGGAGGTCCAGCAAAACCTCTTCACCCCCTTCTTCACCACCAAGGAGGACGGCACCGGTTTGGGGCTGGTGACCTCAAAGAAGATCGTCGAGGCCCACGGTGGCCTCATCCAGGTGGAGAGCCAGCCGGGCAAGGGCACTAGTTTCATCATTTCCATACCTCATAACGCGTAGCGAGGCACGCGACCATGGCCAACAAGCGCATCCTGGTAGTTGACGACGACTCCTATGTCCGGGAGATGACCGAGCTGACCCTCACGCGCAAGGGGTACGAGGTGGACACCGCCCCCGAAGCCCGCGCCGCTCTGGCCAAGCTGGAGGACGGGGACTACGACCTAGTACTTTCGGACATCAAGATGCCGGGTATGGATGGTTTGGAACTGCTTGAGGTCCTCCGCACCCGTGCTCCTGAGACCACCGTAGTGATGATCACCGCCCACGCCAGCATCGAAAACGCGGTGGAGACCATGCAGAAGGGGGCCTACAGCTACATCCAGAAGGGCTCTGACTCGACGGTGGCCCAACTTGAAATCGTCGTCGAGCGCGCCCTGGAACACCAGGACACCAAGCGCGAGAACCGCCGCCTGCGCTCCGAACTGCGCGACAAGTCCGAGATGATCGGCAAGAGCCGCAACATGGATCAGGTCCGTGACCTGATCCGCACCGTCGCCGACACCCGGGCCACGGTGCTGGTTAGCGGCGAGAGCGGCACCGGCAAGGAACTGGTAGCCCGCGCCCTGCACTACAACAGCGTCAGGCGCAACGGCCCCTTCATCCGCCTCAACTGCGCCGCCCTGCCCAAGGACCTGATGGAGAGCGAACTCTTCGGCCACGAGAAGGGCGCCTTCACCGGAGCCATCAAGCAGACTCGCGGCCGCTTTGAGATGGCCGACGGTGGTACCCTGCTGCTCGACGAGATCAGCGAGATCGACCTGGGCCTCCAGGCCAAGCTGCTACGCGTCCTGCAGGAGCGCGAGTTCGAGCGCATCGGCGGCGCCCAGACCATCAAGGTGGACGTGCGCATCATCGCCACCACCAACCGCGAGCTGCAAAAGGAGGTGGAGGAGGGGAACTTTCGCGAGGACCTCTACTACCGACTCAACGTCATTGAGGTGCCCCTGCCACCCCTGCGCGAGCGCAAGGAAGACATCCCGGCCCTGGTCAAGTTCTTCACTGCCCGCTACAACCAGGAGAACGGCAAGCAGATCGGGGGCCTCTCCCACGAGGCGGCCGAACTGCTGATGAACTACGACTGGCCCGGCAACATCCGGGAGCTCGAGAACTACATTGAGCGGGCGGTGGTAGTGACCCGCGGCCCGGTGCTGGGCCCCGAAGACTTCCCCCGCAAGCTGGTAGCCGGCCCTGGTCCGGCGGCCAAGGAGGATGGGATGAAGGTGGGCATGACCGTCTCCGAGATGGAACGGCGGCTGATCATGAAGACCCTCGAAGCCTGCCAGGGCAACCGCACCGAGGCGGCCACCAAGCTGGCCATCAGCACCCGCACCCTGCGCAACAAACTGCATGAATACGGGGCCATGGACGCCTACAAGGAGAACGGCAAATACGCCGGCGAACTGCTGCTTGAAGACGCCTGATCCGCACTCCCCCCGTGCCGAAACCCGGACCTGGGTGCGCCCCTGCGCGGCCGGGTCTCTTTTACTTTTGACCTGCAATTGCGTGTTGGGTAGTTTAACCTTTAATTCCGCTCCTTTGCGGATACACAGGCTATTGTCCATTTTTTCAAAAACTTAAATCGTTTTTTGACGAAAGCCATCGCGGTATGCTTCGTCCGCCGGCAGTTGAGACCCAGGCTGCCAACCCCATCGTCATTATCGCCGACAAGATCGAGCGCAAGCCTCATCTGGCCGCCTTTCTCCAGACCTTGCACCAGCAGAACCTCACCCTTTCCGGCGAGGAGGCGATCAAGTACGCCGGGTGTAAGAGCAGCGCCCAGATCGCCCTGGCCTTGCGCAAGTATTGCTACAGCGTCAAGCTGATCATGATCGGCCCCGGGCTGCAGGGCAACGCCTGGACCCTGGCGCGCATGTTGTGCAAAAGGGTGCGCGTACTGCTGGTCCTCGAACCCGCCGCCCTGGCCAATCCCCTCTACGCCAAGATCCGCACCAGCCTCGAGGCCCTGGGCATCGTCACCACCATCAGCCAGAACGCCACCGAGCCCTTCTTCAAGCCCGTGATCCGCGAACATGTCCTGCCCGGTATCGGCGCCGACAACGAATTGGCGGGCATGTCCCCCGAGGAGCGGGCCGAGACCAATGAGAAGCGCCTGCAGGCGGCCAAACAGTTCCCCTCCCTGACCGAGACCCAGCAGAATATGGCCAAGCTCGACGACATGGACAACCCCAAGAAGTGGGCCGAGGCCATCAACCCCGACGTGCTGACCCGCACGGTAATCCTGCGCACCCTCAACAGCCCCTATTGCGGGTTCCACTCCCGGGTCGCCACCATCGAGCAGGCCGTGCAGTTGGCCAGCGCCCGCACCGGGCGCGAGATCGTGCTGGCCTGCCAGATCCGCCACTCTTCGAGAAAGCTGACGAAAAGTCCATCGGCGCCTTCTGGCGCCATTCCCTGGCGGTGGGTTTCTTCACTAAGCTGCTCTCCCTGCCCGCCAATCCGGCCCAGCAGAGCACCGCGCAGCGGGTGGAGTTCAACCGCTACCGCTTCGACGAGGATCAAGCAAAGCTGCTCCAGGAGATACGGCTGTGGGAAATGCTGGCCCTCGAGCCCAAGGAAGACCCTTTCACCTGTGGCATGCTCCACGACATCGGCATCGTCACCATGATCATGTCCCTGGAGGAGTCGATGGAACTAATCGTCGCCCTCACCGGCGCCGAGGTCAAGGAAGCCCAGGAGTAGGGCAAATTGTGAGCCCATTGCCCGGTGGACCTGGCGCACATGCTAATGGGCCACATCGACCACCAGTTCATCGGCTATCGCCTGGCCAAGAAGTGGGAGATGGACGACCGCGCCAGCCAAGTCATCGGCGGCCACCACGGGGTGCAGGGCCACGATCCCAACCTGGCCAAGGCCAGTGGCCCTGACCGACGTAGCCGCCGAGACCATCTTCCCCTACCCGGCCACCGACACCCAGAACCCGCTTTGCCGTATCTTTAGCCGCGTGACCGAGATCGCCAAGAAAAAGCCGGGCAAGACCCAGCAGGAGTCGATCTGCAACGCCTTCCACAGCATGGAGATGTTGAGCGACCAGAGCGACATGGTGGATTTCAAGATTTCTTCTTCCTGACTTGCTGGCTCCCAAGATGCGGGCCGCCACCATCGGCTTCCTTTAGTAAACCACCGTCAGCTAACCGGCCCCCGACGCCGGCGTGGAGTAACCCGTGCCGTCCTGCGCCTTTCCCCTGAGAATCGTCGCCCGCCACCTTCCCCAGCAGGGATTGTGGCAGGCCCGCCGCGATCCGGGGCAGCTCCTTGCCCGGGGAACCTGCACCTGGACCGGCCCGACCTTTGCCCAGTGCTGCCTCCAGTTGGAGGCCGGCGCCGGCGCCCAGGCCCGCCTCGCCGCGCACCTGGCCGGCCGGGCCTTGCACCTGGTGCTGCGCCGCTTCGAGACCCAGGGCGAGGTGGCCAGGTTGTTGGGCTGGTTGCAGGGTCGGCAATTCCCCCTGCGGGTAATGGGCGGCCACGACCTGCTGCTCGACCTGGAAGGCCAGAGCCTGCTCCTGGCTGGCGACGTGGCCGGGGAGCTGGGCCTCAGCCTGGACGAGAGCAAGGACGAGATCCGGGCGGCTGATCCCGACGCCCTGCACGGTTTTGAGCTGCTCCTCGCCCTGGGCCAGTACTGCCTCTTCCAGGTCCTGCGCGGCGCCTCCCCCCGCGCCGCCCTGCACCGCGCTTTTGACCTGTACCAGGACTGCCCCGTCCCTGAACAGGCGCGCCTCCACCAGTTGCTGGAGGGTCGGGTGCTGGACAGCGGCAACCTCTTCTCCCTCTTCCTGCGCCGCAGCGCCGCCCAGTCCCAGCGGGCCTGGCGGGACGAGCAGGTCACCTGGCTCCTGGGCCAGGACCAGGTGGATCTGCCCTACGACCGGCAGGATGCCGCCGCACTGCTGGGGCGCCCCCTCGATCCCGACGAGAAGCGCTTCCTGCTCTACGCCCTGCTGCGCGATTACGACCGCGACCTCGAACTGGGCAACATCGAGCGCCTCGCCGCCCGCACCCGCCGCGAGGGCCAGCAATTGATCTTCGGCCGCATGAGCCGCGCCTTTCACAACCAGGCCACCCTCTTCGCCGACGCGGTGCTCCTGCAACCCGCCCCGGAATGGGCCGCCCTGGCCCCCCGCCTGGCGGCAGCCGTGGCAGGCAGTCCCGCCCTCCAGCCCTTCGCTGAGGAGCTGCGCCTGCTGCTCGAAAGCGGGGCCGAGGTGCCCCTTACTCAGGCAGAGGGGGCCTGCGAGCGCTTCGAGGAGGCCGCAATTGAGGAGCAGAAACTGGCGCTGCTGGCCTGCTGCCGCTTGGCCCGCCAGCAGGTGGAGGACCACGGCGATGAAACGCGGGAAAACCCCGCCCCTTCGCTGGACACCGCCCCGGTGGCCGCCGCCACCCAGGAGCGCCTCGCCCTGATTCAGGACCTGCGAGGGGCCCTGCTGGAGGCCCCCCGCCGGCGCGCCGCCTACGTGGTCATCAGCCAGCGCCCCTCCCCCACCGGCTCCCACCTGCTGGTCAAAATCAACGAGTTCGAGGAGCCCTACCTTGGCAAGGGCGAGAACCTGCGCAAGCTCTCGCGCCTGGCCGGCGACCACCTCTACAGTAGCCCGGACTACCGCTGGCTGCGGGTGGCTGACCACTGGATTGAGGCTATCCCCCTCTTCATCAAGGAGGAGGTGCGGCTTGAGGAGGGCCGCGAGAGCACCCGCACTGTGGTGGACATCGCCGGCATGGAGGAGTCCTTCCGCGAGGAGATGGCCGACCTGTGGGCCCAGAACCTGGCCCAGGTGCTGGACAGCGAGTTCCTCGCCCTGGCCCGCCAACTGGCCCCAGGGGCCGGGGCCGGGGACGAGGCGGCCCTTGGCGCCGCGGTGGCTGCCCTGTACAGGCAGTTGGTGGAGGTCGTCCACGGCCTGGTCGGCGGCGAGGAACTGCCCCCCTGCGAAGCCCTCTACCAGGTCCTGCTCGAACCCCTCCACCCAATGCTGGCCAAGGCCGCCGCCCTCCATCAAGAAGGCCATCCCTGGCCCGCTGCCGTCCACCAGTCCCTGGCCGAGGCGGGCCTGGACGAGGGCTTCGGCGCGGAGATGGCCCGCCTCCTGCCCCAGGCTGGGCAGCTCCGCCGGCCCCTGCCCGTCCTGCACGTGCTCACCACCCAGTCGGCAGGCATGACCGAAGGGTACGTGCGCACCTGGCTGGAGGAGTCGATGGCCCTCTACAACATCGCCGAGGCCCTGGGACTGCACCCCGAGGTGCGCGCCCGGCAGGAGGCGTACCTGGAGCGCATCCGGCAACTGGGGGAGCAGGTGATTCGCGAGTTGGGCATTTGGGTGGAGGTGGAGGAGACCTCGGCCCGCGAGCAGGTCTCCCCCTCCGCCGCGATGCAGCGGGTGATCGGCCGCAACCCCCAGGTGCAAGAGGAACTGTCCCGCCTGGGGGCCCTGCGCGAATACGAAGAGGGACTGGCCGGCCCCGCCCCTCCCGAGCCGGCTGCCGCCACCGACTGCCTGCGCCGCCACGAGTCCCGGCTCCTGGCGGAGTCCCTGGCCCAGGTGGCCCGGCGCAACGGCGAGGCCCTGCAGCAGGAGGTGGATCGGCTGCTGGCCGCCCAGCCCCAGTTGAGCGGCGACCAAGCCCTGCTGCGGGTGGTGGAGGCCGACGAGCACTACCGCCAGGACCTGCTGGCCTACATGCGTTTCGCCGCCCGCCGCCTGGCACTCGAAGAACTGGACCGGCAGCAACCCCAACTCCACCTCCGGGAAAAAGCCCGCACCTTCCTGCGCCGCTACCAGCGCCTGGGCAAGACCACCGCCCGCAAGGAGGTGCTGACCAGTCGCGGCCTCAACCACCTAACGATGGACCCCCGCTACACCTTCCAGGCCACCGGCCCGCACAAGCGCTACCACCTCCTCTACACCCCCAGCCGGGTCGACCTGGGCGAGCGGGAGCGGGAGTCGGTGGAGAGCTGGTCCCAGTGGGTGGGCGGGGCCGACCGGGCCGCCGCCCAGGTGGGCCACCAGATCTACAGCCTGATTAACAAGTCGGTGCGCAGTTTCTCCAGCCTGGCCGAGCCCGAGGTGCTCAAGACCGGCGAGAACGCCTCCATGGCCTCCCACTTCGCTTTTTCCAACGCCCTCTCCCTGATGGTGGGGGCCTCCCGCCACGGGGATCTGGAGGAGATGGGCGACCAGATGAGCCGGCGCCGCGACCGCCTCATCCACCCCGCCGGCGAGGGATACGGCGGCTACTGCGTGCCCAAGGACGGGCTCTTCCTCGAATTCGTCCTCACCCTGGGCCGCACCGAGAAGCTGCGCCAGCTTGGCCTGCCCGACGAAGCGCACGCCCAGGTGGCCGAGCTGGCCCACCAACTGCTGGAGCGCCGGGACGAGTTTCCCACCCAAGCCGCCTGGGAGAATTGGGCCCGCACCCTGCTGCCCGCCGACCTGCCCGTCTTCCAGCTCACCCGCCTCGCTCAGGTCCTCGAAGGGCTGGGCCAGCCCGAACTCCTGGACCCCTTCCGGGTGGCCTCGGTGCTCTCGGCCCGCTGGGGTATCCACAAGATGGTGGCCGGGGCCGAGCACCTCAACCGCTTCATGCCCTTCTACAAAACCTGGCTTATCCGCCAGGGGGTGCAGGAGGCCGCCCGTCGCCATCCCCTAGTCGATCCCGCCTCCCTTGTGGCCGTGCTCAGCGCCGAGTACAAACCCGACACCCAGGACGGCCGCTTCTCCGCGGGGATGCGAAAGTTCGAGATCCTCGCCGGCACCGGGGACCACCTCTTGCACGCCCTCGACGCCGAAGCCCAGGAACTGGCCCTGCTGCTGCACCAGGGCTACCCGGCCCTGGAGGCGCGGGGCCGGGGCCACCGCCTGCTGCACCTTTTGGGACTGGACCCGGCCGATCAGAACGCTCTGGCACAGTTGCGCCGGCTCTATCCGGGCCATTCCCTCCCCGCCGAGTTGCGCCTGGTCTCGCCCACCGGTCTGTCCACCCAGGACCTGTTCAGCTACACCAGCGACTCCAGGCTGGACCACCTGGCCGAGGCGGCCCAGCGCCAACTGCTGGGGGCCGGCTTCAGCCTTACGGAGATCGAGGCCAACCTGCACAGCCACGGCCCGCGCTTGGAGCGCTGGTCCGGCCGGGGGGGGCAGGGCCAGGCCCTGCCCCTAAGCAGCGGCCTTCACGCCCTAGCCCTGCGGGTGCTGGGGCCGGAATCCTCGTACGAGCGGGCCCTGCAGGGAGCCGACGTGCTGGACACCGGCATCCCCCACCGCTCCCTGCAGGCCCTGCTGGCCGACCCGGCCCGGATCTGCGCCCTGATGCTGGAAGGCAACCCCCACAGCGCCCTGGTGATCGCCGATGGGGCCTCAGGGGCCAGGCGGCGCGCCCTCAACCGCCTCGACGTCATGCTCTGGTTCGCTGCCGGGGAGCGCTTCGGGCGCGAGCCGGTGTACCTGAGCATCGGCCTGGGCCAGCAGACCGTCGAGGGCTGGCGGGCCCAGATGCGCCGCCTGCGCCGGCGGGCCGAGCGCCTGGGCAGCGCCATCGCCGCCGCCGACCCGGCCGCCGCCCAACTCTACACCCGGGCCATCGCGGAGTTGCGCCAGGGGCAAGAGGTGGAGCAGTGGCTCGAAGAATCCGAGAAACTGCGCCGCTTTGGCCGCGACCGCCAGCGCGACCACCTCCTCGCCCAGGGGCAGGCCCGCCTGGCCCGCGGCCTGCCCCTGGAGGAACTGGGCTTCGCCGAGTTCCTCACTCTGGGCGGGATCTTTCTGCTCGAAGGGGCAGAGGCAGAGGAGATCCGTGCCTACGCCGGTCGCTTTGAGGCCGGGCTGCGCCGCCTGGGAGGGCGACCCCCGGCCAGCGACGGCTCTCTGCTCCACCCTCGCTACTGGCCCCTGCCCGAGAAATTCCGCCAGGAGCGCCGCCTGGAAAGCTCGAACAAGGCCGCCGAGGAGCGGCCCCAGGTAGCCATCGAGGCCCGCCGCCAACTGGCCGCCCGCATCGCCCAGGCCCAGGCCCTAAATCAACGCCAGGCCGCCTTTGCCGGGGTGCCGGCCGAGCCCATCTCCTTTGCCGGGGCGTACCGGGCCGCCATGCAGGCCCTGGGACCGGGGGACCGGGCCGTGGACGATGGGGCCTTTGGCGCCTTTCTCGGCTACGCCCGAAACGCCCTGCTGGCCCTGGCCAGCCTCTGCCACGACGACGAGCACCCCCACCTGACCCAGGGCTTCATCTCCCGACTGGCCCAGCTTTTCACCGGCAGGCAGTTGGACCCGGTCCTCTGGCGGCAGATCAGCGGTGGCTACGAGGATATCGGCGACTTTGGCCGCCTCGCCCAGCGCGCCGCCGAAGCCCGCCGCCAGGGCCGGCTCAGCGAAAGCCAGCACCACCAGCGCCTGAGCCTGCTGTCCCAGGGCGCCGAACTCTTCTACGTCCTGCTGGCCGTGGAGCACACCATCGAATTCACCCGCGGCGGGGAGGCCCCCCCGAACCCGGCCCTCCTGTGGCGGCGGCTGGCCGACTTCTTCGCCGAGACCCTCGACGACCACTTCTACGAGTACCGCCCCTGGATCTATTCGCGGGGTATCGGTTTCTCCGGGTTCAGCGGCGAGGCCCTGTACGCGCTGGCCGTGGAACGCCACGCCTGGCTCTACCGCTACCTGCGGGGCGTGGTCGTAGGCCACACGGAACTGCGCGACCTGCCTCCAGACGAGCAGGACCTGCTGCTGGGCAACTTCCTCGCCGGGCGGGCGGTGGAGGCCATCGGCGCCGGCGCCCCTGGCCGGGCCGAGCGGGCCTGGCGCTCCTACGGGCAGTTGCGGGAGCTGGCCTTCATCCGCAACGACGGTTTTCCCCTGCCGGTGGTCTTCGCCGAGTTCGACCCGGCGCTGATCCGGGCCGGCGAGCGGACCAACCACCTTATCGCCCTGCCAGTGGGCCGCACCCATTACTCGCGGGCCCTGCGCGAGGGCCCCACCCTGAGCCGCCAGCTGGAAGCCCTGGGCCGGCCAGGGGCCAACCTGCTCATCAGCCGTCATCCCCAGATCCAGTCCCGCCCCGGACTGGCGCGGCCAGTGGTGGTTTGCCCCAGCGCCCATTTCTATCTAGACGCCGCCACCTACGCCCAGGCCCTGATCCGCCACAAGGGGTTCAGCCCGGCCCTGGCTGCCGAGGCCGCCGCCCTGGTCCACCCCAAGGGCATCCGGGTGGCCGCCCGCTTCTCCGAGGGGGTGCAGGCCGCCCTCATCTATCCCTTTCACGGAGACCCCCTCTACACAAGCGGGCAGTTCGAGGAGTGCGGCCTGCCCTATTCGGTGCAGTCCCTCTTCCACACCTGGACCACCTACGACAAGGCCAAGTACCCCGACATCTTCCCTCCCGAATCGGGGGTAGAGACCCCCGCCGAGATCGACTGGTTGGCCGAGTACACCACCCGAGGCCGCGACGAGGCCCAGGCCAAGGAATGGATCCGCGCCGGGCTGCCGGGCACCCCTTACGGCGGGCTGGCGGCCTTTGCCCGGCGCCACCCCCTGGTGATGATTAAGGACGCCGCCGAGTCGGGAGGGCGCAACGCCCGGGCCTTTGCCTTGGGCCGGCTCGACGGCCAGCTCGACGAGGGGGAATTGGCCGCGGCGGTGGACTTTGTCTACCAGATCTCCCGCAAGCACAACGCCGCGGTGCAGGAGGTGATCCGCTCCTCCCCTGAGTACTGGGCCACCGAGGAGTTCATGGCGGGTTTTGTGCGGCGGCAGATCGCCGACTGGGGCAGCCCAGTGGACCGCCACCGCCGGCCGCGCACCCCCATCTACGGCTCGCACCGGCTCATCCTCTCCACCGCCGACCCAACCGCACCCGCGCTGGAGGAACGCTGGCACCTCTCCCACTGTATTACCCTCAACAGCACCCAGTTGATCACCAACGTGGGCCGGGGCGGCAGCCTGGAGCAGTTCCTGCCAGAGCATATCCGCCTCGAGCACCGCGAGCGCATCCTCGAACTGATGGCCCACGCCGGCCGCCTGGTGATGGAGGCTCTGGCCGCCTACGAGGCCCGCACTGCCGCAGCCTACGAGCGCGAAACTGGCCGGCCGGTGGGCCGGGACCTGAGCGGCCGCTCCTACGGCTTCCCCCGCTACATGATGCTCGACTTCCTCCTCGCCCCAGTCTTCGATGCCCCCGGCATGCTGGTGGACGTGGCCCCCGCCTACGACGAGCAGGGCCAGCGGGTGGGCTCCACCTTCCTGCTGCGCCAGGGCGAGCGGTGTTTTCCGGGGCGGATCACTGACTGGCGGGTGGTGCTCATCGAGCCCAATATCGGGGTGGGATTATGGGATCGGGTGGCCCTGCGGGAGGAGGCCCATGAGACACGGCGCGCACGGGAGCAGGGTCGGGAGATAGACTGGGACCGGGTGGGAGTCGAGGCGCGGGTGGTGCTGGCCGACCTAAGCCGGGCCGGCGAGGAATACCTGAAAGCCGTAAAACTGAAACTCTAGCTACTCGTACTGCCGGGCCAGGACGTGGCTGAGCACCTTGGTGGCCTGAAGGCGCACCGCCTCGTCGCGGTGGTTGGCAATGACCTCGCGCAGCACCGGCACCGCGGCGCGGTCCTTCACCTGCCCCACGGATCTCACCGCCCGCAGCGCCAGCGAGGAACTTGCCCCCGGATCGCGGAGGAGGGCGCTCAGGTAGCGGATCTGCAACTGGTGGCGCGAGGGCACCGCCGGGGCCAAGGACTGGGCACCGAAACGGCCGGCCTGGTCGAGGTTGGCCTGCTGCACCTGCCGGCCCACCGGCCCGGGGTCTACCTGGGCGGCGGCGCCGATGGCCTCGATGGCCTTGAGGCGCACGGTCTCGGGTTGGCCCGGGTCCAGGGCGGCCTGGCCCAGGGCCTCGATGGTGGGCGGTGTGCCCAGTTTGCGCAGCATCGCCACCGCCCCCAGGCGCAGGCGGGGGCTCTGGTCCCCCAGGTTGCGCTGCAGGAAGGGCACCGGGTCCAGCAGGTCCTTCTTGCCGGCCTCCCACAGCGCCTCGGTGGCCTTGAGCCGCACCCCCTCGTCGGGCTCCACCGCGTCGCTGGACTGCTGCTCAAGGCCCCTCAGGGCCTCGGGGTAGCCAGGGGAGCGGTGAAAGACGAGGTGGCGCAGGGCCCGGACCATCGCCAGCCGCACCGCCGGGCTCGGCTCCCCTGCCAGGGCCCGCCGCAAGAGCAGCGCACTCTGGGCCTCGCCGGCCCGGCCCAGCGCCCGGGCCGCCTCCATGCGCAGGCCCGCCTCCTTGGCCCCCAGTTCCTGTCCCAGGCGCTGGATCTGGGGGTTTTGGGCGTGGGCGACGCTCCAGGACAGGATGAGCAGGAGGGTATTAATCGCCTTCATCGCGAGCGTACGGGCAGGTTTCAACCCGCCCCTCCTGATCGGGCCTGAACGCCGATTCTACCAGGCTCAGCTGCGGCTGGGCGGTATCCAGCACCGCCCTCACCCCCAGGGGCAGGACCAGCCGCCTGGCGAAATGGCCGTACGGCAACCCAGCCACCACCGGCAACTCCAGCCCCTCGGTCAATTCCATAACCATCTCCTCCAGGGCGGGCGAGCGCTCCATCTCAGCCGGGGTGAAGCAGTCCATGAACTGCCCCAGCACCAGGCCCGCCACCTCCCTTAGGACGCCGGCCAGGCGCAACTGGTTCAGCATCCGGTCCAGCCGGTAGGGGGACTCGTCCACGTCCTCCAAAAGCAGGATGGACCCTTTCAGGTCCGGTACGTAGGGGGAGCCCAGCAGGCTGCACAGCAGGGAGAGGCAGCCTCCCCGCAGGGGTCCTTCGGCCCGGCCCGGCCGCACCACCTTAAACTGCTCCCCCAGGGGCAGGGGCCCTAAAGGACCAGGGGTGGTCAGCGCCCGCCACCACCACCCCTCGGTAAAGGGGTCGGGCTCCCTGCCCAGGTCCATGGAGACCAGTCCGCCGGTGAAACAGACGAGATCGCAGCGGGCCTGCAGGGCTAGGTGCAGGGCGGTGGTGTCGCTGAAACCCAGCACGATCTTGGGGTCTGCGGCCACCAACCCATAGTCCAGGCGGTCGATGATCCGCCCCGCCCCGTATCCACCCCGGCCGCAGAACACCGCCCGCACCTGGGGGTCGGCCAGGGCTTCGCCCAGGTCTGCGGCCCGCTGGGCGTCGGTGCCGGCCAGATAGTCATGGCGTTCGAAGAGATGCCTGCCCGGCCGGACCCGATAACCCCGCCCCTCCAGATAGGCGGCGCCAGCCTCCAGCCGCTCCCGGGGCGCCGGACCCGAGGGCCCCACCAGGGCGATGAGGTCGCCCGGCGCTAGGGGCGCGGGCTTAAGCGCCATGCCGCTGCCGCAGCGCAGCAAGGAAACGCCCCTGCACCCCACCGAAGCCCCCGTTGCTCATGAAAACCACCACCTCCCCCGACCCCACCTGCGCCTCCAGGTGGGCCAGGATCTGCTCGGTCTCGGGCAGGTGCCAGGCCCCCTTGCCCCGCTGCCGCAACCCCTGGGCCAGGCGCTCCCCCGAGAAGGGCTCGTCCCCCCGCGCCCGCTCGGGCCGGGGCACCCTGCCGACGATCACCCGGTCGGCCGGGGCAAAGGCGTCCAGGTACTGGGCCTCGAAGACCGCGCGGGCATTGCTGGCGCTGGCCGGCTCAAAGACCGCCCACAGCCTTCCCTGCGGGTGGGCCTGGCGCAGCCCGCGCAGGGTCTGGCCCACGGCTGTGGGGTGGTGGGCAAAATCATCGATGAGGGTGACGCCCCCCGCCACCCCCAACTCCTCCTGGCGGCGGCGCACCCCCTTGAAGGAGCAGAGCCCCTCCTGCAACTGCCCGGTGGACAACCCGGCCCACAGCCCCGCGCCCAGGGCGGCCAGGGCGTTGCGGATGTTGTACTCCCCGCTGAGGGGGAGAAAGAAGCGACCCAGGGACTCCCCCTGGTGAGCGAGGGTGAAGTGCTGGCCCTGCGTCGTCACCTCCACCTCGGTGGCCCGCCAGTAGGCCCCCGTCTCCAGGCCAAAGGTCTGCACCGGGGCCGGCGAGGCGGGCAGGAGCCGGGCCAGCACCGGGTCCCCACCGCCAGCCAGCACCAAGCCCGAGCGGGGCACCAAGTTGATCACCTGCCTGAAGGCATTCTCAATGGCCTCCAAATCCTCGTAGATGTCGGCGTGGTCAAATTCAATATTGTTGACGATCAGCACCTCGGGTAGGTAGTAGAAGAACTTGGCCCACTTGGCGAAGAAGGCGCTGTCGTACTCGTCCCCTTCCACCGCAAAGTACTTCCCCCGCCCCAGGCCGAAGGGCCGGGGGAAGTTGCGGGGCAGGCCGGCGATGAGGAAGGAGGGATCGAGATTGCCCTGGGCAAAGAGGTGGGCCACCATCGCCGTAGTGGTGGTCTTGCCGTGGGTGCCGGTCACTACCACCGGCCGCCGGTCGCGCAGGAAGTGGTCCCGCAGCACCTCGGGTAGGGAGGCGTAGGGAAGCCGGCGGTCGAGGGCGGCCTCCACCTCGGGGTTGCCCCGAGACACCGCGTTGCCCACCACCACCAGGTCAGGGGCCGGATTGAGCCGGGCGGCGTCGAAGCCAGGCTGCACCTCGATGCCCAGGTCGGCTAGGA
Source organism: Candidatus Handelsmanbacteria bacterium (assembly GCA_016867395.1). Taxonomy (GTDB): domain Bacteria; phylum Latescibacterota; class UBA2968; order UBA8231; family UBA8231; genus SICG01. The sequence continues at coordinate 17,099 of VGJS01000015.1, forward strand.
AGGTGCTCATCGGAGGGTACACGTGGGCGTCCGAGCCGGTGACGCGACAGCCGCGCTCCCGCATCATGCCGGCCAGCGAACCCATCGCCGTGCCGCAGATGGCGATGAAGTGGACGTGGGCGGCGGGGGGCAGGGCGAACATGATTCTATATACCGGCCCGCCACCGCAACTGTCAAGGCGGTGTTTGCCCTTGCCGGAGGGCCGGGTTAGATTTTTTCTGGACCCGCAAACTTCCATTAGGATTGAGCCCCGCCGATGAGAGCCCCCGCCGCAGCGCTGGCCAACTGGAATGGCATGAAATACCTGGGCCGGTGCCTGGCGGGACTATACGCCCAGACCTGCCCCCTCAGCGAGGTGGTGGTGGTGGACAACGGTTCCACCGACGGCTCGGTGGCATGGTTGCGCGCCCACTTTCCGCAGGTGCGGCTGATCGAGAACCCCGTCAACCTCGGCTTTGCCGTTGGGTACAACCAGGCCATCGCCGCCTGCCGCGCCCCCTTTGTCCTGGTGCTCAACACCGACGTCTTCCTCGAACCCGACTTCGTCGCCCTGGCCTTACAGGGTTTCGACCGGGGTACCCGGGTGGCGGCGGTGACAGGACGGGTGTTCCAGCAGGGCACCGACGAACTAATAAACGGCGGCTTCTGCCTGCGCCGACAACTGCGCATCCGTCCCAGCCCCAACCTCGAAGAGCCGGAGGAGGTTTTCGGCGCCACAGGCGCGGTGGCCCTCTTCCGCCGCGAGGCCCTCGAAGACCTCAAGGTGGAGGGCGAGTACTTCGACGAATCCTATTTCGGCTACGGCGAGGACATCGACCTGGCCTGGCGGGCGCAGTTGTGGGGCTGGCAGGTGCGCTTTGAGCCAGGCCCCCTGGCCCACCACGTGGGCTCGGGCTCCCTGGATGGGCGCCTGCGTTTCGCCGAGAAGCCGGCCTTTTTCCAGCGCCACGTACTCAAGAACCGTTACCTCACCCTGATCAAGAACGTCTCCCCCCGGGTGCTGCTCTCCCTGCTGCCGGCCTTCCTGCTCGCCGAACTGCTCCTGTGGCCATACCTCTTCCTGCGCTGGCCCCGTCGCGCCCCGTACCTGGCCCTGGCCCTGGCCGACGCGTGGCGCCTCCTGCCCCTGGCCAGGCGGCGGCGGCGGCTGATCCAGGCCAGGCGGCAGGTGCCCTCGGCCCGCATCCGCGCCTTCCTGCGCGGCTGGTAGGCGTGGCCCGCATCCTGCAACTGGTCACCCGGCTGGCCGTTCGCGGCGTGCCCCGCCACGTCCTCGACCTGAGCGAGGGTCTGCGGCACCGTGGGCACCAGGTGGAGATAGTGGCCGGCCAGAGCGAGCCGGGCGAGGGGGAATTGTGGGAAGAGGCCCGCCAGCGGGGCATCCCCACCACCTTTCTGCCCGCCCTGCGGCGGCCCCTCTCCCCCGCCGCCGACGCGGCGGCCTTTGCCGGCCTTTGGCGCCACCTGGCCCGCACCCGCCCCCAACTCGTCCACACCCACATCTCCAAAGCCGGGGTCCTGGGCCGGCTGGCCGCCCGGCTGGCCGGTGTCCCGGTGGTGCTCCACACCTATCACGGCCAGGTGGAGGAGGTGGAGGGCCGCGGGCCCCAAGGCCGTCTCCTCCGCGCCGCCGAGGCCCTGGCGGCCAGTTGCTCCGACGCCCTCATCGCCGTCAGCGCCGACACCGCCGCTGGGCTCCAGGCCCTGGGGGTAGGCCGGGCCGGACAGTACCGCCTCATCCGCAACGGCATCGACCTGGAGCGCTTCGCCCCCCAGGCCACCCCGCCCGCCCCGGTGACAGGCAGTCCCCTGCTGGGAAGCGTGGCCAGCCTCACCCCGGAGAAGGGCCTCGAGTTGCTGATCGCCGCCCTGCCCTCCCTGGCTGCCATGCACCCCCTGCTGCGCCTCTGCATCGTCGGCGAGGGACCGCTGCGGCCGGCCCTGGAGGCCCAGATCCGCGCCCTGGGCCTGGAAGGGCGGGTGGACCTGGCGGGCAATACCCCCGACGTGCGGCCGTACCTGCGGGCCTTTGATCTGGTGGTGACCCCCTCGCGGCGGGAGGGGCAGGGCCGGGTCCTGATGGAGGCCCTGGCCCTGGGCCGGCCAGTGCTGGCCGCCCGGGTGGGCGGCATCCCCGAACTGATCGAGCATGGCCAACAGGGCTGGCTGGTGCCTCCCGAAGACCCCGAGGCCCTGGGGCAGGGGGCGGCCCACCTCTTGGCCAACCCCGGCCTCTGCGCCGCGCTGGCCCAGAGGGGCCGCCAGCGGGCGCTGCGGGAATTCGGCCTCGACACCATGATCGCCCAGGTGGAGGCCCTCTACGCCGAACTCCTGGGCCGGGCAGGGGCGAGGTGAACCCGCTACTGTCCCCGGCCCTGGCCTTTGCCCTCTCCTGTGCCCTGACCGGGGTGATGTGGCGCTGGGCAGGGCGCTGGGGCGCCCTGGATCGGCCCAACGCGCGCAGCGCCCACCGCCGGCCCACGCCCACCCTGGGGGGCGTGGGGGTGGTGTCCGGGGTCTTGGCCGCGCTCCTGGCCGGCCTAGCCGGCGGCCAGCTCCCAGGCGCCACTGCCGGCCCCCTGCTGGCCGGCAGCCTGGCCCTGTTGCCGGCTATACGGGACGACCTGGGCGCTCCCCTCAAGGTGGGCCAGAAGCTGGCCCTGCTCCTCCTGGCCGCCGGGCTTTGGCTGTGGTGCGGGCCACGCCTCGAAGGGCTGGGTCTGCCCGGAGGCGGGCGCCTGGAACTCGGCGCCTGGGCCTGGCCCCTGACGGCCCTGTGGCTGGTCTACTGGTGCAATGTGTACAACTTCATGGATGGCATCGACGGCCTCGCCGGGACCCAGGTGGTCGGGGCCGGGGCCTGGCTGGCCCTATGGACCTGGGAGACCGCCCCGGACTTGGCCTGGGTGAGCCTGGCCCTGGCGGGGGCCGGGGCCGGCTTCCTGGTCTTCAACCGCCCGCCCGCCCGCATCTTCCTGGGGGACGTGGGCGCCCTCGCCCTGGGGTTCTGGCTGGCCGGTCTGGGGGTGCTGGGCGAGAAGGCCGGGCTGCCCCTCTGGCTGTGGGGACTGCCCCTGGGCGGCTTTCTCTACGACACCACCTACACCCTGGTACGCCGCGCCCTGCGCGGGGAGAATCTGTTGCAGGCCCACAACCTCCACCTGTACCAGCGCCTCACCCGCGCCGGCTGGAGCCACCTGCGGGTGGACCTGGGTCTGCTCTTGCTCCTCCTGCTCCTGGGCGGGGCCGGCCAGGCTTTCCTCTGGGGGGCGGGCGCCGCCGGTCTGGCCCTGCTGGCCGCCGCTGCCCTGCTCCTGACCGGGGTCACGGTCTGGATCGAAAGAAGAGTCCCCCTTGGCTAGGCTGCTTCTGCTTCTCCTGCTGGCCCTGCCCTGCGCGGGGGCGGACCGGCGGCCCAACATCCTGCTCATCACCGTGGACACCTTCCGGCCCGACCACCTGGGCTATTACGGGTACCCTCATCCCACCAGCCCCCACCTGGACAGCCTCGCCGCCGAAGGGGTCTTCTTCCGGCAGGCTTTCAGCAGCTCGGGCTGGACCTCGCCGGGCCTGCTCTCCATCCTCACCGGCCTCTACGCCCCCACCCACGGGGTGGACATCCGCAACCGGGAACTCGACCCAGAGGTGACCACCCTGGCCGAGGCCCTGCGCGCCGCCGGGTACGCGGCCCCCGACATCTTCTTTCTCACCGACATCCCCAACTTCGGGGAACTGGGTTTTGAGCCCCACCCCGACCGGGGCCGCTACCTCCACGACGGCGATCGCATCCTCTTCACGTGGCTGGAGGAGGAAGCCCCCCGGCGGCAACCCTTCTTCCTCTACTACCACTACCGCGAGCTGCACCAGCCCTACGATCCCAAGCCCGAGTACGAGGCGATGTTCATGCCCCCTGAGTACGGGCCGGGATTCTCCCCGCTGGGCCTGTATCGCAAGATCATCGCCGGGGAGAAGATCGCCGCGGTCAAAAAGAACGTGATGATGCTGCGCGGCGACGCCGACTTCGTCTCCGGGGACCAGCCCTGGGTCAAGGCCCTGTACGACGGCCAGATCCGCCAGATGGATGAGGAATTCTTCGGCCCGCTGCGGCGCACCATGCGGGAACTGGGCCTGGACCGCAACACCCTGGTGGTGGTCTCTGCCGACCACGGCGAGGAGTTGCTGGAGCACGGCCTGGTCGGCCATGTTTCCACCTTCAAGGAGGCCCGGCTCTTCGACGAGGTGATCCGCATCCCCCTTATCTTCTGGTACCCTTCGGGGCTGCCTGCCGGCCGGGTGGTGGACGAACCCGTGCAGTGCATCGACGTGCTGCCCACCCTGATGGAACTGAGCGGCCAGCCCCTCCCCCAGGGGGCCCAGGGCGCCTCCCTGGTCCCCCTGCTGCTGGGGAAGCCCGGCTGGAAGCCCCGGCCAGTGTACCTCGAATCCTCTGCCGGTGGGTACACCGCAGACGAGGAGGAATACCACCAGCGGGTGGCGGCGGTGCGCACCGAGCGTTGGAAGCTGGTCCGCTACAGCCCTGGTAACGAAACCGCCCTCTACGACCTGCGGACCGACCCAGGCGAAACCGAGGACGCCCTCCACGACCACCCCCAGGTGGCCGACAGCCTTGGCTCCCTGCTCAACCAGTGGTTGCTCTACACCCAGAAACGGACCTACCACTCCCCTCATACGGAGGCAGTCCCCTCCGCCCCAGTTGCCGGCCCGCCGCAGATCCTCTTCCCCGCCGACGGGGACACCCTCAGCTACCAGGGGGACAACTATTCCATCCAGTTGCGCTGGACCGGGGACCCGACCACCCCCTACGTGATCCAATACGAGGTGGGCCTACACTCCTACCACCTGGAGGGGGAACTGACCGAGACCGGCACCGCCCCCAGCTACGGCCCCTTTCAGGAGACCTTCTGGAATTCCATCTCCCTCTACAACCCCTGGCGCTTCCGGGTCTATCCCCAGGGCCGGCCCGAGGAGGCCAGCGGGTGGGTCACCTTCCACCTGGCCTCCACCCGTCCAGAAGTCAGCCTTTCCCTGGGGATGTGTTTCTGGATGGGGTTGCGCGGGCTGCAAGGCGGATTGGAAACCACCTTCCTGCTGGTCCGGGGCCTGGGTCTGGGCCTGGTGGACCTCTACCTGTGGGCGGCGCAGATCGACCTGGCCGAGCTGAGCGCCTACGCCCTGCTCCTGGCCCTCCTCGGCGCCCTGGCCGGGCCCCGCCTCCTGCGCCTGGGGGCGGAGCGCTGCCGCGCCTGGGGCCTGGCCCTGGTCTACATCGCCTTCGTCTACTGCACCATCCCCCTCATGCCCCAGGTCTGGGGGGCCCTCCTGACCCACACGGAGGGAGCGGTCAAATTCCTGGGCATCGCTGCGGTGGTCGGCCTGGGCCTGGCCCTGCTTTTGAAAGCCCTGCGCCTGGAAGGGCCCCACCGCTGGCTGCGCTGGGCCGGATTGCTGGCCGTGGGGCTGGCTTACGCATATCTGTTACAGCGCTTCGCCCGCTTCCCCGCCGAGCGCCTGCACCTGGTGGAATATGGCCTGGTCGGTTTCCTGCTGCTGCGGGCCCTCTGTCTCGACCTGCCCGCCCCCAGGGCCTATATTGTGGCCCTGCTGTTGACGGGCCTGATCGGCGCGGGCGACGAACTCATTCAGTGGGTGCTGCCAGAGCGGGTGTTCGAGATGAAGGATGTCCAGTTGAATTTCGTTTCCGGGGCCTTGGGCCTGCTGGCGGTGCGCCTGAGCCTGCACCGGAGCCATCCCCACGCCGATGACCCAACCCACCCATCCGCCTGAGCCACCCCGCCCCCAGACCCTGGCCCTGTGCTGCGAGGCCCTGCTGGAGGCCGGGGTCCCGGCGCTGATCGTCCTGACCTCGTGTTTCTACTCCACCCTGCTCTCCGACTACCGGATCGGCAAGCTCGCCGCCCTGCACCTGTTGGCCGGCCTGCTCTGCGGGCTGTGGCTGGCCCGCGCCGGCATCCAGGGCCGCCTGGCCCTGGAGCCTCTTGCCTGCTACCGCCCCTTTCTGGCCTTCGTGGGCTGGTCCCTGCTCTCCCTGACCCTGGCCCCCAACCGCCTCCAGGGGGCCGAGGCCCTGCTGACCCAGGTATGGCTGCTGGGATTGTGCCTGCTTGCGGCGCACCATTTCCGCGACCCGGCCGCAGCCGCGGCGGTTCTGTGGACGGCGGCCCTTTGCGGCCTGGGCGTGGCCCTGCTGGGCCTGCTCCAGCACAACGGCATCCATCTGATCCCCACCCTCTACGGCGATCTGGCCGTCTCCACCCTGGGCAACCCCAACTTCGTCGCCCATTACCTGATCCTGATCATCCCCCTGATCCTGGCCCTGCTGGCCCAACCCCGGCGGCCCTGGGAGCGGGGGCTCTTGTGGCTGGCCCTGGCCCTCACCGTGGCCCATCTGGTGGTAGTCATCAGCCGCGCCGGCTGGCTGGCCCTGGGCGCGGCCCTGGTGTTCTATTACTGGCCGCGCCTGGCCGGGTTGCGCCGGCCCCTGCTTCAAACCCTCCTCGCGGGGCTGACGGCCCTGCTGCTGAGCGCCCCCCTGGGCCTGGTGCTGAACAGCCTGCCCGCCGGCGGCGGCATGAGCCTGGGCGCCAGCCTATCCTCCCTGGCCCAGACCACCCTGGCCCGGGCCCTAAGCGGGGTGGACCCGCAGAACTTCTCGGTGGCCCAGCGCCTGGTGATCTGGGGCGATAGCGCCGACCTGATCGCCGCCCATCCCCTGCTGGGGGTGGGGCCGGGCAACTTCGAGCTGGTGCTGCAGGCACACCGCTCCCCAGAGCGGCACCAGGCGTGGAAGGAGCTGATGGGCGAGCGCACCCAGGTCGCCTACGAGGCCGAGAACGAGTATCTCGAATTCGCCGCCGAGACCGGCCTGCCGGGCCTGGCCGCCGCGCTCTGGATGCTATGGGCGATCTGGTGGAGCGGCTGGCGGCGTCTGCGGGGCCAGGAAGAACCCGTCAGCCACACCCTGACCAGGGGCTGCCTGGCCGGCATGTTCGCCACCCTGGTGCAATCCCTGTTCAGTTTCAATCTGCAAGATCCGGCCTCGGCCGTCCTGTTCTGGCTTTGGGGGGGCCTGGTGGTGGCCCTCGGCGCCGGCCAGGTGCAGGGCCGGGGGCTGGACCTGGCCTCGCCCGGCCGGCGCGGGGCCTGCCTGGCCGCCGGAGCCCTGCTTGCCGCCGCGGGGGCCGGAGCGGGTTTGTGCATCGCCGCCGGGGATTATTATTATTGCGAGGGCCGCAAGCTGCAGAGCATCGGGCAGCCCAACCGCGCCACCCTCGCCTACCAGCAGGCCATCGCCTGGCGCGGCTGGGACTTCCGCTACCACCACAGCCTGGGCCTGGCCCGCCTCGAAGCCAACCGCCCGGCCGAAGCCGAGGCCCCCTTGCGCCGCAGCCTCGAGTTACACCCCAACAGCGCCGCGGTGATGCGGCTCCTGGGCCGGGCGCGGTGGCAGCAGGACAAAACCAGCGAGGAGGACCTCGCCTGGCTGCGGCGGGCCGCCGAGCTGGACCCGCTCAACGCCCAGAGCCAGGTCTGGCTGGCCCGCATCTTGGCGCTTCGGCAGGACCACGCCGGCGCCCTCGCCGCCTGGGAGCAGGCCCGCGCCCTCCAACCCCAGGACCCCGAGATCCTGGTGGGGTTGGGCTTGGCCTGCGGGAGGGCGGGCCAGCCGAAAGAGGCCCTGGCCCACCTGGAGGAGGCCGCCCGGCTACAGCCCCAGGACCCCACCATCCTGGGCAACCTGGGGGCCGCTTACCTCCTGGTCAACCGGCTCGAGGAGGCCAGAGGGCTGCTGGCGTGGGCCATGGCCGCCGACCCGGCCCAGTTGAACTGGCAGCGAAATCTGTTAGTGGTACTGGACCGCCTGGGCCGCACCGGGGAGGCCCTGCAACTGGCCGGGCCCCTGCTGGAGGCCAACCCCAGCGACGAGCAGGTACAGCGCCTGGTCCACAGACTGCGCCAGCGCCGCGACAAGGAAAACCAATGACCACATCCGCCCCGCCCTCCCTCCTCCTTTCGGTGGTGATCCCGGTCTACAACGAGGAGGAAAGCCTCGTCCCCCTGGCCGACAAACTCGCCGCCGTCCTAGACCGCGTGCCCTATGCCGCTGAGGTCATCTTCATCGACGACGGCAGCACCGACGGCTCCTTTGAGGTGATCGAATCGCTGCACCGCCACGACCCGCGTTTCCGGGCCGTGGGTTTCCGCCGCAACTACCGCAAGGCCGCGGCCCTGGCCGCCGGCTTTCGCGAGGCCCGGGGCGAGTACATCCTCACTATGGACGCCGATCTTCAGGACGATCCCGAGGAGATCCCCCGCCTGCTGGAGGCCCTTGAGCCAGAGTTCGACCTGATCTCGGGCTGGAAAAAGAAAAGGCACGACCCCCTTAGCAAGACCCTGCCCTCTCGCTTCTTCAACCGCGTCACCTCCCTGGTGTCCGGCATCCGCCTGCACGATTTCAACTGCGGGCTCAAACTCTACCGCCGCGAGGTGGCCGAGGACTGCCTGCCCTACCTGTACGGCGAGCTGTACCGTTTCCTGCCGGCCATGGCCCACTGGGCCGGATACCGGGTGGGGGAATTGCCCGTCACCCACCACCCCCGGCGCTTCGGGGTGTCCAAGTTCGGGGCCAAGCGCCTGCTCAACGGCTTCCTCGACCTCTTAACCATCACCTTCGTGGTCCGCTTCCTGACCATGCCCATGCACATCTTCGGCAGCCTCGGCCTGCTGGCCGGCCTGGGGGGGGGCGGCATCTGCGGGTACATCGCCTACCTGCGCTTCACCCACGGCAATATCCAGAATCACCACCCCCTGCTGATGCTGGGGGTGCTGCTGGTCATCGTCGGCATCCAGTTCTTCTCCACCGGGCTCCTTGGCGACATGTTGGCCAGTCTGCACCAGCGCCAGAGCCGGACAGTGCGCCTGAGCCGGCGAGTGGGCCCCGAACCGGGCTGATCCGGGGGGCAATACTTTCCCTCCCGCCTTCCCCCTCCTTCCTTTTTTGACCGATCCCCCCGGCTTTGCCCCGGGGGGGAACCCCTTCATAACCCCCCATTCTCGCAACGCTTTAACCTCTCCAACCCAAGCATGGCATAGGACTTGCTCCCCTCCGGGACCACAGGTGTATTCTGCCCTTTCGGGCGGGAGGGAAGCCATGTTGCTCGACCAAGTAATCTTCGACAAGACCAAGGTACCGGTCCTCAACGCGGTGCTCGACGTCACCCAGCTCCGCCAGCGGGTGATCGCCAACAACATCGCCAATGTCTCCACTAAGGGGTTCCGCGCCAGGGACGTGCGTTTCGAGGAATACCTCGACGCCTTCGTCAACAAAAGCCAGGTGCCCGGCCAGACCAGCGACCGGCGCCACCTCGATATCCCCCGCTTCGCCGATAGCCCCGAGGTCTACGAACTCCAGAGCGAGGTAAACGACTCGGGCCTCAACAACGTGGATATCGACCGGGAGATGGCCAGCCTGGCCGAGAACCACCTCTTCTTCAACGTGGGCAGCACCCTGATCCAGCGGCAGTTCAGCGGCCTCAAGAAGAGCATCACCGGACGGACGGCATAAGGCCATGCAGATCTTCGACACCCTCGACATCAGCGCCTCGGGCCTCAGCGCCCAGCGGCGCAAACTGACGGCCATCTCCAGCAACATCGCCAACGTGGACACCACACGCACCGACGAGGGCGGGCCCTACAAGCGGCGCCGCGTGGTCATGCTCGAATCGCCGCAGCCGGCCCGCTTCTCCGCCGTGCTCGCCGGGCAGCAGAACCGGCTCGACCTGACCGACGCCGGCCACTTCGCCGAGCCCGAGTCGCGCCCCGGCGAGGTCTTCGCCGGCTCCGGGGTGCTGACCCAGGAGGTGCGCGAGGAGGCCGTCAAGCCCCGGCTGGTCTACGACCCCAACCATCCCGACGCGCGGGAGGACGGGTACGTGGTCTACCCCGACATCAACGTCGTCACCGAGATGGTCGATCTGATCACCGCCTCGCGGGCCTATGAGGCCAACGTCACCGCGATGAGCGCCGCCAAGGACATGACCAACAAAGCCCTGAGCATCTGAGGTAGAGGAGGATAGAATGGACATCCAGAGAGTGCAGACCCGGTTGCCGGCCCCCCAGGCGGCGGCCCCCAGCCTCAACCGCGCCGGCGCCGAAACGGCCCGCGGCGCCCAGGTCGCCCGCCACCTGCCCCGGATCAGCGCCCCCCAGGTCACCTCCGATCCCAAGCTCCAGTCCGCGCTCTCCAGCGAGGAGACCCAGGCCCTGGAACAGCTCTTCTCGGCCTTCCGCACCGCCGTCAGCCCCGGCGCCGCCTACACCGACCGCGGCACGGCGCCGTACCTGCCGCCCCTGGGCGGGAGCCGCCCCGGCCAGATGATCGACGTGGTGGCCTGACAATGAACTGGCGCCTGATCCTCAACGCCGGCCGCGGCGGGCTGCTCTGCGGCCTGCTCCTTTTTCAGGGCCACCGGGCCCGGGCCGAGGAAATCGACCCCCTGGCGGCCATCCTGGAGCGCAGTTACGGGCGGCGGGCGGCTACCCAGATCATCGGCCGCAGCATCCCCTCACCCACCGCCCCCCGCCCCGCCCTGCGGCCCGCCCCGCCGCCAGCGGCTCTGCCCCTGGCCGGCGACCTGTTCACCCGGGTGCGCCGCTACGACCGGCTTATCGAACACCACAGCAAGCTCCACGCGCTCGACGCCGACCTAGTGCGCGCCGTGATATACGCCGAATCCGGGGGCAACCCTCGGGCGGTTTCTCGCGCCGGGGCCGCCGGCCTGATGCAGCTGATGCCCGCTACCGCCAGCGAACTGGGGGTGGCCGACCGCTTCGACCCCGAGCAAAACATCGCCTCCGGCACCCGCTACCTGCGCTCCCTGATGGACCGCTTCCATTCCACCGAGGTGGCCCTGTGGGCCTACAATGCCGGCCCCGAGGCGGTGGAGCAGGGCCGGATGCCGCGCGAGACGCGCCAGTACGTGCCCCATGTGCTGCGCCTGCGGCAGAACCTCAAGCGCCTGACCCCGGCGCCGGAGAACTGAGACGGTGGCCGTCGAACTGATCCGCGACTTCACCGGTCGGGGCGAGACCCGCACCCAGGCCCTGCGCGGCGGCCTCGCCCCCGCTTCCGAAGGCCCGGCCCAGCCCAGCTTCGGGGATCTGCTCAAGAATTTCGCTGGCGACGTCAACCGCCTACAGGGGCAGGCCGGCGCCGCCATCGACACGCTGGTCAGCGGCCAGGCCGCCGACGTGCATCAAGTGATGGTGGCCGTCGAGGAGGCCGGCATCGCCATGGATCTGATGTTGGAAATCCGCAACCGGGTCCTGGAAGGATACCACGAGCTGATCCGCATGCAGGTGTAGCCACAGGATGGGCAATAGATGAACCTGACGGAGAACTTCTCGCTCAGCGCCCTGCCAGACCGGGCGCGCTCCTGGTGGGAGCAGGCCCCCCAGTCCCACCGCATCGGAGTAGGAGCCGGGGCGGCGGTGCTGATCCTTGCCCTGCTCTTTGCCCTCAGCACCGTGACCACGAAGGAGGGCAATTGGGAGCCAGCCATCCTCTACGCCGAACTGGACTACGCCGAAGCCGCACAGGTCACCACCCGCCTCAGCGCCCTGGGCATCAAGCACCGCCTCACTGAGGACGCCAGCACCATCGTCGTGCCTAAGGATGACGTGCGCAACCTGCGCCTGCAGTTGGCCGGCGAGGGTTTCCCCAAAAGCGGCCGCATGGGGTACGAGATCTTCGACGAGGCCAAGCTCTCGATGACCGAGTTTTTGCAAAAGGTCAATCTCCGCCGCGCCTTGCAGGGCGAGTTGGAGAAGACCCTGCTGGAGATCGAGGGCATCCGCAACGCCCGCCTGCATCTGGTCATCCCCGAGCCCAGCCTCTTCAGCGAGGAGGAGAAGGAAGTCACCGCCTCGGTCACCCTCACCCTCTCCCCCGGCAACAAGCTCAAGCTTAAGCAGATCGACGCCATCGCCCACCTGGTCAGCGCCAGCGTCGAGGGGCTCGAGGTCGAGAACGTCATAATCGTCGATTCCCAGGGCAACATGCTCTCGGACGACCAGGACCTCCTGGCCAAGACCGCCAACAAGCAGTTCCAACTCCAGCAGCAGGTGGAGCAGACCCTGGAGAAGAAGGTGCAGAGCCTGCTCGACGAGGTGATCGGCAAGGACCGCTCCAAGGTGCGCCTCAACGTCACCCTCACCTTCGACCAAAGCAAGACCCACCTCGAACAGTTCGATCCGGGCGGCACCGGCATGCTGCGTAGCGAGCAGACCAGCGAGAAGCAGTCGGCCGAGCAGGGCTCCGAGGAAACCGCCATCCGCAACTATGAGGTTAACAAGACCATTCGCGAGGTGACCGGCTCGGTGGGCACCATCGAGCGGCTGACCATGGCCCTGACCATCGACAAGACCAAGTTAATCTACGACGCTGAGACCGACGTCTACATTGAGGAGGAGCGCACCCAGACCGAAATTGACCAGCTTTCCAGACTCGCTGAAGGCGCCGTGGGCTTCAACGGCGAGCGGGGCGACAGGCTCAACATCTTCGCCATGCGCTTCGACAAGACCCAGGAACTGCGCGCCCGCGAGCAGGAGGAGCAGGAGGAGACCAGCAAGTTCTGGACCGATGTGGGCATCACCGTGGCCAAGGTCCTGGGCATCCTGGCCGCCCTCATCACCCTGCGCTTCATTATCCAGGCCATCGGCCGCGGGGTGGGCGTCGAGGAACAGATCGAGGTGCTGGGCGAGGTGGCCGGCGATGTGGACGAGCAGTCCTTTGAGCGCCCCGAGACCCCCCACGATATCTTAGTGGGCCGGGTGCAGCAGATGGTGCGCGAACTGCCAGAGAACTCCGCCAAGCTGATCAAGACCATGCTGGTCGAGGGCGGTTGAGGGTAGAGCGAGGACCAGGCGCGATGTACATTCAGGTACTCTCCCCTCTACCCCCAGACCTGGAGCCCAGCCCATGTCCAAGGTGATCCGCACCGTGCGCATCGCTGGCCCGGTAGTGACCCTGGGCCAGCTCGAACGGGAGCTGTACCTCAACCAGATAGGCGAAGCGGAGGGCAGCACCGAGGTGGACCTGGCCGGCCTGCTCTCCAACCGCGTCGCCCATCTGGGCAATGAACTGGAGGCCCGCTGGCAGGCCCGCCTCGAAGAGGAGCGCCGGCAGTTGCAGGAGGCGGCCCAGGCCCAACTGGCCCAGACCGAGGCCCACTGGCAGCAGGTGGTGGAACAGACCAGGGAACATAGCTATCAGGAAGGATTCGCCGCCGGGGTGGCCGACCGCGAGGCCGAGGCCCGGCAGGCGGTGGAAACCATGACCCAGTTACACGGCGCCATCGAGACCCAGCGCGCCCAGATCCTGCGCGAGGCGGATCAACTAGTGGTGGACCTGGCGGTGGCCCTGGCCCGCCGCGTCACCGGGATCCAGGCCGCTCTCGACCACAGAATCCTGCTGCGGGCCGCCCGCGCCGCCCTCGAACAACTCGGCGCCCAAAGCCAACTGGCCCTTGTGGTCCACCCAGAAGACCTGAACCTGGCCCGCCGCTTCGCCCAGCGCTGGGCCGAAAAGGCCGGCGGCCGCTCCCCCCTGCGGGTGCGGGCAGGCGAGGAGGTGGACCGGGGCGGCTGTCTGCTAGAAGGCGAAGAAGCCAACCTCGACGCCCGTCTGGAAACCCAACTCGAAACGCTGCGCCTGGCGCTGCGCGACGCCCTGGAGAAGGGGCAAAAGGAAGATGGAACGAGCGACCCTGCTTGAGACCGTGGAGCGGAGCGAACCCCGCACCCGCTACGGCAAGGTAGTCCAGGTGGTGGGCCTGGTGGTCGAGTCCCTGGGCCCCCCTGAGATCGCCCTGGGTGAGCTGTGCCTGATCGGCGACGAGCGCCAGGGCCCCGTCCTCCAGGCCGAGGTGGTGGGTTTCCGCGGCGAGCGGGTGCTGCTCATGCCCCTGGCCCCGATAGAGGGCGTGCGACCTGGCACCCCGGTCTTCCCCACCCGGCGGCCCTTCTCGGTGCCGGTGGGCGAGGCCCTGCGCGGCCGCATCCTCGACGGCCTGGGCGCCCCCCTCGACAAGCGCGGCCCGATTAAGACCGCCACCCGGGCCCCCGTCTACAACCAGCCCCCCACCCCGCTGAGCCGCCGCCGGGTGCGCCAACCCCTTGGCACCGGGGTGCGGGCCATCGACGGCCTGGTCAGTTGCGGCAAGGGTCAGCGCCTGGGGATCTTCGCCGGCTCCGGGGTGGGCAAGAGCACCCTGATGGGCATGATCGCCCGGCATTCCGAGGCCGACGTCAACGTCATCGCCCTGGTTGGCGAGCGCGGCAAGGAGGTGCTCGACTTCATCGAGGACAATCTGGGCGAGGAGGGTCTGCGCCGCTCGGTGCTGGTGGTCGCCACCGCGGACCAGCCGGCGCTCATCCGCCTCAAGGCCGCCTTTGTCGCCACCGCCATCGCCGAGTATTTCCGCGACCAGGGCCGGGACGTGATGCTGATGATGGACTCCCTCACCCGCATGGCCATGGCCCAGCGCGAGATCGGCCTGGCCGCCGGGGAGCCGCCTACCACCAAGGGCTACACCCCCTCGGTCTTCGCCCTCCTGCCCCGCCTACTTGAAAGAGCGGGCATGGCCCGCCGGGGCAGCATCACCGGCCTTTACACCGTGCTGGTCGAGGGCGACGACATGGACGATCCCATCGCCGACGCCTCCCGCGCCATCCTCGACGGCCACCTGGTGCTCTCGCGCCGGCTGGCCAGCCGGGGCCACTACCCGCCCATCGAGGTGATGGAGAGCGTCAGCCGCTCTATGAGCGACGTGGTCGAGGAGGCCCACTGGGAGCAGGCCCTCCAGGTCAAGACCCTGCTGGCCGCCTACGCCGAGGCCGAGGACCTGATCAACATCGGCGCCTACGCCAGGGGCAGCAACCCGCAGGTGGACCGTGCCCTGCAACTTATCAATCCCATCAACGCCTTTCTGCAGCAGCGCCGCCACGAAGGGGCTGACTTCACTGGCCACGTCGACCAATTGCTGCAACTGACCCAGGGAGCGGCGCCGTGAAGAAGCTGCGTTTCCGCTTCCAAAAGCTCTTGCAGATCAAGGAGCGCCTCGAAGGGGTGCGCCAGCGCGCCCTGGGCGAGGCCCTGACCGCCCTGTCCCGGGAGCAGGAGGCCCTGGAGGCCCTGCAGCACAACCAGGCCCGCTACCGGCGCGCCGCCCAGGAGCAGCCCGCCCAGCGCCTCGATCCGAGCCTGCTGCTGCTCAACTTCAGCTACGACCAGCGGCTGCAGCGCGAGATCATCGCCCAGGACCAGCAGCGCCAGCGGGCCGCCGCCCGGGCCGAGGAGGAGCGCCAGCGCCTGATCGGGGCCCGCCGGGAGCGGCGCACCTACGAGATACTGAGGGAAAGAGCGGCCGCCCAGCACCGCCGGCTGGCCCAGCGACAGGAGCAGCGCCAGCTTGACGAGGTGGGCGAACAGGGCCATCGCCGGCGGCGCCTCCAAGGAGAAGACTGAAATGGTGGCCGTGGCCCCCGCCCTGCCCAAACAACCCGCCTCCCCCGGAGCCCGGGCGCCCAAATCCACCGGGACAGCCGATTTTGGCCGCCTGCTACAGGAGGCCGGCGGCAGCGAGCCGGCCGCCCCGGAGCAAAGCCCGACCCCGCCCGCACCTGAGGACCGCGCCCCCCCCGCCGAGGAGGCGCCGCCCAAAGAAGGGGAAGCCGCGCCCAAGGCAGTGGAAAACGCACCTGAGCCAGACGAAAACACCCCGGCAGCCCGCCAGGGGGAGCAGGTGAAAATCGCGCCCCTACCGGCCCAGAGCCCTGGCGCCGCCGCCCTTGGCCAGGCCATCGCTCCTGCCCCCACCCCGGCCGAGCCGGCTGCGGGCGCGGCGCCGGCCCCAGCAGCCCCAGCGGCCGTGCCCCTCAAGGGCTGGCGCCCGGCTGAGGCAGAGCAAACTGAAACACCCGCAGGGGCCGACCAAACCCTGCCCCTGGAACTAGAGATCGCCCCCGAAGTGCCGGCCCCGGCCCGCGCCGCCCTGCCGTCCCCGACCCTGGCGCCGCCCTGGGCCGCCGACCTGCTGGCCCCGGCCGAACGACTGCACCCCGACCTGCGCGAAGTGGCCCCCGAGCCGGTGCTGGACCAGCTCCAGCAGGCGATGAACAGCGCCCTGCTCGAAGAGAGCAGCCAGTTGGTGATGCCCCAGGTGGTGCGCGGCCTGGCCACCCTGGTCAAGGAGGGGGTAGCTGAGATGCGCCTGCAACTGATGCCCGAGGACCTGGGCGAGATCGAGCTGCGGGTACGGACCAGCGACGGGGTGGTGCGCGCCGAGATGCTGGTGCAGAACCCCGAGGTCAAACAACTGCTCGACCAGCACCTAGACCGGCTGCGCGGCGCCCTGCACCAGCAGGGCCTGGACCTGCGCGGCTTCGACATCGGCCTGGCGGCGGACGGCCGTTTCCCCCAGCCCGACCGCTCGCGGCACGGGGCCTCGAGCCAGGACGCTAGCCGCCGCTCCCCAGCCAGCCCCACCGAAACCGCCGCCCCGGCGCTAGCCCCACGCGGCGCCCTGGCCGTGGACTACCTGGCATGACGCCTTTACCGCGAAAGGGCACGCGATGAACATCAGCGCTCTGGCCTCCCAGGACAACCAGGCTTCCCGGCAACTGGTCAGTCCCAAGACTCAGTTGGGCAAGGACGACTTTTTGCAACTGCTCACCAAACAGTTGCAGTATCAGGACCCGCTCAACCCCATGGACAACACCCAGTTCATCAGCCAGATGGCGCAGTTCAGCTCCCTGGAGCAACTGCAGAACATGAACCAGTCTCTGGGCAACAAGGACACCGCCGCCGACCAGTTGCAGACCGCCTTCCTCAGAAGCCAGGCCGCTTCCCTGGTGGGCAAAAAGGTGGAGGTGGCGACCACCGAGGCGGTGTACGACGGGGTTCACAACACCTCCCTCTTCTACCAGTTGTCGCCGGGGGCCAGCCAGGCCCGCCTGCAGATCCTCGACGCCAACAACCGGCTGGTCCGCGACTTTGAGCTGTCCACCCGCCAGACCTTTGGCAAGGTGAAGTGGAACGGCAAGAGCAGCGAGGGGGTGGCCGTGCCCACCGGGGCCTACCGTGTGGTGATCGCCGCCCAGGACGCCAACGGCAAGCCCATTTTGGGCGGCGAGGTGTTCAAGGGCCTCAAGGTGGAGGCGGTGCGCTACCAGGGCCAGGAGCCCATGTTGTGGGCTGAGGAACAGCAATTTTCGCTGAGCGATCTGCGCGGCATAACTGAGGAGTAATACCATGATCGAATCCATCTACACCGGCATCACGGGCGTCCAGAGCCACCAGACCCGGATGAACGTGATCGGCAACAACATCGCTAACGTCAACACCAGCGGCTTCAAGTCAGCCCGGGTCACCTTTGCCGACGTCATGGGCCGCACCCTCAGCGAGGGGGCGGCGGCCCGCGACGGGGTGGCCCCCACCAACCCCCGCCAAGCCGGGCTGGGGGTGCGGGTCAGCAGCATCGACCTGGACATGAGTCAGGGCAGCTCCCAAAACACCGGGATCGACACCGATCTGTCCATCGAGGGAGACGGCTTCTTCGTCGTCAGCGACGGGCAGACCACCTCCTATACCAGGGACGGCTCCTTCCTCTTCGACAAGACCGGCAAACTCATCGACCCGGGCACCGGCCTGGTGGTCCAGGGCAACCTGTCCCAGGACGACGGCACCTTCAAGTCCGAGACCGAGAACCTGGTCATCCCCCTCGACCGCGAGTCCAAGGCCCAGGCTACCACCGCCATCCACCTGTCCGGCAACCTCGACGTCAGCGGCGACGGCCAGGGCGAGCCGGTGTGGAGCACCGACACCTCCTTTGGCCTGCCTGCCTCGTTGGCCGGCAACGCCAGCCTTGACTTCACCGCCTTCACCTCCGGGGCCGGTCTTAAGGTCACCATCGGCAAGGGCGGGCAGATCACCGAGAGCACCCTGAGCGTCCCGCCCCGCACCTTCCCCGACCGGCTGGCCCTGGTGGCCGAACTCAACGCCCAGATCAACGTCAACGGCACCCTCCAGGGCAAGGTGCTCTTCAAGGCCGACGACCTGGGACAGATCATCCTGCGCACCACCGAAGGGGGCGAGAAGATCGAGCTTTCAGTAGACAATGCCGACCCCAACGCCAACGTAGTCGCCGCCCTGGGCCTGGCCCCACAGGCCCGCACGGCGGGACTGAATGCTAGCGACACCTCGCTCCTGAACGACCTGGCCAACGTCGGTCAGCACCTGACCAGTGGGGACGTGCTGCGCTTCTCGGGCACCAAACCCTCCGGCGAGCGCTTCGACGGCATCTTCACCTTCACCGAGGGCACCAACGACACCCTGGACGACCTCTTGCAGGTGGTGGCGAGCGCCTACGGCGGGGTCAGGGCCGGGCTGGATACCGATACCGGCAAACTGATCCTTACCAACGAGATAAGCGGCGACCGGGTGGTGGGCTTCGACCTCAACCTCTCGCTGCTGGACACCGGCAACGGTTCGGGCATCTTCGGCGACAACCCACCCTTCTCCTACAGCACCAACACCCAGATCTACGACAACAAGGGCGATGTCCACTCCCTCACCGTAAACTTCATTAAGGGCACCGTGGCCAACGAGTGGACCTGGGTAGCCACCGTGGATGGCCTCAACCCCCAGGCGGGCAACAACGGCAAGGCGGTCTTCCACGAGGACGGCACCCTGCGCACCTTCCAGTCCTCTGACAAGTCGGCCCTGGTCTTTGAGAACAGCGGCGGCACCCCGGCTCTGCGCGTCGATATCGCCGCCGGGGGCACCGAGCGCCTGGGCGGCCTCACCCAGGTCGTGGCCCCCTCGTCGGTCTCAGTGCGCGACCAAGACGGCCACGCCTCGGGCCGACTCATCGAGGTCAATATCGAGGACGACGGCAATATCCGCGGCCTCTTCAGCAACGGCGAGTCCCAGGTGCTGGGCCGAGTGCTTTTGGCCTCCTTCACCAACCCCGAGGGCCTTAAACGCGGCGGGGCCAACCTCTTCACCCAGACCGAGGCTTCGGGCCAGCCGGTTGTCGGCGCCGCCGGCAGCACCGTCTCGGGCCGGGTCCGCGCCGGGTCCCTGGAGATGTCCAACGTGGACCTGGCCGACGAGTTCGTCAGCATGATGGTCACCCAGCGCGGCTTCCAGGCCAGCGCCCGCTCCATCACCACCTCGGACGAGTTGCTCAGCGAGTTGGTAAATTTGAAGCGTTAAGATATCTTTATGGCGTGAGCCCTGATCCTCAACCCCCGACCCTGGCCGCGATGGAACGCCCATGATCAAGCTGACCAGACTCAACGCCCGGGAGTTCGTGGTCAACGCCGAGATGATCGAGTTCGTCGAGGCCCTGCCCGACACCATGATCAGCCTGGTCTCGGGCAAGAAGTTCTTCGTCGCCGAAAGCGTCGACCAGGTATTGGAACGGGTCGTCGAGTACCAGCGCCAGTGCCAAAAGCCGCTTTTCAGCGGCGGCTGAGGGATTCTGTCAGGAGAGAGCAGGCATGTCAGAAGAAGCTGAAAAACATAGTGGCGGCGGATCGGGCGATGGGGGCAGTGTCCTCAAGAAGTGGGGGCCCCTGGCGGCCATCGTGCTGGTGGCCCAGGGTATCGTAGCCTGGGTGGTGATCACCACCGTCTTTAAGGACAACGTGGGGGGCGAGGAGCGCGCCGCCGAACCCATCCTCCACGAGACCCAGGTGCAGGAGGGGGGCGCCAAGGCCGAGCACGCCGGCCCCCTGCCCAAGTACTACTCCCCCGCCGCGCTCAAAAAGCTCATAGCCAATCCGGCCGGCACCGACGCCTCGCGGGTGGTGATGGTCGCCGTCGAGCTGGGCATGATCAACCTCAATGCTAAACACGGCGAGGAGGAGGAGAGCGGGGGGGGCGGCCACGGCGGCGGCGACAAGCCCGACCCCGCGTTCGACCCTCTGACCCCCTTTGCGGGCAAGATGAAGTCCATCATCCTCGAACTGATCAGCGCCCGGGGGGTGGACGAACTGCTCGACCCGGAGACCCGTAAAGAGTTGCAGGAGGAGATCCGCAAGAAGCTCAACAGCCAGGTCCTGACCAAGGTCTTTGTCCCCGATCCCGAGAAGGAAGACCAGAGTATCTTCATTATCTCCGAGGTCATTTTCTCCGACTTCGTCATCCAGTGAGCGCACGGCCATGGGCGATGTCCTTTCCCAGGAAGAAATAAACCAGCTCCTCTCGGTAGCCGAGGGCAGCGATGAAGGCGGCGGGGCCAGCCTGGACCCGGGCGAGGGCGACGGGGGGGGCGTCAAGGCCGCGGCTACCCAGCAGGTCGCGGCCGCCTACGACTTCAGACACCCGGCCCGGGTCAACAAGGACCAGTTGCACACCCTGGAGAGCCTGCACGACAACTGCGCCCGCCTGCTGGCCTCCACCTTCTCAGGGGCCATGCGCGCGGTGGTGGACGTGAACACCGCCTTCGTGGACCAGACCACCTACGCCGAGTTCATCATGTCCCTGTCCAACCCCTCCTGTTCCTACACGTTCACCCTGGCGCCCACCAACGGCCAGGCGATCCTCGACGTCGCCATGCCGGTGGCCTTCGCCTTCGTAGACCGCATTTTCGGCGGCACGGGCTCCTCGCAGGGGGTGGACGCTAGGCAGTTGACCCACATCGAGATGAGTGTGATCAACAAGATCGTCAAGCGGGTGATCGAGGATTTGGAGGCCACCTGGGAGCCCATCCTGCGCGTCGAGGTCCTCGACGTGGAGTTGGAGACCAACCCCGAGTTCATGCAGATCACCGCAGCCAGCGAGATCGTCATCCTGCTCGCCTTCGAGGTCCACTCCACCAACGCCTCGGGGCTGGTGAGCCTTTGCTACCCCTTCTTCACCCTCGAATCCATCCTCCCCCGCCTGGGCTCGCAGACCGGGCGCCAGAGCCGGGTGAACCAGGAGGAGTTGTTGCGCTCCAACCGCCTGCGCCTGGACAAGACCTACCTGCCCCTGCGCGCCGAACTGGCCCGGGGCATGGTGTCCTTCCAGGATCTGCAAAATCTGCGCGCGGGAGACGTACTGCGCCTCGACACCCACATCAGGGAGCAGGCTGTGGTCTTCGTCGAAGAAGAGCCCAAGTTCCTCGCCCTGCCCGGCCGGGTGGGGCGCAAGAACGCGGTGCAGCTTACCTCGTTCATCGACCGCGAGGACGAGGAGGTCTTCAAGAACCGGGCCCGGCCCATGCCGGTCTGATCTGAAAGGAGAGTCTGATTCATGGCCGAAGAAGACGATCTGCTGCAGGACGCCGACGCCCTGGCCGAGGCCATCGGCGGCGGCCTCGCGGACGAGTCGGACCCGCTGGCCGAGGAGATGCTCAAGGCCATGGAGTCTGGAGAGGGCGGGGGCGCGGCGGCCGTGGCGCCCCCCGCCGGCGAGGGGCTTCCCCCCAACATCGCCCGCCTCATGGACGTGCGCCTGTTGGTCACTATCGAACTGGGCCGCACCCGGAAGACCGTACAGGAGGTCCTCGACCTGGGCGAGCAGTCCCTCCTCGAACTGGACAAATCCGTAGGCGAACCGGTCAACGTCATGGTCAATGGCCACCTCTTCGCCCGCGGCGAGGTGGTGACGGTCTCGGAGAATTTCGGGGTCCGCATCACCGAACTGGTCTCCCCCCTGGCCACCGGACTCTGAAGGCCGGAGGAACTTCTTTCCCCTCTCCAGGCGCTTTTTTCTTTGTCCCGCCTTTAGGGAAGTGGTCTGCCCGGGCCTTCCCTACCTGTTTTTCATTGACTTAACCCACCTCCCTCCTCTTTCCACCCCAGCGGCATATTAGTTGCTCCACTGACCGCCACGGACCCAACGGATTGGAAGGTGGTGGTCAGATGGATCGACATTTCCGTAACGCGGCCTGGGCCCTTGTCCTGAGCTGCCTAATTTTTTCGGGCGCCGCCGGGGCCACCGCCACCCCCGATACCGCGGCCGTCCCCGACACCCTGGCTGTGGCCGGGGAGGGGGTTTCCTATCTGACCCTGATGGCCAAACTCGGCCTGGGCCTGGCCCTGGTGATCCTGCTGGCCTGGGGCACGGTCTTCCTCCTGCGCAAAAGCGCCTTCGGCCAGCAGTTCGGCGCCGCCGGCACCAACATCAGGGTAATGGAACGGTTCTACCTGGGCCCCAAAAAAGCCATCTACCTGGTGGAGATCGGCGGCCGGCCCCTGGCCTTAGGGGTCACCGACGCGGCCATCACCCCCCTGTCCCAGTGGCAGCCCGGCGAGTTGGAATTCGCCGCCCGCCCCGCGCCCCCCTCCACGTTCGCCGCCCAGTTGCGCAGCCTGCTCAATGCGGGGCGGGCCGGCAGCCAGGAGGCTTGAGCGATGGCGCGACCGACCGCTCCCCCGGCCCCCTGGTGCTGGGCCCTGGCCCTGGCGGCCGTCTTTGCCCTGCTGCCGGCCCTGGCCGAAGCCCAGGCCCTGCCCAAGATCAGCGTCCAGGTCGAGGACGCCAGAACCGGAGGGGACGTGGCAGTCTCCCTCCAGCTGATCCTGCTCCTGACCATCCTCTCCCTGGCCCCCTCGATCATGATCATGATGACCTCCTTCACCCGCATTGTGGTGGTGCTGTCCTTCCTGCGCACCGCCATCGGCACCCAGCAGATGCCGCCCAACCAGTTGCTGATCGGCCTGTCTCTCTTCCTCACCTTCTTCGTTATGGCCCCCACCTGGGACCGGGTCAATGACGAGGCCATCCAGCCCCTGGTCGCCGACCGCATCACTTACAAGGAGGCCATGGACCGGGGCATGGCCCCCATCCGCGAGTTCATGCTCAAGCAGACCCGCCAAAAGGACATGGCCCTCTTCGTCAGCATGGCCAAGATCAAGCAGCCCCGCAACGCCAGCGAGATCCCCAACACCGTGCTTATCCCCAGTTTTATCATCAGCGAGCTGCGCACCGCCTTCCATATCGGGTTCATCCTTTTTATCCCCTTCCTGGTCATCGACCTGGTGGTCTCCAGCATCCTGCTCTCCATGGGCATGATGATGCTGCCGCCCATCACCGTGTCTATGCCCTTCAAACTCCTGCTCTTCGTGCTGGTGGACGGCTGGAGCCTGGTGGTCCACTCGCTGGTGAAGAGTTTCAACTAGACGCGGCCCGTCCATGACCCCCGAATACATCATCAGCCTCTCCCAGGAAACCATGCTCCTGGTGCTCTACGTCTCCGGCCCGGTGCTGCTGGTCACCCTGGTAGTGGGCCTGCTGGTCAGCATCTTTCAGGCCGTCACCCAGATCCACGAGATGACCCTGACCTTCATCCCCAAGATCCTGGCGGTGGCGGCGCTGATGCTGCTCCTCCTCCCCTGGATGATGCAGCGGATGGTGGACTTCACCGTCCAGCTCATCTCCAGCATCCCCTCGATCATCGGCTGAAAGGCTCCCGCGTGGCCTACTGGCTGGACCAATTCCACGTCTTTCTTTTGGTGCTGCTGCGCGTCGGGGCGGTGCTGATAGTCGCCCCCATCTTTGGCCACCACAATTACCTCACCCAGGCCAAGGTGGGGCTGGCCTTCATGGTTTCCCTGGTGATCTTCCCCTTGGTGGCCGCCCATCACCCCGCCATCCCCGCCGGCCTCTTCCCCTACGCCCTTATGCTGATGCGCGAGGCCGTGCTGGGGCTGGTGTTGGGCTACGCGGTGCTCCTGCTCTTCATCGGCATCCAGTTCGCCGGCCAGTTGGCCGGCCTGCAGATGGGCCTAGACATCGTCGATGTCATCGACCCCCACTCCACCGGCTCGATCTCCGTCCTCGGCCAGTACCTCAACATCCTGGCTATCCTAATCTTATTATCCATCGACGGCCACCACCTGGTGCTCCAAGGGCTGGCCCGCAGCTTCGAAGTGATCCCCCTGGGCGGGGTGGTGCTCAAGGAGGCGGTGATGCTCAAGCTCATCGCCCTGACCAGCGAGGTCTTTGTCATCGCCATCAAGATCGCAGCCCCCGTCATCCTGGCCCTCTTCCTGGTCTCGGTGGCCCTGGGGGTTCTGGCCCGCACCGTGCCGCAGATGAACATTCTAATGGTGGGTTTCCCGGTGCAGCTTGCCGCCGGCTTAGGGGTGCTGGTCGCCTCCCTGCCCCTCTTCTACCTGCTGATGACCAAGCTGATCGGCGCCCTTTCGCGCCACCTGCAGGCCCTCATCGCCTTCATGTCCTGAGCCGCCGCCATGCCCGAGGAATCCTTCCAGGAGCGCACCGAACAGGCCACCCCCCGCCGCCGCGAGGAGGCCCGCAACCAGGGCCAGGTGGCGCGCAGCAGTGAGCTATGTTCGGTGGCCATCCTGCTGGCCGGCCTGCTGGCCCTCTCGGGGCTGGGCGCCTACATGTACCGCGCCCTGGCCCAGTTTACCACCCGCATGCTCACCGACGGCTTCACCATACAGCTCGACCTGGCCAACGCCCCCGCCTATATCCTTGACTGGGCCGGGCTCACCACCCAGGTCGCCGCCCCGCTGATCATCGTGCTTGCTGCGGTGGCCCTGTTGATCAACTTCGCCCAGGTGGGGGCGATTGTTACCGGCAAGCCCCTGGAGCCCAAGTTCAACCGCATCAGCCCCCTGAGCGGGATCAAGCGCCTCTTCTCCGCCCGCGGCCTGGTCGAGTTGATTAAGGGCCTATTCAAGATCGCCATCATCCTCTACATCACCTACCTGACCATCGGCGGGGAGGCAGCCAACTACATCCGTTTCCTCGACATGGAGGTGGGGCAGATCTTCGCCGTAAGCGGCGAACTAGTGCTCAAACTGGGCTACCGCATCCTCCTGGCTATGCTGGTCCTCTCGGTGCTCGACTACGCCTTCCAGCGCTGGGAATTTGAAAAGAATCTGCGCATGAGCCGACAGGAGATTAAGGAGGAGTTCAAGCAGCAGGAAGGCGACCCCCAGGTACGGGCCCGCGTCCGTTCCCTGCAGCGGGAGATGGCCCGCCGGCGGATGATGGAGGACGTGCCCAGGGCCGACGTGGTGGTCACCAACCCCACCCACCTTGCCATCGCCCTGCGCTACGACCCCAAGGAGATGGCCGCCCCCCAAGTGGTTGCCAAGGGCCAGCGCCTGATGGCCCAAAGGATCAAGGAGATGGCCCGCCAGGCCGGGGTGCCCCTGGTGGAAGACAAACCTCTGGCCCGGGCCCTCTTCAAGGCCGTGCAGGTGGGCGACACCGTGCCCGAGGAGCTTTTCAAGGCCGTGGCCCAGGTCCTGGCCTATGTCTACCAGTTGAAGCGCCGGAAGTGGTGAAAAATCCCCGCCCTTCGTATCATTGCCGTGAAAGGGAGGAATCCTGTTGATCCAGTTGCTCCGCAACCTCGCCAAGCACACCGACGTCCTGCTGGCGGTCGGCGTCATCACCATCCTGGGGATGATGATCATCCCCCTGCCGACCTTCATAATGGATTTTTTCCTCACGCTCAACATCAGCCTCTCGCTGCTGGTGTTGCTCCTGACCCTGTACGTCACCGCCCCACTGGAGCTGTCGGTCTTCCCCGGCCTGCTCCTGGTCCTCACCCTCTTCCGGCTCTCCCTCAACGTCGCCTCCACCCGGCTGATCCTCAGCCAGGCCGACGCCGGCAAACTGATCGACGCCTTTGGCCATGTGGTCATCGGCGGCAATTACGTGCTGGGCTTCATCATCTTCGCCATCATCATCATCATCCAGTTCGTGGTCATCACCAAGGGCGCCGGCCGCGTCGCCGAGGTGGCCGCCCGCTTCACCCTCGACGCCATGCCCGGCAAGCAGATGGCCATCGACGCCGACCTTAACGCCGGCCTGATCAACGAAGACGAGGCCCGCCGCCGCCGATCCCAGATCTCCCGCGAGGCCGACTTCTACGGGGCGATGGACGGGGCCTCCAAGTTCGTGCGTGGCGACGCCATCGCTGGCATCCTCATAGTGCTGATCAACATCATCGGCGGCTTCGCCATCGGGGTGCTGCAGCACGACATGACCCTGACCGAGGCCCTGCAGCGCTACACCCTGCTGAGCGTGGGCGACGGCCTGGTCACCCAGATCCCCGCCCTGATCACCTCCACCGCCGCCGGCATCATCGTCACTCGCTCCACCTCCGACGACAACCTGGGCCGCGATTTTAAGCAGCAGTTGATGGGCCGCCCCCAGGCCGCCCTGATCGCCGCCTGCATGCTCATCGGCCTGGGCCTGGTCCCCGGCTTGCCCACCTGGCCGTTCCTGATCATCGGCCTGCTGCTGGGCGGCGCCGGGTACGCCATCCGCAACAGCCAGCAGCAGAAGGCCGAAGAACAGGCCGCCCACGCCCGCCAGGGGGTCAAGGTGGAGGAAAGGCCCGAGGATTACCTGCGGGTGGACCAGTTGGCGGTGGAGATCGGCTACCAGGTGGTCCCCCTGGTGGACGCCCGCCAGGGCGGCGACCTGATCGAGCGCATCGTCCAGATCCGCAAGGCTGCGGCCATGGACATCGGCTTTATCGTGCCCCCGGTGCGGGTGCGCGACAACATCCAGCTCAAGCCCAACGAGTACGTGATCAAGATCAAAGATGATCCGGTGGCCCGCGGCGAATTGCAGCCCAAGAACCTGCTGGCCATCAACCCCGGCTCGGCCGAGGAGGAGATCGAGGGTACCCCCACCACCGACCCGGCCTTCGGGCTGCCGGCGGTGTGGATCACCCCAGCCCAGCGCGAGCGGGCCGAGTTGTCCGGCTACAACGTCGTGGAACCGGTGGCAGTGCTGACTACCCACTTTACCGAGGTGATCAACAGCCACGCCAGCGAGCTTTTGGGCCGCCAGGAGACCCAGAACCTGCTCGAGGAGTTGAAGAAGACCCACGCGGCGGTGGTGGACGAGATCGTGCCCACCATTGTGCCCCTCAGCAAGCTGCAGCGGGTGCTGCAGAACCTGCTGGCCGAGCGGGTACCCATCCGCTCCCTGCGCGCCATCCTGGAAACCCTGGCCGATTTCGGCGACATCAAGGACTTCGAGGTGCTGACCGAGTACGTGCGCACCTCCCTGCGCCGGGCCATCTGCAACGCCCTGCTCAAGGAACACCCTGCGGAAGGGTTGGCGGTGCTGACCATTTCGGGCCGGGTCGAGGAACTGATCAAGGAATCCATCCAGATGACCGTGGCCGGCATCAACGTGGCCCTGCCCCCCGACCTGGCCAGCCGCGTCTTCCACAACATGAGCGGTTTGATCGACCAGATGATCGGCAACGGCCAGCAGCCAGTGGTGCTTACCGCCCCCCATATCCGCCTGGCCTTCCGGAAATTGACCGCGGCCAATTTCCCCACCCTCTACGTGCTTTCCTACAACGAGATCGCCCCCGAAGTGGAGGTGGTCGCCGTAGGCAGCATTCAACTGAACGATGAAGACCCACACCTGCGCGGCCAGCACCGCGCCGACAGCCTTGCCGCCAGTCCCTGAGGACCTGGGCGGGCAATATGAGCCATGAAAATCCGCAAGTACGTAGCCAGAACCGTGCCTGAGGCCCTGCAACAGGTCCGCGAGGATCTGGGTGAGCAGGCGGTGATCCTCAACACCCGGCAGTTGCGCGGCAACACCCGTTTCAACCCCCAGGGGGAGACCCGTGTGGAGATCACCGCCGCCATGGACGAGGACCCTGCCCCGGCCACCCCGCGGACGGCCGCCCCAGACCCATCGCCCCTAACAGCCGGCCCCCCGCTCCCTGCCCCGCGCCCCTCCCCGGAGGGCGGCGAGCAGATCCTCACAAAACTGCGCCAGTTGCAGGACAGCGTCGAGCGGCTGGAGCGCCGCGCCCCCGCCACCCTGCTCTTTCCCAAAGCCCTGGGCCGGCTGGTGGACCGGCTGCGCGGCGCCGGCCTGGCCGAGGAACTGGTCCACCGCCTGGCCCAGCAGCTTTTCCAGGAACAGGCCGGCCTGGATCGGGAGGACCGCGAGGCCCTCAACCAGCGGGCCGCCGCCCTGCTGGGCGCCGCCCTCCCCCCCTGCCGCGACGTGCGCATCAGCCGCCAGCGCAAGGTGGTGGGCTTCGTCGGCGCCTCCGGGGCGGGCAAGACCACCGCCGCGGCCAAGATTGCCGCCGGTTTCGCCATGCGCCGCAAGCAGGGCATCGTGCTGATCAGTACCGACGACCGGCGGGTGGGGGCCCTGGACCAGACCCGGGTCTTCGCCCAGCTCATCGGGGTGGAGTTGGAGGTGGCCTACCGCGGGGAGGAGTTGCGCGCCGCCCTGGACCGCCACCCCGACGCCCGCCTGGTGCTGGTGGACACCGCCGGC
This sequence comes from Candidatus Handelsmanbacteria bacterium, assembly GCA_016867395.1. Lineage (GTDB taxonomy): Bacteria > Latescibacterota > UBA2968 > UBA8231 > UBA8231 > SICG01. The sequence continues at coordinate 45,441 of VGJS01000015.1, forward strand.
TGCGGCCCCCACGAGCGGCGCGAGTGGGAGAAGCGCCGGCTGCTGTTGGAGGCCGCCGGCGCCGACGAGGTGCAACTGGTCATCGACGCCATGAACGGCTACGAACACATGCTCGACCTTTTGGAGGCCAGCCAGGCCCTTCCTGAGCGCCGCCTGCTCTTCACCAAACTGGACGAGGCCGTGCGCACCGGCGCCCTGCTCAGCGCCGCGGCCCAGGGCCAGATCCCCACTTCCTACTTCTCGGTGGGCCCCGCAATTCCGGGGGCCATCGAGGCCGGCGACCTAAGCAAACTGGCCGCCCGGCTCACCGGCGCTGCCGCGGAGAAAGGCAAGTGATGCCCGCGCCGCGTTCATTGGCGATCACCAGCGGCAAGGGAGGGGTGGGCAAGAGCTGCGCCGCCCTCAACCTGGCTCTGGCCCTGGCCCGCCGCCAGCAGCGGGTGCTGCTGGTGGACGCCGACCTGGGCCTGGGCAACCTGGCCATCCTCCTGGGCCAAAGCCCGGTCCGCACCCTCGAAGAGGTGCTCAGCGGCCGCTGCCCCATCGAGGCGGCGGTGCTGGAGGGCCCCGAGGGCCTAGTGCTGCTGCCGGCCGCCTCCCAGTTGCTGCCATGGCGACCAGCCGCCCTCACCACCACCGGCCTAGCCCCCCTGCGCTCCTTTGAGGCCCAGTTCGACTTCGTGCTGGTGGATACCGGTGCCGGTCTGGCCCCCAAGGTGCTCGACTTTGCCGCCGCCGCCGACCAACTCCTGCTCCTCACCACCCCGGAGGTCACGTCGATCGCCGACGCCTACGCATTGTTCAAGGTGCTGCTCCAGCGCCGGCCCGACCTGGAAGCCGGCCTGCTGGTCAACATGGCCGAGTCGGCTACCGAGGCAGCCGAGCTGCACGAGAAGTTCGGCCAGATGGTCCGCCGCTTTCTGGGGGCAGAAATTGACAACCGGGGTTATATTCCTTTAGATCGTTATGTACGCGAAGCCGCCAAGCGCCAGATCCCCTTTGCCCTGGCCACTCCCCCCCCGCCGGCAACCAAGGCCCTGTCCCGCCTGGCAGAGGGCCTGGCTGAAGAGCGGCCGGCCCTGGCCCCCCAAGGGTTCTTTGCCCCACTCTGGCGCCAGTTTCTCTCGTTCGGCTCCCCAGCAGGCCCCACGGTAAGCGAAGAGTCCGCATGAACCCCAAAAAGACCACCGGCCAGAAAGCCGTCCTCGAGTACAACAAGCAGCAGGAACCGCTCAAGAAGTGCGAGCCCGGCCAGTTGGAGGAGTACCTGCCCCTGGTCAAGTTCATTGCCGGGCGCCTCGCCATCGGCCTGCCCCGCTCGGTGGAGCTGGACGACCTGATCAACGCCGGGGTGGTGGGCCTCATCGACGCCTATCGCAACTTCGACATCAACAAGGGGGTCAAGTTCGAGACCTACGCCTCCCTGCGCATCCGCGGGTCCATCCTCGACGAGCTGCGGGCAATGGACTGGGTGCCCCGCTCGGTGCGGGCCCGCTCCCGCGAGATCGAAAGGGTGCTGGGCCGCATCGAGAACGAGCTGGGCCGGCAGCCCACCGAGGAGGAGCTGGCCGGGGCCCTGGGTGTGGGCATGGACGAGTACTACGAGATGATCGAGGACGTCAGTTCCACCGCCCTGCTCTCCCTCGACGAGATGACCTACGGCGAGGACGACGACAAGCCGGTGCCCCTGGTGGATACCCTGCGCTCCAAGGAGACCGTCAATGCCCTGGGCCAGCTCGAGCGTGAGGAAATGCGCGATCTGCTGGCCGACTCGCTGGGCCAACTCTCCGAGCAGGAGCGGCTGGTGGTCGCCCTCTACTACTACGAGGAACTGACCCTTAAGGAGATCGGTCAGGTGCTCGAACTCTCCGAGTCGCGAGTCTCCCAGTTGCACACCAAGGCGGTGATGAGCCTGCGGGTGAAGCTGCGCAAGCGTTTCATGGCCTGAGCGCCGGGAGGCGGGCATGGTCAGACCAGTGGACATGCAGGACAACTATTCCAAGGCCCCCCTGGCCGGCCGCCAGAACCACATCCAGCAGACCAGCCCCGAGATCGCCCAGCAGCAGGCCGCCCAGCAACAGGCCAGGCAGCACCAGCTCGACCAGGCCCGCCCCCTGCCGGCCGAAGCCCGCGACCAGGTGGAGTTGCGCCAGGAAGAGAGACGCGAGCAGGACCGGCGGCGACAGCGCCGGCAGCCCGACCCCGCCGGAGAAGACCCCCCGCCGGTGGTCGGGGCCCAGGAGGACGCCGGCCATATCGACCTCACCGCCTGAAACCCAGGGCCGCAGCCATTCGCCGCAGGTGGCCACCTTGTTGGACGAGCAAAAACAGAGACGGCTTAAGCGGATCACGCAGAGCATCATCGGGTTGCCCACCCTGCCCACGGTGATCACCCAGTTGATGACCCTCATCGACAGCCCCAAGACCTCGGGGCGCCATGTCGCCCAACTCATCTCCACCGACCAGGCCCTGACCGCCAAGATCCTCAAGCTGGCCAACTCCTCCTTCTACGGCTTCCCCCGCGAGATCGCCACCGTGCAGCACGCGGTGGTCATCCTCGGCTTCGAGACCGTCAAGAGCCTGGGGCTGAGCGTCTCGGTGCTGCAGCGCTTCTCCGGCCCCAGCGACAACGCCCACTTCGACCGCCAGGGCTTCTGGGAGCACTCCATCGCCTGCGGGGTAAGCGCCAAGCTGCTGGCCACCAAGCTGGGCTACCGCCTGCCAGGCGAGGCTTTTGCCGCCGGCATCCTCCACGACGTGGGCAAGCTGATCCTCAACCAGTACTTCCCCGCCGAGTTCGCCCAGGTCATCGAGCGCATGCGCACTGAAGACCTCTACATCGGCAAGGCCGAGGAGCTGGTGCTGGGGCTCACCCACAGCGAGGTGGGAAGCTGGCTGGCCGAGAAGTGGAACTTGCCCGGACAACTGGTGGACGCCATCGCCTACCACCACGCCCCCGGCCGCCTGACCCGCAACGCCGAATTGCCCGCCCTCATCCACCTGGCCGATTTCCTCTGCCGGCGCGAACGTATCGGCGACGGGGTCGGGCAGCGCCTGCCCACCCTCGACTCGGCCGCCTTCCAGGTCTTCGGCATCCGCGAGGAACCCAAGGCCGCGCTCAAGCGCATCTTCGGCTACGGCGAGGAACTGCGCCGCGAGATGGAAAAGGCCGACGCCTTCACCCGGCTGGCCCGCGGCGAGGAAGAGCCGCCGCCCCCCTCCGGGGAGGACAGCGATCCGGGCGAGGGCGAGACCCCCGACGAGGACCCCGACCCCCTGCTTACCCACGCCCTGCCCGACCCACCCCAGGGCCGGACCCCAGGGCTGCGCCCCTAAACCCCGGCCATGTCCACCCCCTCTTCCCCTTCCCGGCTGCCGGCGTGGCTGGAAGAGGAACTGCCCCTGGCGCGCCTCCGCGAGCTGCTCGAGCAGGCCCGCGAGGGCGGCCATCCCGAGCTGAGCTGGGAGTTGGGCATCCACCTGGACACCCTCACCGAAGCCCTCCGCGAGTACGGAGCGCGGCTTCAGGCCCTCGAAGAGGAGAAGCGGCAGTTTGCCGCACGGCTCCAGAGCGAGCACCAGGGCTACGCCCAGTTGCGCGCCTCCATGCACGAGTTGCTCGACCTGCATGCCTTCTCTCGCACCATCAGCGCCAGCTTTGACCTCCAGGATATCCTCCAGGCCCTGCTCGACCTGTCGCGCCGCCTCGCCGAATACCACAGTTGCGGGGTCTTCCTCCTCGGCCGGGGGGAGCAGCCCCTCGAAGCGATGGTCCTGCGGGGCGAGGCCGACCACCTGCGCGCCCGGGTACAGGCCCAGTGGGAGGCCGGGATCATCGCCTGGATTCTGCGCGAAGGCCACCCGGTGGTGATCGAGGACGAGGAGGACCCCGCCCGGAGTTTCATCCACATCCCCCTGCGGGTGCGGGGGGAGCCGTTGGGCTTCTTCGCCCTCTACTGCCCCAAAGCCAAGGGGGATTTCACCTTCGGCGAGCTGGAATCCCTCGACGTGCTGGCCGGCCACGCGGCGGTGGCCCTGGAGAACACCCGACTGTACACCGACCTCGAAAGGGCCCACCAGGACCTCAAGGAGTCGCAGCACCAGTTGCTGCTGACGGCCAAACAGGCCGCAGTGGGCGCGCTGGCCGGCGGGGTGGCCCACGAGGTCAACAACCCCCTCCAGATCATCCTTAGCCGGGTGCAGTTAATGCTGACCCAGCACCGCGATTCGGGCCGCCTCAGCGAGGACCTGCGCCTGATCGAGCACAACGTCAGGCGCATCTCGCGCATCATCCGGGCACTCCTGGGCTTTGCCCGCCACAACAGCCAGGCCCAGGGCTGGGGCCCCTACGACCTGGCCCAGGCCCTGCAGCAGGCCTGCACCTTGGTGCGCCACCAGTTGAGCACCCACTTCATCGACGTGGAGGTGGACTGTCCCGAGGACCTGCCCCGCCTCCAGGGCAATGTCGGCGAGCTGGAGCAGGTCTTGCTCAACCTGATCCTCAACGCCCAGAACGCCATGCCCAAGGGTGGCCACCTGCGCATCGCCGCCCGCCGCGACGGGGAAGGGGTGGAACTGCGCTTCAGCGACACTGGCCCCGGCGTCTCCCCAGAAAATCTCGACCGCATCTTCGAGCCCTTCTTCACCACCCGCTCCAGCCAGGGCGGCACCGGGCTCGGCCTGGCAGTCAGCCAGCGGATCATCGCCAACCACGGCGGCGCCCTTGCTGTGGAGAGCCCCCCCGGGCAGGGGGCCACCTTCATCATCCGCCTCCCGCTTGATTCCCCCGCCCCCACCCCGGACGAAAAGGACTGATGGAAACCAACTGGCAGGTATTCTTCATCGACGGCCTCTTCCTGCTCTTGGCCGCCGGCATCGGCCTGTGGTTCAAGGCCTGGCTGAAGGAACAACACGACGTCATCGACCAGCGCCTGCGGGTACTAGAGATTCACCAGAAGACCCTCGAACTCCTTAGCGCCCGCCTGCAGTCGGCCTGTATGATGCTGGAGCAACTCGTCGAAGGCCAGCAGCCCCCTAAATCCGGCCGGCCCTCCCGCGGGGAGCGGGACAGCTACGCCCAGGCCCGCACCCTGCTGGACCAGGGCCTCTCCCCCAGCGAGGTGGCCCGCAAACTCGGGCTTGGGCTAGCTGAAGTGGAAACCCTCGGAAGGATGATGAGAAGAGGGGAGTGACAGCAAGGCAGGGTCAGAGGCCGGGGGTGCACTGGTGAGGGCTCCCGGGGAGCGGCTGGGCAGGGAAGGACGCGGGAAGGGGTGAGGGAAGAGCAGCGTGAAGCGAGCAGGGCGGCAAGTCCGCGCCTGGGGAGCCCTCGGAAGGGCATCCTCGGCCGACCAACTGGTACGGTATTAATCCGCAAGTACTACTTCTTCAGCAATTCCTCCAACACCTCCAGAAGCGCATTGATCTCCCCATCCGTGCCGATGGAGATGCGCAGGCAGTCCTCCAGCCGGCGCTGGGCAAAGTAGCGCACCAGGATCCGCCGCTCCTTGAGCCCCTCGTACAGCCCAGCCGCCGAGGGCCCCGGCGTGCGGGCCAGCACGAAGTTGGCCTGCGAATCCCACACATAGAAACCCAGTTCCCGCAGCCGGCCCTTCAGCCGCTGCCGCGTGGCCTGTATCCGCGCCGCGTTGGCCCGCATGTGCTCCAGATCGTCCAGCGCCGCCTCGGCGGCCACCAGGCTTAGCTGGTTGACGTTGTAGTGGTCCTTCACCTTCCACATCCCCGCCACCAGCTCCGCCGGGGCAAAGCCAAAGCCTAAACGCATGCCGGCCAGCGAGAAGGATTTGGACATCGTGCGGGTGAAGATCACATTGGGATAACGGCCGAGCAGCTCCAGGCAGCCCCCCGCCGCAAAATCCACGTACGCCTCGTCAATGAGCACCAGCCCCTCGGCCCGGGCCGCCACCTTTTCCACCTCTTCTACGGAGAGCAAGGTGCCCGAGGGCGAGTTGGGGTTGGACAAGAGGGTCAACCGGGCGCCGGGCACCAGGATGCTTTCGGGCAGGGAGAAGTCTTCGCCAAAGTCCACCTGGACCGACCGGGCCCCCTGCAACTGGATCAGCTTCTCGTAATAGGCGTAGGTCGGGTACGGGTACACCACCGAATCCCCCGGGCCGGCAAAACAGCGCAGGGCGATGTTGAGCAGCTCGTCCGAGCCATTGCCCACCATCGCCTGCTCCAGTTCCACCCCGAAGAGCCGGCTCAGCCGTTGCCGCACCCCAGTGGCCCCAGGGTCCGGATACTTCCGCAACCCCTCATTGCAAGCCCCCAGCAAGCGCTCCACCACCAGGGGCGAGGGCGGATAGGGATTCTCGTTGGTGTTGAGCTTGATGAAGCCCGCCTCCCGAGGCTGTTCCCCTGGGACGTAGCCCTCCATCCAGGCGATGTGCGGCAGAAAGTACCTTTCCGTCTCCATGAACCTCTCCTTGGCTGGCAAAGCGCGACAATCTAGGCCCCCCCCTTCACCCTGTCAAACCGCGGGCCGGCGGGGGTAATTTCTGTTATACTTAGCCCATGATCCTTCCCTTGACGCCCAGAGAGATCCAACTGGTCATACACTGGCGGACCCGTGCCTTCTGGCCCGACGAGCAGCGCGTGCTCAACAAGCTGGAAGTCGCCCTCCGGCAGGAGGCCCAGCCCGAGTTGAGCCGGCTCCAGGTGCAGATCCTGCGGGGCTGGGCCGAGGAGACCCTGGGGGGGTCTTACGGTGGGGGCGAGGTGGGAAATCCCGAGGAAGTAAGCGTGCTGCGCAAGCTACAGGAGGCGCTGGGGGAGATATAGAGCCTAGCCGAAAGCCTCAGCAGGTCCCCCCCCCCGGATGAGCTCTCTAATTGCGGCGTTCGGGCAAAAGTGAGGTGCGCGGCTGAGGCACCTCGCCGCGCCGCACCTCCAGCACCCCCTCCACCTGGTAGACCTTGCGGATCAGCTCCTGCAATTGGCCCGAGTCCTGCACGTCGATCCAGAAGGTCTCGATGGCCCAGTTGTCGGCGGTGTGAGTGGTGGAACTGCGGATATTGGCCCCGATGTCGCTGATGGTCTTGGAGATGTCGGAAAGCAAGTACTTGCGGTCGTTAGAGCGCACCACCAGTTGCACGGTGAAGACCTGCTCCTCGGCCAGGTCCCACTCCACCGGCAGCAGCCGCTCCGGATCGGAGGCCATCTGTTCGGCGATATTGGGGCAGTCGGCCTTGTGCACCGACACCCCCCGGCCCCGGGTGATCAGCCCCAGGACCGGATCACCGGGGGCCGGGCTGCAGCAGCGGGCGAACTGGATCATCATGTTGTCCAGGCCCTGGATGCGGATGCCGCGCTTGTCCTGGATCTGGGGCGGGGTGTGGCGCCGGGGCTGCTGGGGCAGCAGGCGGTTAACCACCCGGTTGACCGACAGGTCCCCCTGGCCGATGGCGGCCAGCACCTGCTCCCCGTCCAGCAGGGAGAATTCGCGGGCCAGCCGCTCCAGGCTCTCCGCCGGCAAAGGCTGGCGGTAGCGCTTAAGCTCACGCTCCAGCATCTCCTGCCCCAGGCGGACGCTGTGGGCGTGCTGCTCCTCCTTGAGCCAGTGCTGGATGCGGTTGCGGGCCTTGGTGGTCTTAACCAACTCCAGCCAGGCTTGCCGGGGCTTCTGCTGCGGCGAGGTGAAGATCTGCACCGCGTCGCCGCTCTTTAGTTCGGTGCCCAGGGGCACGATCTGGCCGTTCACCTTGGCCGCCAGGCAGTGCAGCCCGATGTCGGTGTGGACGGCAAAGGCGAAGTCGATGGGCACCGCCCCCTTGGGCAACTGGAAGAGCTTGCCCTTGGGGGTGAAGACAAAGATCTCGTCCTGAAAAAGCTCGATCTTGAGGTTCTCCATGAACTCCTTGGGATCGGTGGCCTCCCGCTGCCAGTCCATCACCTGGCGCAGCCAGTGGATGTGCTGGTCCAGGTCGGTGGCGTCCCGCTGGCCGGCCTTGTAGCGCCAGTGGGCGGCGATGCCGATCTCGGCGGTATGGTGCATCTCCCAGGTGCGGATCTGGATTTCCACCGGGATGCCCCGTGGCCCGATCACCGAGGTGTGGAGCGACTGGTACATGTTGCTCTTGGGGGTGGCGATGTAGTCTTTAAAGCGGCCCGGCACCGGATGGTACAGAGTGTGGACCAGGCCCAGGGTGTGGTAACACTCGCGCACCGTGTTGACGGTGATGCGCACCGCCAACAAATCGTAGATCTCCTGGAAGGGCCGGCCCCGCGACTTCATCTTGTTGTAGATGCTGTAGAAGTTCTTGGGCCGGCCGGTGATCTCCGCCTCGATGCCCCCCTGGCTCAGCTCCTCCTCGATGGGCGTCTTGAACTCCTCCAGATACGCTTCCCGCTCCCGGCGCTTCATCGCTACCTTCTCGCGCAGCTCGCGGTACACCTCCGGCTCCAGGTGCTTGAGGCTGAGGTCCTCCAACTCCCAGCGCATCCGCGCCAGGCCCAGCCGGTGGGCCAGGGGGGCATAGACCTCCAGGGTCTCCCGGGCGATGCGCCGCTGCGTTTCCGCCTCCATCGCCCCCAGGGTGCGCATGTTGTGCAGGCGGTCGGCGAATTTGATCAGGATCACCCGGATGTCCTCGACCATGGAGAGCAGCATCTTGCGGTAGGTCTCGGCCTGGCGGGTCTCGTGGCTCTCATAGGTGAGGCGGTCGATCTTAGTGACCCCGTCAATGAGGCCGGCGATCTTGGGGCCGAACTCCCCGCTGACCAGGGCGAAGGTGGCGGCGGTGTCTTCAAGCACGTCGTGCAGGAGGCCGGCGGCCACGGTCATCGAGTCCAGGCGCAACTGGATGAGGATGCGGGCCACCTCGACGCAGTGGTTGAGATAGGGCTCCCTGGACCGGCGGGTCTGCCCGGCGTGGTGGTCCTCGGCAAAGTGGAAGGCCCGGGCGATCAGCCCGCAATCGACCTGGTCGTTGCAAGAGCCCAGCTCGATGAGCAGCATCTGCAACTGCAGTTTGTCCCGCGCCTGCTCCAGATAGAAATCCAGGCGGTCGGCCGGGACCAGGGCGGTCTGGGGAAGGGAGGTGGAGGGTTCGCTCATCGTTGCGCCAGGGATTTTTGGTTAAACCTGAATATACTCAAAACCCCGCCGAACTGGAAACAATTTTAACTGCCGCAGCGAGTTAGAGAGGTACTCCCACGCGGCGGGGAGATGGCCCCGGAGGCATCTCTTGGGGAGTGGTGGGGGATCGGGTAGCGGAGCTTCGCGAGCGAGGGAGAAGGGCGCGCCTTGGAAGAGGCCGGAGTGGGTCTTTACCCAACGCTACCTTTCCTGGATTCCGTACCCGAAGATCGAATGCCCGATCCGGGCCACCGGCTCGTAGGCGAGCAGCCAGTTGAGCAACCCCTTGCCCCGGCCGTACCCGTCCAAATACACCCTCACCAGGTTGGTGGCGCTGATGGCGATGGTCCCGGTCGTGGGCAGCACGGCCCGGGCCCCGAGTGGGGCCGGCAGGTGGAAGCTGGGCAACCACTCGTACTCCAGCCCGTACAGGGCCGGGTCTACGGTGCCAAAATAGCTCAGCTTGACGCGGCCGATCCCCCGCTCGTCCAGGTACTCCTTCAGGCCCTTGAGATCCTGGCCCCAGTCCAGGTTCGAGTCCACCAGGTAGTGGTACCTCTGGTCCGGGCCGCCCACCAGCTCGTTGAAAAAGGCTAAATGGTCTGGGTGGTGGCGCAGGGTGCCCATCCCGTGCCATAGACACAGGCCCAGCAGAAGCCAGGCGCCCCTCCCCCCAGCCCCTCCAGACCGCGGCGGCTACCCTGCCGGCCAGCAGGAACACGAAAGGATAGACCGGCAGCAGGTAGCGCAGGCCGATATCCTTGCCCCCGACAACAGAAAGACCCAAAAGCAGCAGAGGTGGGCGACAAATTAACCCCAACTCCCTCACTGTCCTCGCTCGCGCAGACCCAGCCACAGCCCCCAGGACCAGCAGGCGCACCGGGGTCTTGATCAGCAGGGCCACCGGGTAACAATACCACCAGCCCTTGCTCGAATACTCCCCCATCAAATACGCCTCGCCGCCGTCCAGGTCCGCCAATTGGGAGCGCAGGGTGAGTGAATAGGGTTCCGCCGAGAACCCGTAACCCCCACGACACCAGCCCCGCTTCCAGCAGAGTCCCCAGGTACAACAGGGCCCCCTGGCCCGGCAGGAGCACCAGCCCCGAGAGTTTGCTGCCCAGGGCCAGGCCCATGGCCCCCCCGGCGGTAGCCAGCCGCCCAGCAAAAGGGGCCAGCACCAGTAGGTAAAAGGCGTATACGGCCAGGGCAAAGGTGGCGGCAAAGGAGAAATCGGTGTTGATCAGGTAGGCATGAGTCGGGGTGTTGGGGCAGAAGGCCAGCAGGAAAACCGCCAGCACCCCCCCGCCGGCTGGTCCAGCCATGAAGCGCCCAGGCCAGCAGGAGGTAGAGGAGCAGGGAGGCGGCCCCGCAAAAAAAAGCCGCTTCCCATGATAGGCGGGGTCGAAGAGCGGGGTTTTGCCCCGCCGCATGTCGGCCGAGCGCAGGAAATCCAGATCATCCCTCAGGCCCGCACGGTCGGTAGTGCCAGGGGGACTAATCCGCCGTATAGAAGAAGACCGGCAAACTGTGCAGGTAGAAGGCCAGGGGCGGGTGGGAGCAGGCGGCCGGCATGTCCCAGCAGCCGGTCTTCAGCCGGTAGCCCCCCAGACCGAGGTCCCCAGCCTCGTCCCCCGGGTGGGGGATTTCCGCCAGGCCGTGTGCAGGAGCAGGGGGGCGCCAGCCGCCACCGGCGGCCAGGCGCTGAGCCGGGTCTTCAAGCCTACCCGGATTCCTCAACGGGGAAGGGGGACTGGGGCGCGTCGATCCCCTTCTCCTTGAACTTGGTGAGCAGGTTGCGGATACCCTGCTGGAGGCGGCCAATGCTGTGGTTCAGCACCATCCGCTGGCCCTTGAGCTCGGCCTCCTCGTCGTTGAACTTCTGCGCTCCCATGCGGGCGTCGCCCAGGGCGATGCTCTTTTAGGAGACCAGTTTTTTGAATCGAAGGATCTTGTTGAAGCAGACTTGCTGCACCAGGAGCCCTATACCGACGAAGACCACCATCGCGATCCACCAATAAATAAACAGCTACCGGCAGGGCGATTCAGTGCATTTCCGAAACCAGCAGGGTCTCCCGGCCCTGGCTGCCTTTGGAGTTGACGTAGGACTTGAAGGTCTGGACCTTGGCCAGCAGTTCCTGGCTGGACTGTTCCAGGTTGGCCTCAATCTGTTCGACCACCTTCACCACCGCGCTTTTGTGGATGAAACCCAGGCTGTCAAGCCAGGTGCGGCCCTCCGGGGTGTTCATCAACCAGCTCTCGACGGCTTGCTGCAATTCCCCTGGATCGCTAATGTAGTAGAATCTGCCGAGGATGCCGTCCACCCCGCTAACGAACTTGAGGTTCTCGGCAATGGTCTCGCTCAGTGTCTTGGCCAAGGCAGTGGCTCCTATCTGACGGAAGTGTAGAAAAAATAATCCCAAATGTCAAGAGTGGAAGCACCTGCTTCCCCCAGGCAAACCCTGACCCGGGCCGACTGGCTCCTGGCCGCGGCCCTGATGCTGCTTTGCCTGGGGTCCTGGGCCGCCCTGGGCCGGCGCCCGCCCGGCACCCTTCTGGTGATCGACAGCCCCGGCCAGTCCCTTCGCCTGCCCCTCGCCGGCAACCAGGTGCTCTTCCCGGAAGGCCCGCTGGGGGCAAGCCGGGTCGAGGTGCAGGGCGGCCGGGCGCGTTTCGCCGCCTCCCCCTGCCCCGAACAGCGCTGCGTGCTCCAGGGCTGGATACACCGTCAGGGGGAAACGGCCGCCTGCCTGCCCAACCGGGTGGTGCTTCGCCTCGAAGGGAGCGGGGCCTTGGACGCGCTCAGCCGATGAGTACGCCCGGGCCCCGCCAACTTGCCCGGCTGGGGCTCCTCACCGGCGCGGCCCTCGCCCTCTACATTTTTGAGCAGTGGGTCCCCCGTCCCCTGCCCTGGATGAGGCCGGGCCTGGCCAACCTGGCAGTGCTCCTGGCCCTGCTGGTGCAGGGCCCCGCCCCCGCCCTGGCCGTGCAATTGACCAAGTGGCTGGTGGGCAGCCTGCTGACCGGCAGCCTGGGCGGCCCGGCCTTTGTCATCGCCGGGGTCGCCGGGTCGGGCAGTTGGGCCGCCATGTCCCTGACCCGGCGCTGGGCCGGCCGCCTCTTTGGCCCCCTGGGCCTGAGCCTGATCGGGGCCACTGCCCACCAGCTCCTCCAGTTGGCCACCGCCGGTCTTTTCGTCCACCAGTTGGGGCTGCTCTTCCTGCTGCCCCTCGCCCTGCTGAGCGCCCTGTTCAGCGGCGCCTTCATCGGCCTTTTGGGTGGGGCCGCGCTCAAAAAGCTGGCCGCCAACGGCTGGCTGCCAGCGGCTCCTATTGCTGGAAGTGCCTGATAACCCTACTTTTTTGCGCATTTTCACCCCAACCCGGACCCCTTGATGGCCGCACCCGCCCTGGGCCCTCTCCCACGCACCTCCTCCCCTTCCCCTTGGACGTTCCGGAGTCTGGGGCTGGGGGCCTTCTTCTCTCTGTGCATCGCCGTGGGCGACCCGTACGGCAACATGGTAATCCGCGGCTCGTACATGGGCCTGGATTTTGGCACTCCGGGGGCGCTTTTTCTGTTCTTCCTGCTGGTGGGCCTCCTCAACCACCTGCTGCAGTTGCGGCGCGAGGAGTTGCTGGTGGTCTACATAATGATGATCGCCGCCTCGGCCATTCCCACCATGGGGTTTTCCGAATATCTGTTGACCATCATCAGCGGCTTCCAATACTACGCGTCCCCCGAGAACGAATGGGCCCTGCTCATCCATCCCCACGTCCCCGCCTGGATGGTGCCCCAGGACCCAGAGGCCATCAAGTGGTTTTTCGAGGGGGCCCCCAAGGGCCAGGGGGTGCCCTGGGGCGTCTGGCTGGGGCCCTTGGTCTGCTGGATGGTCCTGGCCCTGGCCCTGTATTTGGTGATGATCTCCACCATGGTGATTCTGCGCAGACAGTGGGTGGAGCAGGAGCGCCTGGTCTACCCCATCGCCCAGGTGCCCCTGGAGATGGTGGCCCAGGGGGGGAGCCGCCCCTTCTTCCGCAACCCCGCGATGTGGGCCGGTTTCGCCCTGCCGGCGGTGGTCAGCAGCCTCAACGGCCTGCATGCGTATTTCAACTTTATACCCGGCCTGCAACTGGTCTCCTGGGCCCCCATCCTGCGAAATACCCTCAACCTCGAATTCCGCCTCAGCTTCCCCATGCTCGGCTTCTCCTACCTGATCAACCTCGACATCGCTTTCAGCCTGTGGTTCTTCAACACCCTGGCCAAGCTGCTGCGCGGGACCTTCAACATCCTGGGCGTCTCCAGTACCGAGAAGCTGGGCATCTACGGGGCCGCCAGCGAGCCGGTGCTGGCCCACCAGGGACAGGGGGCGATGGTCATGCTGGTGCTCTTTGGCCTGTGGGTAGCCCGCGGCCATCTGCGCCAGGTCTTCCGCAAGGCGTTCAGGGGCGAGGGACCAGCGGACGACAGCGGCGAAATCCTCTCCTACCGAGCCGCGGTGTACAGTTGGCTGGGCGGGGTGCTGGTGCTTACCTGCTGGCTCTGGCTCTCGGGCCTGCCCCTGTGGGCCGCCTTCCTCACCCTGCTGACCGCCTTGCTCATCTTCGTCGGCCTAACCAGGGTGGTGGTGGAGGGCGGGGTGGCCGCCGCGGTGGGCCCAATGATCTCCTCCTCCACCGTGGTCTCGGCCTTCGGCTCCTCGGTCCTGGGCCCCCCGGGCATGGTGGGCATGGCTTTCACCTATGTCTGGGCCGCTGATATCCGTACCTTTGTCATGGCCTCCTGCGCCCACGGACTGAAGCTGGGCGAACACCTGGGCCGGCACCGGCTGCGCCCTCTTTTCTGGGCCCTGGCCCTGGCCATCGGGGTCAGCCTGCTCACCTCCCTGGCCACCATCCTGCACCTGGCCTACACCTACGGGGGCATCAACCTCAACTCCTGGTTTTTCGAAGGTGGGCCAAAAGCTCCTTTTGAGTACGCCGCAGCCAAGTTAAATTCCCCGGTAGGCCCCGACTGGGCCGGCTGGCTCCACACCCTGGTTGGCTCCGGGGTGATGGCCCTGTTGATGCTAGCCCGGCACCAGCTTTCCTGGTGGCCCCTGCACCCCATCGGGTTCCCCATCGGGGCGGTGTGGTTGATGGATGCGCTTTGGTTTAGCATCTTCCTGGCCTGGCTCATCAAGCTGGCGGTGCTTAAATACGGGGGGCCCTGGCTCTTCCGTGCCACCCGCCCTTTCTTTATCGGGCTGATCGTGGGCCAGTTCGTCGCCGCCGGCGCCTGGCTGGCCATCGACTATTTCACGGGTATGACGGACAACGTGGTGTTCTGGATCTGAACCGATGAGGAGATCTATGTCCAGGGTCGCCCTGCTGCTGGGATTACTGCTGTCGACCTGGCGCGCCGCGCCGGCGGCAGCCGAGGTCGATTACCCCGCCCTGCGCAAGCTCGCCCCGGTCGAGCAGGTGCAGCAGACCCTCGGCTACTTTGCCGGCCTGGGGTCGCGGGTAGCCGGGTACCCCGGCGCCGCCGAGGCGGCCCGCTACATCGAGGGCCAACTGCGCGGCCTGGGGCTGGACAAGGTGGTGGTGCAGGAGTACGACGTCTCCATCCCCATGGAGAAGGGAGGCCGCCTGCGCCTGGCCGACGGGGTCCAGTTCCCCCTGCACGGGCTGTGGCCCAACCTGGTCAAGACCTCCACCCTGCCCGAGGGTGGCCTGCGGGGTCAGCTTATCGACGGGGGGCGGGGCGAACTCCGCGACCTGGACGGCAAGAACATCGAGGGCAACGTAGTCCTCTTCGACTTTAACTCGGGGGACCGCTGGCTCAATACAGCCTACCTGGGCGCCACGGCAGTGCTCTTCGTCGAGCCCGACTCGACGGTGTACCTGGAGGGCGAGAAGAAATTCCTCTCCATGCCCCTCAACCTCCCCCGCTTCTGGATCTCTAAGGCCGAGGGCGAACTCCTGCGCCAGCGCCTAGCCCAGGGCCCGGTGGAGGTGCAACTCGACTACCGCATGGACTGGGAACGCCAGCCGGCCTGGAACATCCTGGGCGTGATCCCCGGCTCTGACCCCCTGCTTGAGGACGACGTGGTGGTGCTGGAGGCGTACTACGACGCCATGTCGGTGGTGCCGGCCCTAACCCCTGGGGCCGAGCAGGCCGCCTCCATCACCGCCCTGCTCGAACTGGCCCGATACTTCCGCCAGCATCCCCCCGCCCGCACCCTAATCTTCCTGGCCACCTCGGCCCACCACCTGGGCCTGCGCGGCATCGACGACTTCATCCAGCGCTACCTACGCAAGGAAGACCCCTTCATCGACCGCATGCTGATCCGCCGCGGGGTGGAGGTGGCCCTGCGGGAGGGCCTGGTGGTCAAGGAGGGGGTGCGCTACCGGGTGGGCAAGGACGAGTACCTGGGCAAGGAGGCGCTGATCCGCGCCGCGGCCGAAGGCGATACCAACCTGGTCGTCGCCATCCTGGAGCGGGCCCTGGAGGCGGGGGTGTTGGCCCAGAACGGGGGGGGGCTGAACCTGGCGAGCCGCCAGTATGCCAGCCGCGCCGAACTTTTGGAGGAGGTGCGCACCGACGAGGAGGCCAAGCTGGACCTGTACCGCGCCTGGGCCGGCCCTAAGGAGGACTCGCTGGCCATCAAGCTCTTCATCAGCCTCGACCTCTCCACCCAGACCGACGAACTGGGGGTGTGGAACAGCAACACCAGTTTCTACTACAAGCGCTACTTCGCCCCCTTCGGCAAGAACTTTATGAGCTACGCCCGGCAGATCAGCAAGGAGTTGGGCTACGTCCAGAAGGACGTGCTGGTCAACGGCATCAGCCCCGAGGGCGGCATGAGCTGGGAGACCTTCGTGCCCGGCGAGATCTCGGTCAACAGCGAGCTGGTCCTCGCCACCGGCACCCCGGCCTTGGCCTTTGTCACCGTCAACGACGCCCGCTTCCAGGCCGACACCCCACTCGACCGGCCCGCCCAGGTCAACGCCGGCAACCTGGCCAAGCAGATCCGCGCCCTGGCCGGGATGTTCCACCTGGCCTTTGAGGACCCCGAACTCTTCCCCGACTTCAAGATGCGCCTGCAGGACGAGCTGCGCACCCTCAAGGGCCGCACCATGGTCTTCCCCCGCCGCAGCATCATCCCCGACCTGCCCCGCGCCGACGCGGTGGCGGTGGTGCGCAACGGCCGCAAGAAATCCTACAAGGGGGTGCGGGGCGAGTACTACGAACTGGTGGACCTCACTGGCTCCTTTTACATCAACCGGGTCCAGGTCAACCAGGTGCAGATTGAGGGCTACTACCTCGACCCGCGCAGCGGCCTGATCACCTACGCCCCCGACCGCGGGGTGCAGGGCGACAAGGTCTACCCCATGAAGATCACCATGGACTGGCGCGATAAGCAGTGGATGGTGGTGCTCTTCCCCTGCGTGGCGTACAACTTCTTCGACATCGTCGATCCGCGCTATCTGACCAAGCTCAACACCATCAGCATCTTCGACGAGACCAACAGCCCCCCGGTGGAGTTCGGCTACACCATCGGCGAGGGGCCCTCAGCCCAGGACGAGCCGGTGGGGGTGCTCTTTGCCCGGCCCAACACCCGGATCAAGATGGGCCTGGGCGCCGGCCTTTTAGGCTTCCGCTACCTGCTGCTTAACGTCACCAGCGCCGAGGACAAGGAAAAGGCACTGGGCGAGGGTTTCGCCATCGAGCCGGGCACCTCCTTCGCCCGCACCTCCTTCCTGGCCGCCCGCGACGTGTGGTCCCTCGACGAGGCCCGGATGCAGGAGTTGCGCGGCTTCGCCATCGAAAACCACCGCCTCAACGACCTGCACGGCCGGGCCAAGGTGGAACTGGACGCCGCCGCCGAGGCAATGCGGGGCCAGCACTGGGAGGCCTTCGTGCGCCACACCCGCGCCGCCATCGGCCTGGAGTCTCGGGCCTACCCGGACGTGCGCTCCACCCAGGACGACGTCATCCAGGGCATCATCTTCTTCATGGCCCTGGTCATCCCCTGCGCCTTCTTCACCGAGCGGCTCCTGATCACCGCCGCCACCATCAAGAACCAGATCCTCGGCTTCGTCGGAGTCTTTATCGCCATCTGGATCGTCCTCTGGCTGGTCCACCCAGCCTTCCAGCTCTCAAATCCCTTTGTCATCCTGCTGGCCTTCGTCATCCTGGCCCTGGCGGTGATGGTGATGTGGCTAATCTCGGGCCGCTTCAACGAACAGATGAAGAAGCTGCGCACCGAGGTGGCGGTGATCTACGACACCGACGTCAGCCGCTCCAGCGCCTCGCTGACCGCCTTCCAGTTGGGAATCTCCAACATGAAGCGCCGCAAGCTGCGCACCGCCCTGACCTTCATCACCCTGCTGCTCTTGACCTTCACGGTGCTCTCCTTCACCTCCATCCGCACCTCCCTGCGCTTCAACCAGATCCAGCGCGACAACGAGGGCCTGTACTCAGGGCTGCTCATCCGCTCCAAAGCCTGGAACCCCCAGGAGGAGTCGGTCCTCCACTACGCCCGCAGCAATTTCGGCCCCATCGCCACCGTGGCCCCCCGGTCCTGGTACAACAACAAGGCCAAGGCCCACATCAAGATGAAGCACGGCGAGGCCACCCATAACGCCCTGGGCGTGCTGGGCCTCACCCCGCAGGAGAAGGAGGTCACCGGCCTGGATCGGGCCCTGGTGGCGGGCCGATGGTTCGAGCCGGGGGACGAGAAGGTCTGCATCCTGCCCAACGACATGGTCACCGCCGACAAGCTCAATATCCCCTTGGAGCAGGTGGGCAGCGCCGAGATCCGCGTCTTTGGCGAGGTTTTCAAGGTGATCGGCGTGCTCGACTCGCGGCGCATGAAGGACCTCAAGGACCTCGACGACGAGATCATGACCCCGGCCGACTTTGCCGTCACCGGCGGCCAGGCGGTGCAGGAGTTGGCCGAGGAGGAGAACCGCGAGAAGCAGGGCCTGGAGGATACCAAGGTCTCGATCAAGCCCTTCGTCCACCTCGAACCGGCCAACGTGCTGTTCATCCCCTACACCACCCTGCGCAACATCGGCAGCGGCAACCCCCTACAATCGGTGGCCGTGCGCTTCGAGGAAGGGGTGGACGTGCGCAAGCAGATCGAGGAGTTCCTCTCCCGGCTGGCCGTCACCCTCTTCGCCGGAATGAAGGAGCCGGGGGACGAGTACATCAAGGTCTCAATCTACAGCTCGCTCGGCATGACCTCCTTCTCGGGGATGAGCAACCTCTTCATCCCCATCCTCATCGCCGCCCTTATCGTGCTCAACACCATGATGGGCAGCGTCTACGAGCGCTTCCGCGAGATCGGCATTTACTCCTCGGTGGGCCTGGCCCCCGGCCACATCGCCTGGCTCTTCATGGCCGAGTCCTGCGTCTACGCGGTGCTGGGGGTGGTGGCCGGCTACCTCACCGGCCAGATCATCGCCAAGCTGCTGATCACCCTGGGGCTCTTGAGCGGCATCACCCTCAATTATTCCTCCCTCTCGGCGGTGACTTCCAGCATCCTGGTGATGGCGGTGGTGATGCTCTCCACCGTGTACCCGGCCCGCCGGGCCTCGCAATTGGCGGTGCCCGACGTCACCCGAAAGTGGAAGCTGCCCCCGCCGGAGGGGGACGAGTGGAACTTCGAGTTCCCCTTCACCGTCAGCGGCCACGAGGTCAAGGGCCTGTGTGCCTTCCTCATCGGCTACTTCGACTCCTACAGCGAGGAGTCCATCGGCACCTTCTACACCGACGGGGCCCACCTCAAGGGCTTCGACTCGCCCAATGGCCAGGGGTACTCCATCGACATGAACATCTGGCTGGCCCCCTTCGACCTGGGGGTGAGTCAACACGTGGTGCTGCGGGCCGTGCCCGAGGCGCAGCACAACATCTACGACGTCACCTTGCAACTGAAGCGGCTCAGCGGCGAGGACGCCTCGTGGCGGCGGGTGAACCAGCGCTTCATGAACGTGATCCGCAAGCAGTTCCTCATCTGGCGCACCGTGGACGGGGCGGCCAAGGAAAACTACGGCAAGGAAGCCGACGGGCTGTTGCAGGGCGCGCCGGCGGCGCGGGCCTAAGCACAGGGCCACAAGGCCAATAGGGAGGTAGCTGGTGACAGAGAAGAAAAAGCGCAATCCCAACCAGGAAATCGAAGACTATCGCGGCCTGATGGAGGCCCCGACTACCTTCGAGGACGGGTTCACCATCAAGGCCGTGCTCGGGGTGCTCTTCGTCGCCTTCATCATGGTACCCGGCAACATGTACCTGAATCTGATGATCGGCGGGTCCCTGGGGGCGGCGGCTGAGTGGGTGACCATCATCCTCTTTGCTGAGATCACCAAGCGCTCTTTCACCACCCTGCGGCGTCAGGAGGTGTACCTGCTCTACTACGTGGCCTCCTCGGTGATCTCCACCGGCGCCTTCGAGGGCCTGCTCTACAATCAGTATCTGGTGCAGTCGCCGGCGGCCAAGCAGTTCGGCATCACCAAGCTCATCCCCACCTGGGTAGTGCCCCAGCCCGACTCCGAGGCCATCCTCCAGCGCACCTTCCTGCACCGCGACTGGCTAGTCCCCATCCTCCTGCTGATCGCCGGCATGGTCATCTCCCGGGTCTCGTGGTTCACCGGGGCCTATGCCCTTTTCCGCCTCAACTCCGACTACGAGCGGCTACCCTTCCCCTTCGCCCCGATCGCCGCCCACGGGGCCACCGCCCTAGCCGAGAACACCCAGGGCACCGAGACCTGGCGCTGGCGCGTCTTCTCGGCCGGGTCGATGATCGGCATGGTCTTCGGCGCCATCTACGTGGCCCTGCCGGCCATCACCGGGGCCCTGCTCACCGAGCCGATCAAGCTCATCCCCATCCCCTTCGTCGATTTCACACCCGTTACCGGCAATTTTATCCCCGCCACCCCCCTGGGCTTCACTGCCCACCTGGGGGCCATCTTTGGTGGGATGGTCGCCCCTTTCTGGGGGGTAGTGGGCACCTTCCTGGGGGTGGTGCTCACCGCGGTGGCCAACCCCCTCCTCTACCACTTCGGCTACCTCAAGCTCTGGCACCAAGGCATGGGCACCATCGAGACCATCTTCGTCAACAGCATCGACTTCTGGATGAGCTTCGGCATAGGCACCACCATCGCCGTGGCCATCATCGGTATCTACCAGGTGATCCAGAGCATGCGCAGCCACCAGGCCGCTGCCACCGGCCGGGAGCACGGCACGGCCCCGCCACCGGGACGCGGTGACTTCCCCATCTGGATCGCCCTGGCCCTCTTCTCCCTGGCCACCGCAGCGCTAATCGCCATCTCGGCCTTCCTGCTGCCCGAGTTCTCTCGCTTCATCTGGTTCTTCCTCTTCTTCGGTTTCATCTTCACCCCCATCCAGTCCTTCGTCAACGCCCGCCTGGTGGGGCTGGTGGGCCAGACGGTTGAGTTGCCCTACGTGCGCGAGGCCACCATCATCCTCTCCGGGTACCGCGGGGTGGACATCTGGTTCATCCCCTTCCCCCTGGGCAATTACGGGGCCTCCACCCAGCGCTTCCGCGAGATCGAGCTGACCGGCACCAAGTTCACCAGCATCCTCCGCGCCGAGATCTTCATGGTGCCCATCATCCTCTTCACCAACTTCATCTACGGCTCCTACATCTGGAAGCTGGCCCCCATCCCCTCGGCCTCCTACCCCTACGCTCAGTTGCTGTGGCGCCTGCAAGCCTACAACCAATGCCTGGCCCTCACCGGCACCATGAAGAGCGAACTGGAGGTCTCCGGGCAGGACGCCCACTGGGTGCCCTCCAACCTGATCGAGAACCAGTGGTGGTTCTGGCGGGCCCGCCTGGTGGACCAGGAATGGCTCGACAGCGAGGGCAAGCGCGGCCAGGCCGGCGCCTGGACCCCGGCCCAGACCTTCTTCACCCGCTTCGACACCCCCGCCGACGCCCCCATCCCCCAGCACGCCCCGGTGCCCCCCACCGGGGAGGGAAGCAGCGCCCAGGTCGAACTGCCGGCCCTGGCCCTGAGCGGGGCCACCGGCGACACGGTGATTCGCGAGCCCCGCCCCGCCCTGCGGGCCGAAGCCCTTGGGGGGGTGCCCGCCGGTTTCACCTTCTACTTTGAGGTGGACACCGACCCCCATTTCACCAGCCCCTGGATTCAGCACTCCACCGACCAGCCCTGGCTCTTCCGCGCCCTCAAGCCCAATATCATCGGCGTCGGCGCCGCCTTCGGCTTGGTCAGCTACGCCCTCTTGTCGATTTTCGGGCTGCCCATCCTGTTGATCTTCGGCTTCGTGCGCGCCCTGGCCTCCATCCCCCACTTTGTGGTCACCGAGATCATCGGGGCCCTGCTGGCCCGCTATTACTTTTGGAAGAAGTACGGCAAACAGCAGTGGCTCCAGTATGCCCCTATCCTGGCGGTGGGCTTCGCCTGCGGCATGGCGCTGATGGGCATGGCCGCGGTGGCCGTGGCCCTGATCCAGAAATCGGTCTCGGTGCTGATCTTCTAACGCGATGGCCAAAACAGAGACGACCCTGTTCGGCTGGCAGGGCATCACCCTGCGGGTTCCTCCCGACTGGAACCTGGGCCGGGTGGACGGGGATTATAAAAGCGGCTATGCCCGGCTTGACGACGACCAGATCGTGCGCGCCGAGGTCGAGTGGCGGGAGGGCGCCAAGCGCCAGCTCTCCGTCGAACAACTGGTGGACCGCTATCTGGGGGGTCTGGAGAAGAAGGCGAAGAAAGCGGGGATGTCCTTTGCGGCTACCCGGCGGGCCCGCTTCCTTAAAGACAAGCGCTGGCTCGAAGGCAGCGAGTACGAACTCTTTATCTGGGAGGCCGACTACCGCACCTACAACCTGGCCCGCGCCTGTCCCCAGTGTGGCCGCATCGTGCTGCTACGGGTGCTTACCCGGCTCCAGGAAAAGGTCGAGGACCTGGTGGACCAGATCTTCGGCTCCCTCGAGGACCATCCCCGCCAGGGCCAGGTCTCCTGGAGCTTGTACGGGCTGCACTTCGAACTGCCGGAGGCCTTCAAACTCTCGGGCCAGGAACTCAAGTCCGGCCACCTGCAACTGAGCTTCACCCGCGACCGCCAGACCTGTCGGGTCCACCGCTTCAGCCTGGCCCACGTGCTGCTCAAGGGGGTCTCCCTGGCCGACTGGTACCAGGGCTTCTTCCGCAAGCAGTTGCGCGACTTTAAGGTCGAGGTGGCCGCCGAGGACCTGCGTGGCCACTCCGGCCTGCGGGTGCGGGGCCAGCCGCGCAGCCGCTGGCTGCAACTGATCCGCCCTCTACCCTTCCTCAACCCCAGGCCCCGCCAGTTCCAGGACACCCGGGTCTGGCGCTGCGAGGCAGCGGACAAGATCTGCATCATCGACCACCTCTACCGCAAGCGCGAGGAGGGCGAGGACCTGCCACAGAGACTGAGCGATGGGTATTTTTGCCACCAAAAGCCCCAAACTGACCCGGGAGGCGATGCTCAACTCCCGGCCCGCCCGCAATGAGCTTTTGCGCTGGGAGATCACCGAGGCCGGCGAGGCCCAGATCATCATCCAGCGCCAGGATAACTGGAAGGTGCGCCTGCTCTCCAAGGTTTTCTACATCCCCAAGGAGCGCAAGATCACCCTCGACGCCATCGGCACCGAGGTCTGGCAAATGTGCACCGGCCGCGCCACGGTGGGACAGATGATCGAGGCCCTGGCTGAGAAGTACCAACTCAACCGCAAGGAGGCCGAGGTCTCCCTGCTCTCTTACCTAAAAACCCTGGGCCAGAAACGGTTCGTCGGCTTCGCCCTCGAAGCTAACCCCGCCGCCCGCAAGAAGGGCTCGGCCAGCGGCAAGAAGTGGGGATAAAAAAAGCGCCAGATTTTCACCTGGCGCCTGCCTTCCAGCCGGTACTGGGTTATTGCAGCAACTGGAGGGCGGTCTGGGGCACGGCGTTGGCCTGGGCCAGCATCGCCGTCGCCGCCTGCGAAAGGATCTGCGCGCGGGTCATCATCGCCACCTCGTTGGCGATGTCGGCGTCGCTGATCGAGGACTCGGAATTCTGGAGGTTCTCGATCTCGTTCTCCGTGAAGGAGACGGTGAAGGCCAACCGGTTCATGACCGCGCCCAGGTCGCCGCGCACGTTGGAGACGTTGGTGATGGCCTGGTCGATTTGGCTGAGGGCCGACCGTGAGGTGTTGATTTGGCCCACCGAGGTGTTGTGCAGGTTGATAAAGGTCCCGCTGGCCCGCATGTCGGGGATGGTCGCCTCGATGCGGTTGTTGATACCGTCGTCGGGACCCACCTGGAAGGAGCCGCCCGTCCCGGCATTGATGAGAATGGTCTGGCCGTGCAGGTCCCCGTCGGTGTAGCTACCGGTGGAGTTGGTGGCGCCGTCCCCGGCCAGGGTCACGGTGATGCCGAGCCGGTCGAAGTTGGCGACCACCGAGGTCTGGCTCACCACCGTTAGGTTGGTGTCGAGGATCTGCTGCACGTTGATGGTCTGGGTCACCACCCCGTTGCCCAGGGTAATGATGCCGTCTCCGGCGGAGTCCTCGAAGGTATAGGTCCCGGCCGTGGCCCCGGAGATTTTAAGGTTTGCCACCCCGCTGGTGCCGCTGGCCGTCAGGGCGGTCGAGGCCCGGTCGATGTTGTTGCCGAAGCCGGTGAGTAACACCTGATCGTTGTAGGTCGTCGACAGGGAGACGCGGTCGATTTCCATCAGGATCTGGACGTACTCGGCCTGGATCGACTCGCGGTTCTGGTCGTTCAACGTGCTAGACGAGGACTGCACGGCCAGTTCGCGCAAGCGGATCATCATCGCGTTGATCTCGTTGAGCGACCCTTCGGCCACCTGCAGGAGATTGCTCGCCTGCTCGGCGTTGAGGATGTTCATCTTCAACCCGCTGATTTCTGCCCGCATGCCTTCGCGCACCGACAACCCGGCAGCGTCGTCCGCCGCGCGGTTCACCCTCAGACCGGAGGACAACCGCTCGAGGCGGAGGTTGAGATCCCGGTTGTTGGCATTAAGCCGCCGGCGCGTGTTGATGGCAGCGATGTTGTTGTTTATCCGTAACGGCATTAGAAACCTCCTTGTTTCTAACTGATTAAAACTTCATCCCTGGGTATTTTGTTTTATCTTTAGTCGACGGCTGCTGAACCTCTCCGGGTTCAGCACAGTATCCTATGCACACCTCCTTGGCGAAGCGGAGCATCTCCGCTCTACCTTTTTTGAGTATATCGGTATCATGTAGTATTAGTTAAATTAAATTTTGCTGTTGATTGATCTCATAATTTCATTTCTTATAGAATAACATAACTCAGCACCACTTGATATATCTACACACACTATCGACGTGATCCAGGCATTCTTTAGAAAAAACCACACCTCCGCCACCGGAGGGGCCCCGCCCAACTGGCTGGACTTCCTGGCCTGGTTGATCTCGCACCTGCTCAACCCAGCCATGGTCGCCTGGGGGGTCTTCTCGGCCTTGGTCTGGCTGAAAGGGGGGACCTGGTGGGCCGGCCTGGCCGGGATCACCTTCTACAGCGTGGTGCCGGCCACGGCACTCCTGTATCTCTACCGGACCGGTATGATCGCCGATGTTTACCTGCCCGAGCGCAGCCAGCGGGCCCGGCTGCTGCCGCTGGGGGTGGCCTGGTATTTTGCGGGATTGGTGGTGCTGTGGCTGGTGAATGCGCCGACCCCCATGCTGGGCGCCGGCAGCGCCTTCTGTGGCATGGCGCTGCTGGTCTGGCAGATCGACCGCTTCTGGAAAATCAGCATCCACGCCACCGGGGTGGGCGGCGGCCTGGGGATCGTGCTGGCCGCCGCGGGCTGGAGCCTGTGGCCCCTGTCCCTCTCCCTGCCCCTGGTGATGTGGGCCCGCCTCCGGCTCCAGGCCCACACCCCGGCCCAGGTCTGGGCCGGGGCGATCCTGGGAGGATCGGCCAGCAGCCTGCTCTTGAGCCTCTTCTTTGGCGCCTGAGCGACTCAGAGTTTGAGGCGCTTAAAGATACCCTCTGGTATATTCTTTATAATAAACATTATATAGCGCCAGAACCAGGGTGTATAGAGGATGTCTTTCCTCTTTTTATAGGCCCGCAGGACGTCGCTGGCAACCTTTTCCGGCGAGGCCACTAGGAAGAGCCCCTCCAGGCCCCTGGTCATAGGGGTATCGACAAAACCGGGTTTGACGGTCAGGACGTGAACCGGGGTGGAGGCGAGTCTGTTTCTCAGCCCCTGTAAAAACAACGATAACCCCCCTTTCGCCGCCCCGTACGCGTAGTTGCTCTGCCGGCCCCGGTCCCCCGCCACCGAGCTGATACCGATCAGCCCACCCGGCCCACCCTTCCCCTCCAAATACCCCGCCAATTCGCTAA
>VGJS01000016.1 GCA_016867395.1 Candidatus Handelsmanbacteria bacterium
CAGCGGTTCGACAATCTCGATCGCACCATCGACCTCTTGCGCGAGGTCTGCGATTGGGGGGTGGAGTCCCTTTCCCAACCGGAGAAAAAAGAGGCCATCCAACGCTTTGAGGTGGCTTTTGAACTGGCATTGAAGACACTAAAGGATTACCTGGAGGAGGGTGGGGTAGTCATTAACCCGCTCACCCCGTGCAAAGTGATTAAGGAGGCTTTTGCCGCCAGGCTGCTCGAAGACGCGGAGGTCTGGATCGACATGATGCTCCACCGCAACCTGCTCTTCCACACCTACGACCTCAAGGTGTTTTAGGCCGTGCTCCAGGCCGTGGTCGGAAACTATTATCCGCCACTGGCCCCTCTGAAGGACTTCTTTCGGGAAAAAAAGGGGGAGGGGTGAAGGAGACCGGCCTTACTCCGCACGAGCGGGAGCTGAGACAGGGGGTGATTCGCCGGGGGCCGGCCATCCGCGAGGTGGTCCTGTACGGCTCCCGAACCAAGGGGAGCTTTAGACCCGAATCGGATATCGACCTGGCCCTGCTCGGCATCGAGGTTGAGATGCAGGCCGCAGCCATAGTGGAGGAACTTGAAGAGCTGCCCCTGCCCTACAGGTTTGATGTGAACGTCCGTAGCGTGATCACCCACCCTCCCGTGGAGTAACATATCTGGCGGGTCGGTATCACCCTCTACCAGCGCGATTCTTCCAAGCAGGAGGAAGGCAGGCGCTAGCGAGAGAGCCGCAATGAAAGGGTTCTTACTGCTCATCGCCGGGGGAGTGGCGACTGCGGTTCTTCCCACCCTTGCCGGCACCCTCTCCGAACAAGCGCTGCTCGACCGGGTGCAGGCCCGCCATGAACAGGCCGGGGACCACCTCCGGCGCTGTGGCACCCCGCTGATCGTCGAGGCCCGCCAATCCATCCGCGATCCTGCTCTCCGCGCCACTTGGGAAAAATGGGGACAGGTGGGCAGCGCCGGCCTCGGCTATTCCGACCGGGTGTTG
This sequence comes from Candidatus Handelsmanbacteria bacterium, assembly GCA_016867395.1. Classification (GTDB taxonomy): domain Bacteria; phylum Latescibacterota; class UBA2968; order UBA8231; family UBA8231; genus SICG01. Next base: position 994 of record VGJS01000016.1, read on the forward strand.
CTGCAGCAGACGGCGCGAGGGTTGGCCCCGGCGGTCTCCGAGTTCGCGGTGTGGAACTATTTCACCGGACCTCGCCACCGGCCGGGACAGTTTTACGCCGAAGGGGAGAAGTACCTGGCGGTGCGGGCCCGCAGCCCAGACACGCCCGGCAAGGTGGCGGTGCAGGAGCGCGATTTCCTCGATCACCTGGCCAGCGCCTACCTGCGGCTAAAGCCCCGCCAGCGGCCAGGAGGACTCGCCCTGCAATTTTCCCTGGAGCGGGGACAGTGGCGGGTCCAGCTACTGCTTATTGGGCCCAATTCCCTTCACATCCAGACCCTCGGTGCGGAGCCGGCCCAGGTAGCCGGCTGGGAAGTACTGCGAGGTGGTGCTGGTGCTGCGTTCCGCCAAATAGGAAGGACTGGGGTACGGGTACGAACTCTATCTGGAATACGACCCGGACCCCATCGACCTGCCCGTCCCCCTGGCCCTGCGCCTGGGTTCCGGCTATCCCAATCCCTTCCATCCCGCCCATCACCCCCGCATCACCTTCCCTTTTTTCCTGGACCAGGCCAGCGCCGCCATCACCTTCTCCATCTTTGCCGCCGACAGAAGCCTGGTGCGGCGCTACGACCTGGGACCCCGTGCCGCCCGCGTCCATACCCAGGGGTGGGATGGGCGCAACTAAGCGGGCCAAGGGGTGGGGTCGGGGATGTACTACGGCCTGCTCCAGACCTCCCAGTCCCTCGCCCGCCAGACCTTCGTCCTCGTCCGCGATTAATTATTCTACAGAAGGGCGGATACACTACAGAACCCCCCTTTTCCCGCCGATGCTAACAAGAGGGGTGGAACGGCCTTTGCTAACACCCCGATGGGTTGCGCCGATCCGGCAGTCAGAGCGCCGGCAGGGGAACAAGGGGTGGGGAGGAGTCCGGAAACGGGAAAAAAGTGCCGTGTCCGGAGCGGGGAATCTTTGCAGTGCGCCGAACAGACGAGGCTTGATGTCCAGAACCCTGATCCTCTTCATCGCGTGGTTGGGCGGCACCGGCCTGGCCCAGGGCCAGAGCGCCGAGGTGCAGCCGTCCCAGTTGCGGCGCATCCCGGTGGCCGGGGTGGGCGAGGGCCGGTACTGGCAGCAACTGGTAATCACCCTGGACCACGACGACGGTCCGAGCGATTCCACCCTGACGGTCCGCCTGCCCTCAGCCTTCAAGGTGCTCGACCTCAACGGGAACGAAAGGGTGGAGGACGAGGTGCGGGTGGTGTACAGGGCCGCAGGCGGGGAGGTTCCTGCCTTTGAGGTCTCTGCGGGGCTGAGCAGCGATCAGGTACTGGTCCTGCGTAGCAGCGGGCCGGCGGCGGCAGGGGGCAGGGTGTACCTGCAATTCCCGGTGGTGGTCAACGCCATCCCCGAGGTGCCCGTGGTGGGCTACGGCCCCATCACCTTTGCCGACGAGCGCGAACTGGACCTGGAGGCCGGCCCGGGACTGAGTTTCTTCCTCGAAGAGGACTTCCTCGCCGCCGGCTCCCTGCAACTGGTAGAACTGGCCCCATCACTCTTCGCCGGGCCCGATACCAGCACCAGCGGCCCGGGCACCTATTACCCGGACGTCCCCGAAGTGCTGGCCCTGGATCTGCCCGACCTGGTCTTCGACGGGGGGGTCTCGACCAGCAGCTTCCTGCTGGGCCCGGGCAACGGCGACGACAGCGACGACGTAGGGTACCGTTTCTACCTCTCCACCAGCGAAAATCTCAAACACCTCAGCCCAGAGGTGGCGCAGGAGGCGCGCCTGGCCGACGGCAGTGTGTACGTGGAACGCGAGGGGGTAGGCCGGCCGGTGCAGTTGCTGACCCGCGACCTGCCCGAGGGGCGCTATTTCGTCTACGCCACCGCCGACGTGGTGGGCGGGGTGGTGCTGGGCCGCAGCCGGGCCCTGCAGGTGCGCCACGTTCCGCGCATCGAGCAGGTGGGGCCTTTGGGCGGTTCGGCCGAACTCGACGCGGGCCTGCTGCAGGACAGCGAGGGCGCGGTGCTCGGCCCTGGCCCCCACCAGGTGGAACTGGGCTTTGCGGTGGAGGACCACGACGACGTGCCGGTGGTGAGGATGTTCTACAGCCAGGACCCCGGTCTGGGCGCCCTGGACATCGAGTTGAGCGAAGGGGCGGTCAGCGGTTTGGCCCGGGCCACGGCGATTACCACCCCCGTGGGTTTGCAGCAGCGTGAAGGCAGCGTGAACTGGGACGTGCTGGAGCCGCTGCTGGTCCCCGCGGGGTCCTATTACATATACGCGCTGGCCAGCGACCTGGGCAACCACGTCCTGGGCCGCAGCGAGGGGATGGTCGCTGTGCGGCACTCGCCCTACCTGCGCCTCGACCCGCTGAACGACGAGGGAAGCGCGGCGGTGGAGACCGGCGGCATCCGCCCCCAGCGGTACCTGACCCTTACCTGGGGCCGGAGCGGCAGCGACGGGGACCAGGACCCCGATGACGACGCCCGCATCGCTCTCTACTACAGCACCATTCCGGCCCTGACCGCCGCCACCACCGGTTTCTCCCTGCCCGGGGGGGCCGAGGAGTTGTTGGCCGACCTGGGCCGCAACACCCAGCCCATCGCCACCGGCCTGAGCGAGGATCCCGACCAGCGCCTCGACAACCAGTACACCTGGGACCTATGGTCCCTGCCGGCGTCCGGCCAGCCCGTGCCTGCCGCCGGCCAGGTCTATTACGTGTACGGGGTCATCAGCGATGGGGTCTCCAAGCGCCTGGCTCAGATGAACGGAGGCCGGCCAAACGACGCGGCTTCGCGCCTGGTGTTCTCCCACGCCCCCGGCCTGCGGCCCCTGCAGCCCCTGACCGAGACCCTGGTGCAACCGGGTCGGGCCGGCCGGGTGTCCTGGGAGGACGTGGACCTGGACCACAACGCCCGCATCCGGGTCCTGCTCAGCCCCGCGGACCTGGGGCCGGTAAGCGACTACGCGGCGGTGTATTCGGGCGCGGCCCTGGTGGCCAATTCCGCCGACGGCCAGCCCCCGGCCGCGGTGAACGGGGTCTATGATCTGGCCGAGGACAGCCCCGCCAACTACTACGACCTGAGCACCAGCCCTTTCCCCATCCCCGACGGGCCTTATTACGTGTACCTGGCCGCCGAGGACCGGGGCAGCTTCGGGGCCGGCTCGCGGGCCTGGCGGGCCCCCGGGCAGGTGCGGGTGGAGAACAGCGGCGAGGCCCCCGCCGAGATCTTCAGCCTGAGGCCCCAGGTCTTCAGCCTGGGGGCCGGGCAGCGGCAGACCTTTGAGCTGCGCCTTAACGCCGGCGGCGTCCAGGCGGACCTGGCCCTGGCCACCCTGAGGGTGGACAGCAGCGCGGTGGCGGTAGTGGACCAGGACGAAACCATCGAGGGAATCCAGCCCTTTGCTCTGGCCGAGGGGTATGTGCCGGCCCAACTGATCGCCAACCAGATGCAGGTCGCCGAGGGGGACAGTCGCCTGCTGTTGAGCATGGCCTATTTCGACCCGGTGGGCGGCATCCCCGGTCTGAACGGCCGGACCCCCCTGGTCCGCTTGGAATTGGAGAGCCTGCAAGCGGAGGGGCAGATCCTGGTGGAGTTGCTAGGAGAGAGCGGCGCGGGCCTGGCCTCGCGCCTGGAGCGCGACGGCAGACCGGTGATTTCCCCGCCCGATGGGGCGCTGGCCGAGGGGGCGGTGGTGACGGCGCGGGCGACGCTGCGCGGGCGGCTGAGCCTGGAAGGACGCCCGGCCGCCGGGGTCAGGGTGGAGTGCAGCCTGCGGTCCTGGGGACAGCACGCGCCCCTGGGCGACGAGGTCTTTGCCGCGGCCAACGACGCGGACCCAGAGCTTGCCGGGATACAGGTGGAACTGGGCGGGGAGGGGGTCTTTGAACTGCGCCAAGCACCTCCGGGCCGGTACGACCTGCATTTTCACCGCGACGGTTTTCTGGACGCCTGGGTGCCTGGCCTGGAGCTGGTGCCGGCCCAGGCTATAGAAGGGCTGCGGCCCGCCACGCCGGGGGCCGACACCCTGATGCTGGCCGGCGATGTGGCCGGGTACCTGGAAGAAGGCGGCAGCCAGCCCGATAACGAAGTGACCCTGGCGGACTGGGATTTCGCCGCCAGCCACTACGGCACGGAACCGGTCCCCGGTGATCCGGGGGAGCGGGCCGACCTGACCGGGGACGGCCGGGTGGATATCCGCGACCTGTCCCTGGTGGGGGCCAACTTCCTCTCCCGTGGGCCCCGCCCCGTGTACAAGGCGGTCGGCTCCGCCGGGGCAGTGTATCTGTCCCTGCGCTTGGATACCTCCGGGCCGGAGACCGAACTGTGGGTGGAGGGGGAGGGCCTGGAGGCGGTCCAGGCGGCGCAGGTGGAATTGATTTTGCCGGAAGGACAATGGGCGTGGATACAGGAGCCCCTTCCGCCCGGCAACGCCCTGGCCGCCTATCACCCGGAGGGGGAGGGATTGTGGGTGGGGGTGAGTCGGATGGGGCGCGAACCGGGGTTGGGGCCGGCGCTGCTGCGGGGCCGACTGCGGGCCCTGGTGGACCAGCCCGCTCCCCCGTTACTGGGCGAGGTATTGCTGCTCGACCCGCGCCAGCAGGCCCTGCCGGTGGCAGCGGCGGGGGTGGCGCCGGCGCAGCAGGCGCTGATGCAGAACTACCCCAATCCATTTAATCCCGAAACCATCATCGAATTCGCCCTGCCCGTGGGCGGGCCGGCGCGCCTGGAGGTCTTCGACGCCCTGGGCCAGCGGGTGGCCTTGCTGTTGGATGGGTCGGTGGCCGCCGGCCGGCACACCCTGCGCTGGGACGGCCGCGACCTGCGGGGAAGACCCGTGGGCAGCGGGGTGTACTTCTACCGGCTGCACAGCGGCGCGTACGAGCGGGTGCGGCGGATGGTGCTGCTCAGGTGATAAAAAAGAACTCGACCCCCCTCGTCCTGGCCCTGTGGCTGGGGCTTTTGGCCCAGGCGGTGCAGGCGGTCTCCATCGCCGTGCAGCGGCCGGGGGGGGAGACCGACTTTGTCGGCCGCCTCGGCGAGGTGCTCGACCTGGAGGTGCGGGTGGACGCCGGGGGGGCGCAACTGACCGGCTTCACCTTCTTCCTCTCCTACGATCCCCAGGTGCTGGGCCTGGTGCCGGCCAGGGTGAACGCCGAGGGCGAAGCCGAGCCTTTTTCGCCCGGCGAATACCTGCAAGGGTTGGTGCTGCTCAACGCGGTGGAGGAGTTGGAGGGCGAGAACCTGCTGGGATTCTCCACGGCCGTGGGGGTGCAGCGTTCGCCGCGCAGCGGGGCAGGGGTGGCGGCGCGTTTGCGGCTGGAGGTGCTGCGCCGGCCCGTCGGGGAACAGACCAGAGTGCGCCTGGTGGCCGGTGGGCCGCGCCACGTCTCCCACTACGTCGCCGCCGACCAGCGCGGGGTGGAACAGCGCTTTGCACCGCCCCTGGGCCAGTTGGCCATCAGGGTCACGGGTTTCCGGGTCCGGCCCCTGCCCGACCTGAGCCTGGTGGCCGGGGAGGAGCGGGTGGTCTTTGACCTGGATGACTACACCGAAGAGGACGGCCCCCAGGTGCTGTGGACCGCCTCGCGCCTGAGCGAGATCCCCACCCAGATCGACCCAGAGACCGGCTTGGTGACCATGGCGCCGGAACCAGGGCTGGTGGGGGAGCGCCGGATGATCTTCACCGCCCTTGAAAGCGCCGAGGGACTGACCGCCGCCGACACCATCCGCATCGCCGTGTACTCGCGGCCCCGCATCGAAAACCTGCCCGACACCCTGCTCTTTCCGGAGGACGGGACCCATCAGCGCCTGGACCTGGACGCCTTTGTCGAGGACCTCGACGACCGCCCGGTGTCCGACTCCCTGACCTGGAGCGCGGCGGGGGCCACCCAGGTGCGGGTGGAGGTGAACCCCGCCTCCCACGTCGTCCTGCTCAGCGCCGCGCCGGACTGGCACGGGGAGGAACTGGTGTCCCTGATCGTCCAGGACCGGGAGGGCCACGCCGACACCGCCCTGGTGCGGATTGTGGTTTTCCCGGTCAATGACCCGCCGGTGGCGCTGCGGCCCGGCCCCATCTACCCGCAGCAGGGCGGCGAGCCGGTGCGCATCCCCCTGGCGGAGTTGGTGGCCGACAAGGACGACGAACTCAACACCCTGCAGTTCGAACTTGAAACCGAGGGCGGGGTCAGCGCCCAAATTAGCGGTGAGGCCCTGCTGGTCAGCGGCGAGGCCGAGGGCCGCGGCCTGGTGCGTTTCACCGCCCAGGACACCAGCGGTGCCCGCAGCCAGGGGCAGCAGGTGGCGCAGGTCACCCCGTCGGGCCAGACCCTGGCTCCCCAGATCGAAGCCGCTCCCTTGGTGCGCTTCCCGGCCGGGGGGGCGGGAAACCTGCCCCTCGACAGCCTGGCCTGGGACGACGGGCGGGCCGAGGAGTTGGAGTGGCAGGCCAGCGCCGACCCGCCGCTGCGGGCCGAGGTGGTGGACGGGCAGTTGCAGGTGCGCGCCGAGGCGGGCTTCTCCGGCAAGGGCGTCGTGACCTTGCGGGTGCGCGACGCACAGGGCAACGAGGACGAGGTGATGCTGGAGGTGGAGGTGATCGCCGAGGGCCAGCCCCAGGGGCCCCGCCTCGAGCTGCCCGGCAAGATCGGCCTGGTGGTGGGCCAGTGGCGGGCCCTGGGATTCGACGAACTGGTGGCTGATCCCGATGACGCCGACAGCCAGCTTAGCTGGACCTGGCAACTGAGCCCGGCTGGAACGCTCACTGACAGCCTGGACCTGCCCGGCCGCCGCCTGTACGTGCGGGCCGAAGCGCAGGTGGAGCCGGCCTCGCTGACCCTGGCCGTGGCCGATCCCCAGGGCAACGGCGACCAGGGGAGCATCCCCCTGCTGATCACCCGCCCGGGGGAGGGCCCCAAGCTGCGCGCCTTTGACCCGGTGACCCTGGACAACCTCGAAGCCGAGACCCGCCTGGACCTGGACGAATACGCCTTTGACGGGGAGGACGGCGAGGGGGAATTGGCCTGGACCCTGGCCGCACCGCCAGGGGTGGAGGTAGAACTGGACCCGGCCAGCCACCAACTCCGGGTGCGGCGGGCCCCCGACTCCACCGACACCAGCTCCACGGTGCAGGTGGCCCTGCAGGTGCGCGACACCGAGGGCAAGAGCGCCAGCGCCCTGCTCCAGGTGCAACTGCCCCCGGTTTTTGAGCTGAAGCCGTTCCCGATCCTCCGCTTCTACGCCAACCAGGCCGATACCACCCTGGTCCTCGACGGGTACGTCATCGCCTCGGGGGCCCTGCCCTCGCTGCGGTGGAGCGCCGGGCCGGCGGAAAAGCTGCGGGTGCAGATCGGGGCCAACCCCCCGCACCGGGTGCGGCTGGAGGCCCTGGACCAGAAGCTGCAGGGCAGCGAGACCCTGGTCTTCACGGCCGTTGACCCCACCGGGCGACAGCGCCAGGGCCAGGCGGTGGTCGAGATCAGGAGCCCCGGCCTGGCCCCCCAGGTGCGGCCCTTCCCGCGCCTCCAGTTGCGGCAGGGGGAGGCCAACACCGAATTGCGCCTCGACGAGTACGTGATCGACGACGACCCGGACTCGGCCCTGGTGTGGTCAGCCAGTTTCGCGGCGAGCCTGGACGTGGCCATCGACCCGCTGAGCCGCGCGGTTACGCTGAGCACCCAGAGCGCCCAGCCCGCCTTGGAGCAAGTGAATTTTCTGGTGGTGGACCCGGCCGGCAACGCCGCCGCCGGGGTGCTGGAGGTGGCGATCATCCAGGCCGGCGAGGTGCCCCGGCTGTCGGCTCTGCCGCAGATCCGCCTCCAGGCCGGCGGGCCGGAACAGCGCCTGGGATTGGACCCCTTTGTCAGCGATGCGGACACCCCGGACGAGAACCTGGTCTGGGAGGTGGCGGCCGAGCAGGGGGTGGTGGCCCGCATCGAGAACCGCCAACTGGTGGCCGCGGTGCCGGCCGGCCAGGAGGGCCGCACCCTGGTGCGGCTCAGGGTGCGCGACCCCGAGGGCAACCAGGCCCAGGGAGTGGTGCAGATCGAGATCGAGGTGGACAGTCAGCCCCCGGAATTGCAGTTGCGGGTGGCACGCCACGGGCTTTTCGCCGACCTGCTCCAGGTGGAGGTCCTGGCCGGAGAGGAATTGCGCGAAGCGCCCCAGTTGCTGGCCGGCCAGCAGGGTTTGGAGGTCGAGGCCGCCGGCGAGAAGCGCTATCTCGGCTACTACCGGATCCCCAGGGCGGGGGGGGAGCAGTTTGTGGACCTTTTGGCCATTGGCTACGACCTGGCCGGCAACCAGATGCGCGACACCCTGGCGGTGGGCCTGCGCTGGCTGGACCAGGAGGGCGGCAGCCTGGGCAGCCCGGACGTGCGGGTCAGCATCAACGCTGGCGACGAGGTGGCCGGGCCGGGGAACCTGGCCCTGATCTACCGCCTCGATCCGCGCCAGGTACCCGCCGGCAGCGAGGACCAGCCGGTGTACGCGGTGGATGTGGCCAGGGGCCGCGACCTTTTGCGCCCCGTTTCCCTCAACTTCTACGTGGGGGCCAATGCCCCCGAGGGCCTGGGCATCCTGCGCTGGGACGAGCAATCCCAGAGCTGGGAGGAGCTGCCCACCAGCGCCGATGCGGGCAGCGGCTGGCTGGCCACCGAGGTGGATCGCCTCGGCCTTTTGCGGGTGGGACAGGTGGCCCCGGATCAGTTGCGGGTCAGCCAGGCCCTCAGCAGTTATCCCAACCCCTTTTCACCGGCCGTTCCGGCCCGCATCGTCTACGAGGTGGAGGCGCCCGGCCCGGTGCGGGTGGAGATCTTCAACCTGCTGGGCCAATCAGTGCGGGTGCTGGTGGACAAAAGCTTCCAGGACGTAGGCACCTGGAGCGCCACCTGGGACGGCCGCGACCAGGCCGGCCAGGAGGTGGCCAGCGGCCTGTACCTGTGCCGGATGCAGCAGCGCGATCAACTGCGGCGGCAGCCCCTGCTGCTGGTGCGCTAAAATGAAAAGACTCGGGGGCGTGTTCTTGGGCGTTGGCCTGCTGCTGGGGGGACCGGCGGGGGCCGGTCTCAACCAGTGGACCAGCAGTGGCCCAGGTGCGGCGGTCAACGCGGTGGCGGCTCACCCCTCGGTGGCGGCCCGCCTTTACGTGGCTGCGGCCGACGGGGTGTACCGCAGCCCGGACGGGGGACTGAGCTGGGAAAACACCCGGGGGCCCCTGTTGGGCCGCAATGCCCTGTGCCTGACCGTGGCCCCCGATGACGGCAACCTGCTGTATGCCGGGGCCAGCGCCGGCCTCTACCTGAGCCGCGACGCCGGTTCCCGTTGGACCCGGGCCACCCAGCCGGGCGCCGGGGTCCTGTCCCTGGCCGCCGGGGTGGAGGGCCGGGTATGGGCCGGCACCTTCGGGCAGGGGGTATATCTCAGCAGAGACGCAGGCTCGACCTGGTCAACGGGGGCGGGGATGGCCGAGGCCATCGTCTTTGCCCTGGCCGCGGACCTGGGAAATTCAGAGTTGGTGTACGCCGGCACCGCCGCGGGCTTGTATTTCAGCCGCGACGGAGGGCTGACCTGGGCTTTGGGGGGCGGCGCCCTCCAGGGCCTTAGCGTGAGGGCTATCCAGGTGTTGCCGGGGACTGGGCAGTTGTTGGTCGGCACCTTTGGCCAGGGAATCTTTTTCAGCGGGGATGGGGGCCAGACCTGGGCGGCCCGCAACCAGGGCCTGGAGGACCTGCAGGTGCGCGGCCTGAGCTTTGAGCCGGGAGCGGACCCGGTGTGGTACGCGGCCACCTCCAGCAAAGGGTTTTTCCGCAGTGGGGACCAAGGCCAGGTCTGGCGGGCCCTTAATGCTGGCCTGCCCGGACTGGGGGCCCGTAGCGTCCTGGCCCATCCCACCCTAACCGGGCGGGTGCTGGGTGGGGGGCCGGGCAGTGGGGTGTGGATCATCGACCAGGGGGGACAGCCCCGCCTGGAGGTGGATCGCCTTCCTCTGGATTTGGGCGAGGTGGCCGTGGGCGGGCAGCGGGCGCTGATCCTGCGCCTGGTCAATACCGGGAAGGCCGTGCTGCGCCTGTCGCGCCTGAGCGTGGGGCGTACCCCGCCCTTTGCCGTCTCCCCAGCCACCCTCGAACTGGCCCCTGGGGCCGAAGTCAGCGCCGAGGTGCGCTTCACCCCACAGCAGCGGGGCAGCCAGCAGGACACCTTGCGGCTGCGCAGCGACGACCCAGACGCCGGCCTGGTGGCCATCCCCCTGCGGGGCAGCGGCGTGGAGGCCGAGTTGTCCCTCAGCCCGGCCAGCCTCGACTTTGGCCAGGTGCGCCTCAGCGGTTTCCGCGACACCACGGTGGTGCTTAGCAACACGGGCAATACCGCGCTGACCTTGCGGGGAGCTTCTTTCGACAGCAGCGCCTTCGCGGTGATGGGCTTCAGCCCAAGACAACTGGGGGCCGGCCAGCGCCTGGCCCTGGGGGTGCGCTTCCGCCCCTCGCGCATCGGCCCGATTGCGGGCCGTCTGACCCTGCTAAGCGACGCGGGTCGCAACCCCCGCGCTGAGGCGGTGGTGGGGGGGACCGGCATTGCCCCGGTGCTGGCGGCGAGCCCGGCGGGCCTGGACTTCGGGGCCGGCCACCTGCAGCGGGCCAGCAGCCTGAATCTGGATCTAAGCAATAGCGGCAACAGTCCGATGAGCATCCAGCGGCTGCGCCTGGGGGGCGGGTCCTTCCAGGTGGCCGCCAGCCTGCCCCTGATGCTTGAGCCAGGGGAGGTGCGGCGAGTGCGCGTGACCTTTCTGCCTCTGCGGGCCGGCGAGCATCTCGACACCCTGGAAATTGCCAGCGACGCGGCCACCGGCATCCTGCGCATCCCCCTCAAGGGCAGCGCAGGGGGCCTAGCCTTGAGGCCACGCGCCCCGGTGGCCCTGGGCCCTGGCCCGGCGGATTTAGTGGGAGTGGACCTGGACGGGGACGGCACCCCGGACCTGGCCAGCGCCGGGGCCTCGGGCCGGGTGCAGGTCCTGCTCAACGAGGGCAGCGGCCTGTTTCCCGCCGCCCGGCAGGGGAGCTATCCCCAGGGCGAGGAGGGGGCCTGGGACGAGGTGGTGGCCCTCGACGCGGCGCCGATCTTTGCCAACGCCCCGGACCTGGTGGTGGCCGACCGGATCGCCCGCTCCCTGACCATCCTGGCCAACGACGGGGCGGGCGGCTTTGCCGGCCGCCGCCAGGAGTTGTTCGTGGGGCGGGCGGTGGCCGACGTCCATGCCGCGGACCTCGACGCCGACGGAGACGTGGACCTGGCGGTGGCCGACGGGGACGCCCCCTCAGTGACGGTGTTCTACAATAATGGCCTGGGCAGCTTCAACGCCCGCAGTACCTACGCGGTGGGCGAGGGCCCGGTGGCGGTGGTGGCGGCCAATCTCGACGAGGACGGCCACCGCGACCTAGTGGTGGCCATTGCCCAGGGCAACGCGATCTCGGTCCTGCGCAACAACCGCCTGGGCGCTTTCCTGCCCCGCCAGGACTACGCGGTGGACGGAGCCCCCGGCAGCCTGGGGGTGGGGGACGGGGACGCCGACGGGGACGAGGATCTCCTTGCCGGGATGGCGGCGTTGCGGCGCGTGGCGCTTCTGCGCAACGACGGGCAGGGGCGTTTTGCCGCCGGCCCGGCCCTCGACCTGCCCGCCGCCCCGGTGGACCTGGGCCTGGCCGACCTGACCAGCGACGTCTTCGGCGACCTGATGGTGGTCAGTGGGGAGCGGCCCTACGGGGTCTTTCTGGAGAACGACGGGGGCAAGGGTTTTGCCGTGCGCGACACCCTGGCAACCAACAGCCCTCTCTGGCGGGTGCAGGTCCTGGATCTGGACGGGGACGGCCACCGCGACGTTGCCGGACTAAGCGCCGTGGCCGGCCAGGTACAGGTTTTCATCAACGCCGACACCACCCGCCGGCAGGACCAGCCCCGGCCGCCCACCTCGGTGCGGGCCCAGGACGCCTCGCCCGACCTGGGCCGGCGCATCGAGGTGTTGTGGCAGGCCCCGGACTTGGACGAGCAGCTCCAGCGCACCACCCAGTACCTCGTCTTCCGGGCCAGCGCTCCGGAGGGGCCCTTTGCCGAGTTGGGCCGGGCCGTGGCCGGGGCGCGGCGTTTCGTGGACGTGAGCGCCGCCCTGGGCGATACCTTCTACTACTACGTGCAGGCCGGCAACAGCCTGCTCCAGTCCCCGCCCTCCGACACGGTGATGGCCGTTTCCCAGCCTTCGCCCTTCTTTGAGTTGGAGGTGGTGGACGAGGCCCGGCTGAGCGTGGGTGACACCCTCAGGGTCAAGGCTTTTGTCACCCCGGCGGACCAGGACCTGGCCGGGCTGTCCCTGTACCTAAGCTACAGCGACAGCGCCCTGCAACTCATCCCGGAGGGGGAGGCCCCCTTCCGGCTGGCGCCGGGCCTGGCGGGGGCGGCGGTCTTTGAGAACCGCCGCCGGCGCGGGGCTGAGCACCAGCTCGACCTGTCCTTGGGCAACGTGGAGTTGCCGGCCGGGGTCTCGCCGGTGCTGTTGGGGGAGGTGTGGTTCCAGAGCCGCGGGGACAGTCTGGTTTTCCTGGTCATCGACGACCAGCCCGAGCGCAACCGACGCAGCGCGGTGGTGGCCGCCGGCAGTGGGGAGTTGCTCCTGCCTTTCATCGCCGACACCACCCGGCTGACCATCCGCGACTACGCCCTGCGCGGCCGGGTGCAGCCTGAAGGGTACGCCGGCCCCCTCGACTCCCTTCAGGTGACCCTGTCTCTCTACGGGGCCGGCGGTGGCGAACTGCAATCGGCCCTCAACGACGAAGACCGCCTGCGGCCCGGCATCCAGCGCACCCTCGATGCAACGGGGGAATTCCGGCTGGCCCAGGTGCCGCGGGGGCGGTATCAGGTATTCGCCAAGCCGCCCGCCCATCTGCGGGGACAGACCCTTGGCGATACCGTCAGCGTGGGGGATTCGCTGGGGACCCGGCTCGAATTCCGCTGGTTGAGCGCCGATTCGACCACCAGCCAGATCCTGCCCGCCGGAGACGCCACGGGCGACAACCAGATCAACCTGGCTGATTTTGGCCTGCTGGTCCGCTACTTTGGGGCCGGCGCAGGCGGCGCCGACTGGGGGCTGGCCCGGCGCAGCGACTTTAACGGCGACGGCCTGGTGAACTTCGACGATTTTAGTCTGTTGGCCCAGAACTTCGGCCAGGTGGGCATGGGGCCGCGCGGGGTGGCCCGCAAGCGGGGCAGCGGCGTTTTCTGGCAGGAAGGGGAGGTGTTGTGGGCGGAGGTGAGGGAGGACCTGGCCGGCTTTGCCCTCAGCGGGCCGGGGCTGGAGGTGGACCTGGTGGGCACCCCCTGGGACGGGAACGCGCTGCGGGTCCAGGTCAGGAGCATCGGGGGCCGCAACACGGTTGCCGTGGCGTTGCGGTCGGGCGGGGCGGTGGTGGGGGCCGGGGCGCTGGCGCGGGTGCGGGCCGGGCGGATGGAGGAGGCGCAGGGGCTTACTGCCGACGGGCAGGTGCTGGAACTGGTGCGGGGAGGGCCGCGGCCGGCGCAGAGCAGCCTGAAGGCCAACTACCCCAACCCCTTCAACCCCAGCACCCAGATCCGCTTTGCGGTGGGCGGGGCCGGAAGCACCCCGGTGCCGGTGCGCCTGGAGGTCATCGACCTGCTGGGGCAGCGGGTGCGCACCCTGGTGGCGACTCCGCTAAGCCCCGGCGAGCACCGGGCCGAGTGGGATGGCCGCGACCAGCAGGGTCGCCCGGTGGCGGCAGGGGTGTACTGCTGCCGATTGCAGGTGGGGGACTTGGTGCAGACCCGCAAGCTGCTGCTGCTGCCCTGAGGTCGGTCCGGGGATGCCCTTTTGGCGCTCATTGGATATTCGCGTGACCGGGGCAATCCGCTGCGCTGTTACCTAGATCGATCGGTAGTTCCCTTTCGGCGAGGGCGGCGTGGCGCGAGGCGCTGTGGAACACCACCGGGACTGGCGGCGCTGGGCGCGGATCTCTCTGGCTCTCTCCGCGCTGGTTCATTCGTTCCTCCTCTTCGCTCTCGAACTTACCTACGCCCCGGACCTGTCCCCGCCGCGCTACCGCGTCCGCCTCGAACCTCTCACTGCTTTCACCTATTCAGAGCCTCCCGTAGCCCTCGCTCCCGAACGACTTCCCCTGCCCACCATTTTGCCCGAGGGCGAGGTCGGCCCCGGGGCAGGCGCCCTCTTTCGGCATGGAGGGCGGGTTTAAGGGCAAGGGTCCCGCTCCCGGCATAGCGGGGGTTGAGGGGTTGCCCTTGGGAGCGGGCGCTGGCCCTGGGGAAAAGGCCGGCGTCTTTGTGATGCCAGCCCTGCACGCACCAGACCTCGATGCGCGGGGTATCGAGAAGCTGCGACAGGAGGAGGCGGAGCGGGAGCAGTACGCCCGCTTCCACCTGCTGGACGCCGACACCACAGACGAAGACTCGCGGCGCCAGAGCCGGGCCAAACGGATCATCGAGCGGGCCACCGCCGCGATGGGTGGCAGGGGGGCGCTGGGAAGGATCGGGGAAATGAAGGCGCGGTTGTGGATAGAGGCGGATGAGCATTGCTCAAATGCTGGGGTGGCAAACGTGCCCCCCTACGCCTACCCGGTGGCCCTCTGGCAGTACACTGTGTAGGGGTCTTTCACCAACCAACGCGTCGAGGTAAAGATCTCCCTCAACCCCGATGTGCCCAACACCATCGCCCTGGTCCGCAATCCCTGCCTTATCCAACCCAACTACTAGCAGCTCTTCGAGGTCTGCTGGGCAGGATATGCCCCGTCGGTCTCGGTATCCATCGGCAGGCTGCGTGAGAAGTGGAGGCGGCCCGCTGGCAGTTCACCGAACACTTTTTGGGAAGGGGTGGAGATCTACTACCGGGGCAGCGAGGCATTTGAGAATCCCTATCCTGACCACCAGCGGGACATAGGGTCAGCAAGTGAACGCCGGCAGGTGGACGTGGTCCAGGTGGTGGGCGAGCGCTACGGCCAGCGTCAAGAGGCGTTCTTCGACGAGGAGACGGGGTTGTTGCTGGCGCTGCGGGAAGGGCTGACTGCGGAGGAGCAGCGATGGCACATGAAGCGCTGCGCCAAGGAGCCGCCGGTGTGGACCACAATCTACGGCAACTACCAACCCATCCACGGGGTGCTCACCCCGCACCGGTTGGTGCGCGGCAGCAACCAGTTGCCGTGGGCCGTGGCCATCCATCTGAGGATTGCGTACAGTGGCAACGAGCCGGACCTCTCAGAGCCGGGCCAAAAGAGGGGAACACAGTGCGGTGCGCTGTAGTTTTTCCGCCCCTGCCAATCGCCTTTCGATGTTCCGCTCCAGTTCCTCTTGATGATCCCAGTAATAGGCCAGGGCCGAGTGAATCTGCCCCAAGGTCAGATAACGAAGCTGTGATCGGTGAGGGACATGCGGGTTGCCGTGATGGCAGAAGGTGTTCACGAGAACCTGACACCCCTGGATTATTTGGGTAATCTACCTTATCGCCGCAGCGACGCAGTTTCCTTCAGGAACCTCTCCTTTTCCAGTTTCCCTCCCGCAGCCCCGGCCTTGGCGATCATCTTCTCGATGCGCTCGATGCGCTCGGGGGTGGGCGGGTGGGAGGCGAAGAGTTTCTCCAGGTCGCTGGGCCGGCTCTTCTCCAATTGGTCGAGCTTGGTGAAGAAGGTCAGCAGGGCCTTGGGATCATAGCCGCAGGCCGCCAGGTACCTGAAGCCGTATTCGTCGGCCTCGCGCTCGTCGTCGCGGCTGAAGCGGGCCAAGGCCCCGGCCCCGGCCAGGCCGGCGGCCATCTCGGCCAACTGCCCTGCCTCCTCGCCCAGGGTCAAATGGGTTAAGAGTTCGAGGCCGTACTGGGCGGCCACGTGGTTGGCCGAATGCCGGCCCACCACGTGGCCGATCTCGTGGGCCAGCACCCCGGCCAGTTCGGCTTCGTTCTGGGCGGCCTTGAGCAATCCCGAGTACACGTACACGTACCCGCCAGGAATGGCAAAGGCATTGACCTGTTTGAGGTCGTCGATTACCGTCACCTTGTACTCCACCCCCGGCCGATCCCCCAGGCTCTGCTGGGCGAGGGGGGCCACCACTTGGCGCACGTACGCCTGCACCTTGGCGTCGGCCAGGGGTTTCTCCTGTTTCTCGACCTGGGCGGCCAGTTTGCGGCCCAGGTCCAGTTCGGTCTCCTCGCTGATCAGGGCCAGGCCCAACTGCTGGCGCACCGCGGTGCAGTCGGACAGGGAGAGGGCCAGGACCAGGGGGAAGGCGGCGACTTTCATGGTCTTTATCCTTCTGGGCTAGCGGCGGGCGGTGGGGCGGCGGTCGACGTGGGTCTTGAGCTGGGGGTGTTCGAGGATATAGTCCTTGAGGTCCATGATGACGTTCTCCTGAAGCTGGACGCTCAGGCCCCCGTCCACCGGCAGCACCACCCCGGTGATGAAGGCCGCCTCGGGGGAGCAGAGGAAGGCGACGGCGCCTGCGATGTCGCCGGGGACCCCGGTGCGGCGCACGGGGTAGTGCAGCTCGAAGAGGTGGAAACCCGCCTCGTCGCCGTTTTGCCGCCACATCTCCTCCATGCGCTCGGTGACGATGTGGCCGGGGGCGATGGCGGTGACGGTGATGCCCTGCGGGCCGAAGTCCACCGCCATCTGGCGGGTCAGGCCGATCACCGCGGCCTTGCCCGTCTCGTAGACCAGGGAGCGGGGGGCCTGGAGGATGCCGTGGACCGAGGAGATGTTGACGATGCGGCCCACCTCGCGCGGTGGGGGATCGCCGTGGCGCAGGCCATCCCCCTGCCAGGGACCGGGGTCGTAGCCTGGGGGCGGCCCGGATTCGATCATGGCCGGCACTGCGTGCTTGGCGCCCAGGACCAGGGCCCCTACCAGCAGGTCCATGCCCTCGCGCCAGGCCCTGGGGTCCACATCCACGGCGCTGCCCGCCCGGTCCCGGCCCCCGCCATAGGCGTTCTGGACCAGGATGTCGAGGCGGCCGAACTCGCCCACGGCTCTGGCGACCATGGCCTTGGCGGTCTCCACCTGGGAGACGTCGCCGATCATGCAGGCGGCCATCCCACCGGCCTGGGCGATGGTCTGGGCATTGGCCGCGGCGGCCTGGGCATCGACATCGACGATGAGCACCCGGGCGCCGGCGGCGGCCAGGCGGAGGGCGGTGGCCCCGCCGATGCCCTGTGCACCCCCGGTGACGATGGCGGCCTTGCCGGTGAGATTGCCTGATGACATAATTCCTCTTTTTGGGGTGAGATGCTATTGCGTCGGGGAGCGACCCGCTCCAGCCTCTCCCAAGGCGCGTCCTTCGCCCGCGCTCGCTAGCCCTACCCCGCCGCCCTGCCCGCGCAACGCCCCATACGCTGGGGCGTTGCGCGGGCAACCCTTCCACTCGTCCTCCCCTTCCCAGCCATTCCACGAGAAAGGCTTCCGGGGGCATCTCCCCACCGCTTTTCGGTAAGGAGTCTATTGTTCCAGCGGAAATCCCGCGCTTAATAGCCGCGTGGCCAGGGGCTGGCGCCACTCTGGGGAGAGGTGGGGCAGGCGCAGGGCGAGGAGGCATTCCTCGAAGCCCTCTTCCTCGAAATAGGCCAGTTGCCAGAGCCGGCGCACTGTGAGGTTTTCGGGGGCGTCGTCGACCAAGGCGATAGAGTCGCCCTCCTGCACCCGCCCTTCCTCCACCACCCGCAGATAAATCCCGAGCCGGCCGCTTTGGAAGAAGATGGCGGGGAACTTGCTCATGCCCACCCGGATGCCCAACTTGAAACAGGGCTTGCGCGGCTGGGTGACCTGCAGGAGCGCGGTGCCCGCGCGGTAGAGGCCGCCAATGTGGACCTGGTCTTCGAGCAGGCCCTCGGTGGTGAGGTTTTCCCCGAACTGCCCGCAGGGGAGGGGGCGGCGCTTGAGGATGTCCTCCCAGTGGGCGTAGTGCTCGCAGGGATAGGCATACACTGTTTTGCAGAGACCACCGTGGTTCTCTGGGTCGGCCTGGCCGTCGCCCTCCAGGCCGGCAAAGCGCACCTGCACAGGACCCGCTACCGGCTCCTTGAAGATCCCGGTGTGCACTGTCCTGCCCTCGTGCATTACCTCTCTGGGCAGGGAAACGCTGACCGCCCGCAACCTCACTCGGCCTTGCCCTCCAGCGCGGGTCGCTTGGTCTCGCCGAAGGAGACGTTGGCCTCGTACTCGTATAGCAGTTTGCCCTGGCTGAAGGTAAACTTCAGGGTGGGGCAGTAGGGGGTCTGGTAGTAGCTCAACTTGGCCGTGTAGGTGCTGTCGCTGGTCCAGGCTCCGGTGGCGGCCACCACCTCGGACTCTTCGCCTGCCAGCGTTGTGACGCCCTGGGCCCAGGTCTGGTGGCCGCAGGCGATGGAGTGAGCGCCCCGCTCGTTGCGGAGGGTGATGGTGTCCTGGGCCTCGCCGAACTCGAGGGTGACGGCCTCGATCTTCTGGTCGTTCTCGGGGAAGTGGTAGTGCTGGCCCGAGATCTTGGCGGCCAGCGGGGAGGTGGGTTGGCCGGCCTGGTGGGCTAGGGTTAGGGATTTGAGTTTTTGCTGGAGGGCCTCGTGGGCCTGAGGATCGGCCGGCAGCGGGCTGGGCTTCATGGAGGTCAGCACCTGCTCCCAGACCAGGTTGAGCACGGCCTGCATGTCCTTGACCCCGGCAGTGATGGCCAGGACCGCGTCCTGCTCCGGAAAGACGATGCAGTACTGGCCAAACACCCCGTCGCCGCGGTACGCCCCGTGCCGGCAGCGCCAGAACTGGTACCCGTAGCCCTGCTGCCAGTCCACGGTGGGCATGCCGCTGTTGTCGGCGTGGGCAGCGGTGGCCTCTACCACCCAGCCTTCGGGCAGCAGTTGTCTTCCCTGCCATTTCCCTTTTTGCAGATAGAGCTGGCCGAAGCGGGCGATGTCCCCGGTGGTGATAGCCAGGCCAAAACCGCCGTAATTGACGCCCTGGGGGGAACTGCCCCAGGTAGGGTGCTGGATGCCCAGGGGGCCGAAGAGGCGGGGTTGCAGATAGTTGAGCAGGGTCTGGCCAGTTACCCTTTGCACGATGGCCGAGGCCATATACGTGGCCCCGGTGTTGTACACGAATTGGGTGCCGGGCTTGTGCTCCACCGGCAGGGAGAGGAAAGCGCGGGTCCAGGTGCTGTCCTTGCTGTCGAAAAGCCAGTCCAGAGTGTCCTCGGCGTGGCCGCTCTCCATGGAGAGCAGGTCCTGCACGGTCATGGCCGCCAGGTTGGTGTCGGGCTGGGCCGGGGCCTCGTCGGGGAAGAAGAAGAGCACCTTGTCGCTGAGCCTGAGTTTGCCCTCGGCCGCGGCCAGGCCCACGGCGGTGGCGGCAAAGCTCTTGCTGAGGGAGTAGACCTGGTGCGGCTGGTCCGGGGCATAGGGCGACCACCACCCTTGGGCCACAATGTGGCCGTGGCGCACCAGCACGAAACCGTGCAGGGCGTCGAGGCGCTTCTCGGCCTCCTGCACGAAGATTAGCAGGTCTTTGGCGGAGATGCCCTGGGCTTCGGGGGGGCTGTGGGGCAGCATGGCAGAGTACTCCGGGTCAGTGTCAGGGTCAGCGGCCCGGGCAGGCAGCTCCAGGGCGAGCAGGGCAAGTGCGAAGAGGGCCGACAAGGGCTTCACGGCGCACTTCTGATGAGAAGGGGAGAAGGACAGACGGGTATAATAACCGGGATCGAGAAGGCATCAGCAAGCCCAGACTGCGGGATCGATGCGGGGCGCTTTGGATTCTGCGGCAACTCGACACCGGAGCTTGCGTATGAACCCCCGCGAGGAATACCGGTACAACCGCCTGACCTGGGCCGAACTGGACGAGGCCATCGCCCTGCAGAAGGTGGTGATCCTGCCCACCGGCTCCACCGAGCAGCACGGGAGGCATCTGCCCCTGGACGTGGACGTGTTCCTGGCCGAGTCGGTGTGTTTGGAGGTGGGACGACGCGCCGCCGAACGGGTGCTAGTGCTGCCGCCCATCGACTACGGGCTCAACATGCACCATATCGATTTCCCGGGGACCATCCACCTTGAGCCCGAGATCTTCGTCGACTTCTGCCTCAACATCACCAAGAGTGTGGCGTACCACGGCTTTGAGAAGATCCTCCTGGTCAACGGCCACGGCTCCAATGCCCCGTTGGTGGAACTAGTGGCCCGCAAGACGGTGCTGGCCACCCACTCCCTGTGCTTTGCCTGTGGCTACTTCGCCTTTGCCACCGACGCTTTTGCCAAGGTCAAGGAGACCGAGGTGATGGCTCATGCCGACGAGTTCGAGACCTTGCTCTACCTGCACTTGGCCCCGGAGCGGGTGCAGATGGACCAGGCGGCCGAGGACAACGACCGCATGGGGAAGTAGGAAAGCTCGGACAGCACCTCGCGCTACGCGCGCTTCGTCGACTACTGGGGCCGCTGGAACAAGCTGGGGGTGCACGGAGATCCGACCAAGGCCACCCCAGCCAAGGGAGAGGTGATCTTCGAGGCGGCGGTGATTGGGCTGGTAGAGTTCGTTGACGAGATCAAGGCCGGGCCCATCGAGAAGAGGTCGGACCAGCACCGGGGGCGGTGCAGTCGCAGGTGCGCTGGTAGGGGGGCGTCGGGGGGCGACCCACTTCAGCCTTTCCCAAGGCGCGGACTTGCCGCCCTGCTTGCTCATCGCTCCGCTCTCCCCGCCACCCCTCCCGGGTCCTTCCTTTCCCGACCACTCCCCCGGGGAAAGGCTTTCGGGGTCATCCCCCCGCCGCCAGCGCCCAGGCCCAGGCGAGCAAGATGGAGGATAGAGTAGCAGTACCCAGGAGGGTCTGAATACACGAGGGCAGGGGGGTGGGCAGCCGGCGCCAGCCCAGGCCGAGGAGCAGGCCGGCGGCCAGGCCGGTGAGGTGGGCGAGCACATCGGTGCGCTCGCCGGCAGTGCCGAGGAAACCAAGCAGCAGGGCCCCAATGACCAGGGGGGCCCACTGGCGCCAGCGCGAGGGCCGGCGTCTGAATTGCAGGGCTGAAAGCAGGCCGACGGCGCTGAAGACCGCGGTGGAGGCGCCGATGAAGCGGTGGCCGGCCGGGTGGAGCGAGGCGCTGAGCAGGTTGCCCGTCGCCCCGGCCAGGAGCACCGCGAACCAGGTCGCCCCGGCTCCCAGTTGCCGGCAGAGCAGAAAAGCGAAGAAGGTGCAGAAGAGCAGGTTGCTCAAAAGATGGGCTTCGTCGGCGTGCAGGGTGAGGGCGGTGAGGGCGCGCCACCACTGGCCTGTGGTGATGAGGTCGGCGTCACCCCGCCCCGCCTGCCACCAGTCTAGGCCAAAGGTGCGGGTGCGCCCCAGATAAAATACCGCCACCAGCAGGCCGGCGTATCCCACCAGGCTGTGGAGGCGGCTGGGGGCCTCGGTGGGCAGGGATTCGGGCGGGGGCGGCCAGCCCTGGTTCTCGCGCTCGTAGAGGGCCAACTCCGCGGCGGCCCGGCCGGCGACCCCTTCCTCGACCAGCAGGGCGTAGGAATCGTCGCTCTCCTGCACCAGCAGGTAGTAGTCGATGCCCAGGGCGGCCAGGAGCAGGGCCCGCTCGGCGCAGGGATCGAAGCGGGTGGCCCGAAAGAGGGCGGTCCAGGCGGGGGAATCGGGCGGGGGCGGGTCCAATTCGGCGGCGTCCGGAAGGGGTGGGGGAAGATAGGGGGAGCCAAAAAGGGGATCAAGGCCGGGAAATTGTGATCCGGCGCACGGTGCCTCAGGGCGCGTTGCCGAATAATAGGTAGAGGAGAAGGTGGCGAATATGGGCAAGTATTCGCTGATCGTCATCGCCGGCTTTGTGGCTGCCTTCGGCTGGATCAGGGCCAACCTCAACGAGGTGAACGGCCTTTTCTCCGAAAATTTCCTGGAGTTCTACGACCCCAGCGCGTCTCCCTGCTCTCGGCCACCTCGGCGGCCCTCAGCGACAGCCTGAGCTGGCGGGCCGGGTACACCAACCTCTCCCTGGGGGACGGCACCGGGGGGCGATCCTGGACGACAATTTCACGGACAACACCCTGAACGCGGGCAATGTGCGGATCACCGCCGGGTGCACCACAGTAGCGCCACGGATACGGTGGTGGTGCTGGTGTCCATCTCCTCGGCGGGCATCCCGTCGGGGGTGCGCGGCGGGGTCACGGCCAATTCCACCGTGACCACCCTGGGCAACCTGATCATCGATGGCCGGGACCACGACCTGAACGGCACACTGATCGCCGGGCACGGGACGATGGGGGTAAGCATTACCCAGACCTATAAACGGGGCGGCAACTCAAAGGCGGGAGGCACCGCGGCCGGGATGGATTACGCCCCGGCCAAGCCCGCCTGGTGCTGTCGTCGAACAGAACGCGGCCTACGCCTTTCCCGCTAGCCCGGATTCGGTGTGCGGCTACGCCTCGGGCACCCTCAAGGCCCTGGCCCACTCCGGGGCCAATGGCGCCCAATACGCCACTAATCCCGCCAATCTGACCTTTCCCCTCTCATGGGTGACCGACGTGGAACCGGCCAACGGGGGCACCTGGCAGTCCACAAGTTTCGGCGCCAGCACCGGGGTGCTGGTAGGGCACAACGGCGCCAGGAACGCGGTTATCAAGAACCTTCACTACGCGATCCTCATGGGGTTGATCATCGCCGACGACATCGACAAGGTCCCCACCACCCTAATCGGCGAGGTGATCTCCCTGACCACCTCGTCCTCTGGCAACTGCATCGGCAATGGAAACAGGGAGATCCTCTACAACAACGCGGCGCTGCTTCAGTCTGCCTCCGTGGCCGCGGGAGGAACGGGGGGGACCATGAACGTGCTCTCGTGGCTGGAGTGAAGGGCGCAGAACAAATTTGACCCCGCTCCTTTTAGCGCGCTATATTGCTGGCGTACAGCGCCATAGTCCTGCGCAAACCTGCCCTGGGATCGGTCTGCACACCTTTCACCGCTGGGAAATTTCCCTTAGCAGCGGTGCCTGTAATGGGCGTCAATTCCGGCACCTACGAAGTAATTTGGTATCACGTAGTATTGGCTGACTCGCTTCATCTGGTCATCCTTCTCTGTCAAACCAGACTGAAAGGGGGTGAATGCTTGTAGAGGAGATGCAGTCCGCACGCGTTAGGTCGCCCTGCAAGGGGTTCTACATCCCATCCATTCCATCAAAGCAACACAGCTCATGGGCCAAACGCAGATCCTTCTGATCATCCGGGCGGTGATCATCATCGGTATCGCGGTCACGTAGGCATCACCCAGTTCGGCGAAAGCTAGCTGGCCGCCAACCGGGACGCAGTGGCCGGCGACTGCCAGCGCGTCGTTGCCCTGTCCCAGCCGTGGGCCAAGAAGCCGACCAGCCTGGGCGGGGGCGGCAATGCCTTCACCGGCCGGACCCTGGCGGCCCTGGGTATCAGCGGTAGCAACGCCAATGGCACCGTCGCCCCAATGGTGGACTACGAGGATACCAGCACCTGCACTGGCACCGAGAAGACCAGCGCCGGTGCCGGCCCCGGCTGCTGATCGTCGATGACGAGGCCGAGATCCGCCAACTGTTAGGAGAATTCTTCTCCACCCGCTAAGAGGTGAGCACAGCCCAGGACGGCCGGGAGGCCCTGGCCCTGGCGGATCTGCCCGACCTGATCCTGCTGGACCTGCGCCTACCACAAATCGACGAATACCAGGTCTGCCGCCAGCACAAGACCCGCACGGAGACCCAGCGCATCCCCATCGTCATGCTCACGGCCATGAGCGCCATCCGGGACAAGGTGAAGGGGCTAATGTACGGGGCGGACGAGTACCTGTCTAAGCCCGTGCGTGGACCTGGAGCGCCTGGGCGAGGTGGTGGGCAGGATTCTGGCCAGGGGCCACGACTAACTGCGGGGCTGGCCGTCGAGGAGGCAATTCCATGCACCGGATAAAACTCGAAGTGCGCGAGAGCCGGGGCCTTGCCCGGCGGCAATGGCCCCTCCACCGCGGGGTGCCCGTGCCGCCGGGGGAGGTGACCACCCCGGACCAGCTGTGGGTCGAGGATCCCCAGGGCCAGCCGGTGCCGGCGCAGTTCCGCGTCCTGGGCCGTTGGCCGGACCACAGTCTCAAGTGGGTGCTGGTGGACTTTCGGGCCGAGGTGGGGGCCAATGGAACCGTCCTTTACCACCTGTGCTGCGGGGGGGAGAATCCAGAAGCACAGGGCGTAGCTCTGAGCCTGGAAGAGGACGAGAGGCAGATCCGCGTGGACACCGGGGTTTTGCGCTTCGCCCTGAGCAAGGAGCGCTTCGGCCTGCTGGAGGAGGTGGAGTTCGCCGGCCGCCGGCCGGGCGGGAACGGGGAGGCGTGGGTCCGGATCTGCGAGTCCTGGTCGGACGGCGGGCTGAAGCGACGGATCTACGGGATGGGGGGGGATTGCCTGGCTTCTCTACCCCGGGATGTCTACCAGGTGAGCATTGAGGAAGCCGGGCCTCTGCGGGCGGTGATCCGCTGCGAGGGGGCCTTTGAGGCCGATCTGCCCATGCACCATTATGCCGGGTACCGGCCCTTCCGCCTTGTCGTGCGGATCTATGCCTATGCCGGCCAGCCGTACGTGAGGGTGCTGCACACGGTGGTGGTGGCCTGTGATCCGCGGCAGACCGAGGTGGAACAGATCGGGGTGCGCCTGACCCTGGGGTGCGCCGAGCGCTTCTGGGTGGGAGCCAACCGCGTGGTTGAGGGGGTGTTGCGAGAAGGGGAGGTGCTGCTGAGTCAGGGGGCGGACAACTATTTTTCTTTGGAACGGCAGGGGATCAAATTGGCCGAGGGGGAAAGGGCCGAGGGGTGGATAGCGGCGGAGAACGGAGAGGTGGGGGTGGGGGTGGCGCTGCGCCATCTGGCCGAGGAATACCCCAAGGCCCTCAAGGCCAGCAGCCGGGGGCTCGAAGTCTTCTTATGGCGGGACCCGGAGGGGAAGCGCCTGCATTTCCGGCGCTATGCCGAGGAGGTGGCCTGGCACGAGGGGGAGGGGGTGTACGCGGACGGGATGGGCTCGGCCAAGACCAGCGAGTTCTTCGTCGCCTTTTACCGGCCGGGGGACGATCCGGTCCCCCTCCTGCGGGGTCTTCTGGCCCATCCCCATGTGGCTGTGGACCCCCAATGGATGGCCCGCTGCCAGGCAGCCGGCGGCTTTGCCCCGCGGGACGAGCAGCGCTTCCCCGCCTCGGAGCGGATGATGGCCGGCTTTCTGGACTGGCTGGAGCGGAACATCCGGTTGGGGCGGTGGTACGGATTCTTGGACTGGGGGGACGCCCTGGTGGCCTGGGACGAATCAGCCGGGGACTGGCGCTTCCATGGGAGGTGGGGCTGGTGCAACAGCGAGTGGGACCCGCGCCACGGAGTGTGGGTCCAGTACCTGCGCACCGGGGAGGCGGGCTACTTCGCCCTGGGCGAGGCCATGACCCGCCATTCGGCGGACGTGGACACCTGCCACTTCCATCCCCTGCGGCCCTACCGGATGGGCGGGTGCTTCCGCCATAGCGTGGACCATTTTGGCGACGAGCCCACGGCCTCGCACACCTTTGTCGACAATTGGGTGGATTATTACTACCTCACCGGGGACCTGCGCACCCTGGAGGTGCTGCGCGAAACCGGCACCTTCTTCCTGCGCTACAGCTGGACCGAGGATCCCCGCTTTAGCTTCAGCCTGCGCAGCATCGCCAATGTCCTGCGCGGGTTGCTCCAGGTGTACGAGGTCACGGGTGAAGATCGCTTTAGACAGCGGGCCGAGGAGGTCTACGAGGTGATTGCGCGGGGCCAGAACGAGGACGGCAGCTGGCACAAGCGCTTCCAGGTATCCACCCCGGACAGGCTGCCGGACCAGGCCCCGTACGGCATGGCCACAGAGGGCACCACCCTGGCGGTGGAACTGGGCACGGCCGCTCCCTTCACCGACGAGGAGTACCGGACCCTGGGCGGCGGCTTCACCGGCCTAAGGAGGGTGCTGCCCCATGAGGAGCAGAAAGGGTACCAGACCCATTATCTGATGATCGGCCTGGAAATGCTGCACCGGCTGACGGAAAGGGAGGAAGTGGCCCAGGTCTATCTCCGGGCGGTGGACTGGTTCTGCGGGAACAGCTTCGACGCCGGCTTCGCCGTACGGCAGCACTACGGCGGGATCATCTGCCGGCACCTGGGCTATGCCTGGCGGCTGAGCGGGGAGCGGCGCTACCTGGAGATGGGGCGGGCCGTGCTGCGCCACCTGATCGAGTCCCAGGACCACAGCGAGGACACCAGGAAGCGGGGCGCCGTGGGATTGAGCCCGATGTACGTGAGCCTGCTCTTTTTCGGGGTGCCCTATCTGTTGGGCGCCCTGCAGGAGGCGGGCATGGAGGATTGAGAGAT
The DNA here is from genome assembly GCA_016867395.1 of Candidatus Handelsmanbacteria bacterium. Taxonomy (GTDB): domain Bacteria; phylum Latescibacterota; class UBA2968; order UBA8231; family UBA8231; genus SICG01. Next base: position 27,354 of record VGJS01000016.1, read on the forward strand.
GCGCGTGTTGATCACCGGTGCGGCCGGCGCTATCGGCTCGACTCTGGCCAAAGGCTTGCAGGCGCGCCACCTGTTGCGTGGCCTGGACCGGGTGCCCATGCCTCTGCTGGAGGATGCGGTGGTGGGCGACGTGGTGGACTTAGCCACCGTGCTCACGGTTGCAAAAGGCATGGAGGCCATCGTCCATCTGGCCAATGTGGGGCCCGACTGGGAGGAGTGCCTGCAGAGCATGATCGGCACCTACAATGTTTTGGAGGCCGCCAGGCAGTGCGGGGTGCGGCGGATTGCGTACGCCAGCCGGGCCGGGCTGCTGCCCAGGAGCTTTTATCCCCGGACCCTCCAGCGCACGGTAGAGATGCTGCCCAAACCGGAGAGCTATTATTCGGTCACCAAGGTCTTCGGCGAGAGCCTGGGCTACATGTACTCCGTCCAGCACGGCCTGGAGGTAGTGGCGGTGCGCATCGGCAACTTCAACCGGGAGCGGGACCAACCTAGGGACCCCCATCACCTGAGCCACGGGGACTGCGTGCGGCTCTTCGAGCAGGCCCTCATCCACCCGGGGGTGAAGTACGAGGTAGTCTTCGGGGTCTCGGACAGCGACTGGCCCCTTTACGACTTAGAGCAGGGTCGCCGGGCCATCGGCTATTATCCTCAAGATTACTCCCGCCCGCTAAAGGACCAGTGGCAATGAGCCAGTACTTGGTGGGGCTCATCGGCTGCGGCCGCAAGGGCACCCAGCACGCCAGGGCCTACCAGATCATCACCGCGTTGCCGCTGGAGTGGTTTAGGTAATCGATGAAGTACCAGACCCCGGCGGTGACAAACTGGCCCAGGATCAGGCCCAGGAAAAGGGGGCGGGTTCGCAGGTAGAGCCCGGGTCCCCCGTAGCGCAGTACCACGGTTTTCAGCAGCCAGGCCAGGAAGACGCTGAAGAACATAGTGCCGAAGACTGCGCTGATGGGAAAGCCCAGGGGGTGGAAGGGCCACCACAGGAAGCGCTGGCGGGCCAGCATCAGCAGGCCCATGATGGTGGCCCCGATGGCCGTGTACCCCCAGTTCTCCCAGTGGGGTCCCTCGGAGGTCTGCATCCGCGAGGCAGCGTTGTCGAAGGGATAGCGGGCCGCCCCATCGAAGAAGAACTGGTCGGTGTTGATGCCCCCGTACTGGTAGGCCAGCACGAGGATGGACCAGATCGAGCACACGAGGGTGACCCCGATGGCCGCCATCATCGCCCAGAAGACCAGGCGCCGCCTCTTCCGGATGGTCTCCTCGACCAGCTTGAGGCCGTTGGCGCAGGAGGCCATCACAAAGGTGAGGATGTCGCTGGCCCAGATGTAGGTGAAGGCCAGGGCGATGATGCCCGAGGGGCCCAGGGCCCGGGTTCCCAGGCCGGCGGCCACGAAGTCCGAGGCGATCATAGGCGCAAAGATAAAAGCAACCCCCCCCTCGGCCACCACACGGGTGATGCCGACGAAGAGGACGATGGCGAAGAAGATGTAGACCACGGCGACCCAGCCAGGCAGCCCGGACATCCACAGCCACACCCCCATAAAGAGCAGGCCGCCGGCCAGGGTGAGCAGGGCCGCCCGGTAGGAGAGGATCTCACCGGCGTCGTCCGCCGCCGCTTTTCCCCAGGCCTGGCGCCAGACCTGCCCGAGGTGGCCGCGGGCGGTCCACAGGCCAAAGAGCACCAGCACAATCACCGCGCCAAAGCCCTGGTGCACCACGATGGTCCCGGTGTAGGCGCTGTACACCCCCAGGGCCGGATCGATCTTCTGGAAGCCGAGGATGTTAAAGACTCCCTGCTGGACAGTGTTGAGCAGGTAGAAGAAGCACGCGCCAAAGGCGATGTCCCGGTTGACGAAATAGGAGAAGCCAAGCATCTGGAAGCTCAGGTTGACAGGGATAAGGACGGTGTTGCGAAACAGGGAGATCTCGGTGCCCATGGTCAGGCGGGGGACAAAGGGGAAGTAGTGGTTCAGGCCGTTAAGGCTCTGGAGCAGGGCGGGGATGGCGAAGCCCAGCCACATCAACCCGCTCTTGAAGAAGGGCTTGACTAGCGAAGGCCGGGCATGGTCCTGGATCATGGAGAGGGGGACCTGCACTAGGGGAAATATCAGGCGCTCCCCTTCGATCCACTGCTTGCGCAGGATGACCATGCTGGAAATCATCACCAGGTAGAGGGCCAGGACAAAGGGAAGCCAGCAGGCCAGGGGGCGCAGCCAGAGCCCCCAAGGGATGGGCTCCCCCTTGGGCGCCCCCTCGTAAAAATGCTGGATCTCCGCCAACTCGTAGTGGGGGATGATCCAGTCGGGGATGAAGGGCACCAGCAGTTCGTTCCAGTTGTTCTCGGGGGTGGCGTAGTAGATTACGCTGGTGATGTCGGGCAGGAGGAAGGCGCTCAGCCCCCATTCGGGGATGGCGGTGGCCACAATCCACATGATGTAGATCAGGGCCAACTCGGCGCGGTTGAGCATCCACGCGCGGCGCAACAGGCCCAGGGCGGTGTTGCCGAAGAGCACCAGGAAGAAGAAGAGGATGATGGCCGCGGGGGTGTTGAAGTAGGAGGCGATGCGCGAGCCGTGCAGCACCATGTTGCAGTACGGCACCCCCGCGCCGATGACCGCGCAGCCCAGGGCGCCGACGAGCAGAGCGCGCAGGGTAGGGGCCTGGCTGAGGGGCGCGAACAGGGAGGGCATCTTCAGCAGTGTTTAATGCGGTGCCTCCGGCAGGCGCACCTGGCCGAGTGCTTCGGGAAAGAGGCGGACCTGGGCGGCGTATTTCTCGCGCAGAGCGGCGACCAGGACGTTGAAGAGTTCCTCCTCCTTCTGGTAGCGCAAGGTGGCCCCGGCCTGTTCCCTGACCGCCGCGAAGGGCTGTGCCTGGCCGCCGCTTTTCTCCAGCAGGCGGAAGACCGAGTACCCTTCCTTGGCCGCCACCGGACCCACTAGCTGCCCCGGTTCGGCCCCCAGGGCGCGGGGCACCAGCTCGCCGTGGGCGGTTTCCTCGTAGGAGTGGAGGTGGAGCCTGCCCTCGTTCTCCACCGCGCCGGGGCGCTGGCTCAGGTGGACTAAAGAGGCCAGGTCAGCGCCCTCATCCAGGTGCCGGCGTACCTGCAGAGCCTGTTCCTGGTCGGGCAGGAGAATCTCCTGGATCACCAACTCGGCGGGAGCGCTGAAGAGCTTGGGGCTGTCTTGGTAGAAACGCCGGGCCTCCTCCTCGCCAACGCTGATCTGGTCGCCGATGGCCCTCTGGCGCAGGGTCTTGAGCAGCAACTCGATAATTATGCGTTCCTTCCAGGCGAGGAAGGCCGGGGTATCCAGGTCTCCTTCCCGGCGGGCGGCCTCGGCGAAAAGAAAGTCCGGCAGCACCAACTGCCAGGCGGCGCGAACCACTTCGGTGCTGTCGCCCAGGCCGGGCCGGACCCCCGCCTGGCGAAAGACCGCCAGGTAGTCGCCGACGCTCACCTGCCCGCCCGCAAAGGTGTAGAGCGGGGTGGCGGCTTCCCAGGGGAAAAGCGGCGGAAAGAACTGCGCGCCAGACTGTTTGGCCACCAGGATCTCCAGTCCATCGCCTTGCAGCATGAGGTCGAATTGGTGGGCCAGTTCCTCGGCTGCCGCACGGCTTTCGCGGGCCAGCTTCTCCTTCCAGAGCCGGCGGTAGATTTGCGGGCGGTAGAGGGAGAAATCCGCGTCCCGCTCCTCGTCAAAACGGATTAACTGGTAGGCGCCCCGCAGGGGCAGCGGCGGGGAAGGTTGGCCGGGAGAGAGGGTGTCGAAAAGGGCTGGGGGGATGTGCAGACGCTCGGCCCAGGTCCGGTTGATGAAGCCCATGTAGCCTCCCTTGGCGGCCCGGTTCTTCTCCAGGGAGTGGGCCTTGGCCAGGGCGGCGAAACTCGACCCCCACCGCAGCGCCGCCTCCAGTTGCTCGGCCTCGGCCCGGGTCTGCACCACCAGCCGGCTGAGGGAGCGCTCGCGCGCCATTCCCGCCGCGGCGAAGTGGGTCTTGAGTTCCTCCTCCGCAACGCTGATCCGCCGGTTGAGCCGGGCCTCGCGGTAAGCCTTGACCGCCTGGAGGCGGCAGGCTGCTTCGAGCTCCGCCACCAGGGCGCCGGTGGTATCCAGGCCCATGGCCCGGGCTTCGCGGACCAGCAGCTTCTCGTCGATCAGGGTCTGCAGGTAATCGAGGCGCGCCTCCTGGCCGGCTTTGGTCGAGCGCAACCCGGGCAACAGCGAGGCGGCGAAGCGCTCCACCTCCTCGGCGGCGATGAACTCCTCGCCCACTTGGGCGACGGGGCGCTCCGGGGCGCGGTCTCCAGCGCAGGCGGCCAGCGAGAAGAGCAGGGCCCACCACCAGGGGCGTTGCGGCCGCATCATTCGCCCAGTCCTGCGAACACCGTGATGAAAGACTCGCTGGTGGTGGTGCCCTGTTGGCCGCGCGGGTTGCGGTGATCCAGTTTCAACCCCAGCTGGGTGATCAGGTTGTAGCCCTGGTAGGCCACGGAATTGGAGAACTGCAGAGCCAGGACCCGACTAACAAAGTCGTTCCGCTCGTCCTTCAGGTCTTTGAACCAGAGCAGTTCCGTGCCGCCCTCGATAAAGGTGTGGTTGAGCAGCGGAAAGCGGCCGATGAGGGACAGTAGCTCGTTCACTTCCTCGCGCTGGCGAGCGCTCACCAAGTCGCGCGACTGGTGGCGGTACTCGCTCTTCCAGCGCGGTTCGAGTTGGATGCGGCCGATGGCCAGACGGTAGCCGGCCTTGTTAATCAGCCCGAAGAAGTGCTCGTCCGACTTGAAGCCGCGCAGCTGGCGCTCCTGGCGGTCGAGCAGGACGTGGGTGAGGTCGAATTTGAGTTGGTGGGAGAATTTCAGCTCGCGTATCCCGGTGTAGTCGAAGCCCAGCCAAAAGGAGTTGCTCCAGGCATTCGCGAAGAGCAGCGGGTCGGCGACGCGGCGCAGTTCGCCCTCGGACTCAGCGGTGAGGTACACCCACTGGAAGAGGTTCTCGGGGATCTGGTCTTTGGTGCGCTTGGCCAGGTCGAAGAAGCGCAGGCGGCCCAGGCCGGGGTAGTCCCTTTCCACGGTGGCCATGAAGTAGTTGGTCCGGTTGCGGCGGTCCTCGGAGAGCAGCCGTTCGTCGATGCGGCCGGCCAGCAGGCGGACCTCGGGGGTGAGGTAAAAGCCGGTGTAGGCGTTGTAGCCCTGGTGGTCTCGCCGGTAGGGGTAGTCGGGATCCTCGTCGTTTTCGAAGCGGTCCACCCAGCCGTTGTTGTTGGCGTCGATGCCAAAGAGGTATTCGGGGCGGTCCACGTTGTAGCGCAGAAAGGGCTCCTCGTAGTCGGGGATCTCGTTGCGGCGCCGGCTGCGGCGGTTGTCGTTCTGGTTGAAATCGGAGATGAAGTCATTGTTCTCGTCCCAGCCGGGAAAAACCTCGTTGTCGCCGGTCAGCCAGTCGATGCGCTGGTTGTCGGGGAAGCGGTCCTGGTCGTCGTTGTCGTCGACGAACTCGAAGAGGCGGCGGGTGTCGCCGTAATCGACAAAGCCCGGCCGCGGGGTGTCCTGGGCGACCAGGCTGGTGGTAGAATAGTTGTTGTCCATACTGAAGGCCTCGCCCATGGCGAAGAAGGGATAGTCCTGCTTGGTCAGGTTCATCATCCAGGCTGGGGCGGCCCGCTTGCCGACCACCCCGGAAACGCCGTCGTGGGTGACCAGGTTGGGATTGGGGTACATGCGATACCTGTAGGAGAGATCATATTCGCCGTAGAAATTGCACCCCAGCACGTTGCGCACCTCGACGGTGCCGCCGTAGATCTGGTTGGCCGTGGGCAGCCCGTAATCGAAGCTCAGGATGCGCAGGTTGGAGTTGTCCCTGACGTTGCCCGGGGCGCGGGCGACCAACAGGGGCACGGACTGCTCGCCGGCTGAGCCCACCCCGCCGGTGCCGCGCGAGGTCTGGCGGTCCGAGTTGGCCCACACCTGGTAGTCGTTGCCTACCGCCAGTCGGAAGCGGAGCGCGGTGATCTCGGATTTGTCGCCGTGGGCATTGGAGACAAAGTCGGGGCTGTCCAGGTCATAGCGGATGCGGATGGGCTCCCGGCCGTCCGCGGCCAGAAAGCCGGCGCGCTGGAACCCGCCCTCGATCACCGGCTCGAAGCCGATCTCTCTAGCGCTTTCGGAGAAGCCGTCCAGGTAGGTGACGGTCAAGTCCGACCCTCCCTGGAAGTAGGAGGCTCCGCCCACCCCGTCCTCGGGCGAATCGTCGCGCAGGATGACCTCCACCCAGGAGACGGGGCGCTCGTTCTGGTCCACGGTCAGTTCGCCCTTAATGAGGCTGCTTTCGAAGCTCGACAGCTGGGTGTGGGACTGGTGGCTGTTGACCATGGTGGCGCCGAGGGTGACGAAGTCCCCGACCTGCACCGTGGCCCGGCCCCCGAAGAGGGAGGTGTTGTTGGTGAAGCGGATGGGTGGGTCGGCGGCACTGCCCCCCGGGGCGTTGACGCGGGAGTAAAGGATGGTGGCGGCGTACTTGTCCGAGGCCAGGTCCCATTGCAGGCCGTCGAACTGGGGTTTGGAAAAGGTCATCGGGGTCAGGGTGGTGCGCAGCCGGTTGCTAATGCTGAGGGCATAATAGTACTGGCCCCGGGCATCCGAGGAGATCACCAAGCTGTTAAACCAGCTGGAAAACCGGGAGTCCTTAAATAGGGAATTGCCGAACTGGTTCTGGGGCTGGGTCTGGGTGTGGTCGTAGATCAGCCAGCCGCGGGTGACAAAACGGCCGTACAGGTCGTAGAAGTAGTCGCCCTGCAGGTTGATGTCCACGTAGCGCTGGAAGAGGTTACGGGCGTAGTTAGTGTACTCCCACTGGCGCCACTGGTACTCTCGGTACAGCTCCTGGGGCACGTACCACCGGCGCACGGCCGGGTCCAGGGCGTTGAAGAGCACGCCCGGCCCCTGGAGGGTGAGGATGGCGGTGCCTTCGGTGGCGCCGGCGCGGGGGCCGCGGCTCTGGGCCATGGCGGCGCTGGCACAGAGGAGGAACGCCCACAGCAGCCATTTTTTCATGCCGAACTCTCCCTTGCTAATAGACCACCGCGATCGCGCCCGCCTTTTCCTCGGCCCGGGCATCGGCCCGGATCTTCACCCGGAACAGATAGAGGCCCGGAGGCACCACCTGCCCCCTGCCGTCGGTGCCGTCCCAGGGGACGGCATAGCGGCCGCTGGGGACCCCGATAGCGTGGAGGGTCCGGAGGTAGACGCCGGCCAGGGTGTAGAGCTGGACCGACAGCGAGGCCGGTTCGGTGACCTTGAGCACGTCGTAGCGGATCTCGGTGCGGTCGTTGCGGCCGTCGCCATTGGGCGTGAAGGGGTTGGGAAAGGCGCTAACCCCGCTCAAGAGCTGGCCGCTCAGGTCGATTAGCACGGTGAGCCCGGAGAGGTTGTCGGCGTCGCCCTCGCCCAGGCTGGCCACATTGCCGGCCACCGCCGGCTGGGGCAGTCCCGCGCTCTGCTCGTCGAAGGCCCAGCCCTCAAAGGTGGTGCCGTAACGCAGGACCGCGGTAGCGAAGCGGAGTTGGAGCACCGAGTTACTGTTGGCGACCCGCGGGAAGCGCACCCGGAAGCGGTCCTCGCCGACGGCCACCAGAGCAAAATCCCCTTTCTGGAGGGGCAGATTCAAACCCTCCACTGGCTCGCCGAAGGCCTGGGAGGCTCTAACCTGGCCGTCGGCCTCGAGCAACCGGATCTCGACCAAGCGCTGGATGGGCACCGGGGTGCGGATCTCGAAGCTGTCGAAACCCAGGTCGCCGGCCGGGTCGATCAGGGGGCGCACCGCGTAAGTAAACTCCACGTTTTGGTCCGGGGCCACCTCGCGGGGAAAGATCTCGGCCAGCAGTTTCTGGGCTAGGGGAGGGGTGGAGACTTCGAAGCTCAGGGAGTCGAGGCTCTGGGCCGCGTCGAGATCGCTTTCGAAGCGGACCTCGAACTGGAAATAGCGGCGCGGGGCGGGTGAGGTGATCTGGACGCCTTGCTGCCCTCCTTCGGCCGGATAGGGCGCCGACCAGGGGCTCCAGTGCTCGTTGTCGTCTAGAATCGGCCCGCGCTCCTCAGCGGGCAGGGCGTTGTAGGTGGCGGCGGTCAGCAGATTGCCCTTCCGGTCATAAGGCACCTCCTCGTCGATATTGGCGCGCCGGAAGTACTGGGCCCCGCCTTCCGCGATCCAGGCCCTGACCGCGCGGCTCAGGCCTTTGTAGATATCCGGGGGGATCTGGGTCGCCCCCAGCGAGACCGTGTCCTGGGCCTCGGCAGCGGCTGCCTCGTACGCGGCGCGCCCGGGCTGGGGCTCCCCCCCGACCAGGGTGTAGCTGGCGCCGGCACCCTCCAGCCAGTCCTTCACCTCCAGGACCAGGGCCCGGTACTCCGTCGGCGAGAGGCGCCGGGAGGGCAGTTGCACCGGCATCAGCGCCCCGCCCACCTCGGCCCGCTCGTAGGAGATTTGGTCCAGGGCAAAGCGGAAAGGCTCCTCGCTCAGCCCGCGCGAGGTCACTGTGCGGGTGAAGATCAGGGTGGTGGGCACGGCGCCGGTGCGGGTGCGCACGAAGAGGCGCGACTTGCGCGGATCGCCAATGGCCTGGGCGGCCCAGCGGAGCCGGCCCCAAACCGCCTTCTTTTCTCCCAGGTCGAAGACATCGGAGAGGAAACGGCTGGCGGGTACGTACCCCCGCCCGTACAGCTCGATCTCGTCCACCTCGAAACCCACCGTGGTGAGGGAGGTCAGGCGCAGGTGGCGGACGAACTGGAGCGGGATGGCGACCTGGGTGTCGGACTGGGTGTTGTCCTCGTCGCGGGCTATCAGGGTCCACAGGGGCGAGCCGGACTCGGTGAGATTGGCCGGAGTGCCGTCGCTGACGCTGAGCTCGTAGGCCTTGAGGAAGTCGCTGGGGAAGAAGGAACTGGGGAAGAAGCGGATGCGGTCGATGCCGAAGCGCTCGCCCAAGTCGATGTCGATGTGCTCGCCCAGGGGGTTGACGTTCCTCTTGGTGGGCGAACTCTTGCGCACGTACACCGTCTCGCTGCCGTCGATGATGCCCCCCAGGATCCGGTCCAGCTCGGCCGGGGCGATGTCGCCGACGTTGGGCGAGGAGATGAGGGGAAGGCCCCCCTGTTCGCGGATGAGGTCAAAGACGTTGCGCGCCGGATCGATCTGAGTGGGAGAGATCCGGCCCGGCGCGGATTCAAAGTCGACGATCCCGCCCGGGGCATTGCCCTTGCCGGCGCTGCGCGCGGTGAGGGGAAAATCAGGGGGCAGCGCAGGAGGCGAGCTTTTTTCATCCCCCCCCCCTTGCTGCCAGGGGTGTTCCGCGCCGCCGATGACGATGGTCTGCACTGCCAGTCCCTGGTGCGCGAAAATCAGCGCTCCGCACCAAAACCAAAATCGGATTAGATAGAGGAAAAATCTGCCAAAGTTCATTGCTCGACGCTTTCCAGAGTATTCCGCCGCAGCGGTCTCAGGGAAGCAAATGGATGAAGCGCTGGCAGCCGAAACCGACCCTGCTGCGCAACTGAAAGTATAGGTCGGGGTCTTAAGCTTTGTCAAACTTTAACTTGACAACCCCATACCCGGTCGCAATATTTTGCTACAAAATTATCCGCACCCTTGTTACAAGGGTGTTGGCCGCGTCTTGGCCGTTTTTCCGAAAAGGAGGTGGTAGGGGACAGCCGAAAGCCGCAAGGGATATGCCGAGCGATGCAGTCACGAACTCAAATGAACCCAATCTGCGCGTAAAGCGTACGAGGACGAGCGATGACAAAAAAGAGACAGCCTTGGTTGCCCCTTGCGATCCTGGGGCTGGCGACTACGGCCTGGGCCCACGTGCCCGCCGATCGCATCTTTCTGGCCTTCCAATGGCCTGACAAAGCCATGCCGATCATTGACGGCAAGCTCGACGAATGGAGGATTGTCCCGGAAGTCTACGTGATTAAGCCCGAGGACACCCACGAGTCCCTTTACAGCAATCCTATCGATAAGTCCGACCTGGATTTTCGCGGCATCATCGGGTACAACGACGCCAGCGACAAGATCCTTGCCGCCACCCAGGTCTTCGACGATTTCCACGAGCGCGACAACACGGACCCGGGCAGCTGCAACTGCGCGGACGACAACTTCGAGTTTTGGATCGACGGCGACCACGCCGGCTCCCCCTACGTAGCCGAGTACGGCACCGCAGAAGGGGCCAGCGCTGAGGAGCGCGAGCGGGCGACCAACTCCACTCTGCAGTGGTGGTCCATCGCCGTGCCCCCGGTGGGCGACCGGGACGTGCAGAGCGGCAATACCGGCCAGTGGCAGGACGACCCGCCCCACTTCGATTTCGCCTGGTCCTTTAAGGGCGAGCAATTCGGCGAAAGTACTTATTACTACGAGATGTCCTTCACAGTGTGGGATGATATGGACTTCCGTGGCCCGGCCACTAGCACTCCCAGCACCCTGGAGGAGGGCGAGATCATCGGCATGAACTGGATCGTCTCGGACTACGACGGCGCCAAGGCCCAGCGCGTCAACGCGGACGGCAGCACCACTTATGACGGGTACTGGATCACCGGCGGCCCCTGCTGCGACGGGGTGAACGCCAGCGACTTCCTGCTGGCCCCTCTCGAAGAGGGAGTGTTTAAGGGCACCGCGGTGGAGACCAATACCTGGGGGCGGATCAAATCCCGCTTCCAGTGAGCCGCCGCTGGCTGCGCCGGCGTTTCAGGGGTAGTTGAAACTGCGAGCGAGGGAGGCCGCGGCGGCCTTCCTCGCTCGTTTTATGTCTCGGGCTGCGACGAGGAGGCAAGCGGTATGGAAGGGGCGAAGGCGGTGAAGGCGCGGAGTGGGCTCGTGGTGTTCTTCCTGGTCCTCGTCGGGCAGGCCTGGGCCCAGGGCTTCAGGCTCGAGGGCCAGAGGCTGGTGGTGAGTGCCCAGCAGGAGTGGCAGCAATGGAGCCTGGGGGACCTCCAGCAGCCCCTCGGCGAGATCCGGCAGGACGTGGTGGAGGTGGGGCCCGAGGGCAGGATCAGCCCCCGTCTCATCCAAAAGCGCATCGACGCCGTGAGCGGCGCGCCCACCTTTAGCCATTTCATCGAGGGCAAGACCAAGGACTTCTACACCGACGTATTTCAGACGGGCAACGACCTCTATGCCCGGGGCGGCATTAAGGGGGCCGGTTCGAATCTGTCCCTGGCAGCCTGGGCCATCGACAGGGGCGAAGACCGCCTGAGGACCTTCTGGGAGCCCGACTTGGACCGCCCTTCCAGCGACTGGTGGCTGGAGATCGACCTGGGGCGCCTGGTCTCGGCGGAGAAGGTGATCGTCCGTTTTGTTGGCGAAGAGCTGGGCGATCCCTTCCTGCAGTTCCGGGTCCTGGTCTCCAACGGCGACTTTGCCTTTGGCAACCGCCAGACCCTGGAGTACCGCTCCATTGGCGGCACCACCCAGGGCATCCGCGACCAGCGGCTCTTCGAGTTCCCTCTCAGGCCGGATGCCAGGGCGGATCCCGAGTACACCGGGTCGCCCATCCAGTACGTGCGCCTGGTGGTCACCGAGAGCAGGAAGGGCAGGGCGGCCCGGGTGAGCCGGGCAGAATACGAGGCCCTGCCGGCCCAGCAGCGGGGCGAGGTGGTCTATGTCCTCAAGACCTTCGACGGCGCCCAAATCGAGTCCACCCGCACCGAGTTCGAGGGAGTGGCGCCCGAGCGGCAGGGGGAGGTGCGCTACTTCCGCCGCGAGCGACCGCGGCTGGCCGACGTGGAGGTGACCTCGGTGGGCGACAACGTGGCCCTCGGCATCCCCCAGCGCGGCGGTAGGATCGAGGTGAGCGGCCTGGAAGGCCATATCCCGGCCAATGCCTTCGACGGGGACTACCGCTCCTACTGGAAGGCCCAGACCTTTCTCGAAGCAGGGCCGGGGAGTGAGCGGGGAGGCCTGCTCACGGTGGATCTGGGCACTCAATTCTGGATGGATTCCTATCGCGTCATTCCCCAGCGCGCCCTGCTGGGGTACACGGTCCGGGTTTCGGATGGGGCAACGGCCTCGGACGGCTCCCTGCTATGGGAGCCCATCAGCCCGCCGGAACGCACCATCAACAACTCGTCGATTCAGCGCTTCGTCGATTTCTTCGAGCCGCGGCGGGTCCGCTACTTCGAGTTCAAACACGTCGATGGCACTGGACAGGCCTCCGGCCAGTACGGGGCCCAGTACGAGATCGGGGAGATCCAGCTCTTTGGCGAGGGCTTTATCCCGGAGGTGACCCTTACCTCGCCGCTGATCGAGCTGGGGGGAACGCGCAACCTGACCAGCGTCGAATGGGCCGGCGAGGCGCCGCCGGGTACCAGTATCGAGATCCGCACACAGACCGGCAACGAGCTCATCCCGGTCAAGCACTTTTTCGACAAGGGGGGCAAGGAGGTCACCCGCGACAGGTACTACAACCAGCTGGCCGCCTTCCAGCGCGGCGACTCCACCGAGACCTTCACCGCGGGGGTGGACTGGAGTCCGTGGAGCAAACCCTACGAACGCTCGGGGGATCCCTTCCTCTCACCCACCCCAAGGCAGTACCTCAAGCTCCAGGCGCGCTTGCGCTCGCAGGGGGCCAACGCCTATGCCACGCTGGACTCACTGGTGGTGCGGTTCACCGATCCCCTGGCCCGCCAGATCCTGGCCGAGGTGTCCCCCCAGGTCGAGGTCAAGAGCGTCGAGGTGGATACCTTCTCTCTGTATCTGCATCCTCTATTTGTCGATCAGCCGGCGCGGCTGCGCAGCGGGCGCTTCGACGAGATCCTGGTGAAGGCCTCGCACCAGACCGGGATGGAACTGGTTGAGCTGGGCATAGGGAGCCAGAAAGATCTTCTCGCCGGCTTGGGAGAGCGCTACCGACCCGATGCCCAGGGGCGCTGGGTTAATGCCGCTGGGGCGGCCCTCGACCTCCGGCCCACCCAGGCGGATTCCCTTTGGGTCCACCTGCCGCGTCTTTTAGACCGGGATCCAGAACGCCCCCCAGTCTACCAACGCATCGCCCAGGAGGGCGACGAGGCCCCCCTCAACAAGCAGGGGGGAAACCTCACCGCCAAGGAGTACCACCTGCTGCCGCCCGGCGAGCGGGGCAGCATCAAATACTTCCGGGTCAACGGCACCGACGAGGACGGCGGGCAGGTGCTGGAGGAAGTGGACGAGGGGGCCTATGCCGGGCTCAATTTCGAGGAGCAGGGCCCGGTGCGCTACTATCGCCTCCTCTTCTTGGGTGAGGAGGTGGAACTGGACCCACAGGGCAATCCCCTGACCCAGGCCACCTACAACGCCCTGCCGGCCAGCCGCCGCGGCCCGGTGTTTGTGGAGGGGGAGACCGCTGTGCTGCGCTTCCGTTCCCGGATCTTCCTGAACGGCACCAGCTTTTCGGCCGCGGTGGCCCGCGCCGACCTCCCCGGCTCCTGGCAGCAGGCCTCTCCGGGAGACGCGGTGAAACGACTCCAGGGCAGCGGCACCTCGGTGTTCATCCCCATCGAGAACCGCGTACTCCACAGCCTGGAACTGGTTCCCAATCCTTTCACCCCCAACGGCGACGGGATCAACGACCGCCTGCGCCTGGTGGCCGCGCTGCTGAAGATCGATGCGCCGCGCCGGATCGCGGCCCGGTTCTTCACTCTGAGCGGAACATCGGTGGCCGAGGTCTCCGGCCTGGTCACCGGCGGACAACAGGTGCTGGAATGGGACGGGCGCGGTCCCGGGGGGAAGCTGGTGCCGCCGGGGATCTACCTGTGTCGCCTGCACGTGGATACCGACCAGGGGGAGAACAACGAGCTGGTCCGGCTGGTCAGCGTGGTGTACTGAGCCATGGCGTTCAAGGAACTGGTTTCCAGGTGCTGGCGCTCTTTGTGGGGGCGGGCGGCCCTCCTGCTCGTCTTCGCCTGGGGCTGGCGGCTGGTCTACCTGGGGCAGATGGCGTCCCGGAACCCCTGTTTCGACGCCCCGGTGGTGGATGCCCAGACCTATTTCCAGCAGGCCCAGCAACTGGCCACCGTCTTCAGCCTGGGGGATCAAGCTTTCTGGCAATCGCCGCTCTATCCCTCGTTTCTCGGGCTCCTCTACCGGCTCTGGGGCGCCGATTTCTACGCCTTCCGCCTGGTCCAGTTCGCCCTGGGCGGGCTCAGCGCCGCGCTCCTGTATCTGCTGGGCCGGCGGCTCTTCTCCGAGTGGGTAGGCCTGGTGGCCGGCGCCCTGCTGGCCCTCTACGGCCCCCTGATCTATTTCGAGGGGGAGCTCCTGCCCCCGGTGCTGGCCGTCTTGCTGAACCTGGGGCTTTTGCTCCTGCTGGGCGGGACCCGGATTCTCCGCCGGGACATCCTTTGTTTCGGGGCCGGGCTCCTGCTGGGCCTGTCCGCCGCGGCGGTGCCCAGCGTCCTGCCCTTTGGGGCCGGCGCCGCAGGTTGGCTGCTGTGGCAGGAGGGCCGGTGGGGCAGGCGCCTGCGGCGGGCGGGCCTGTTCGCCGCCGGCGTCCTGCTCGTTATCGGTGGCCTCACCCTGAGGAATTACTGGGTCAGCAGCGACTGGGTGGTGCTCTCCGCCAATGTGGGGCTCAGCTTTTACCTGGGGAACAACCCCGAGTACGAACAGACCGTGCGCATCCGGCCGGGAACCGACTGGTACGAGTTCATCCAGCAACCGCAGCGGGCCGGCCTGGAGAAGGCCTCCGAGAAATCGGCCTACTTCTGGAGCGCCGCCTTTGCCTTCATCCGCCAGCAACCCCTCGCGTACCTGGAATTGCTGGCCCATAAGCTGCGGCTTTTCTGGCAGGGGGGCGAGTTGGGGCGCAACACCGACGTCTACTTCGCCAGGCGCTACTCGCCCCTGCTGGCGGCCCTGGTCTGGCAGCGGGGGATCGCCTTCCCCTTCGGGCTGCTGGGCCCCCTGAGTTTGTTGGGGCTCTTCCTGGCCATCCGCGCCAGCAAGGCGCCCTTGCTGGTGCTCTTTGTCCTCAGCTACACCGGGGCGGTGGTCGCCTTTTTCGTCACCGATCGCTACCGCCTGCCGGTGGTCCCCGCCTGCCTCCTTTTGGCCTGCTGGGCCGGGGTGTGGTTGAAGGAGCGCTTCGCCGCCCGTCAGTGGCGGGCCCTGGCCCCGGCCCTGGCGGTTTTGCTGCTGCTGGGCTGGCAGCTCAACGCCGGGGCTCAGATTATGCAGGACGACGCGCAGGAGCATTTCTACGCCGGGCTAGCGTGCGCGCGCAAGGGCTTGCTTACCCGGGCCACCGGCGAACTGCAGGTCGCCCTGCAGCTGAATCCGGGCCACTACGACGCCCGCTGCAAGCTGGCCGAGCTGGAGGCGGAGCTGGGCAATCGCGACCAGAGCTTGGCCCATTACCGCTTCCTGGTCGAGCATTTTCCGCACCGCCCGGGCCCTCGGCACAACCTGGCCGGTCTGTACCTGGAGAGCGGCCTGACCGACACGGCCCTGGTCCTGTTCCGGGAACTGGTCTCCCTGGAACCGGGGCAGGCCCGCTACTACTACGGCCTGGCCGGGGCCTACCGCCAGAGCGGGCGCCTGGCCGAGGCCGAGGCCGCTTATAGGCGGGCCCTGGAGCTGGATCCCGAGCACTTCGAGGCGCACTACAACCTGGCCTATGTCTTCGACCTCCAGGGCAAAGGCCAGGAGGCAGAGGCGGAGTACCAACGGCTCCTGGAGCGGGATCCCCAGCACCGGGACCTGCGCAACAACCTGGGGGTAGTGTACCTCAAGCGCCGCGCCTTTGCCGAGGCCGCGGCCCAATTCGAGCAGGTGCTGGCCCGGCAGCCCAGCCACCGGCGGGCCTGCCGCAACCTGGCCATCGCGTACGAAGGCCTGGGCCGTTACTCGGAGGCCGTGCAGCTCTACCAGCGCCTGGTGGACAATGGCGAGGAGGAGCAGGTCCACAACCACCTGGCACGGCTCTACACCAAGCTGGGCGACCGGGCGGGCGCCGCCCAGGAACGGCGCAAGCAGCAGATTTTGACGCGCGGAACGGAATATTCCCGGCTCGTCCGCGACCAGTTCGAGCAGTATTTTGAAGGAGGACTGCCGCAATGAAAGGCAAGGGGCTTCTGCACCTGGCACTGGCGGGTATATGGATTGCGCTGGGCCTGGGCCTGCAACCGGCCCAGGGGCGCGCCTTGCTGGTGATCGGCGAAACGGATGGTCCCTGGTCCGTGGAGCCAGGGCTGACCGTGGACCGGCGCGCCTGGATCGAAGCGGCGGCCCGGCGGCCCGAGTCCTTCTATCCTCAAGGGGGGGGCCTGGAAATGCTGGACACCTCGGGGACGTACATCGCGCCGTTCCTAGTGACCCCGGATTACAACCTCAGCCTGGGGTACCTGGAGCGGGGTGGCTGGGAGCGCACCCGCATCGGGGAGCGGGACAAGCAGTTCTTCCGCGCCCTGGACGGGGACATCTCCACCTTCTTTTTCTTCGCCGCCGACATAAGGGGCTACGGCAGCGTGTGGCCCACGGTGGACCTGGGAGGGGTCTTTCCGGTCAACCGGATCCTGTTCTACACCCACCCTGACCGCAAGGAGCAGTACGCGGACTATTTCACCCTTTACCTCAACGACGGCGATCCGGCCAAGCTCGACCGAGACGGGATCCCAATCTGGGAGGGGATCCGGCAGGAGACAGAGAACAAGAACCCGGTGGTGGAGACGGTCTTTCCCGTTCGCCCGGTGCGGTACGTCTCCCTCCTGTCCCAGGCCTTCTACAGCGCCTCCGGGGGAGTGAGCCGCCCCAAGCCCTGGGAGATCGCCGAGTTCGAGATCTACGGCGAAGGCTACGTCCCGGAGGCCAGCTACGTCTCGGAGATCATCGACATCTCCCAGGTCGCCCCGGAACTGCCGGGCAGGGAGGCCAGCTGGGGGCGGCTGCACTGGCAGGGTCGGGCCGATCCGGGTGCCAGGGTGTCGATCCGCACCCGCACGGGCCGGGACGACGATCCCAATGTCTACTGGTGGAACACCGGCCGTGGCGACGAACTCTCCACCCTGAATGTCGATGGCACACCCCTGAACTACGACGACTACCTCAAGGTCCCCAATACCCAGCGGGGTCCCGTTACCTACGACACCGAGAACTGGAGTTTCTGGTCGCCGCCCTACGATTTCGATCAAGGGAACGCCGGGGCCCCCATCGTGTCGCCCGGGCCGCGGCGCTACCTCCAGTTCCGGGTCGATTTCTCCTCCACCACCACCGCGGGCAGCCGGCTGGAAGCCCTGGGCTTCGACTTCTCCAAGCCGCCCGGCGCCCAGGCGGCAGTCGCCGAGATCTTCCCCCGGGAGGTGGCGGCCGGGGTGGACACCACCTTTACCTATTTCCTGCGCCCCACCCTTGGGGAGTCAGACTTGGGTTTCGACAGCCTGGAGATCGAGACCTTCGTGCGGCCGACCCGGGTACGCACTGTGCGCATCGAGGGTCAGCCGGTGGACCTGCAGGTCTACCCGCCGGAGCTCCTTGACCACGGGCTGGTAGTGCATTTCCCCCGCTTCGGCCCCCAGGACACCCAGAAGCTGCTGGAGGTGGTCTTCGATGCGAAGGTGGTGCGTTACGGGACCGAATTCAGCGGCCGGATCTACGACCGGGAGCGGGATGAGGTGCGCCAGCTGGTGGACTCCGGGGACGCGACCAACGCCTACCGCGGCACGGGGGTTTCGGTGACCATGCCCTTTTCCGACCAGATCATTGGTTCGGTGCGGGTCGAGCCGTCCCTATTCACGCCCAACGGCGACGGGATCAACGAGCAGGCCAGCATCTCTTATGCCTTGCTCAACCTCACCGCTCCGGTCCAGACCAGCCTGATCATTTACGACCTGTCCGGCCGCCAGCTCCGCCGGGTGCAGCAGGGCGTCCTGCAGAGCGGCATCTTTCAGTGGGCCTGGGACGGCCGGACCGGCGATGGCGCCCTGGCCCCGCCGGGCAATTACCTGTACCGTATACTTGTGAAGGCCGACGCCCGCGACGCCCAGCACCTCGGGATCATCGCCGTGGCCTACTGACCCCCCTTTCTTGCCTGAAAGAGGTGAACGGTGTCCCCTCTTCCCCGGCGCCGCAGGTGGAGGCATCCGGCTGCGCCCCTGGCGGTAGTCCTGCTGTGGTGCGGTTGCCGGGGCAGTGGCGAGGCCCCGCCCCCCTCGCCGGGCCTGGAGCTCCACAACCGCCTGGGAGAGCAGCGCCTGGGAGAGCAGCGTTACGCCCTGGCCCGGGAGGCTTTTGAAAAAGGACTGGCCAGGTCCGAGGATTCGGTGCGGGCGTACACCGGACTGACCCGCGCCTACTTGGGAATGGGAGAGGAGTCCCTGGCCGGAAAGATGCTCAGGCAGGCCAGCCGGCTCGACACGGGCCGGGCCGAGGTCTGCTACGCCGGCGCCGAGTACTGTCTCAGCCAGTACCTGAAAACCCACCAGGGCCCCCTGCTCGAAGAGGCCCTGCGCCAGGCCCGCCGGGCCGCGCAGATCTCGCCCGGGGAGAAGGTCTACCACTACGGCCTGGGCAATCTCTACACCCACTGGGGAGACCTCGATTCGGCCGAGGCTGCCTACTGCCGGGCCCTGGCCGTGGACCCGGGGCTGAAGGCCGCCGGCCAAAGGCTGGCCAGCCTCTATAAGTACCAGGGCCGCCCGGCCGAGGCCGAGGCGCTCTACCGGCGCCAGCTAGAAGGCGATCCAGAGGACCTGGAGGCCTTGTGCCAGTTGGCCATCCTCTGCCGGGGGGAGGGAAGGTTGGACGAGGCGCGTGCGCTGCTGGAGCAGGCCGTGCGCCTGGACACGACCTCGGCCCTGGCCTGGCTCAACCTGGGCCAGCTCTACCTGGCCGAAGGTCGGATTCAAGAAGGCGAAGAGGCCCTGGCGCGTTTCCAGGCCCTGGGCAAGGGCGACGCGGCCGGACTGCTGTCCCAGGCCGAGGCCCAGCCCCGGGATCCCCGGGCCTGGCTGCGCCTGGCAGAGGTCTACGGGCGGGACGGCCACTATACCGGCGCCGAAGAAGCCTATGCACGGGCCCTGGTCCTGGACCCGGGGCTGGAGGCGGCGAGCGCGGGACTGGAGAAGCTCAAAGCCCTCCCGGCCCAATCCCGGGACGGACGATGAAGAGCCCCCTCCTCTGGGCCCTGTGCCTGTGGTCGTGCAAGGCTCCGGTGCCCGAGCCAGCCCCGGCGCCGGTCCAGGTCTTTGTGGACGTGTCCCGCCAAGCCGGCCTGGACTGGCAGCACCATTCGGGGGGGCCGGAGAAATGGCACATCCTCGAAGCTAAGGGCGGGGGGGCGGCCTTGCTGGACTACGACGGCGACGGGTACCTGGATATCTACCTGGTGAATGGCTCGTCCCTGGAGAGGCGCGACGATCCCCCCTGGCGCGACGCCCTTTTCCGCAACAACGGCAAGGGCGGCTTTGCCGAGGTCACGGTCCAGGCCGGCCTGGGTGACACCAGCTGGGGCATGGGGTGCGTGGCCGCCGACTACGACAACGACGGGGACACGGACCTGTACCTCACTAATTCCGGGCCCAACAAACTCTATCGCAACGAGGGGAAAGGGGGATTCAGCGAGGTCTCGGTCAGCGCTGGAGTAGGGGATCCGGCCTGGAGCACCGGGGCGGCCTTCGGGGATTACGACCGCGACGGGGACCTGGACCTGTACGTGGCCAACTACGTGGATTTCGATCCGCACCTGCAGCGCCGGAACCGCCCGTTTTGCCAGTGGCATTCGGTGGAGGTGTTCTGCGGCCCGCGCAGCCTGCGGGGCGCCGCGGACCACCTGTACCGCAACGAGGGAGACGGGCGTTTCAGCGAGGTCACGGCGGTGGCCGGGGTGGAGGACCGGGGCCAGTACTACGGGTTTGCGGTGCTCTTCGGCGATTACGACGTCGACGGCTGGCCGGACCTGTTCATCGCCAATGATTCGACCCCCAACCTGCTCTATCACAACGAGGGGGCGGGCCGCTTCCGCGAGGTGGCCCTCCAGGCCGGGGTGGCGTACAACATCGAAGGCAAGGGACAGGCCTGCATGGGGGCGGCCTTCGGGGACTACGACAACGACGGGTACCTGGACCTCGTCGTCACCAACTTCGCCGACGACTACAACACCCTCTACCGCAACCTGGAGGGGCGCTTCTTCCTCGACGTCACCATGAAGGCCAAACTAGCGGACAAGAGCCTGCCCTACGTGGGGTGGGGCACCTGCTTCCTCGACTACGACCACGACGGGGATCTGGACCTCTTTATCGCCAATGGCCACGCCTACCCCCAAATCGACCGGCTTCGCCTGAACGAGGAGACCTACCGGCAGCCTGCCCAACTCTTCGCCAACCTGGGGGACGGCACCTTCGGCGAGGTGAAGGGGGTGGCGGCCCTGCGGGAGCGCCGGGTGAGCCGGGGCGCCTGCTACGGGGATTACGACGAGGACGGGGACCTGGACCTGCTCCTCCTCAACCTCGACCATTACCCCACCCTGCTACGCAACGAGGGGGCCGCCGGCCACTGGTTCATGCTGCGCCTGGTCGGCCGCCGGAGCAACCGCGACGGGGTGGGGGCGCGCGTCAGTCTTTCTGCCGGAGGCCGTCGACAGGTGCGCGAGGTCATCGCCGGCTCGAGTTTCCTGGGCGGGCAGGACCCGCGGGTCCACTTCGGCCTGGGACCATACGCCAGGGTGGACAGCCTGGAGGTGCGCTGGCCTTCCGGCGCGGTGGACCGACTCTATGGGCTGGAGGCGGACCGCCACCTGGTGCTCGAAGAAGGCGCTTCATTGAGATAAAAAGGAGTAAAGAAGATGGGCAAGTGGCTGCTGGCGGCAGTGCTGGCCTGCGGCTCCCTGGGGGGCTGCGGCGGCCAGAAGCTCAAGGACGCCGGGGTAGAGGGCAGCGCCGACGAGATCCTCTTCGTCAACGACACCCCGGAGAACACCTACCACATCACCGTGGTGGGGGTCATTAACACGGACTTCACCCTCAGGGGCTCCACCCGCAAGGCGGTGAAGGTCGCCCAGGATGCGGCCTCGCTGAAGGTTAACATCGAAAGGACAGAGGGAGAGATCGGCCGGAGTCGGTTTTCGGTGCTGGCCAACCCGGGGGAAACCGTGCGCATCTTCGTGGAGCACGACAGCTTTCTGGACCGGGACGAGGTCAAGGTGGAGGTGGGTTAGGAGATGAGCCGTCTCTGCCACAGCGAAAAAGGACACGTGATCCCCACCCAGGGCGAGGAGTTGACTCGTTTCCGGCGGGCCCGCAAGGTGCTGGAGTTGCCGGCCACCGCGGCACCGGCGGTGTTGTACTTCCTGGCCCGGCCCTGGCCGGATACCCGTGAGCCGCTGCGGCTCCAGGTCAACGGCACCCCGCTTCCCCCCATTGCTCCTGCGGCAGCCGGGGACACCTGGTACCAGGTGCCCCTGGCCGCGGCAATGCTCAAGCCGGGCTCCAACACCTTCGAGTTCTGGACGGAGGCCCAGGCGATGAATGCCTGGTCCCTGGCCCTGGAGGGAGGCCATGCCCAGCCGCAGAGCTGGGTCAGTGACGACGGCGGCGTGAACTGGCGCAATGAGGGGATGGGTTGCCTTTGCGCCCAGCGCGGGGAGTACCTGCTGCGGGTGCGCCTCGCCGAGGGCAAAGACCCCGCCCCGCCGGCCCTGGTGTGGGAGGACCCACGGCATCCCAAGGTGGCGGCGCTCCGGGAGGCGCTGCCTGCCCCCGTGCATCGCGCCGCGACCCCATTAGAAAAGGTGCAGGCCCTCTCCACCTGGCTGGCTTCTAGTTGGGAGCACACCAGCTCGGGGCGGGCGGCCCAGTACACCCCCTGGGATGCCCTGACCATCCTTCAGTGGGGGCCGCACCAGCGAGGCCACCACGGTCAGCGGCCCATCGCCATGTGTGTCCACTACGCCGCGGCCCTGGTCAGTTGCTGCCAGGTGCTGGGCATCCCGGCCCGCTGCGCCGCGGTGACCGGGGGGATCAATACCGGAGACGGCCACTTCGTCGCCGAGGTGTGGTTTCCCGAATACAGCAAATGGGTGATGGTGGACCCCAACAGCGACAGCATGGCCTGGAAGGGAGGGGCGCCTCTGTCCATTTCCGAGATCCAGCAGGAGGGGGCGGGCCTGGGGGCCTTGTTGCGCTTCGGGCCTGGGGCCGAGTTCCAGCGGGGCTTTCCCCACATGGTGGAATTCGCCGAGAAGATCCTGAAAAAAGGGACCTGCTTCCGCCACCGCAGCGCCTGGTGGCGGGCCGATCTGCTCTCCCGGCCCGAACTGAGCCCGCCGGGCCACGGCTCCACCTCCTACTGCGAGACTGGGCTGGTGTGGCCCGAGGAAGAGATGGACCGGCTGGGGATGTTTCCCCATTTTGCCGGCCCCGAGTACTTCGCAGCGCCGCCGGCCCTGAGCTGAAGAGAGGATCGCGATGAAATACATCGTCCATTACGTGCCCCACACCCACTACGACGCCGAGGTCTTCCTCACCCGCGACGAGACCTTCGAGATCGGCTACTCCGTGGCCCTGGGGGCCCTGGCAGCGATGCGGGCCGATCCCCAGTTCAGGTTCGTGCTCGACCAGACCTGCTACATTGAGCCCTTCCTCCGCGCCCATCCCGAGGAGCGGCCCTTCGTCGAGGAGATGATCAGGGAGGGCCGGCTGGAGATCACCTGCGGCATGCACGCCATGCCCGACGTCAACATCCCCTCGGGGGAGTCCTTCATCCGCCAGGTCATCGCCGGCAAAGGCTGGTGCCGGCGGGAGCTGGGGGTGGAGGTACGCACCGGCTGGCTCCTGGACACCTTTGGCCAGCACCCGCAGATCCCGCAATTGATGGCAAAGTGCGGCTTTGATCACAACGTCTTCCAGCGCTTGGGCGAATTCGACGGGCCCACCGAATACTGGTGGCAGGGCCTGGACGGGACCCGGCTCTTCTGTCACTGGGAGCGCAGCACCTACTGCGTGCTCTTCCCGGCGCCGGGTAACCTGCACGAGTTCAAAAAGTTCGCCGATCTGCGCCTGGCCCTGCTTAAGCAGCACGCCCAGACCCCGCACCTCTTGGCCGTCAGCGGGGCGGACCTGAGCCACACCCAGCCCGAGATCGGCCGACTCTTCGCCGAGTACAACCGCGCCTTCGACGATGTGGAGTTTCGCATCGCCACCCCCGCCGAATACTACGCCCAGATCAAGGACAGCGTCCAGTTCCCCATCCACGAAGGGGACCGCAACCCGGTTTTCCAGGGTTGCTACAGCGCCCGCATCGCGGTCAAGCAGTGGAACCGCCGGGTGGAGCACGCCCTGGTCGATGCAGAATTGGCCGATGCCCTGGCGGCGCTCTTGGGCGGCGATTCCCAGGCGAACCGACTGGCGCAGACCTGGGAAGGAGTGCTCTTTAACCAGTTCCACGACATCATCTGCGGTTCCCACGTGGACGTCGTGTACCACCACACCATCGACCGCTACAAAGTGGCCGACGCCGGGGCCAGGGAATGCCTGGAGACTTCCTTCGACCATTTGGTCAGCCAGGTCGACACCAGCGGCGAGGGCATCCCGGCGGTGGTCTTCAACCCCCTGAGCTGGGAGCGGGACGATGTGGCCCAGTGCCGGATCGGGTACAGCGCACCGAATGTCTTTGAGGTGGAGGTGCGCGACAGCGCCGGCCACGTGGTGCCCAGCGACCTGGTCGCCTGCGAGCGGTACCCGGGCGGGGGGATTAAGCGGGCCACGGTGCTTTTCATCGCCCGTGGGGTGCCCTCTCTGGGCTACGAGGTGTACCGGGTGGTGCCGACTGCTGCTCCGCCGGCCAAGTCCACCCTCTCCACCAACCAGATCACCTTTATCACCGCCGACGTGCACACCGACGTGATCGAGAACGAGTTCTTCCGCCTGGAGATCGACTCGTGGACCGGGGCCATCCGCAGTTTGCGCGACAAGCGCACTGGCTGGGAGGTGATCGACCCGGCCCGGCCGTACGGGGGCACGGTGGTCCGGGAGCTGGACAACGGCAACTTCTGGGAGTACAATGGCCACTGCAAGGGCGACGCCCTCTACCCCATGAACCGCCTGCACCCCTTGCCGGCCGAGGGGGACAGCCGCGCCGCCTTCTCCCACCACTACGGGGGGGACGGGCGGGTGAGCCGCGGTTTCGCCCGGATGGACTACCACGTGAACTTCGCCTTTGGCAAGGGGCACTTCTCCACCCGCATCCGGCTCTGGGCCGGCCTGCCGCGCATCGACATCCATACCACCCTGCTCAACCAGGACGAGCGGGTGCGCTACCGCATGGCCCTGCCCACCAATCTGCCAGAAGGGGCCATCACCCAGGAGATCCCCTTTGGGGCCATCGAGCGGCCCGCCGGGGAGTTCCCGGCCCAGCACTGGATGGACTACGGGGACGGGAAGCAGGGGGTGGCCGTGCTGAACCGCGGCCTGCCGGGGAACAACGTCGAGGGCGGGGTAATGCTGCTCTCCCTGCTCAAGTGCACGGCCCTCAAGGAGGGCTACGGCGAGGGGGGCGGCTGGAACTTCAAGACCAAGACCTCCGACGGGTACGAGCTGGGGGTGCAGCACGAGTTCGACTACGCCCTGGTCCCGCACCAGGGCGACTGGCGGCAGGGGCAGCTCACCCGGCGGGGCATGGAGTACAACCGGCCGCTGGTGGTGCTGAAGGCTACCAAACATCGGGGCCGGCTGCCCAAACGCTGGAGCCTGATTGAAGTGCAGGGCGAGAGCGTGGCGGTCTCGGCGCTGCGGGCCACGCCAGGGGGCACGGTGGTGCGGGTGTACGAGACCGAGGGGCGCAAGCAGGCGGCCAAACTGCGCTTCGCCTGGCCCTTGTGCAAGGCAGAGGAGACTAACCTGATCGAGGAGGAGGAACGGCCTCTGAGTTGGTCGGGAGATACGCTGGACTTCGAACTGGGGCCTTTCGAGATCAAGACCTTTAGGGTGGGCCTGTGCTCCGGGGGCGCCTGAAATGAGCGTCGAGGTGGTCTGCGCCGGGGTGCTGGTGGCCGACACCTTTGTGCCGCCCCTGCCCCGGCTGCCGGCCGAGGGGGAGTTGATGGCCACCGGCGGCTTCTGGCACGATTCGGGCGGGTGTGCGGCCAACACCGCCACCAGCCTGGTCAAGCTGGGGGTGCGGGCCGGGGTGGCCGGCGCGGTGGGCCAGGATGCGGGCGGGGATTTCGTCGCGCGGGATCTCAAGCATAAAGGGGTGGATATCGCCGGACTGCGGCATGTGTCCTCGCCCACCTCGGAGACGGTGATCCTGCCGGTCAGCGGCCAGGATCGGCGCTATGTACACACCTTTGGGGCCAATGCGGATTTCCGGGTGGAGGATATCTCGCGCGAACAGGTGGCCGGGGCCGAGGTGCTGTGTTTGGGAGGATACTTGATCCTGCCTGGTTTCGATCCGGGGGCATTGAGGGAGTTGCTGGCCTTTGCCCGGAAGCAGGGGGTGAAGACGGTGCTGGACGTGGTGGTGACCCAAGGAGGTGGGGGCTGGGAGGCGTTGGCGCCGGTATTGCCGGAGGTGGACTACTTCACCCCCAACGACCACGAGGCGCAGTTGCTCTCCGGGAAGGTGGAGCCCCGCGCCCAGGCCGAGCGGTTGTTGGCGGCCGGCTGCGGGATGGCGCTGATCACCCGGGGGGAGAAGGGGGTGTTGGCGGCGCACGGGGATGAGGTGCTGGAGCTGCCGGCCTTTGCCCTGCCGGTGGTGGATGGCTCGGGGGCGGGGGACGCCTTCGCCGCCGGCCTGATCGCCGGATTGCTGCGCGATTGGGAGCTGCGCGACTGCCTGCGGCTGGCCAGCGCCCTCGGCGCCTCGGCCTGCACCAAACTGGGCTGCACTCCCGGGGTCTTCACCTGGGAAGAGGCCGAAACCTTCCTGAGGGACCACTGATGCCGCTGGTGACAATGACCGAGCTTGTCTCCGGAGCACAGGCCGGCGGGTACGCGGTGGGGTACTTCGAGGCGTGGGACAACTATTCGCTGGAGGCGGTGATGGAGGCGGCCGAAATGGAGGGGGCTCCGGTAATCCTGGGCTTTGGCTGCATGATGGCCGAGGAGGAGTGGTTGGACAGGGGGGGAATCGAGGTGCTCGCCGGCATGGGGCTGCCCCTGGCCCAAAGGGCGCGGATGCCGGTGGCGCTGTTGCTGAACGAGGCGCACAGTCTCGACCAGGCCAAAAGGGGGATCGATGCGGGATTCAATGCGGTGATGGTGGACAGTTCGGCGTGGTCCTGGGAGCAGGCGGTAGCAGGGATGGGCGAATTGGTGCAGTACGCCCATGCGCGGGGAGCCAGCGTGGAAGCGGAACTGGGACGGCTGCCCGACGCAGTGGAGGGCGGGATCGACGATTCGGCGGCGGCCCTAACCGATCCGGCCCAGGCCGCAGAGTTCTGCCGGCTGACCGGCATCGACTGCCTGGCGGTCTCGGTGGGGAACGTGCACCTGCTCACCGCTGGGTACGCCCCAGTGGACCTGGACCACCTCGAAGCCATATACAAGGAGGTACGCCTGCCCCTGGTGATGCACGGGGGCACCAGTTTCCCGCCACAGGCCGTGCCCAGGGCCATCGCCGGCGGGGTGGCGAAGTTCAACGTGGGGACCATCCTGAAAAAACGCTTTCTTGACGCGGTCCGGGGCCGGGTGGCTGTCTGGCCGGCGAGTGTGGACCCGCACCAGGTGTTGGGTTCACATAAAAAGGCGGACCTGCTGAACATAGGTAAACAGGCAATGGCCGCCGAGGTGCGCCGGCTGATCCAGCTTTACGGCGGAAGTGGGAAAGGGTAACACTGGCACAGCGGCGGGAAAAAGGTCCTGGAGGATTCTCCCGTGGAGTGGTCTTGGGGATAGGCAGCAAGTCTTACGCCGCACCCCATACGTTGGGGCGCGGAGGGGAGAACGGAGTAACACCAGCCAATTCTGAGGAGCTTATGGCGAAGAAGGATTTCGACGGACTGACCACCGCGCACCTGCGGGCGCTGTACCGCAAGCTGGTGCTCCTGCGCCGCTTCGAGGACCGGGTGTACCAGCTCTTCCTCCAGGGCGAACTCGCCGGCACCCTGCACCAGTACCAGGGGCAGGAAGCCGTGGCCGTAGGGGTGTGCGACTGCCTCAACAGCGACGACTGGATCACCTCCACCCACCGGCCCCACGGCCATGCCCTGGCCAAAGGCGTCAGCAGCCGGGCGGCGATGGCCGAGCTGTACGGCAAGGAGACCGGCTGCTGCCGGGGCAAGGGCGGGTCCATGCACTTCGGCGATCCGGAGGTGGGCATGCTGCCGGCCATCGCCATCGTCGGGGGCGGGAACACCGTGGTCACTGGCCTGGGCTTGGCCTTCAAATTGAAAAAGACCCAACAGGTGGCGGTGTGTTTCTTCGGGGACGGGGCCACCAACGAGGGGGCCTTCCATGAGGGGCTCAACTTCGCCGCGGTCCAGCAGCTGCCCATCGTCTTCGTCTGCGAGAACAACCTCTACGGAGCTTCGACTCCATACCATCAGGTTTCGCCGGTCAAAGACGTGGCCGAGCGGGCCGCCGCGTACCGGGTGCCGGCCCAGATCGTCGACGGCATGGACGTGCTGGCCGTGCGCCGGGCCACGGCAAAAGCCGTGGAGGCGGCCCGCCAGGGCAAGGGGCCCACGCTGCTCGAATTCAAGACCTATCGTTTCACCGGGCACAGCCGCAGCGACGCGCGGGGATACCGCACCAAGGCCGAGGAGGTAGCATGGCTCTCCCGCGACCCCATCCCCGGGCTGGGGCAGGCCCTGGTGAAGGCCGGCAGGCTTGAGGAGAAGGACCTGGCCGCCCTTGAGGAGGAGGTGAACGCCGAGCTGGCGGATGCTGTGGAGTTCTCGCGGCAGTCCCGCGATCCTACCCCGGCCCAGGCGTACGAGGACGTGCTGATATGAGCAAAAAGAAGCAAGAGACCGCCGGCGAGCGCCGGCTGACCATCGCCGAGGCCCTGCGCGAGGCCATCGCCGAGGAGATGCGCCGGGAGGAGTCGGTGTTCCTCATAGGCGAGGACATCGGCGTGGAGGGTGGCTTCGGCGGGGCCTTCGGGGTGTACCTGGGCCTGCCCGAGGAGTTCGGGCACGGGCGGATCATCGACACCCCCATCAGCGAGAAGGTGATCGCCGGGGCGGCCACGGGCGCGGCACTGATGGGCATGCGTCCCATCGCCGACATGCAGTACTCGGACTTTCTCTTCGAGTGCATGGACGAGTTGGTCAACCAGGCGGCCAAGATGCGCTACATGTCGGGCGGCAAGCTCAGCGTGCCGATGGTCATGCGCGCCCCGGTGGGCACCACCAACCGCGGGGCCCAGCACGGTCAGTGCCCGGAGAGCTACTTCGTCCATGTGCCCGGGCTTAAGGTGGTCTGCGTCTCGGACGCTTACCACGCCAAGGGCCTGCTCAAGAGCGCGGTGCGCGACCCCAACCCGGTGCTGATCTTCGAGCACAAGCTGCTCTACGGCAGCAAGGGCAGGGCCATGGCCGGGGGGATCGAGCTGACCTGCCATGTCCCCGAGGAGGAGTACCTCTTCCCCATCGGCAGGGCGGTGGTCAAGAGGCCGGGGGAGCAGGTGACGGTGGTGGCCACCCACATCAGCCTGTACCGCTGTCTGGCTGCCGCCGAGTTCTTGGCCGTGGAGGGGATCTCCTGCGAGGTCATCGACCCCCTCACCCTCAATCCGCTCGACACCGAAACCCTGTGGGCCTCGGTGCGCAAGACCGGCAGGTTGGTGATCGTCCACGAGGACACCCTCACCGGGGGTTGGGGCGCCGAGGTGGCGGCGCGGGCGGCGGACGAGTGCCTCTTCAGCCTGGAGGCGCCCATCAAGCGCATCGCCACCGCCGACGTGCCCCTGCCCTTCGCCCCGATCATGGAGCAGGAGGTGGTGCCCACTACCGAGAAGATCGCCGCAGTCATCCGCGGCCTTTTCCGCTGAGGTGGCTGGCATGGCCCACCAGATCCGCATGCCGGCATTGGGACAGACCTCGGACGAGTTGCGGGTGATCCGCTGGCTCAAGGCCGAGGGCGAGGCGGTGAAGATCGGCGAGCCACTCTTGGAGGTGGAGACCGACAAGGCCACCCTGGAAGTGGAGGCGGCGCAGGGCGGGGTTTTGCTGAAGATCCTCTGCCGCGAGGAGGAGAGCGCCGAGGCGGGGGCGGTGATCGCGTACGTGGGGCAGGCGGGGGAGCGGCTGCCCGAGATGAAAACGGATACCCCCGAGGTCGCGGCGAGGGAGGTCGCAAAGCCCGCGCCCCAGCCGGCAACCAAGGTGCTGGCCACCCCGGCGGCCCGCCGGCTGGCGCGGGAGCATAACATCAACTTATCGACTGTCCGGGGCGGCGGGCCGGAAGGGCTGATCGAGACCCGCGACGTGCAGGCCCTGGTCGGGGCGCCGGCGGCGAGGATCAGCCCATTGGCGCGGAAGCTGGCGTGGGAGCATGGCCTCGATCTGGCGACTGTCCGGGGCAGCGGGCCGGGCGGGCGCATCGAGAAGATGGACGTGGAAGCGCTCCAGTCCCGCCCGGACGAGGAGCCGGTGCCCAGGCATCGCCAGCTCATCGCCCGGCGCCTGGTGCAGTCGGCGCGGGAGATCCCGCAGATCCGCCTGAGCACGACCGCGAACATGGAGGCGGCCCAGGAGTTGGTCCGGGAGCAACGCGGCGCCGGCCTGGCGGGCTTCAGCTACACTCACCTGCTGCTGCGGTCCTTAGCCAGGGCCCTGCGCGCCCATCCCCAGCTTAACCGGGTGTGGCTGGAAGAAGGGCCGCGCTACCGCAAATACCGCCGGGCCGACGTAGGGCTGGCTATCGCCTCCGAGGACAATCTGTTGGTGGCCACTATTTCTGAGCCGGATCGCCTCTCCCAGGATGAGCTAGTCGCTCAGGTGGGGGCAGCGGTGGAGCGGGGCCGGCGGGGCGCCCTCGTGCGACAGGACCTGGCGCCGGCGGCCCTCACCCTGAGCAACCTGGGGATGTACGGAGTGGACGAGTTCGAGGCCCTGGTCGATCCGGACCAGGCCGGCATCCTGGCGACAGGCCGGGTCGCCGAGCAGGTGGCGGTGATAGACCGGGGTATCCGAGTGGTGCCGCAGATGAAGCTCTCCCTCAGCGTCGACCACCGGGTGGCCGACGGGGCGCAGGCCGCCCAATTTCTCCAGACCCTGCGCCAAATCCTCGAACAAGGAGCACAAGGATGAAACGCTCGCGGATCAACGCCATCTTGCGCGAAGCCGACCAGTTTCTGCACCAGCGGCAGTTCCACCTGCCGCCCTTTGCGTACTGGACCCCTGCCCAGTGGGTCCAGAAGGGAGAGGAAGCGCAAGAGATCGCCGATAGCCGCCTGGGCTGGGACATCACCGACTTCGGCCAGGAGGACTACGAGCGGGTCGGGCTCTTTGTCTTCACCCTGCGCAACGGGACACCCGGCAGCCAGGGCAAGACCTACGCTGAGAAGATCCTGGTGGTGGGGGTGGACCAGGTCACGCCCATGCACTTCCATTGGAGCAAGATGGAGGACATCATCAACCGGGGTGGCGGCAAGCTGGCGGTGCAACTATCCAACGCGGTCGACGAAAAACCGGCCGACACGGAGGTGAAGGTGAGCCTCGACGGGGTGGAGCGCACGGTGAAGGCCGGGACCACTGTCCACCTGGAGCCGGGGGAGAGCATCACCCTGGAGCCGTACTGCTACCATAGGTTCTGGGGTGTAGGTGAGCGGGTGCTGGTGGGGGAGGTCTCCAAGGTCAACGACGACCATACCGACAACCGCTTCTACGAACCAGTGGGACGCTTCCCCGCCATCGAGGAGGACGAGGAGCCCCTGCACCTGTTGGTCAACGATTACGAGCGCTACTACCGGGCGGGTCGCGGAGGATGAGGATTGCGCCGTACGGCTCCTGGAAATCGCCGATCCGCAGCCAGGTCCTCGTCGAAGGGGCGGTGGGCCTGGGCAGCGTACGCCTGGCCGGGGAGGGGATCTGCTGGATCGAGTCGCGGCCCGGCGAAGGGGGGCGCTGCGCCTTGATGCGGCGCCGGGCCGACGGACAGGTCGTCGAATGTGCGCCGGACCTCAACGTCCGCACCAGGGTTCACGAGTACGGGGGCGGGGCGTACGCGGTTGAGGGGCAGGTGGCATACTGCGCCCACTTTGCCGACCAGCGGCTCTACCGGGTGATCGCCGGGCAGACGCCGCAGCCCCTCACGCCACAGGTTGCCTGGCGCTACGCCGATGGAGTGGTGGACCCGCGCCGGCAGCGCCTCTACTGCGTGCGCGAGGACCACACCGGTAACGGGGAGGCAGTCAACACGGTTTGCGCGGTGGACCTGCGCACGGGCGAGAACCAGGTGCTGGTCGCGGGGAACGACTTCTACGCCTTCCCCCGCCTCAGTCCGGACGGGTCGCGCCTGGCCTGGACCGCCTGGAACCACCCCAACATGCCCTGGGACGGCTGCGAGTTGTGGGTGGGTGTCTTCGCTGGAGACGGGCGCCTGGGCGAGGTGCAGTTGGTGGCCGGCGGCCCGGAGGAGTCCATCTTCCAGCCCGAGTGGTCTCCCGAGGGGGTGCTGCACTTTGTCTCGGAGTGGACGGGCTGGTGGAACCTGTACCGCTGGCGGGAGGGAAAGGTAGAGGCGCTGTGGCCGCTGGAGGCGGAATTCGGCAGGCCGCAGTGGGGCTTTTCCCCCTCGACCTACGCCTTTGTCTCGGTGCGGGAGCTGATCTGCACCTATACCAGCCAGGGGTGCTGGCATTTAGCCCGGCTTGACACGCAGACCGGTGAGGCAAGGCAGTTAGAAACCCCGTACACCGAGATCGCCGAGCTGCGGGCCGGCCCGGGCTTCGCGGTCTTCATCGGCGGCTCGCCCACTGAACCGCGCGCCCTGGTTCGCCTGGATTTGAAGAGCGGAGAAATAGAGGTGCTGCGCCGCTCGCGGCAGTTGGACCTGGCCCCTGGGTACCTCTCCATACCGGAGACCGTCGAATTTCCCACGACTGATGGCTTGACTGCGCACGGATTCTTCTACCCGCCGGCCAACTGGGATTTCGCCGCCCCGCCGGGGGAGAAGCCGCCCCTGCTGGTGATGAGCCACGGCGGGCCCACCGGGGCCACCGACACGACCTTTGACTGCGAGATCCAGTACTGGACCAGCCGCGGTATTGGGGTGTTGGACGTCAACTACGGGGGAAGCACCGGGTACGGCCGGGCGTACCGCCAGCGCCTCGACGGGCAGTGGGGGATCGTAGACATGGAGGACTGCGCCAATGGGGCGAGGCACCTGGTGGACCAGGGCCTGGCGGACGGGCAGCGGCTGGCCATCACCGGGCGCAGCGCCGGGGGCTACACCACCTTGTGCGCCCTCACCTTCCTCGTTATATTTCGGGCGGGAGCCAGTTATTACGGGATCAGCGACCTGGAGGCCATGGCCCGCGACACCCACAAGTTCGAATCGCGCTACCTGGATCGGCTGATCGGGCCCTATCCAGAGCGGCTGGATCTGTACCGGGCACGCTCGCCCATCAATTATACCGACAAACTCTCCTGCCCGCTGATCCTGCTCCAGGGTCTGGAGGACAAGGTGGTGCCGCCCAACCAGGCCGAGATGATGCTGGAGGCCATGCAGGCCAAGGGCCTGCCGGTGGCGTACCTGCCCTTTGCGGGCGAGCAGCACGGCTTCCGCCGCGCCGAGACCATTGTGCGGGCCATCGAGGCGGAACTCTACTTCTACTCGCAGGTCTTCGGCTTTAAACTGGCCGAGCCGGTGGAGCCAGTGGCCATCGAGAACCTCTGAGCGGAGGCCGGCCGATCCGCCATTCACAGCAGGAGGAAATCCGATGAAAACACCTGCCGCGATCCGCACCGCTCTGCTGGCCTGTGCCTGCGCCATCTGGGGGGGCTGCGCCCCGGGCGGCATCTTCCCCGCGCTCAACCTCACCCAAGTAGGACTTGAGGCGGGCAACTATCAACTGGTGGCCACCAACGTCGCCGGCGAGGCCGAGGCGGCCTACCTGGTGGGCCTCTCCTTCTCCAACGGCATGATGGCCCAGACCCTGGCCCTCGCTCGGGTGAAGGGGACGGGTCTGCTCTACAAGGAGGCCATCGAAAACCTCTGGAAGAACTACGAGGCCCAGCACGGAAAACCCGAGGGTAAGCGGCTGGCTCTGGTGAACGTGCGCTACGACGCCGATCCGCTCAACCTGCTGGTCTATTCGCGGATGCGGATCTCGGTGCGGGCGGACGTGGTGGAATTCGAGGAGGATGAGGATTAGGCCGGCCCGAGTACCTGGATACAATAACAGAAGGCCCGCCCCCCCCCTTGGGGAGGCGGGCCTTTCTTGTCCAGGGAAGCCGGTCGGTCTCAGGCCAAGACCGGCGCTGCCCGTTCCTGCGGGGGCCTAAGGGTGCGCCAGGTGATCAGGGCCTCGGCGATCAGCCACAGGGTCAGCCCCACCAGGGAGACGGTGATGGCGAACTGGAAGTGGCGCAGGGGGTCGATGGCCCCTCCCCCCTGCCACAGGCTCAGGTACGGGCCGATGGAGAGCAGCAGGCTCCACAGGGTCATGGCCATCATGAAGAGGGTGGGGCCCAGGGCCAGCCAGTAGGGTTTGCCCTGCCGGGCCAGCCAGACAGTGATGCCCAAGAGGGTGAGGGCAGCCAGCAACTGGTTGCTGCTGCCGAAGATGCCCCAGAAGACCTGCCACAGGGGCAGGGGCTTGCCGGCAAACTCCACCCGGGGGATGGCCAGGGCCAGGGCCGGCAGCACCAGGGTGAGGGCGGTGGCCAGCACGGCCTGGGCCCGCGAGGCCCAGCCCAGCAGTTCCATCAGCACGTAGCGGGCCAGGCGGGTGCAGGCGTCGAGGGTGTCGAAGACAAAGGTGGCGAAGCACAGAAGTGCGAACTGGTAAAGCAGGGCCCGGGCGTCCACCCCGGCAGGCAGCAGGGGGGAGAGGGCGTGGTTGGCAAAGGTGGCGATGCCCTTGGCGTAGATGGCGCTGGGGCCGCCCCCGGGCTGGGCCAGGATCATCAGGGTGGCCAGGCTCAGGCAGGCGAAGAAGGCTTCGAGGAGCATGGACCCGTACCCCACGGCCCGGGCGTCGCGCTCGCGGCGGAGTTGTTTGCTGGTGGTGCCGCTGGCCACCACGCTGTGGAAGCCGGAGCAGGCCCCGCAGGCCACGGTGATGAAGAGGATGGGGAAGAGGGGGGCGGCGTTGCCAAAGGAATCGGTGGCCTCCCAGCCCTTGAAGAAGGGCTGGGCGATGTGTAGGTCGCCGGCAAAGGCCCCCACGGCAATGCCCAGCACCCCGGCGGCCATGACGATGTAGAGGAAATACCCCCCCAACTCGCCCCGGGGTTGAAGCAGGGCCCAGACCGGGGAGAGGGCCGCGGCGAAGCAGTAGGCCAGCAGCAGGTAGCCCCAGACCACCTGAAGGTTGGCCCCCGGCAGCAGGGCCCCAAGATCGATCGGCAGGTACGGGCCTACGACGATGGCGACAAAGACCAGGGGCAGGAAGATGAGCTTGGCCCGCACCGGACCCAGAGAGGTGTGGCGCAGGGCCAGGCCCATGAGCACGGCCAGGCCCAGGTATAGGGCCGAGGAGGTGGCCACCGCGGGCCCTGGGGCGTCGGCGCCGGAGTCGCTGGGGGGGGCCACAAAGGTGCCGGCGGTCACGTCGGTGAAGGCGATGATCACGTAGACCAGGGCGAACCAAATGAAGACGAGAAAGAGCAGGTGGGCCCGGGGGTTCATGTACTCGCGCACCACCTGGGCGATGGAGCGGGCCCGGTGCCGCACGCTGGCCACTAGGGCGGTGAAGTCGTGGATGCCGCCGATGAGGATGGAGCCCAGAATGACCCACAGCCAGGCCGGGCCCCAGCCAAAGTAGAGCCCGGCGAGGATGGGACCGACGATGGGGCCGGCCGCGGCGATGGCCGAGAAGTGTTGGGGCAGGAGGTAGGAGGCGCGGGCCGGCTCGTAGTCGAGGCCGTCGCGCAACTGGTGGGCCGGGGTATCCTCGGTGTCGCTGAGGCTGAAGAGGTCGGCCAGCCTGCGGCCCACCAGCCGGTAGGCCAGGGAAAGGATCAAGGCGGATAGGACGAGGAAGAGCAGCAGGTCCAAGGGGCCTCCTTAAGGTCGTTCCATCACCCGGCAGGCGCCGTCCTCGTGCCCAACGATGACGATGTCGGCCATGTTGACGAAGAGGCCGTTCTCCACCACTCCGGGCAGGTGGTTGAGCCAGGACTCGGTTTTAGCCGGGTCGGGGATGCCCTTGGGGAAACGGCAGTCGAGGACATAATTGCCGTTATCGGTGACGAAGGGCCCGCCCCCTTGGGGGCGCAGGCGCAGGTCGCTGAAGATCTTCTCCTCGACGAGGAAGCGCTGCACCACGGGCCAGCCGAAGGGCACCACCTCCACCGGCAACGGCGCGCGGGTGCCCAGTTCGGATACCAGCTTGGAGGGGTCGACGATGATGATGCGGTGGGTGCTGGCCGCGGCGACGATCTTCTCCCGCAGCAGGGCCCCGCCCAGCCCCTTGATGAGCTGGAGGGTGGGGTCCACCTCGTCGGCCCCGTCGATGGTCAGGTCCACCACCGAGTTTTCCTCCAGACTGATTAGCTCGATGCCCACCTGTTTGGCCAGGCGGGCCGAGGCTTCGGAGGTGGGGACGGCCTGGATCTGCAAGCCCTTGGCCACCCGCTCGCCCAGGGCGCGGATCAGGTGGACGGCGGTGGAGCCGGTGCCCAGTCCCACCACCATGCCGCTGTTGACGTATTCGGTGGCCTTCTTGCCGGCAACTTCCTTGGGGTCCATCTGGGGCCTCGTTACAGGCGCATGAGGTAATGGATCTGGCAGGCCACTTCGACAAAACCCGCGCTGGGGTAGAAGCGGGAGCCGATCTCGTTGTGGGCCAGGGTTTCGATCTTGGCCGCCTCCATGCCCTGCCCCCGGAAGTACTCCAGGGCGTGCTCCAACAGCTGGCGGCCAAGGCCGCGGCCCTGGTGCTGGGGCAGCACCGCGGTATTGGGAATCCAGCCGATCCGGCTCTCCGGGTCGAGGCGGGTGGTAATGTAGCCCAGCACCTGCCCCTCTTCCTCCCAGACAAAGACCCCCTTGGCCCGCTCCCCCTCCACGTCGGCGTCGATGTGGCGCAGCTTGCGCCAGCGCCAATCGCGGTTGCCGATGGGCCCGAACTGCGCGTCGATGCTGGCGTCGATGGAGACTTTGGCAAAGCAGAGAGCGGTGATCTCCTTGAGGGCCTCCAGGTCCGCAGGGCGATAGGGCCGGATCACGAGGCCGCCGAGGAGGAGAGGGCCACCGGCTCGATGTCTAAAGTGCCGGGGGCCCGGCTTGGAGGCCGCTGCTCCAGCAACTCGGCGGCCCGGCGGCGGGCGGCGGCCATCTTGGGCTCGCGCACCGCGCGGTAGCCGCGCACCTCCTCGGGCAGTTCGAGCACCTGCACCCAGGTGCGGTACTCGGCCTCGCTCTCGTAGGCGAAACCCTTGGCCAGCCCGCAGTACCACTCGCGGAATTCCACCTCCTCCACGTGCCACCAGGAGGAGAAGAGCCGGCGCAGGAACCTCATCCGGCCCAGCAGGCGCAACTGCCAGTCGCGGGTCTTAATATCTGGACGGAAGTCGCGGCCAAAGAGGCGGAAATGGGGCCGGGTCAGGTGCCGGTATTCGATGTGATCCCCCCGCTTGAGATCCAGGTGGTAGCGCCGGGCGTCGCGCTGGTACTTCTCCGGGCTGGTCAGCAGGTGGGCCACGTACACCTCGTCCTTGATGGCCATGACCTTGGCCAGGCAGCGGATCACCGCCCTGGTGGCCGCGTACCCGTGCCGGTCGCTGTCGCGGCCGTGGACCTTGCGGACCAGGGCGGCGTAGCGGCTGGCGTAGGCGTGATCCTCGTACTGGGTCAGGTCGTAGAGGCGCAGGGCCAGGTGGCGGCGGCTCTCCTCGTCGAGGTTCAGCCCCTCCAGGCAGGCGGCCGTCTGGAGACGGTAACGCCGGGCCGCTTCCTCGCCTCTGGTCTGGCGCAGCAGGGCGCTTTTCTCCTCGATGAGGCCGGCGCAGGTAGGCGGGGTTTCGGGCAGGGAAAAGCAGTCGGGGTCCAGGGCCAGCTTGCGGCCCATGGCAAAGGCTCTCATGTTGGTGTCCAGGTCGCGGCGCACCGCCACCTTGATGGCCGCAGTCAGGTTTTCCAGCTCCAGGGGCAGGGCGCCCAACTGATAGGCCAGGCCCAGCATCATGATGTTGGCGTAAAGTTTGTTGCCCAGGTACTGCTCGCAGATCCCAAAGAGGTCCACCCCGCAATACATCCCCGGCCCAGTGTGGGCGGCAATCCGGGCGGCGATCTCCTCGGTGGCAAAGGCGTCGGCGCCGATCAGGGTATTAATGGTGGGGGTGCGGGCGGTGTTGACGATGGCCCGGGTGCGGCCGGGGCTGGCGATCTTGTGGCGCTCGCGCGGGTCCAGGCCCCTGGCCGCCTCTAAGAGGTCCAGGCCCAGGAGCAGTTGGGCACCCCCGTACGGGGTAATGGAGGAGAGGATGCGCTGGTCCGGGGCGAAGCTCAGGTGCGAATATACCGAGCCGTTGCGGATGGCCAGGCCCTTCTTGTTGGTCAGGCGCACGGCGTAGCCCTGGCGGGCGCCGGCCTGGGCCAGCACTGAGGCAACCACATTGATACCCATGCCGCCCACCCCGGCGATATAGGTGTACCAGACCTCATGGAGGGGCTTGAAAGCGGGCTGGGGCAGCTCGGCCAACTCCACCTGGGGCAGGTTGATCACGGGGGGGCCGAGGCGGTGGATCTCGATCTCCTCGAAGGAGGGGCAGGTCTTGTCCCCCCCCTGCACCTCCACCCGGGTGCAGGCCCCATCGGCCACGCAGGAGGACAGATCGATGGCGATCTTGGGGCCGTAGTCCGTGGCCTTAAGGGTCAGGCCGCTGCAGCCGGTGCCCCGGGTGCATTCGAGGCAGTACTCGCAGACCTCTTCGCTGATGTTGATGTGGGTCTCTGCCGGTAGGTAGCCTCTTTCCTTGATCAGTGCGCTGCGCCTGGACCGCTCGCGGCGGTGGAAGGTGATGCCGCACTCCTTGTCGGCGATGATAATCTTGACCCCCGGCCGTAGCACCGCCTCCTCGACCAGGCGGCGGTACTCGCCCCGCGCTGCGGGGTCCATGCGGGCGATAAAGGTGTCGCTGCCCTGGGCCAGGCCGCGCACCACCCGCTCGATGTCTTGGGCAAAGGTGGGGTTGCCCAACAGGTCGGCCTCGGTGCCGGGGGTGGGCTGGTGCCCGGTCATGGCGGTGGTCTTGTTGTCGAGGATGACGTAGGTGATGTCCTGGTGGTTCTTGATCGAGTCGGAGACCGCTGCCATGCCGCTGTGGAAGAAAGTAGAGTCCCCCATGAAGACCACTTGCTTGTTGTCGATGAAGGGATCGATGCCCGCCCCGGTGCCCCCGCCCAGGCCCATGCCCGAGAGGTTGTGCATCAGCCGTGAAAAGGGGGCGTACTTGAGCATGGAATAGCAGCCGATGTCCCCATGGAAGACCAGGTCCGCGGTCGGGCGGCCCTGCTTTTCCATATAGGACGGGTCGGCAAAGTCCTCGGCGGTGCGCTGGAGCACGCTGGCCGAGTCCCGGTGCGGGCAGCCAGGGCAGAAGGAGGGGGTGCGGGCGGGCACCGGCTCCAGGGCCAGTTCGGCGGCCTGGGCCTGGCGCAGTTCGCGCTGAAGGCGCTGGGGGTCCACCGGCAGCCCGTCGAGAGCGGCGAAGAGCCGGCCCAGGTGCTGCACCACCAGCGAGGGATGCAGGCCCATGGTCTCGGGGAAGCCGGCTTGCTCGCCGGGGAAACGTTTGCCCCACAGCTCGGTCTCCAGGCAGTGGCCGGCCTGGCGTTGCTGGGTGAGGATGGCGGCCACCTGGGGCTCGACGAAGGCGCGTTTCTCCTCCACCACGCACAGGTGCTTGACCTGGCCGGCGAAGAGGGCCACCAGGGCCGGGTCCACCGGGTAGGTGACGCCCAGCTTGAGGATGGGGAAGGCGCCGGTCAGACCCAGGAGGTGGAGGGCGTGTTCGAGGTAGGCGTAGGCCAGGCCGGAGGTAATAAAACCCAGGGTGGATTGAGCCTTCTGGTAGAGGAGCTGGCTGAGCCCGCGCTGGCGAGCGAGTTCGAGCAGGCGCGGGAAACGCTCGTGCAGGACCTCCTGCTCCTTGCGGGCGGTGATGGGCGGGATGATGACCCTGGCGTCCGAGGAGATGGTGCGGGTGTCCAGGGTGGTGCGGCGGCGGGTGTTGAGGGTGGGGTAGTGATTGGGCCGCACCTCGACGCTGCCGCCCCCGTCCGCCTGGTTGGAGGTGACCAGGAAGGTCAGGTAGAGTTGGGAGGCGGCGGAGAGAGCAAAGCCCTCGCCCACCCAGTCCTTGATCTCCTGGAAGGTGGCGGGCTCCAGCACCGGCATATACAGATGTTGGGAGAGGAAGCGGGAGTCGGCCGGCACCTGGGTGCCCTCTGACCACGTGTCGTCGCCCACCGCCACCAGGGCCCCGGCCCTGGCCCCGGCCATGTTGCCCAGGGCCAGGCCGTCGGCGGCCACGTGCAGCCCGACGCTCTTCATCACCGCCAGGGCGCGGATCTCCTCCATCTGGGAGCCGTTGAGGCGGGCGGCGGCCAGGGCCTCGTTGTTGGCGATCTGGGCGACGATGCCGTGCTCGACGAGCAGGGGGGCGATGTTTTCGAGGGTCTCGAAGACCTCGGCCAGGGGCGAACCGGGGTAGCCGGTGATCTCGCCCACCCCGCTTTCCAAAGCGCCCTTGACGATCAGCTCGTTGCCGGTGTAGAGGCCGGTGCCTTTTTCCTGCTGGAATCTGGGGTCCATAGGCGGGGCGACAGGTCTGACTGGTCTATAATTTGCGAGGCTGTGGACCCCGAGCCGGAGGGGGAGAGGGGGCTCGGGGGAACCGGGGTTTGTCTATGGCTGTAAAACCGCACAGATTATAGAATCAGCCCGGGCAAATGTCAAGCACCAGCCAAGAGATCCGGGCCGTTCAAGCAAAGGGGCCAATGGTGAGGACCGCCGGCCAGTGCGCCACTCCGTACCTGCACGCCAATGGCTCCTGGATCTACAGCCAGCTCAGCCGGCTGCGGCGCTACCGGCCCGTGGTGCTCACCCAGGAGGACGCGAACCTCGACCAGTTCCCGGTCTCCCATCTCCACACGGCACGGAATTACCCCTGGTGGAAGCGGGGGGGCAACCAGCTTTGGATCAAAATGACCGGGGAATATCCCTTCTACGGGGAACTCCTGCGCCGGGAAGGGGCCAGCCTGATCCACGCCCATTTCGGCTACCAGGGCTGCCGCTGCCTGCGGGCCCGGCGCGAAAGCGGCCTGCCGATGCTGACCACCTTCTACGGGGCCGACGCCACCCAGTACGCCGCAATCCCCTACTGGCGGAAATTCTACCGACGGCTTTTTGCCGATGGGGAGGTTTTTCTGGTGGAGGGCAGCGCCCTGGCCGCCTGCCTGGAGGAGGCCGGCTGCCCGCCGGCCAAGATCCGCCTGCACCACCTGGGGGTAAATCTTGATAACATCCCCTTTGCCGAGCGGGAGCCAGCCGAGCGGCTGCGGGTGCTGATCTGCGCCCCTTTCCGGGAGAAGAAAGGGATTCCCGATGCGTTGCAGGCGTTGGGGAGGGCGCATCGGCGGCAGCCCTTTGAGTTCGAGGTGGTGCTGATCGGCGAGGGGCCGGAGCGGCCGCGGATCGAGGCGGCCATCGGGGAGGCGGGGCTGGAGGGAAAGGCGCGTTTGCTGGGCGCGTTGCCCTACGCGCAGGTGGTGGCGGAATTGGGCCGCTGCCACCTGCTCCTCCAGACCAGCCGGCGGGCCGCGGACGGGGACACCGAGGGCGGGGCGCCGGTGATCCTGCTCGACGCCCAGGCAGCCGGCTTGCCAGTGGTGGCCACCCGGCACGCGGATATCCCGGAGTACGTGCGGGAGGGTGAGAGCGGGCTGTTGGCAGCGGAGGGGGATGTGGAGGGGATCGCCGGGTGCATCCTGCAACTGGTGGAGGCCCCGCAACGGTGGGGGGCGATGGGCCGGGCGGGCCGGGCCCACGTGGAGGCCCACTACAACGCCGCCACCCAGGCGGGACGGTTGGAGGGGATCTACGACGAGTACAGCTGAGGGCGGACAGGGAAAGCCTTCGAGCGCTTTTCCCCGTCCGCTTAATCTTCGCTTTTCTGCCAGTAGCGGTAGTATTGGATCGCAAAGTCTATCATCTGTCTCATTGGCCTTTTCTCTCTCAAATTTCCTCTCCCAAAAGGCTTATTTCGGGGCACAACCCTATCATTGGCCTCATGCCGGCCAGGAATCCTTAGATATTTCTTAGATGGATTAGCCGGCCAGCCCGAGAGCCTGGTCCAGTTTGGCAACGGCCTCGTCCACCCGAGCGGGGAACAGGTGGCCATAGGTATCCAGGGTGGTACGGATCGAGGTGTGCCGCATCTGCTCCTGGATCACCTTGGGGTGAGCGCCCTGGTCGATCAGCAGGGCAGCGCAGGTATGCCGCAGGTCGTGGAATCGGACATGGGGAAGGCCGGCCGCATCGAGGAGGCCGGCCCAGATCAGGCGCAAACTCTGCGCCTCCCAGATCCGACCGTCGGGCTTGGCCCAGATCAGGCCGTTGTCCTGATAGTCGGGGGTGGCTAGCTGGTGGGCCGCCAGGGCGACACGGTGAGCGCGCAGGGCCTCGCAGCAGGCCGGCGACAGCCGCACCCGTTTTTCACTTTCCCTGGTTTTGGGCT
Source organism: Candidatus Handelsmanbacteria bacterium (assembly GCA_016867395.1). Taxonomy (GTDB): domain Bacteria; phylum Latescibacterota; class UBA2968; order UBA8231; family UBA8231; genus SICG01. The sequence continues at coordinate 69,171 of VGJS01000016.1, forward strand.
TCTTTACCGCCTTGACGCCGGCCCTATTCACCAGGGAGCCGCGGATCTCATAGGTTCTCCCTTCCAGGTCCAGGTGCTCCCAGCGGGCCGCGCTGACCTCGCCAATG
>VGJS01000017.1 GCA_016867395.1 Candidatus Handelsmanbacteria bacterium
AGTGGATCTGGGAACGGCAGGGCTACCGGACGCCGTCCCAAGTACGGCACGACCTGAGAGATTCCCGGATCGCCGAAGCGGCCGGGTGAACATCAATCTACTGTCCATTTTACCCTGGGGCTTTACACCTCTTTCAGGTCGGTGGTCGAATCCGGCCTAAAGAATAGGAAATAGGGAGCAGAGGGCCAACCTGCCGGCCCGGTGTTGGCCAGGGCGTTTTTTCGTATGCTAGCCCCGCGCCGCATCCACCCCAAGAGCGGAAACCCCCGATGACCGACCACCCCTTCTTCGCAGCCAAGGGCTTCGTCAACCTGGGCAAACTCCTCACCGACGAGGAGGTGGCCCACTTCCTCGCCCTCTTTGACGAGGACCGCCGGCGCTGCCCCAACTTCTGGCGCCCCTACGGCTACCACCAGGTGGCCAACTACGACCCCCTGGTAAGCAGTCCCCAGATCGACGGCCTGATCCGCCACCCCCGCATCCTGCCCCTGGTCGAGGAGCTGATGGGCGGGCCGGTGTGTTTCGGCGAGATTGGCCTGCGCCTGATGCCCGCCTACCAGGGCGAAGTCCACCAGCAGTGGCACCGCGACAAGCCGCACTGGATGGAGCACCCCCTGTGCATGGACTATATCCAGCTCATGGTCTACCTGAGCGAGGTGGACGAGGCCACCCACTGCTTCTCCCTCTCCCCTGAGTCCCTGGCCGACCCGGTGCTGGAGGACAAGGAGGCGCAACTGGCTAGGGGCGGCCAGTACCACCTCCAGGGCCCGGCCGGCACCTGCGCCCTCTTCAACGTGTCGGTGCTGCACACCGCCACCACCCGCCCCACCCCGGCGGGCCGCGAGCGCAAGACCGCCCAGATCTACTACGGCCACCGCCACCGCCCGTACCTGGCCAATGACTCGGCCATCCCCGCCGCCCTATGGCGCGACCACCCCGACCCGGAGACCCGCGCCTTCTACGGGGTGCTCAACGAGCGCACTCGATTGTGGTTGGCCGCCTTTCCCGGCCCCTCGGGGGGCTAGCCCCTTAACATTGTCTCATCGGCCGGGGATGATTTTTCGCTGTTGACAGGGTGCCGGCGCTTGCGATTCGTACCTTAACGAAGCGGATTCCCGCCGGGCCGGCAGTGCATCCGCGCTCGTGTTGGGAGGTGATCCGCCACCTTTTCTTTTCCTGAGGAGATTCGTGCCCTTTAGCCGCCTTCGCTCCTGGGGGGCCCCCACCGCCCTCCTGCTGCTGAACCTCCTGCCGCCGGCTGCCCTTTGGGCTACCGCGCCGCGGCCCATGGAGGCCCTGCGCCTGAGCGGGATCTCCCCCCGCATCGACGGGGTGCTGGACGAGGAGGTCTGGGCCGCGGCGCCGCGCTTTGCCGGGTTCACCCAGCGCGAGCCCGACGAGGGCCAGCCCGCCACCGAGGAGACCGTGGTGCAGCTGGCCTACGACGACCAGGCGCTTTACCTCGGCATCACCGCCTTTGACCAGCAGCCTGAAGGGATCACCGCGCGCCTGGCCCGGCGCGACCAGTGGACCGAGGCCGACGCGCTACAGGTCTCCATCGATGCCCACCACGACCACCAGACCGCCTGTTTCTTCGAGATCAACGCTGCCGGCACCCTGCGCGATGGAGTCGTCACCAATGACGGCCAGGGGTGGAATCCCTGGGACTACACCTGGAACGGGGTTTGGGAAGCCAAACAGAGCCGCACGGCCCAAGGATGGTGCGCCGAGTTCCGCATACCCTTCCACGTCCTGCGCTTCAGCCCCCAGGAGCGCTACACCTGGGGCATCAACGTGACCCGGTATCTCAGCCGCCGCAAGGAGAAGAGCCTCTGGGTCATGGTGCCCAGCCAGCAGAGCGGCTGGGTCTCGCGTTTTGCCCACCTGGAGGGCATCACGGCCATCACCCCGGCCCGGGCCGTGGAGGTGCTGCCCTATACGGTGGGGCGCTCCACCTTTGCCGCAAAGGACGACCAGTTCGCCGACCTGGGCGGCGACCTGCGCTACAGCATCACTTCGGGGACCTCCCTCAACGCCACCCTCAACCCCGACTTTGGCCAAGTGGAGGCCGACCCGGCCCGGCTCAACCTCTCGGTTTTCGAGGATTTCCAGGAGGAGCGGCGGCCCTTCTTCGTGGAGGGGGCCCAGAACTTCCAGACCCCCATCCAGCTCTTTTACTCGCGCCGCATAGGCCGGCAGCCGGGCCACTTTGGCGTGCCAGACGGATACGAGGTGGCCGACCAGTCCGACTTCACTACCATCCTGGGAGCGGCCAAACTCACCGGCAAGACCCACCACCAGACCTCCTTCGGGGTGCTCAGCGCCCTCAGCGCCGACGAGTACGCCGATCTGGACAGCGCCTATGCCGACCCGCTGACCGGCGGGGAGAAGACCGCCTACCGCCGCTTTCTCCAGGAACCGCGCACCCACTTCCTGGTGGGCCGGGTCAAGCAGGACCTGTTGAAAGGCACCTCGAGCGTGGGCCTGATGGCCACGGTGCTGGACCGCCGCCTGGGCCAGGATGCGTACAGCGGAGGGACCGACTGGCGCCTCAAGTGGCGCAACAACGCCTACGAGTTTTGGGGGCAGGTGGCCTTCAGCCAGGTTCCGGACGAGGAAGGCAAAGAGCGGCGCGGCCTGGCCAATATGATGGTCCTGGGCAAACGCAGCGGCTGGCTGCGCGGGGAACTGTGGTGGGAGGCCTTCTCCAAGGGGTTCGAGGTCAACGACCTGGGCTTCCAGTGGCGCAACGACTACTACCAGTCCTGGCTGTGGCTCCAGACGCGCAAGGACACACCGTGGGGGATCTTTCGCAGCAACGTGCTCGAAGGCGGGCGCTGGGGAATGTGGAACTTCGACGGGGTTTCGCTGGAGCAGGGGATGTTTGCCGAGTCCCGCAACCAGTTCAAAAACTACTGGTGGCTCGAGGTGGAACTCTTCCACCGATTCCGCGGCTGGGACGACCTAGACACCCGGGGCGGGCCGGTCATCGCCCAGCCGGCGCGCACCGGGTTTCAGGTCGAAATCAGCAGCGACAACCGCAAGGCACTGAATGCGTTCTTCGACGGCGAGTGGGGCCGTAACAGCGCTGGCAGCCACTGGAGCGAGCTGGGCGCCGGCTTCACCCTGCGGCCCTCGCCGCGCCTGGAATTTCGCTGGCGGCCGGGATGCAACGGCTATCTCAACAAGGCCCAGTGGCTGGAGAACGTGGACGAGGACGGCGACGGGGAGGACGACCACTTCGTGTACGGGGAGTTGCGCGGCCGCACCCTGGACCTGACCACCCGGGCCAGCCTGATCTTCTCCCGGGACCTGAGCCTGGAGCTCTACCTCCAGCCCTTCATCAGTTCGGGGGACTACCGCAACTTCAAGGAGCTAGCCCGGCCCAAGTCCTTTGAGTTCACCCCGCACCCTGCCCCGGCGGACAACCCGGACTTCCACCGGCGCTCCCTGCAGAGCAACGCGGTGCTGCGCTGGGAGTACCGGCCCGGCAGCACCCTGTTCCTGGTCTGGTCCCAGGCCCGCGACCACGAGGCCGAGGCGCCCCGCTTCCGCCCCTGGGGCGACCTGGGCCGCAGCTTCACCGACGAGGGCGCCAACATCTTCCTGCTCAAGCTTAACTACTGGTTGCGCCTGTAGGTTCCAACCCCAGCGCCCCGGCCGTCTGTGCCAACCCCTCCAGAGTGGCCCCCGTCAGCGGAATCCCTTTTCTCAGGTATTCCCGGCGGGTGAGATGTTCCTTCTCGCCCGGCGCGTAGACCCCCTCGGCGCCGGGGGCCAGGCGGCAGGCCCGCGCCTTTGAACCCCCCGATGGGCTGGAGCAAACCCTCGATGGCTGCGCTCGGGTCGGTGGTGGGCGCCCCCCTTGCGGTCCAGGGCCCAGCCTTCGGGGAGTTGCAGTCCTTTTTGCTGGTAGATGCGGATCTTGCCGTGGGAGGAACCGCTGAAGGCCGCGTCGTAAACCACCGGGGGTTCCTGGGCAGTGGGCAGGGCCACGGCCACGGGATTGATCCCCAGGAGGCGCTCGGCCCCGCCCCAGTGGGCCATGGTGGGCAGGGCGTTGGTGGTGGCCAGGCTGATTATGTCGTGGGGGAGGGCCTGGCGGGCGAAATAGGCCAGGGCCCCGCAATGGTTGCTGCCGCGGATGGCCGCGGCGGCGATGCCGGTGGTGCGGGCCAGGTCGATGGCGGCCTGCATGGCGAAGTGGACGCCGAGCTGGCCCATGCTGTTGCCCCCGTCCACCACCAGACAGGAACCCACCTGCCGCGCCAGGCGCGGCCGCCCGCGCGGGTCCGCCCCGCCGCCCCGCAGCTTGTGAACGTATTCGGGAACCCGGAGCACCCCGTGGGAGTGCACCCCGCCCAGGTCGGCCTCCACCAGGGAGTCGGCCAAGAGCGCCGCGTCCCCCTCCCCCCTCCTCCATCCCACAGCGGAAGAAACCCGCCTGGACCAGCCCCCTCAGGTGATCCGCCCCGACCCGCTGCTCCACTGCCGGATCAGTTGACCATCTGCATCAGGCGCTGGGTCATGGAGCCCTCCTGGGTGAGGGCGTAGATGATGATGTTCACCGCCATCTGGATCTGGCGGGTCGCGTCCGCGGCGGTGCTCAGGCCCGTGGGATTGTCCCAGCGCCAGCCCATGTTGGGCGCCACCCCAGCCAAAGGCCCCGTGACGAAGTACCCGGCCAGGGCGTTTTAGGAGGTCATGCCGCTCTTGACGTTGAAGAAGGCGGTGAAGCTGGGGTGGTTCTCCGGCAGGCGCTCGCTCCAGAAATCCCGGCCGTTCACCAGCCCGCCATACTTCTCCAGGGCCTCGAACCAGAATCCGCCAAAGACAATACCGCCGGCCAACAAATACTTGGCCAGGTGCTCCATCTCGCTCTCGTTGGGCGCCCCCTGGGGAATGATGATGGGCACCTCCATCAGCCGCTCGTCGTCAAAGGCGATGCTGCCGATGAAGTCGGCCTGCAGGCCGGTGTACTCCTTAACCGCGTCGCGCAGCGCGTCGATGGTCTTGACGTTGACCGCGCCCCAGCCCATGGCCCCGGCCGACACCGCGCTGGCCAACATCGCCTGGGCGAACTTGATGAAGCCCTTGAGCGACTGCCGGTCCTTGCTGTCCTGGATCACCATCGCCCGGTAACGGCCCGTGTCCATGCTGTTGGCGTCCAGCATCTCCAGGGCCATGTCGATCTTGTTCTCCACCGTGCGCGTTGCCCCCATGTCCTGCGCCCCCAACCCCGCCTCCAGCCCCGGCGCCATGCGCGGGCCGCTGTCCAACTGCCGGAGCAGGGCAATGGCGCTAACCCCGCTGCCCTGGCTAGCGATCAGGCCCCGGGTGTCAAAGGCCGCCGTCGCCCGCACCTGGTCCATGCGCGCCGCCGAGACCTGCACCTCCCGCCGCACCATTTGCCGTTTGGGCTGGGGCACCTTGCGCAACTCCAGGGGCTTGGTCAGCACGGGATCGCGCCGGGTGAAGAACTTCACTTTGGCCGGCTCGGCCCCTGCCCCCTCCTCGACCTTGGTGGCGGTGGTCACGGCGAAGATCAGGGCGATGCGCAGCGACCACCAGTACAGCCGCCGCATCCGGCTGAAAAGGAGTTCCACATCCTGTTCAGCAGCGGGGACCATCCCCGGATGGCTGATGCTCATCGACGCATCCTTCCGGACAACCCCGGGAGATTGGCCAACGCCGTCGCCCAGATATATTTTGAATGTCGAACAATAAAAATCAAACTAATCAAATACAAGTGCGAACCCCAGGCCCTCCCAGTGTCTAGCGACCCGCCTCCTTCCCTACAGCACCTGCTGGAGGTGTACCCCTCCTTCGCCCTGCTGGCCGGCCTGCGCTTGGGGGTGTTCACCTGCCTCAAGGAGGGCCCGCTTAATGCGGTGGAGGCCGCCGCTGCCCTGAGAGTGGACCCCCGCAGGCTGGAGGCGCTCCTTTGCGCCCTGGCCGCGGCGGGCCTGCTGGAGGTGCCCGACCCCGGCCTCTTTGCCAATACCGCCGAATCCGCCCGCCTGCTGGTCAAAGGCCACCCCGAGTATTTGGGAGATGGCCATGCCCTGTGGGCACAACTCTGGGGTGCGGCCCTTTGCGCAGCAGACTCCATACGCACGGGCCAACCCCAGGCCAGACACGATTTTGCCACCATGTCCAAAGGAGAATTAGGGGCTTTTATCGAGAAGTTAGATCCCGATGCCCTGGAGACCGGCGGGGTATTGGCAGCGCGGCCCGAGTGGGCCGGCTGCCGCGCCCTGCTCGACGTGGGCGGCGGTTCTGGCGGGGTCAGCATTGCCCTGTGCCGGGCCCACCCCCACCTGCGGGCCACAGTGGTCGAACTGCCCGCGGTGGCGCCTTTCACCCGGCGTTTTGTGGGGAAGGCCGGCCTGGAGGCCAGGGTGGAGGTCCGGGAGGTGGATATCCTCTCCAAACCCCTGGAGGGGTCCTTCGGCGCGGCAGTGCTCAAAGCCTTCCTACAAACGCTCTCGCCCGAGCAGGCCCGGCAGGCCCTGTTACGGGTGGCTGCGACGCTCCAACCAGGAGCCAGCATCTTTATCCTGGGCCAGGGCATCCTCGACGACTCGCGCCTCTCCCCCAGGCAGGCGGCCTGCTTCAACCTCGCCCTCCTCAGTCTGTACCCCGAGGGCCGGGCTTACACCGAAAGCGAACACCGCGCCTGGCTGGAGGAGGCCGGCTTCGCCGCCGTGGAGCGCACCGCCCTCCCCGATGGCAGCCCGCTGATCACCGCCCGCAGGCGCTGATCACCACTGCGTGTTCTGATAGGTCGCTGGCAATCGCAGAGGGATGCCTTCGGCGAAGGCAACCCGTCTCCCCGTCTCAAAGGCCCGGTACATGGCCAGGCCCAGGCCCACGTTCTTCTCCCCGTTGGCCGGACTGTTCTCCGGCTCCCCTCCCTCCTCGATGGCGCGGATCAGGTCGCACAACTCCAGGTAATAGGCCGAGGTCTTCTCACACTCCACCAGTTTCTTCTCCGGGAAATCGTGCCGGTAGTGCTCCAACGGCCCACCCCAGGCGGTGAAGCGCAGGGCTCCCTCGGTGCCGGCCAGCCAGTAGCCCATGCTGGGCAAAGCCACGGTGCCGCCGGTGCGCAAGGTCACCAGTGCACCCGACTCGAAGCGCACCAGGGCCTGCACGATCTGCGGGCTGAGCAGCCCAGCGTATTCCTGGTCGCCGGCAATCTGGCAGTCCACCGCCGCCACCTCCCCGAACACGGCCCGGGTGAAGTCCATCTCGTGGACGAAGCCCTCCAGCACCGCGCCCCCGGTGTTGCGGGTCTGAGCGCGCCAGGTCTCGTCCTTTCCGGCCTCGGCGACCGGGTGAAGTCGGGCCGCCCATATGCGGTCGATGCTGCCCGAGACCGGTGCCCCGATGGCGCCCTCGGCTACCAGCCGCCGGCAGGCGAGAAAAGCCCCCCAGAAGCGCAGGGAATGCCCCACGGCCAGTTTGACCCCGGCCCGCTGGCAGGCCGCCCCCATGCGCCGGCACTCCTTGAGACTGAGGGCCATGGGCTTTTCGCAGAGGGCGTGTTTGCCCGCCTGCGCCGCCCGGATCACCAGGTCGGGGTGGCTGGGGGTGGGGGTGGCGACGATGACCATATCGATCTGATCGCTGCCGAAGAGTTCCTCCAGGTCCTTCACGGCCCGGCCGCCCGCCTCAGCGGCCCGCTGGGCCGCAGCCTGAGGGGAAAGGTCATAGGTGAGGGCGATGTGGCAGTCGGGGTGTTGGGCCACGGCCTGGACCCAAGTGCCGGCGATGCCGCCGCAGCCGATGAGCCCGATGCGGTATTTCATCTATATGCCTGCCTTGTTGGTAGGGGGATTGGGCATTATTTTGTTGGACGAAAAAGTACGCGGCCTTCCCTCCCCCTGCAAAGCCCAGCTCCGAGCGCCGGTGGACATCCCAAAAGACCTGCCCGATCTGGACCAGATCCTGGCCATCTACGACCAGGCCGCCCAGGAGTTGCTCAAGGTGGCCCGTCTCGACGGCCACTTCGCCGGTTGGGACCCCGCGGCTTTGGTCTGGCCGGCCAGCGGCACCGTGGCCCACCCCCTGGGCCTGGAGGGGCTGCGCCAACGCGTCCTCCTGGTCTCCACCATCTATGAGGGCATCCCCCCCCGCCGCGACAGCCGGCTGGCCGAGGCACACGCGCGCTATGCCCAGGCCCTGCCCGCCTACCACCAGGCCAACTGCTTGTACATGCAACTGCGCCGGCAATTTTTGGCCCGGGGGGCTGGCTCTGAGCGCGACTTCCTCCAGCTCTACCAGGGCACCTACCTCGAAGCCCTGGGCCGCGAGGACCCCTTTCCTTTGGACGCGGGCGAAGAAGCCCTGGTCCAGCTGCGCGTGTCCCGCGCCCCCCTGGCCCACGGCCAGGCTGTGGCCGAGAAACTGCAGAAAGAGGGAGAGGTGGATGACCCCAGACTCGCAGAAACCTACCTCTGCGAGCGCGGCGGCCAAACCCTTCACCTCCCCCTGCGCCAGGCCCTGCGCCAACTGGCCGAGGAGGTGGTGGACCTCCTGGCTGCCGGCGAGCACCTGGCCATCCGCTACAACACCTTCAATAACTTCATCTGGCTGGGCATCTCGGTCTGGAAGGCCCTCACCGAGATAGAGGTCCTGGCCGCGGCCCTGGAGGGCCGGGTGCGCCGGACCTGGTGCGAGAAGCTGCGCTTCTACACCCGCCTGGGCCAGGGCATGCTGCTCAAGTTCCTCCAGGCCCACCAGGAGGACCCGGCCCAGATCAAACCTCGGGAATACTGGTACGGGCAGCAGTATAGCTACCTGACCCGCGACATGATCGACCTGACCGTCCAACTCGTGGAGGGGGCCAACCGCCTGCACCGCCGCGCCGGGGCTGGCTTCGAGCTGCCCCCAGTGGAACTCCCTCCCCTGTTGCGCAACCAGGTCAGCGGCCGTTTTCTCGAATACCCCCATGTGGGTCCCAGCGCCCGGCTCTCCTCCCGGCAGCGGTACTGGCGCCTGCTGCACTGGATCGGGGTCTTCCGCCGGGCAGCGCAGCGCAAACTGCAGATCCAGCGGGCCGGGCTGGAGGAGGAGGCCCGGCTGGCAGCGGCCTGGGAGAACAACACCGAGTGGGGCACCCGCAGCCTGGAGGTCTTCGGGGTAGAGGTCCGGGTGCTCATCGACCCGCACTTTGCGGCAGTGGCCAGGGAACTGGACCTGGCCGGCGGCGGGCACAAGGTCGTCTTCTTCCCCACCCATCAGAGCCTGCTCGACCACCCGGTCATGTACCAGGTGCTGCGTTCCCCCGGTTTGATGGCGGCGATGGGCTGGGAAAAACCCATGCCCTGCACCCAACTGGCCAGGGCCCGGCTCATGGAGCCGGCCTCCTTCAAGATCGGCAAGCGCCGCTTCTCCCTCATCGGCGTCGACGCGGCCCAGGCCGACCGGCTGCTGGAGGAGGTGGACGGGTACGTGATCCTGGAACACTCGCAGGACACCGGCAATCCCACCCAGCGCTTCGCCAAGCTGCTGGAGAAACGGCCCGGAGTCGTGTACGGGGCCGGCACCACCGCCGCCTTCGCCCTGCAATGCCTGCCCATGCAGCACGGCCTCTTCGCCCAACTGCCCCAGGACCTCGTCATCATCCCCCTGGCCTTCCGCGGCATCCACGCCCTGTGGCCCAAATGCCCCAAGGGCAACCTCCATCTCAGCCCCGGCCTGGTGGAGGTGATGGTTTCCCCGCCCATGTTGGGGGAGACCACCCTCCTGCCGCGCAAGCGGGCCCTGCGCACCCAGTTGGAGCCGGCCACCCTCTTCCAGGCCGTACACATCGCCACCCTGCTCAACCCCGAACCCCGGCCCTGAACCGGAGGCGGACATGGCCGACCAGCCCTGCATCGTCGCCATCGGCGCCCACACCGCCGACATGGAGTTCACCGCCGGGGCCACCCTGCTCAAGCACGTGCGCCAGGGCTGGCAGGCCCACCTGCTGAGCCTGACCCTGGGCGAGAAGGGCAGCGCCCGCCTCTCGCCGGCGGAGTACGGGGCCCAGAAAAAGGCCGAGGCCGAGGAGGCCGCCCGCCTGCTGGGGACCACGCCGCACTTCTTTCCGTACCTGGATGGGGAGCTGTACGACACCGAAGAGGTGGCTGGGTCCATCGCCCGCCTTTTGCGCCGGCTCCAGCCCCAGGTGATCATCACCCACTGGCGCGAGAGCATCCACCAGGACCACACCAACACCTACCACCTGGTGCGCCGCGCCCGCTTCCTGGCCACCATCCGCCACTTCGACCTCGACGGTCTGCCGCCCTTGCGCTGGGCCCGCATGTACTACGCCGACAACTGGGAGGACCCCGAGAACTTCCGGCCCTACGTGTACGTGGACATCAGCGAGGTCTTCGCCGAGTGGGAGCAGGCCTTCAAGTGCTTCGCCATCGGCCGGGGCGAGGGCGGCTTCCCCTACTGGGACTGGTATCAGGCCCGCACCCGCATCCACGGCATCCACCGGCGGGTGCAGCACGCCCAGGCCTTTGCAATCGAAGAGGACAGCCGGTTCCTGGTGAAGGAGCTGCTGTGAGCCAGCTCCTCTCTCCCCTCCTCTACCTGTCGCGGGACGACATCGAAAAGCTCGCCCTGCCCATCGACCAGATCATCACCGCCCTGGAGCAGATGTTCCGCGAGAAGGGCCAGGGCCGCACCGAGATGCCGCCCAAGCCGGGCATCCACACCCGCCCCGACGCATTCATCCACGCCATGCCCGCCTATATCCCCAGCCTTGGGGCGGCGGGCATCAAGTGGATCTCCGGTTACCCCGAGAACCACCGCCAGGGCCTGCCCTATATCACCGGCCTGCTGATCCTCAACGACCCCGAGACCGGCCTGCCCCTGGCGGTGATGGACGCCACCTGGCTCACCGCCCAGCGCACCGGCGCCGCCACCGCCCTGGCCGCCAAGTACCTGGCCCGTCCCGACAGCGCGACAGTGGGCATCCTCGCCTGCGGGGTGCAGGGCCGCAGCAACCTCGAAGCCCTGGCCACCCTCTTTCCGCTGCGCCGGGTCAAAGCCTTTGACGTGCGGCCCCAGGTAGCCCAGGCCTTTGCCAGGGACATGGGCGAGGCGCTGCAGCTGGAGATCGCGGTGGTCGACCACCCCAAGGACGCCGTGGCCGGTCTGGACCTGGTGGTCACCAGCGGCCCTATCCTCAAGCACGCCGCCCCGGCCATCGCGGCGGGCTGGCTGAGCGCCGGGGCCTTTGCCTGCCCGGTGGACTTCGATTCCTACTGGCAGCCGGCCGCCCTGGCCGAAGCCGACCGCATCGCCACCGACGACCTGGAGCAACTGCGCTACTACCGGAAGGAGGGCTTTTTCCAGCACACCCCCGAGCCCTACGCCGACCTGGGCCAGCTGGCCGCCGGCCTGGCCCCGGGCCGGCAGCGCAAGGACGAACGCCTGCTCTGCTTCAACCTGGGCCTGGCCCTCGAGGACATGGCCACCGCCATCCTGCTCTACCAACGCGCCCGGACCCAGGGCCTGGGCCGGGAACTGCCCCGCTAAGGCCTGTTTGCAAAGCCGCTTTTGGGTCCAAGCCCGAGCGAAAGCAGCGCGGGCAGGGCGCTCGGAGCAGGTATCTTGCCCCTCAAGTTCGCCGCCTGAGGGCGACCCGAAGACCCGCCCAGTTCCAGGAGGTGGGCGTCCCGCAGATCCGCACCGCTTGCCGCCGGGCGACACCAGAATGACGTTTACCGACAGGTCATAAGGAGGATCCGACCATGCACATCACCGATATCACCTTCCACCGCGGCGCCGGTCTGCTGCGGCTCTGCACCGACGGAGCCCAGGAGGGCTGGGCCGCCGGCGCCACCGCCGCTGCTGCCGAGGCCATCGACGCGGTGTACCGGCCCCTGCTGCTGGGGGGCACCCCCTGGGAACGCGAGCGGCTCTGGCAGCGCCTGCGCCAGGCTGGCCGGGCCGCCGGCCTGCCGCCCTCCACCTGGGGCCTGGTCGACATCGCCCTGTGGGATCTGCTCGGCAAGGCCCAGGGCCTGCCGGTCTACCGGGTCATCGGCGGTTTCCGCGACCGGGTGCCCGCGTACCTGCGCGGCACCCCGGGGGTAGGCATGGAAGCGGCGGCACACGAGGCCCTGGCCGCGCGCGACGCCGGTTTCTGGGGGTATGGCTTTGCGGCGGCGGGACGGTCGCACGCCGACCTGCGCCAGCTGCGGCAGGCAGTGGGGGGCGAGTTCCGCCTGCTGTGCGACGGGGCCGGCCTCGACCTGGAAGGGGCCCTGGCCCTGGGCCGGGGCCTCGAAGAGATAGACGCCCACTGGTTCGCCGAGCCCCTGCGCGACGACGACCTCACCGGACTGCAGCAACTGGCCGATGCCCTCGACCTGCCGGTGGTCGCCGGCGCCTTTGCCGGCGCTTCGCTGCAACTGGCCACCCGGGCATTGAGCACCCGCGCCGTCGACCGCCTGCGGGCGACCCTCCCCACCGCCGGGGGCATCACCGATGTGCTCAAACTGGCGCGCGGCGCCGAGGCCCTGGGCCTCAACTGCGAGATCGACTGGGACCGGCAGGGCAGCCCGCACGCGGCGGCCCAGCTGCTGGCAGCGGTGCGCAACGCCGAGTTCTTCGCCGCCGATCCCGCCGACCGCCCCGGCCACCCCGCCCTGCTGCCGCTGGCCCTGGCCGGCGGGGAACTGCACCTGCCCGCGGCGCCCGGCCTGGGCGTGCAACTGGCCGACCCCACCTCAGCTGTTTAGGAGGACCTCGATGCGGATCACCAAAGCGACCTTCTACCTCCACCAGGCTGCCCCGCAGGTGCGGTCGGTGAGTTTCTCGAACCGCGGCAGTCTCCAGAAGGTGCGGCCGGGGCTTTCGGGCCTGTTCAGCCATTCCGAGGGCATGGGCTGGAGGGATAACTTCCATCTCGACTTCACCGCCCCAGGCCCGGCTCCCACCTACCGGCTGCAGCTGCGGCTGCACACCGACGGCGGCCTCGATGCGTACGCCGACTGGGCCTCGGGCTACAGCCCCACCGAGCTGGAGTGGGAGGCCAAGAAGGTGCTGGCCACCCTCACTCCCCTGGTGATGGGCGTCGATGCCTTCGACCGCGAGTACGTCTGGCAGCGATTGTGGTACGCGCAGCGTTTCTTCTACACCGGCCGCCAGCCCCTGGACACCCTCGACCGCATGCTCTGGGACCTGGCCAGCCGCCACGCCCGCCAGCCCGTGTACCGCCTCTTGGGTGGGGCCCGCGACGCGGTGCCGGCGTACGCCAACTTCGGCGGGGCCACCATCGAGGCGCTGGTGGCCAGCTGCCTGGAGAAGCAGGCCCAGGGTTTTGTCGGCGGCAAGGACCACTCCTACCGCGGCGTGGCCGAGAACATCCAGATGGCCCGCCAACTGCGCGCCGCCCTGGGCGACGACTTCATCCTGCTCCACGACCCGGTGGAGTCCTACACCTGCGAGGAGGCCATCCGCATCGGCCGCGAGCTGGAGCGGCAGCACTACGGCTGGATCGAGGAGCCCTTGCAGGACTACGATATCCTCGGCCTGCAGACCCTGTGCAAGGCCCTGGACCTGCCGGTACTAGCTCTGGAGTGGATCGGGGCCATCGGCGGCCAGCCCTTCAACGCGGCGCCCTACGTGGCCCTGCAGGCCACCGACATCGTGCGCCAGCGCGGCATCGGCATCACCGGCCAGCTCAAGGTGGCGCAGCTGGCCGAGAGCATGGGGGTGCCGGTGCACGGGGGCGACCCGCACGTGGTCTTGGCCATCCACAACGACCCGCTCTTCGAGGCCTTCATGGGGCTGCGGCCGGAACCGCCGGCCGAGGAACTCGACTGCCGCGGCACCCTGGTGGTGGACCAGGGGGTGATGCGCATCGCCTGGCGCGACGTCCCCCCCGCCGAGCCCGACTGGGACGAGGCGGCCCGTAGCGCGGTGATGGTCATCGCGTGAAGGGGACCGACGACGCCGTCGGTCCGCACCCGCCGGAGCACGGGAAAACGCCCACCGAGGCCGAGAAGGTGCGGCGTCTGCCCTGGGCCCTGTGCAGCAGCGGCCTGAGCAGCGTGTACAGCACCCTGACCCTGGGCACGGTGGTGGTGCTTTTCTACGACCAACTCGGCCTGCCCAAGATCCAGATCGGGCTGCTCAACGCCCTGATCTTCCTGCCCGGCCCCCTGGCCCTGGTGGTGGCGCCCCTGGCGGCGCGCTGGGGCTTCAAGCGCACCTATCTCTGGTTCTACGGCGGCCGCAAGCTCGTCCTGGCCCTGCTGGCGGCCTGCCCCTGGGTGCTGCAACAGTCCGGCATGGGCGGGCTCATCGCCTTCACCACGGCGGTGATGGCCGTCTACGGGGTCCTGCGGGTCATCGCCGAAACCGCTGTGTACCCCTGGGCCCACGAGTTCGTCCCCAACCGCCTGCGCGGCCAGTTCGGCGCCCTGAGCAACATCGTCTCGACCCTGGTCGGCCTTGGAGCCGTCGCCTGGGCCGGGACCTTTCTGTCGGCCCACCCCGGCCTGGCCGCTTTCCAGCAGCTCATTCTCCTGGGCTGCGCCTTCGGCCTGGCTTCGGTGCTGGTCAAGCTGCCGCTGCCCGGCGGCAGGCCCTCCCTCGCTGCCGGATCACAGCGAGCCCACTTCGGCGCCATGCGCCAGGCCCTGCGCGATCTTGGCCTGCGCCGTTTCCTGTGGGGCCTGTTGCTGGTGACCCTGGCCACCCAGGCCTGGGGTTCCTTCCTGCCGCTCTATCTCAAGGAACAGCTCGGCCTGGATGATGGCGCCGTGGTCGGGCTGCAGACCTGTTACCTGCTGGGCACCCTGGTGTGGAGTTATCTGTGGGGCTGGGGCGCGGATCGGTTCGGCAGCCGGCCGGTGCTCCTGGCCGGGCTGGCAGGCATGCTGCTCCTGCCGCCCTTGTGGCTGTGGTTGCCCCGCGGCCAGGAGGACACGGCGGTCTGGGCCGGCGTGGTCTCGGCCCTGTGGGGCGCCGGCTCCATCGGCTACAGCATCGGCCAGGAGCGCCAACTCTACGTTGAGGTGGTACCAGCCGAGCGGAAGACCGAGTACATGGCCCTCTACTACACCTGGGCCCAACTGGGGGCCGTGGTCAGTCCCCTGCTGGCGGGCTGGGGCCTGGATCAGGCCGCTGCCCTGCGGGGCGAGTTCGCAGGCCTGCCGCTGGACCCCTACACTCCCTTCTTCATCCTCAGCTTCGCCGGCCTCTGCGCCGGCACGGCCCTGTTCGCGCGTATGGCCGGGAGCAGGCGGCCGTGAGCCGCCGCCGGGTGCTGCTCACCGGTGCCGCCGGCATGGTGGGGGGCATCCTGCGCCACCACTGGGGCGACCGCTACCACCTGCGCCTGGCCGACCTTCGCCCCGTGTTCGACCCGGCGCCCCACGAGGAGCCCTGGCCCTGCGACCTGACCCGGCGCGAAGACTGCGCCGCCGCCTGCCAGGGCATGGACACGGTGGTGCACCTGGCCGCCGACGCCGGCAGCGAGGACTTCGACGGTTCCCTGCTGCCGCGCAACATCATCGGCCCTGTTTACCTGCTGGAGGCGGCGGCTGCCGCCCTATGCCGCCGGGTGGTACTGGTCAGCAGCATCTACGCCGTGCGTGGGTACGGCCCAGGGCAACCCATTACCCCGGACCAGCCGGTGTTTCCCCAGGGGATCTACGGGGCCACCAAATGCTGGGCCGAGGCCCTGGCCCGCGACTTCTCTGCCCGCTGCCGGCTTTCGTGCCTGGCCGTGCGCCTGGGCCGGCCCACCTTCGACCAGGCCGGTGACTGGGACCCCGACCAGCCCAGCTACCTGATCTCGCCGCGCGACACGGCGCAGCTCTTCGCCCGTTGCATCGAGGTGCCGGGGATCGATTTCGCCATCGTGCACGGCAGTTCCCAGCATCGGCGCATGTGGCTGGACCTCGCCGCCACCACCGCCCTGCTGGGCTACGTGCCCCAGGACGGCACCGCCTTGCCGCGCCAGCCCCGTTGAACCCGGCGAGGGGCCGCCGTAGATTCGGCCGTAGCAGCGGAAACCCCGGCGGGCTGCGGGGGCGACCTCCGCTCCGCTGATCGCGCCTGCTCCGCCGAGGAGTCACCCCGATGCCCGACCTCCAGCTCCGCAGCTACCGCAGCGCCGACGAAAGCGCGCTCCTGGCCCTGTGGAGCGCCAGCCTGCCCTTCGACGCCATCGACGCGGCCACCTTCCACATCAAGGTGCTGCTCGACCCCAACTTCCACCCCGACTGGCTGCTGCTGGCCGAACGCGAAGGCCACCTGGCCGGCTTCTGCCTCTGCCTGATCCGCCGGGTGCCCATGGACAAGGGCGGCCTGGACCCGGAGAGCGGCTGGATCACCGCCCTGGGGGTGCATCCCGAACAGCGCCGGCAGGGGGTGGGCAACGCCCTGATCGAGCGGGCACTCGAACTCTTCCGCAACGCCGGCCGCAGGCAGGTCTCCCTCTCCCCTTACACCCCCAAGTACTTCGTGCCCGGCGTGGACGTGTGCCACTACGCCGAGGGCCTGGCCTTCCTCGAAAAACGCGGCTTCGCCGTCACCTCGCGGCCCCTCAGCATGGATGCCAATATCGTGCTGCTCGACCCCCGTCCCTACCAGGAGCGGGAACGGGTCCTGGCCGCACAGGGCATCCAGATCCAGGCGCTGCAGCCCCACCAGCTCCCCGACCTGATGACCTTCCTCCAGGAACACATGCCGGGCGACTGGGTGCGCCACGGCCGCGAACTGCTCGGCGACATCAGCAGGGGGCGCGGCACCTGGGCGCAGTTCACCCTGGCCTGGCACCACGGCCAGGTGGTGGGCTACTGCCAGTTCGAGGGGGAACACTTCGGGCCCTTCGGGGTGCGCGAAGGCATGCAGGGCCAGGGCATTGGCACCGTGCTCCTGGCCCGCTGCCTGCGGGCCATGCAGGAACAGGGCCACCACCACGCCTGGGTGTTGTGGACCAGCGACGAAAACGCCGACAAGGTTTACGGCCGCTTCGGCTTCAGGGAAACCCGCCGTTTTGCGGTGCTGCGGCGCCTGCTCTGAGCCCAAACCAGGAGTTGTCCCGATGACCCCGGCCACACCCGCCCACCCACTGCCGCCGGCCCGCTGGCGGCAGGATCACACCGGCGCCTTTGCCACCCGCCGCGATCTGCGCCAGCTGCTGGTGATCGAACACCCCTGGCAGCCCAGCCGCACCGGCAAGTACGGCCAGTGGCAAACCAGGGTCGCCTCTCCCAAGGCCTGGCAGCCGGGCCAGCCGCTCTTCGTCTCCTTTTATCAGTTGGACAACTACTCGGGGGATTGGATGCCTGATACCTGGACCGGGGCCCAGGTCTTTGTCAGCCACCGCTTCAAACAGCTCCTGGTAAACGGCCAGGTAGTCTGGGAGGAGGACGTGGCCGACGAGCAAACCGCCGGCACCAAGGAGTCGGGGTACCTCGGCGAGCCGGGCCGCTCCGGCTTCCGCGATCCCTATCGCCTGGTCGAGATCACCGCAGTTTCCAGGAAGCAGATGGTGCTGGCCCTGCGGGTGGTGGACAAGGTGAGCAGCGCCACCCGGATGCCGGGCGACCATTACCAGCGTTTCTCGTGGAGCGCCCACGACCCGCGCCACGTGCGGGACCACTTCCACACGGCGGTCTACTTCGGGGATGTGCATCTGAGCCTGACCGCACAGGTGGCGCGGCCCGCCCTGCCGGCGGTGGTGGCCAAGGCGCAGGACCAGGGTAAGGGCTTCTTACCCAGGGCCGGCATCCCGCTGCGCCTGCTTGCCCGGGGCACATTGCCGGCCCCAGGGTACCCGGTGCGCTCGGGCGTGCCCCTGCCCCGGGCCCAGGTCCCGGCCGGCACCCCCTTTGCCCTGAGGGACGCCCAGGGCCAGACCGTGGCCCTGGTGGCCAGGGAAACCAGCTATTGCCCCGACGGCAGTGTGCGCTGGGTGCTGTGTGAGTTTGTGGCCAGGCGCGGCGGCCGGTACCGCCTGGTGCCGGGCAGCGTCTCACCGCAGCCGAAACACGCGGTGCAGCTGCGTCGGCGCGGCCGCACCCTGCGGGTGAGCAATGGCCTGCTCGAACTGAAGCTCGGCAGCGCAACCGGGCCGGGGGGGGTCTTTGCCGGTCTCTCCTGCAGGGGTGGCCTGGATCTGGGGGGGATGGACCTGCAAATCAAACTCAATCGGGTGGGCTGGCGCGACACCTTCACCGCGCGCCGCCGCCGGCTGGTGGTAGAGAGCCGCACTCCGCTCTGCGCCGTGCTGCGCCTCGAAGGCGAGATGGTCGACGAACGGGGCCAGCGCTTCGGTCCCTGGTGCGCCCGGCTGGAGTTGTGGGCCGGGCTGCCCTACCTGCTGGTGGCGTGGCGGCTGGTCAACGAGTCGGATCAGGCCATGGCCATGCTCTTGGACTGGTCCGCCAAGCTCTCTTTGCCGGACCCGGGCTGGGCGACCGCGGACTTTGGCCCCTTTGCGCCGGGCTTCGACCCCGAGGACGTCGGGGTGAAGGCCATGGGGCACCACGGCCAGGTCGTCGCCTCCCGCGCCCTGCCCCTCCATCCCAACTCCGAGCTGAGCTGCCGGTAGGAGCGCGCGGACCAGGCCCGCCTGTACCGCAACACCACCTGGTGGCCACCGCCCCGCAGGCCGCCGGCTTCCTGCACCTGCAACACCCCAAAGGCGGTTTGACCGGGGCGATGCGCTGGTTCGCCGAGGAGTTCCCCAAAGGCCTGGTGGTGAGGCCCGACACCCTCAAACTGGCCACCCTGCCCGAGTACGAGGATGCTTTGGCCTGGCCGCACGACCGGCCCTTCGTGCGCCTGGGACGGGGGGAGGCCAAGCAGCAGGCCTTTGCCCTGTGGCTGCACCAGGGCCGTCTGCCCGCCGGCCAGGGGGAGGCCTTCAACCGCTGCGTACAGGATACCCCCCGCCTCTTCGACAGCGCCTGGTTCACCGGCACCGGCGCCCTGGAAACCGGGCCGCCGCGAGTATTGGGATACCGCCTGGAGCAACGACTACCGCGGCCGCACCCATCTGGGCCTGATCCAGTTTCTCGAGACCGGCGATCCGCGCTGGCTGCGCTACTTCGACGCCGCCTGTGTGCACAACCGCGAGGTGGATATCATCCACTTCTGTCCCGAACACCCCGAGTGGGTGGGGGCCAGCCACGCCTAAAACGAGGACCACACCTCCACCGGTCCCATGGGCAATATCAGTTCGAACTGCGACGGGCTGCTCGACCACTACCTGCTGACCGGGGACCCGGACAGCCTGGAGGCGGCCCGCGGGTACGCCAGGCGCCTGCTCGACTGCAACCCTTGGGGGCGCTCGGCCCGCGAGGTGGGCTGGCCCCTGGCCCAGGTCTCGCGCTGGTACGACCAGACCGGCGACCGCCGCTTCCTGCGCAAGGCCCGCCAACTCCTGGCGGTGATCCGCGCTTACGTCGAGCCCCGGCGGGGCGTCTTCAGCGAGTGTCATGGCAGCTGGAGTTACCGCGGCGCCGTGCCCTTCATGACTGGCTACCTGGCCTTTGGCCTGATCCGCTACCACCAGCTGACCGGCGACCCCGAGGCCCTGCACCTGCTGCGCCTGCTGGCCGGCGGGCTCTTTGCCGAGGCGCGCACCGCCCGCGACCGCTTCACCAACAGCCCCTTTCCGAAGATCAATCTGCCGGGAGGAAAACACCGCTCGTCGAATGCGCTGATCGGCGGGCTGGCCGGCTATCTCTACCTGGCGACCGGTGAAACGCGTTGTGGGGAATGGGCGCGGGAGTGTTACGAGGGGATCGTGGAAAAGTCACCAGATGCGCAGCTCAGCATGGACATGCTGCCCATCGCCGGCTGGATGCTGCGGGCAGCGGCCGAAATTCTCTGAAGGCGCCAGGGATGCGGCGGGCGGCCTCAGTTCACCATCTGCATGAGCCGCTGGGTCATGGAACCCTCCTGGGTGAGGGCATAGATCACGATGTTGATCGTCATCTGCAGATGGCGAAAGCTGCCGACACCCAAAAACGAGATGCCGGCCAGCCGGCCTTTGACGAAATAGCCGATCAGGTGGTTGGGGACGGAGAACTTGCCGGCGCTGTCCGCCCCCTCCGGGATCGGCACCCCGCCCTTGATGTGGAAGAAGGAACTGAACACCGGGTGATCGTCTGGCAGGCGCGCACTCCAGAAATCCCTCCCCCGCACCAGGCCGCCGTGTTTCTCCAGCCCCTCCTCGAGGCTCCCCCCCAGAGCCCCCCCAGCACAAACCCTCCGACCAGCAGGTACCTGGCCAACTGCTCCAGTTCGCTCTCGTTGGGCGTCCCCTGCGGGATGATGACCGGCACCTCCATCAGCCGCTCGTCGTCAAAGGAGATACTGCCGACAAAGTCGGCCTCCACCCCCGTGTACTCGTTCATCGCGTCCCGCAGGGCGTCAATGGTCCCCAGTCCGATATTGCCCCAGCCCTCGGTGCCGGCGGCCACGGCCGCGGCCGAGATCACATGGGCAAAGCGCACGAAGCCCCTGAGGTTCTGCTGGTCCTTGGAATCCTGCACCACCATGGCCCGGTACCGGCCCGTGTCCATGCTGTTCACATCGAGCATCTCCAGGGCCATGTCGATCTTGTTCTCCACTACCCGCGATCCGCTCAGCGACTGGGCTGCCAACCCCGGCTCCAGGCGCAGCGAAACCTGAGGGCCATTCTCCAAGGGCCTGGGCAGGGCAATGGCGCTGACCCCGATGCCCTGGCCGGCGATCAGGCCGCGGGTATCAAAATCCGCCGCGGCCCGCACCTGGTCCATACGCGCAGCCGAGGGTTTTACCTGGCGGCGCACTTGCTGTCGTTTGGGTTGGGGCACCTTGCGCAGTTCCAGGGGTTTGGTCAGCAGCGGATCGCGGCGGGTGAAGAACTTGACCTTGGCCGGCTCGGCGACCTGGTCGTGGGCCGAGCGCGTGGCAGTGGTCAGGGTGGCGATGAGGACCAGGTGGGCGGCAAGGGCAATGCCCAAGGACCACCAGTACAGACGGCGCAGGCGGCGAAAAAGCGCTGAGATTTCCGCCTCGGCAACCGGTGTCACCGCTGGAAAGCCCGCCCTCATCGCTGCCTCCTCATATGAGGTGTCAACTGCGCCTCTCCCGTGAAGGCCGGGGCGAGCAGCCCTTTCAGGTTATCCGCACCTCAGGCCAGGTATTGCCGCAGCGCCGCCAGCAGCCGAGGGGTGTGGGTCTCTGCGGCCAGGTAGTCGGCCTGCACCTTGCCAAAAGGCGAGAGTGCCTCGGGCGCGAAGTCCAGCACCTGATCGATCTTCGGCGCGCCCAGCTTCTTGAGCGCCTCGGTTAAAGGGTGGCACCACCAGCGGTTCTGGTACCCGTGTACGGCCTGCCACTGGTCGGCCGCCTGCGAGAAGCGGCCCAACTTCTCGCGCTCCGGTCGGCTACAGAACTCCTCCAGCCGGGCCTTGAAGCGCAATTGCAGCACCAGATCCTTCACCAGCCGCTCCGCACTGCCTAAGAGCAATCCGCGCAGGTCGCCGGCCTTCAGCTTTGACCCTGCCCACCCTTCCAACTCGTCGGCCCGCTCCAGCATCTCCTCAGGCTCCTTTCCGGCCAGCATCTGCCAGGACCGCACCAGATCCCGTCCCCGCCCCCGGATCAGCCGCTCGGCGAACTCTGCATAGTTGTCCTCGCCCACCGGCCTGCCCTGAGCCCCCCGTGCAAAGGCAAAGGTATTGGGCAACTGGAGGCAGTGGGTCTGGGCATTGCCCATCACCCCGCGCGGTCCGGGCTGGCTACCTGCCCTATGGGCCGTTTCCCCTCCGAAATTGGTCAACGGGAAGGAAGGCTCCCCCTCGATGGCCCCATAGGAAAAGAGGATCACCCGCTCGGCCAGGCCCAGGCCCTTGGCGCAGTGCAGGCCATTGGCCAGGCCCCAGGGCTCTGGGTTGCGGGCCCTGAGCAGGGAGAGGACCCCGCCCAGCTCCGCCTCGGTGCCGAACTCGAAGTGGCCGGTCTGGTAGTAACGGGAGTACGCCTCCCAGCCGGCGTGTATCCAGTAGATCAACTCGATGCCGGGCCGCAGCCGGTCGAAGAGGGCGCGGTGGGCCATGAGCAACTCGACGAACTCCTCTTTGGTGGAGCCGGGGTACCCGCCTGGGTCGCTGTCGATGATGGTAATGCCGTCGGCGTTTCTGAGGTACCTCAGGGTCTCTTCGCGCCGCCGCAACATCTCCGCCATGCCCTGCCGATCACCCGGATTCACCCGCCGGTCGCAGTAGAAGAAATGCCGCCGGGCAAAGGAGGCGCGGCTGGCGACCTCGTCGTGGGCCGCCACGTTGGGGCAGAGGGCGATGTACACTCCCATCTCCAATTCGCGGTGCAAAACGTCGATGACCTGCCCCAGCTTTTCGAGGTTCGCCCGGTCGCTGGGCAGAAGCGGGGAGGGCATGGTTTCGATCACCGGCCAGATCAGCAGGGCGTTGAAGCCCAGCTCGCGCAGGCCAGTAGAGTACCCCCGCCAATCCTCCAGGCTCCAGGTGCGGGCCGCGTACGGATGGTGGTAGGGCCAGTGCTGGTGAACGTACATGCCGACGATACCGCCTTTCATCAGACACTCTCCTCTGTGGTCATATCACCAACCAGACCCCGCCCATGCAGGCGGCTATGCCGGCCACCAGGCGCAGATTCACTTGTTCTTTGAGAAAGAGCATCGAGAGCACCACCCCAAAGACCGGCGAGGTGGAGCCCAGGGTGGCGGTTTTGGCCGGGCCGATCAGACGCAACGCCCCCAGAAAAGCAAAGGCCGCAATCCCCATGCCCACCAGGCCGCTGAGGGCGATGATCAGGCCGGTGCGCCGGTCGAGCCGCTCCTCCTGGCGACCGTGGTGCACCTGGGTAAAATGGACCAACAGCGACACCAGCGGCAGGCGGATGGCATTGGCCTGGACAGGGGTGAGATAGACTAGAGCCGGGCTGAGGCAGATTATGCTCAGCCCCCAGGCACCGGCTGCTCCCAGCGCCATGGCTGCCCCGTATTTCAGCCGGGGTGGTCGGCCTGCGCCAGCCACCTGGCCGCCCCGGGCGGCGAGCAGGATCACCCCGCCGGCCACCAGACAGGCGCCCAGGACCAGGCCGCTGCGGAAGGGGTGGGCCAGGAGCAGGCGCTCGAGGACCATGATGAGCAGCGGGCAGGTGCAGACCAGGGACAGGGCCCGCGAGACGCCGATCTCGCGGATGGCCGTCAGGTACAGGGTGTCGCCCACCACCATGCCGATGTCCAGCGAAATGCCGAGTAGGGCCCACACGCGCAGCGGCACCTGCGTCAGGGCTGACAGAGGTTCGGTGAAGGGCAAAAGCGCCCAGAAGAGCAGGCCGGCGAGACTTGTTGGGATTGGGTGCGCACCAGCAGGGCGCTCAGCGCGTTCAGAAAGGCCGCACTCAGGGCAAGAAGCTCCCCGGTCCACGGCCAGTCGTTCAGAGAACCAGCCACACCCCCCCCATGCAGGCGGCGATGCCCACAAGCACCCGCAGGCCCACCTTCTCCTTGAGGAAGGCCACCGAGAGGATCAGCCCGAAGACCGGCGAGACCGAGGTCAGGGTCACCGCCTTTGTGGCCCCGATCAGCTTAATGGAAGCCAGGTACATCAGCGAGGAGACCCCCATGCCGATCAGCCCGCTGCCGGCCACCACCAGCAGGGTGCGGCGATCCAGGTCGCGGAACTCGGCGGTGCTGCGGATGCGGATCAGGTAGAGCAGCAGGGCCACCAGGGGCATGCGCACCGCGTTGGCCTGCACCAGGGTCAGATGGGCCACGGCCGGGTAAAGCATCACCGTGCTCAGGCCCCACAGCACCGCGGCGGCCAGGGAGAGGCTCACCCCGTACTTGAGGCGCTGCGGCCTGGATTCCGGCTCCTGCCCCCTCCCCGAGAGCAGCACCACCCCCCCGGCCACCAGGACGCAGCCCAGGGCGAGGCCGGGGCTGGCCGGCCGGCTCAATAGCAGCCACTCGAAGAGCAGGGTGGTCAGCGGGTAGGTGGAGGAGAGGGCCAGGGCCCGGGATAGGCCGATCTCGCGGATGGCCGTCAGGTACAGGGTGTCCCCGGTCACCATGCCCACCACGATCGAGCCGATCAGCAGCAACCACTCCTCGCCGCTGACCTGGTCCAGCCCTTCCAGCGGATTGCTTAAGGGCAGCCAGACCCAGAAGAACAGCCCGGCACAGCCGCAGCGGATGACGTTCATCGCCGCCGGCGAGACCTGGTGGGAACGGGTGCGCAGCATCATGCTGTTCACCGCCCACAGCAGGGCCGAGCCCAGGGCGCACAACTCCCCCAGCGAGAGCACGTCGGTCATGAGGCGGCGCTCACTCAGCGCATGGCCGGGGCCGCCACCCTGGATCTTCGGCGGCCATCTTGTCGAGGGAGTAAGGAAGGAACTGTCCGAAGCGGCGGTACTGCTCGTGGTACTGCGCTACCCTGTCCTCATCCACCTCCACCCCCAGGCCCGGCCCAATGGGCACACCCCAGCGGGGACCGGCGGCGATGGGCAGCGGCTCTTTGAGAATATCCCCGTCCATCATCGCCGCAGTTTGCTGGTGGCCTTCGACAATGCGCGGCAGGCTGAGCAGGACCTGCTGCCCGGCGGCGGCGGCCAAACCCAGTTCGCCGTGGGTGTGCTTGCAGGTGGCAATGCCTTCGAGGGAAGCCACCGAGGCCAGGCGGTGGAAGTGACCCAGGGTGCCCACCCAGTATGAACTGAAGCAGAGCACGCCGCAGGCGCGGCGGGTGATCACCTCCCAGGCGTCGGCCACCCGCCAAAGCCCCTCGTTAGCGGCCAGGGGCACGCTCGTGCGACCTTTGAGCTCGATCATGTTCGCCACTGGATCGGCCGGCACCGGCTGCTCGGCCAGGTCCAGGTGCCATTCGTCGAGGCGCTCCAGGTTGCGCACGGCTTCGGCCACGCTCCATGCCTCGTTGGCGTCGACGCGGATCTTCCCCGCCGGCCCGACGCTCTGCCGGATCAGGCGCACGGCCTCCACCTCGCGCTCGATATCGACCCCGACCTTGATGTAGAACACCCGGTACCCGGCCTCGGCGCCAACGCGGCATTCGGTTTCGAGGGTGGCCGGGTCGGCGCCGTAAGGGAGGTAACAGAAGTACTCGACCTCCTGCCGCCGCAGGCCACCCAGCAGATTGTACACCGGCTGACCGCAAGCCTTGCCGCACAGGTCCCACAGGGCCATGTCGATGCCGGCCCAGGCGAAGTTGAAGGTGCCCTCGTGGAAATTCCAGACCCCGCGCCGGAAACAATCGTGCCAGAGGGCCTCGCGGTTCCAGGGGTCGCGGCCCAGGACGATGGGAACGCAGGCCCCCAGGGCCTCGTGTACGGACTCGGCGTTGGCCCCGCTGCAGCATTCGCCCCAACCCACCAGGCCCTCGTCCGTCTTCACCCGGACGACGATATCGGTGACCCCGTCCCGGTTGACCTGGGCGCTGTTCTCGCGGTGGGTGTAGGGCACACTGACGATCCAGGAGTCAATGGCGCTGATTCTCACGGACACTCCTTCAAAGGCGTCATCTCTTCGCCTGGCTACTTCCAGTGGAGTATCGGCACACCCCTCCGCCCCGTCAATCATCCCGGCGCTGCCAACCCAGTGGGCGGCCGTATTTTGTATTTACCCCGCCAAACCTATATTTTTTCGCCTTCATCCCCAGCGGGGTACCCGACCATGCTGCCCACGATAGCGCTTTCCCATCTGAACCCACCCCCCAAAAGGGGAATCCTATGTGGCAGAGGCTGGGGCTGAGCCGGACCGAGGTGGACCCGCTCGCCGCCTGGCGGGCCGTCGCCCCGGCGACTGGTCCCTTTCTCGGGGTCGAGGGTCTGGGCAAAGCCTTCGGCCCGGTGCAGGCTTTGGACCAGGTGAGCCTCGAGATCCCCCGGGGGGTCTTCGCCGCGCTGCTGGGCCCCTCGGGCTGCGGCAAGACTACCCTGCTGCGCATCCTGGCCGGCCTCGAAACCCCCGACACCGGCCGGGTGCTGCTGGACGGGCGGCCCCTGCACACCCTGCCGGCGCACCAACGGCCCGTCAACACCGTCTTCCAGAGCTACGCCCTCTTCCCCCACCTCAGCGTGTTCGAGAACATAGCCTTTGGCCTGCGGGCCCGTGGGCTTCCAGAAGACCAGCTGCGCGAGCGGGTCGCCGACGGCCTGGCGCTGGTGCACCTCGAAGAGCAGTCCGCCCGCCTGCCCCACCAGCTTTCGGGCGGCCAGAAGCAGCGGGTGGCCCTGGCCCGCGCCCTGGTCAACGAACCCCTGCTCCTCCTGCTCGACGAGCCGCTCTCGGCCCTGGACGCCCGGCTGCGCGCCGAGATGCAGCTCGAACTGCGCCAGTTGCAGCAGCGCCTGGGCACCACCTTCCTGCTGGTCACCCACGACCAGGCCGAGGCCATGAGTGTGGCCGACCTGCTCTTTGTGATGGAGGAGGGCCGCATCGCCCAGAGCGGCGCCCCGGCCGAGGTGTACGAGAAACCGCGCACCCGTTTCGTCGCCCAATTCCTGGGCAGCGCCAACCTGATCGAGGCCCGCCGCAACGGACAGGCGCAGGGGGTGGACACCGCCCTGGGGCCCCTGACCCTGCGGCAGCCTCCGCCCTGGGAGGCCGGCACCCTGGCCATCCGCCCTGAACGCATCGAGGTCTGCAACCAGGCGCCCGGCCTGAATGGGATCGCCGCCACGGTCAGCGACTGGGTGTACCGGGGCGACCACTGCGAGGTGATGGTGGAGCCCGGCTCCCTGCGCCTGCGCACTGCCCCTTCGCCGCATTTGGCGCGGGGACAGTCCCTGTGGCTACACCTGCCCCCCCAACACCTGGAAGCCCTCCATGGATGAACCACTGGTCTGGCAGGGCCGGCTCACCGCCCGCCGCCGCCTGATGCGCGAGGCCTGGTCCTGCGCCGGGGGCGGCCTGCTCTGGCTCACGCTCTTTCTGGTGCTGCCCTCCCTGCTGGTGGGGGGCATGGCCTTTGCCGGCCGCGATCCTTACGGCCAGGTGGTGTGGGATTTCACCCTCGAGAACTTCCGCCGCCTGGCCGGCTTTGGGGCCCTGGGCTGGTCGCCGGCCTATTTCTATATATTGGTCCGCAGCCTCTGGCTGGCCCTGGTGGTCA
Source organism: Candidatus Handelsmanbacteria bacterium (assembly GCA_016867395.1). Classification (GTDB taxonomy): domain Bacteria; phylum Latescibacterota; class UBA2968; order UBA8231; family UBA8231; genus SICG01. The sequence goes on from VGJS01000017.1 coordinate 27,141, forward strand.
CCTTGTTCTCGGTGGGACTGGCCTACCCGCTGGCCTTCTTCATGGCCGGACTGGGTCCCCGCCGCCGCGCCCTGGCCCTGGCCCTGGTGGCGATCCCCCTGTGTACCAACCTGATAATCCGCACCTATGCCTGGGAACTGCTGCTCTCGCCCCAACTGCCCCCGGCGCGCCTGGCTGCCTGGCTGGGCCTGATTGCCCCAGGCGAGGCCCTGTACCCCGGCGCCCTGGGGGTGTACCTCGGCATGATCTCCTACTCCCTGCCCTTTGCGGTGCTGCCCCTCTACACCAACGTGGAGCGACTGAACTGGTCGCAGGTGGAGGCGGCCCGCGATCTGTACGCCCCCGGCTGGCAGGTCTTTGCGCGGGTGATCCTGCCCCAGACCCTGCCGGGCCTGAGCGCGGCGGTGGTGCTGACCTTTGTGCCGACCCTGGGCATCTTCGCCATCGCCGACCGTCTGGGCGGGGCCACCTTCATGCTGGTGGGCAACGCCATCCAGCAGCAGTTCAGCGCCAGCCGCGACTATCCCTTTGGCGCCGCCCTCAGCCTGGTGCTCATCCTCCTCACCCTGGCCGGCCTCCTGCTCTACCGCCGCCACCAGAGAGAAACGGCGCTGCTGTGAGGGGCAGGCTGCTGGTCCTCGCCGTGGCCCTGGGCCTGGCCTTGCTCTACCTGCCCCTGCTGGCCGTGGCCCTCTATTCGGTCAATGCCGCCCGCGTCGGCCTGATCTGGCAGGGCTTCGCCCTCGACTGGTACACCCGGCTCCTGCACCACCCGGCCATCCTCGATGCCGCCCGCAACACCCTGATCCTGGCCCTGCTCTCCACCGCCATCTCCACCCTGCTGGGCACCCTGCTGGCCCTGGGCCTGGAGCGGTATCCCTGGCCCAGGCGCCCCCGCCGCCTGCTGGAGACCCTGGTCGATCTGCCGGTGGTGACCCCGGACCTGGTCTTTGCCGCGGCCCTGGTGGTGGCCTTTGCCCTGGTGCGCGGCCTGTGGGCCGGCTTCGAGCTGGGCCTGCCCACCATGATCATCGGCCACGTCACCTTCCAGCTCTCCTTCGTGGCCCTGGTGGTGCGCAGCCGACTGGCCCTCATCGGGCCCACCCTCAGCGAGGCGGCCCGGGATCTGTACGCCAGCTCGGGCCAGTTGTTCTGGCGGGTCACCCTGCCCCTGCTCTGGCCGGGCATCGCCGCTGGGGCGCTCTTGGCCTTCACCCTATCGCTGGACGACTTTGCCATCAGCTTCTTCACCGCCGGCCCCGGCTCCGACACCCTGGCCATCTACATCTACGCCTCCCTGCGCCGCGGCCTCAGCCCCGAGTTGCACGCCCTCTCCACCCTGATTCTCCTCGCCAGCGTTGCCCTGGTCCTCGGGCTACAGCGCCTGGCGCAGAAAGAGAGTTGAGATGCACCTCCTCTGTCTACTCTGCCTCCTCCTGCTGGCCAGCTGCGGCAAAGCCCCGGCCCCCCCTCCCGCCGAACTGAACCTCTACATCTGGTCTGAGTACCTCGACCCGCAGATTCCGGCGGACTTCACTGCCAAGACCGGGGTGAAGGTCAACGTCTCGATGTACGAATCCTCCGAGGAGATGCTGGCCAAGCTCCAGCACGCCGGCGGCGCGGGCCAGTACGACCTGGCTGTGGTCTCCAACATGCTCGTGCCCACCTTGGTCCACCTCAAGCTGATCCAGGCCCTGGACCAAGGCCGCATCCCCAACCGCGAGAACCTCGACCCTCTCTTCCTCGACCCGGCCTATGACCAGGGCAACCGCCACAGCCTGGCCTACCAGTGGGGCACGGTGGGGCTGCTTTACAACCAGGCCAAACTCCCCGACCTGGAGCCTTCCTGGGCGGTGCTCTTCGATCCGGCCAGGCAGCGGGGCTCCTTTGTGCTCATCGACGAGATGCGCGATCAGTTGGGGGCGGCACTGCGCTTCCTGGGATACTCGGCTAACACCACCGATCCCGGAGAGCTCCGTCGGGCCGGCCAACTGGTGCTGGCGGCCAAGAAAAGCCCCCGTTCGCGGGGCTTCGAGGGCGGGGTGGGAGGCAAGAGCAAGGTGGTCGCCGGCCTGGCCGACCTGGCCGTGGTGTGGAGCGGGGACGCGCTCAAGGCCATCGAGGAGGACCCCAAGGGCGAGCTGGCTTACGTGGTGCCGCAGGAGGGCTCCATCGTCTGGGCCGACGCGATGGTGATCCCGGCCCGGGCCCCCAACCCAGGGGCGGCGCACCAGTTCATCAACTACCTGCTCGACGCCCAGGTGGGAGCGCAGCTTTCGCGCTATACCCGCTACGCCAGTCCCAACCAGGCGGCCCGCCCCCTGCTGCCCAAGGAGGATCTGGAGAATCCCGTGCTCTACCCGCCGGCCGAGGTGCGCTCCCACCTGGAGTACCAGCGCGAGGTAGGTGAGGCGGCGCGCCTGTACGACGAGGTATGGACCGAAGTGAAGAGCCGCTGAATCCCCTTAACCGAGGAGCACCAACCATGAGCCTGACCCCTGCCCAGCTCGACCAGTTCCGCCGCGACGGCTACCTCATCGTCCCCGACCTCTTCAGCCCTGCCGAAATGGACGCGGCCCTCGAAGCCATGGACCAGATCTTCTACGGCAGACCCTTTCCCCAGTGGCGGGACGAACTGGCGGCCGGCCAGCAGGTCAGAAGCGCCTCCGACGGCTTCACCACCACCCACAACCACAAGGAGGGCCGCTCCCAGTTCCCGGTGGGAGCCCCGGCCCTGGACCGGCTTATCGAGAATCCCCGGTACCTCGACGCCTTTGAGCAGTGCCTGGGTGCGCCCGCCTCCTACTGCAACGCCCATCTCTTCCTGCGCAGCGGCCCCACCGACAAGCGCCACGCCCCCAACCTCTGGGAGGGCTACCACATCGACCACCACACCAACTGCCTGCTGCCCCCCTCCGAAAACGGGCTGTACAGCTACGTCAACTGCGGGGTGTACCTGCACGACGTGGTGGACGACGGGGCACCGATGCTGGTGATCCCCGGCTCCCACCACCAGGCCGCAGCGGTCTACGCCCGGGCCTTTGCCACCGGCAATGCCGGGGGCGGCTCGCTCAAGGACCTTCGCCTGGCCACCGAGTTGGCCGCCCCGGTGCCCTCCACCGCCCGGCGGGGCTCGGCCCTCTTCTACTCCTCGTACCTGATCCACGCCGCCCAGCCCTTCCGCAACAAGCAGGTGCAGCGGGCCTTCTGGACTCTCTCCATGTGCCGGCAGGACAACGACCGCTGGACCCGCTTCGCCAACCCCTTCCTCTACGGCGAGCGCGAGCAGATGATGCCATTCTTCACCCGCACCACCCCGCGGGTACGCGCCCTCTTCGGCTGGCCCCCCGTCGGGCACCCCTACTACACCACCCAGACCCTGGGTCTGCTGGCCCAGCTCTACCCGGAAATGGACCTGGAGCCGTACCGCCCTTGAGCCCCTCTCAACGGAAAATGCGGTGGTGGGCCGCCTCCGAGATGGCCACCACCGCCGGGTGTTTGACCCGGCGTTCGGCGGAAATGGCGTAGAACCGTTCGCGGATCTGCTCGACCCGGCCCACCACCACCACCCCGTATTGCAGGCGCAACTCGCGCTCGATGGCCGCCGGCGCCACGAAGAGCCCGGCGCCGGTCTGTCCGAACACCTTGAGCAGGGCGCTGTCCTCGAACTCGCCCACCACGTGCGGTCGCAAGCCGTGCTGGTCGAACCACTGCTCGAGTGAGCGGCGCAGGGCGGTGTTGTCGGTGGGCAGCAGCAGGGGCGCCCCGGTCAGCGAGGCGGGGAAGCGCCGGCGGTAGGTGGCAGCCAGCTTGGGCACGGCAAAGAAACACACCCCGCACTCTCCCAGCAGGTGGCTGAAGGCGCGGATCCGCATCGCCGGGCTCAACGGGGCGTCGGACAGCACCAGATCGACCCCTTGCACCGCCAGTTCGGCCAGCAGACGGTCTGGTTTGTCCTCGTGGCAGACCACATGCACCCGTTCGGGCAGGGCCAGCGCCGGCTCCAGCAGGCGGTAGGCGATCAGCTTGGGCACCACGTCGGCGATACCCACCGACAAACGCAGGGGCCGGCCCGTGGGCCGGTCCTTGAGGTTGTCCATCAACTCGCGGCCCAGCGAGAAGATCTCGTCCGCATAGCTGTACACCGTGCGCCCCACCTCGGTCAGCACCAACCCCCGCCCTTGACGAGCGAAGAGTTTTTCCCCCAGGGACTCCTCCAGCGCCCGCAACTGCCCGCTGATGGTGGGCTGGGACAGGTGTAGCCGCTGGCAGGCCCGCGCCACGCTGCCTTCGCGCGCCACGGTCCAGAAGTAAAGCAGGTGGTGGTAGTTCAGCCACTCCATGGGTGAAAAAATACATCGGTTTTTACGATGGATCAAGGCGAAACGATCTATTTTTCGAGTCGTAGGCCGCCGGCTACATTCTCCCATGTCAACACCAGACCCCAAGAGGAGGAAACAAAGGTGGACTGCCCCGTATGCAAGACCGAGTTGAGGATTACCGACCGCCAGGGCATCGAGATCGACCACTGTCCGCAGTGCCGCGGCGTCTGGCTGGACCGGGGAGAACTGGACAAACTCATCGACCGCACCCTGGGAGCGAGCGGCCCGGCCGCCGAGGGAATGGCAGCCCGGCCCCGGCCGCACCGCCGCGACGACGATGACGACGACCGGCGCTACTCCCGTGACCCCAGACACCGGCGCCGCAAATCGCTGCTGGGCGAACTCTTCGACTTCTGACAGGAGACCTGGTGATGAGAATGGAGGTGCGCGCCAACCAACGCCGCGTGGGCATCACCCTGCGCCACCACCTGCGCCTCTTCTCCACCCACCCGCCGGCCGAGGAGCGCATCGCGCGGTTGGTAGCCATGTCGCGCGACTTGGACCACCACCGCAAACACTCCCTTTTTGCCGCTTGACCTCCGGTACCGCGGTGCGCTGGGCCAGAACCCGGCCAGGCGCACCCCTTCCCTTGCAGAGCTGAAAGGAAACTGATGGAAGCGATGAGTGTCTCTCCCTGGGTGTGGCTCGGGTTCACCGCCTTCGTGCTGAGCATGTTGGCCCTCGACCTGGGGGTCTTCCACCGCAATGCCCACGTGGTCAGCTTCAAGGAGGCCCTCAACTGGAGCCTGGTCTGCGTCGGGCTGGCAGCGGCCTTCAACGCCGGCATTTACCACTGGTACGGCGGCGAGAAGGCCCTGGAATTCACCACCGGGTACCTGATCGAGATGGCCCTCTCGGTGGACAACATCTTCGTTTTCCTGGTGCTCTTCTCTTATTTTGCCGTGCCCCCCGCCCTCCAGCATCGGGTGCTCTTCTGGGGGGTGCTGGGCGCGCTGGTCCTGCGGGCCATCTTCATCGCCCTGGGTTCGGCCCTGCTGCAGGAATTCCACTGGGTGATCTACCTCTTTGGCGGGCTGCTGGTGCTGACCGGTATCCGCCTGCTGCTGCACCAGAACAGCGAGATGCACCCGGAGCGCAACCCGCTCTACCGCCTTTTCAAGCGCTACGTGCCCGCCGTGCCCGACTACCGGGGCAGCGCTTTCGTCGTGCGCGAGGGCGGCCGCTGGCTGGCCACCCCCCTGCTGCTGGTGCTGGTGCTGGTGGAGGGCACCGACCTGGTCTTTGCCATCGACTCGATCCCGGCCATCTTCGCCGTCACCAAGGACCCCTTCATCGTCTACACCTCTAACATCTTCGCCATCCTCGGGCTGCGCTCCCTCTTCTTCTTGCTGGCCGGGGTGGTGGAGAAGTTCCATCACCTCAAGACCGGTCTGGCCCTGGTGCTGGCCTTCGTGGGCAGCAAGATGATGCTGGTCGATCTCTACAAGATCCCCATCGGGGTCTCGCTCGGAGTGGTTGTGGCCCTGATCGGCGGCTCCATTGCCCTGTCGCTGTTGCGTCCCAAGGCCACGGAGGGGGCCCCGGTCTCCGAGCGGCGCGCTGCGCAGGGCAGTTGACACGGTCACCGGCAGCGGATATCTTGCCGGCAGACACGGCCCGGAACGGGTCCGGGCAAAGGAGATGAGGTGTTGGAGATCGATCTGGGCAACATCTACAAAAAGCGGCACGCCGAGTCCCGTTCTCTCTCCGCCGAGAACTTCCGCGGCGAGAAGGGTCAGGGCGGCATGGCCACCGCCGAGACCACCCTGCACCAAGGCTGCGCCAATTCCGCCCGCGAGCTTGGCCAGACCTGGAAACTCTCGCCCTGCCTGGAGTTGCCGGCCGGGAAAACGGCGGCGATCATGGACAACGAAGGGCCGGGGGTGATCCGCCATATCTGGATCACCCTCGATCCGAAGTGGTACCGCCACGTGATCGTGCGCATGTACTGGGACGGGGACCAGACCCCCTCGGTGGAGGCTCCGGTAGGCGACTTCCTCTGCAACGCCTGGAATACCCGCCAGGCCATCCTGGCCCAGCCCATCAACGTCAACCCCAGCGGCGGCATGAACTGCTACTTCCCCATGCCCTTCCGCAAACATGCCCGCATCACCGTGGAGAACGACTCCCCCGTCGACCTGCCCCACTTCTTCTACACCATCAACTACACCCTGGAGCCGGTGGACCCCGATGCCCTCTATTTCCACGCCCAGTGGCGGCGCCGCAACCCCCTCCAGTACGGCACCGACTACCTGATGATCGACGGGGTGAAGGGGCAGGGCCAGTACGTGGGCACGTTCATGGCCTGGCAGCAGAACAACGCCGGCTGGTGGGGCGAAGGGGAAATCAAGATGTTTTTGGATGGAGACGGACAGTTCCCCACCATCTGCGGCACCGGCACCGAGGACTACTTCGGTGGGGCCTGGGGCTTTGGCGGCGAGGACTTCTCCGCCCCGTACCTGGGCTTCAGGCAGGCGGTCAAGAAATCCGGGGAGGTGGGGGCGCGCATGACCCTGTACCGCTTCCACCTCTGCGACCCGGTCTTCTTCAAGCAGGACCTGCGGGTGACCATGCAGGCCATCGGCTGGCGCTCCGAGGGGCGGTACCTGCCCCTGCAGGATGATATCGCCGCGGTGGTCTACTGGTACCAGACCCTGCCCCATGCACCTTTTCCGCCCCTGCCGGGGCGGAACGAGCGGGAGATCATCTGATGGAACTGACCCCGTAGCAACGCCACTGGCGACGCTATTTCGACGACTTTGGCTTCCTCTGGCTCCCAGGCCTCTTCGCTGCCGAGGTCAGCTGGATCTCCCAGGAATTCGAACTCGTCCTGCAGGCCCAGGGCAGCACCCACGACGGCACCAAACGCACCGGCGCCCACTCGCCCTTCGAGCACAGCGAACGCCTGGGCACTTTGCTCAAAGACCCCCGGCTGGTGGCCGCGCTGTATGCCGTGCTCGGCGACGACTACGAGTACCTGGGCGGGGCGGGGGAATTGTACAGCGGGGACGGGATGTGGCACCCGGACCCGGCGCTGCTGGAGTTCCGGCAGGCCAAGTTCGCCATGTACCTGGACCCACTGACCCCGGCGACCGGCGCCCTCCGGGTGGTCCCTGCTTCCCATCTGCAAGGATGGAAAGGCAACCTGGACCCCCAGGCCCTGTGGGGCATCTCCAACTACGAGGTGCCCTGCACCTCCTTCGACAACAAACCGGGGGACGCGATCATCTTCAATCTCTACACCTTGCACAACTCCGTGGGCGGCGGGCACCGTCGGCGCATGCTCAATGCGTTGTTCAGGTCGCGGGTCATCCCCGGCCAGGCGGGGATAGGGGGAAAAACTAGCCCCCAACGGCAACTCGGGCTGGCTGTTCAGCCGCGCTGCGCCAGCAGCGGCCCGGTCAGGAATGAGAGGGGCCGGCGCTGTTGGCCTTGTGCGTCAAAATTGGCCGGGTCCAGCCACTGGAGGAAGGCCGCCTCGAGGGCCGGCCACTCCGAGTCGATGGTTGCGTACCAGGCCGTGTCGCGGTTGCGCCCTTTGACCACCGTGGCCTGCCGAAAGAGCCCCTCGTAGGAAAGGCCCAGGCGCTGGGCTGCCGCGCGGGAGGGATGATTAAGGGCGTTGCACTTCCATTCGTAGCGCCGATACCCCAGGGCGAAGGCCTGTGCCATCATCAGATACATGGCCTCGGTGGCGGCGCGGGTGCGCTGCAGGAGGGGCGAATAATTGATGTGCCCCACCTCGATGGAGCCGCTCTCCGGGGCGATGCGCAGATAGGAGGCCACCCCGGTGGCCCTCCCGGTGGCCTGGTCGAGGATGGCGAAGAAGAGCGGGTCCTCGCCGGGACCGACCTTCTCCACCCAGGCACGGTACTGGGACAGGTCGCCGAAGGGACCGTACGGCAGATAGGTCCAGTTCAGCCCTTCGGCGTCGAGGGCATTGGCGGCAAAAAGGGCCTCGGCGTGTCGCGCCGCGTCCAGGGGCTCCAGCCGGCAGTAATGCCCCTCCAGCGCCAGGCGCGGCGGGTGGGGCGGGGGCTGCCAGCCGGGCAGGGCCTGGCCCATTTCGTTAGTGTCCTCGGTTGTCATCTCCTTTTCTCCAGACCCAGCCAGGCGGCGAGCCAACCGGCGAGGTACGCGGCCTGCTGGCTGCGCACCTGCTCGTGGAAGTGGACATGGTCGCAGTAGAGGTCACCGCCGAGGTTGGCGGTGAAGGTGTGCAGGTCGATGATTGGCACCCCGTGGGCAGCCATGGCCTGATCGGCTGCCCGGTTGTACGCGGCGCAGTCCGCGGCAAAGCGGTGGAAGGCGATGTCCGGCCGGCTGTTGTGGACCCGCTCGTCGCAGGGGGTGGTACGCATCCAGACCAGGGCCGGGCCGAGTCGGGCCGCCAGCGCGACGATGGTTTCCAGATTTTCGCGGTACCGCGCCAGGGGCACCTGTTTCTCCCCCGTGGCCGGATGGGTCTTGATATCGTGCAGCCCGCAGTTGAGCAGGAGCAGGTCCGCAGCAATGCCGCCGGCCCGCTCCTTGGCCTGCAGGAAATCCAGCACCATCGCTGAGTCGCCCCCGTTGGCCCCCTGGGGACGGTCGAGGTTGAGGAGAGCTTCCTCCTCCCCTTCCTTGCGCCCGTACTCCATCCATCCGCGCAGGGCCTTTTCCAGATAAGGGCCATACTGGATGGAGATGCTGTCGCCAATCACGTACACCTTCTTCATCCGCCTTCTCCTCGCTCTGGCCCGCCCTTGCCCAAGGGCACCGGGTGAGCCATCTTTCCTCCCGTGGAAAGGAACCCTTTGCCCAGCTCCATTCTATTCATTTGCACCGGCAACATCTTTCGGAGCATGACCGCCGAGTACGCCCTGAAGGCGGCGCTGGGCCGCAACCCGCGCTATGTGGTGGCCTCCGCCGGCACCGAGGCTCTCCCCCAGGCCATAGCCCCCGAGCTGCGGGAGCGCCTGCTGCGGCGGGGCATCGACCCCTCCACCCATCATCAGCGCAAACTCACTGCCGAGTTGCTCGCCGCCGCTGACCTGCCAGTGGTCATGGGCCTGAATCACCGCGAGTACGTGAAACAGCACTTCGGCAGAGACCTGATCCTCTTCAACCAGGTCTGTTCTGGCCGCGAGGAGGCCCTGCTCGACACCTGGGAGGCCGTGCCCGACTTCGAGCGCAATGCCCAGGCCCGCCGCGACTACATCGCCTGGGTGGTGGACTACCTGTGCTCCGCCATGCCCGAGTTCATCGCCAACATGGGGCAATATATGGAGCGGCGGGGCTGACCCTCACCACCGCATCAGCTCCTCCCGCCAGGCCGGCAACTCCTCAGCCAGCAGTTTTTCCACCTGGCTGATCTTTGCCGTGAGGATCTCCTCGGTCGTGGCCACGCCCATGTCGAGGCGCAGGCCCAGATCGAGGAAATCCGCGCCCTGCACCAGCTTCAGGTCCGCCCGCGCGGTCTGTAATTCGGCCTGGGCCAATTCCACCATGCGTTGGTGGTCGCGCAGGTTTTCGCGCACGTGGCCGCTTTTCACCCACAACTGCCCGCTGAACTGCCTGATGGTGTCGCGCCGGCGCAGGAACTCCTCCACCCGGGCCCCGCTGCGCCAGGTATGGGCCAGGTGCTTGACCAGGGTGTCTTCCTGGGCAAAGCGCGTGCGGCACGCCGCCGGCACCAGGGGCCGCGCCTTCTCCATCTCCGCCGCGCCCTCCTCCCAGAGCCGGGCCAACTCCTGCAACTCCCCCAGGGCAACGTCCTGGCCAGCCCTGGGACCGCGCCGGGCCAGGGCATTGAAGCCGGGCTTGCTGAAGAAGAGCGGCTTCTTCTGCACCAGGGCCGTGTCGTCGTCGGTGGCGGTGTCCTCCCACAGCCAGTAGAAAACGCCAAAAAACGCCGGGTCGAGTTCACCCAGAGCCTCGGGCCGGAGCACCAAGGGCTGGGCTGGGCCGATGAAGTAGGTGCCCACGTAGTAGTCGAGCTGGGGATGGTGGCGCATCCCCGCCGAGCACTTGGCCCAGGCCCGCAGCACGTGGGGGGCGGCCTTTTCGCCGAAGTCGCGCCGGGCGATGGCTGCCATCGTCTTTTTGAGATCCGCGAACTCCGTGCCTTTGCCCCAGATCGTCCAGTAGCCCAGCTCCTCGGAGGGGCTCTTGCAGGAGCCGTCGAAGAGCCAGCGGGAGTGGATGGCCTGGGTCTGGAGCCGGCGGGCGTTCTCCCAGATCCGGCGCTGGTTCTCCAGCACCGGCAGGTACGGGACGTTGAGACATTCGATGGCGGTGTTGATCTCCAGCTTGACGCTGAAGGGCAGGCCGCGCTGCCGGCACAAATGGCGCTGGTGCAGTACCCGCTCGCTGGGCGTCACCCGGCTGATCGAATAATCCCAGACGTTCTTGGCGTATCCGGCCTGGCGCCAGTCCACCGAATCCTTGTCCACCTCACTCTGGAAGATGACGCTTTCGGGATCGAGCCCGTTGATGTACGCCACCTGGTCGCGGTCGCCGGACCAGTGGTTGGCCGAGTACGGCCAGGACAGGAGCCGGGCCTGGGGGTTCTGCCTGCGGATGGCGCCGGCCGCCGCGTTGACCAGTTCGGCCACCGCTTCGGAGCCGGGCCGTTGACTACAGCGGGGGCAGTCGGATGCCCCGCGGCTGCGCATGTAGCAGTGATAAAATCCCTCGCCGCCGGTGATGGCGATCAGGCCGCCCAACTCGGGGATCTCGGCGAAGAGCGAGGCCCAGGACTCGACGATGAAGCGCCGGGTGGCCGGGTCGCTGGCGCACAAGGTGCGGAACCTCCCGCCGCTCTCGGCCGCCCCGCGCGAGCGCGGCCGGCTCTTGAAGAGTGGATGGTCGAGGGCCAGTTTGGGATTGTACGCCATCAGGATGGGATATACCCCCGCGCGGGCCGCTCGTCGGGCCAGCCGCGCCAGGCGCTTTCGGTTGGCCTTGGCCTGGGGGTTGTGCAGCGCCCCCCAGGGACCGGCCGGGTCCACCTCCACATAGTCCTCAAAGAGGGCCATCAGCGGAAAAGCGTCGAGCCCCATGCGGGCCAGTTCGAGGAAATTGTCGTCCCGCTCGCGGCCGTGCACCCAGGCTTGGGTGGTGGAGAAGCCGCCCCACAGGTCCGCACCCAGGTGCAGGGCGACCGAGGGCTGCACCTGGCGCCGGCCCTGCTTCAGATAGGGATTGCGGCGCAGGCTCCAGTAGTTGGAGAGCCAGAGGCAGGCCCGCAGGAGGGCGTTCTCCGAGGAGGCCCGCACCTCGATACGCCCCGGGGCCACACGCAACTCGAAGCGCTTGTCCCAGCGGTCTTCACTCCCTTTGCGCTTTGGACCTAGCACCAGGGCAATCTGTCCGCTGCCGCCCTTGAGCCCGAGGCCGAGTTGCCGGTGCAGGAAGCGGCGCAGGTCCGCGGCACCGCGCGCGGCCGGGCCGTCCGGGCGCACCTCTCCCTCGACAACCAAACTCCAACCCTCCTCCACCATCACCTCGTCGCGGCGGGGCTTTTCCGCGCTGCGCTCGATGCGGCCTGCGGGCGGGCTGGTGACCTGTTTCCAGAAACGGGAGCCCCGCACCTTCTTGACCTTGGCGGCCCACTCCTGTGCAAAGGAAAGCTGTTTCACCGTCTTCACTCCTTCAGCAGTTTGACCAACCCTGTCCGATCCAATCCAGCCAGGCCCAACTCCTCCACCCCTCGCCCTTCCTTCCAGGCGTCAAAACCCATCACCACCGAGCCCAACTCCACCAGGGAATGCAGGATGGGGGTTTTCACCCCGTATTGCGCCCCCACCCGACTCCAGGCCGCCAGGCCGTAGGGGATATCCTCGGTGAGCCAGCGGCTCTCCAGGGAGCCGGGCGCCTTCAGCCGGGTGAGCATCCAGCTGCCTTTGATGGCGGCCCACAGGTCCCCGGCCGGCCCGAAGCCGGCCCGGTGGAAGGCTTCGTGCACCGGCAACAGATCGTAGCCCAGGGCTGCGCCGATGCGCCGCCGTTCCTCATCCACCTGCATGATGACCCTGGCTACGGCAGGACTCACTCCTTCCTCGTAAAAATAGAACTCCCCCCGCGAGTACTCGATGCGGCCGGCGTTCATCAGCACCCCGGCAGGGTGGACCACCGGGTTCATGGCCGACAGGCCGCAGGCCATCACATCCGGGTAGGTCTGCACGCCCGGAAATAGCGGTTCCAGCAACGCCCGCACCCGCGCCGTCTGGGTTGAGGACAGCACCCCCAACCCCAACCCCTTCACCACCCCCCAGATGGTGGCCGTGTCCGGGGCGGTCTTGCGGCACACATAGGGAGCCGTGTCCACCTCGGCCAGGGTGAGGCCCTCTACCCCGGCCTGGCGCAAGAGATGGTTCCATTCCAGGCTGCCCAGGGTGCCGGGCATCAGCACCACCGTGTGTTGGGGGCGCAGATGGGGGATACAGGCTTTGGCAAAAGGCTGGTGGGCGTACGCCGGCACAATGAGCAGCACCAACTCGGCCTCGGCCAGGGCCTCGCCCAGGTCGGTGGTGACCCGGTGGAGGACAGCCTTGCCCTCGCCGGCCACCCCGCGGAGGTGGATGGCGCCGTCGGCGCGGATGGGTTCCAGGGCGGCGGCGAACTCGGGCACCTCGGCCAGGACTACGCGCCGGCCCTGCAGGGTGAGGCGGGCGGCCACTGCAAAGGCGGTGTTGCCTCCCCCCAATACTGCGATGGGTTTCTCTGCCATATCCTCTCCTGTTTGTCTTACCAGTTGTCCCGCCCCACGTACAGGCCGCGGTTCTCCAAGGGCAAAGTCACTCTCGCCCCCTGCAAACGCTCGGATTCAACCAGCCCCAGGACCAGTTCCTGGCTGCGGATGGCCAGGTGCAAAGGCCCCTGGGTCTGGCGTCCGGTATCCAGCGCGTCGATCAGATCGCGCAGGCCGGCGGCAGTGCCGCTGCGGGCCGGCTGTGCCGGGAATTCCGCCGCTTCGAGCAGGCCACCGCCCCGGTTGCGCCGCCACTTCACCCCGGCTCCATCGTCGCAGGTGCGCAGCTTGCCTCGGGTGCCGCTGACCTCGAACTCGTACCCTCCGGCCACGGTGAAATACCCATGCACCCCGTTGGCGAAGCGGACGTACCCCATCGGGATGCCCGGGTCGCCGCTGACCCGGTTGTCGGCAAAGTCCGCCGGGTCCACCAGGGCCACCCCCTGCACGTACTCCGCCGGGCCGTCCCCGGCCAAAAAAAGCAGCATGTCCGCGGTGTGGGTCTGGCTCCACAGGGCCGCCCCCACCCCGCACTGGGCGATCACCGCCTGCACCTGGCCCAGTTCGCCGGCCTGGATCAGGGCCCGCATCTGGAGATAGGGCTGCATGTAGCGCCGCTGGGTGCCGTAGTTGAACAGCACCCCGTGTTTCCGGCAGGCTGCCATCATCGCGTCGGCCTCGGCCATGGAGCAACACAAGGGTTTCTCGCAGTAGATGCCTTTCACCCCGCACTCGGCGGCGGCCACCACCAACTCGGCGTGGGTGGCCGGCCGGGTGGCGATGCACACCAGCTCGGGCTTCTCCTGCTCCAGCATCTCCCGGTAGTCGGTGTACCCGCGCGCCACCTCGTAGCGGCGGCAGATTATCTCCACCTTGTCGGCCACCACGTCGGCCACCCCGACGAATTCCACTTTGTCCTGGGCGCGCAGCGCCGCCGCATGGGAATAGGGCAACCAGTAACCGCTGTGGGTATGGCCCCGCACCTCGTCGTCGATGGTGGCGCCCATGCGGCCGCAGCCGATCAGGCAGGCCCGGTATTTTTTCAACGCCATGGACTCATACTCCGGTATCGTGAAAGAGGGTCGCCGCAGCCGGCGGGCAGTTGGATGGGCCCGTTTTTGACAGGGCGGCGGCTTTGCCCGAGACTGTTCACGGGGTACAATATATCTCCCCGCCCCGCTCAGGAGAACCCATGCGCTTCGTCGCCGACATCCACCTGCACTCCCGCTACGCCCGGGCCACCAGCCGCGACCTCAATCCCGAGAACCTGCACCGCTGGTCAGCCCTCAAAGGCATCACCGTGGTGGGTACCGGCGACTTCACCCACCCGGCCTGGCTTGCGGAACTGCAGGAGCAGCTGGAGCCGGCCGAGGAAGGGCTCTACCGGCTCAAAGCCCCCTGGCGCCAACCCTTAGAGGCACAGCTGCCGCCCTCCTGCCTGGCCGAGGTGCGTTTCCTGCTGAGCGTGGAGATCAACTCCATCTACAAGAAGAACGGCCGCACCCGCAAGGTCCACAACGTGGTGGTGATGCCCGGTTTTGCCGAGGTGGAGGCCCTCAACCGGCGGCTGGGAACCATCGGAAATCTCAAATCGGACGGCCGTCCCATCCTGGGGTTGGACAGCCGGGACCTGTTGGCGATCTGTCTGGAGGTCTGCCCCGAGGTGCTCTTCATCCCGGCCCATATCTGGACCCCGCATTTTGCGGCCCTGGGTTCGGCCTCGGGTTTCGACAGCCTGGAGGAGTGCTTCGAGGACCTGCTGCCCCACATCCCGGCCGTGGAGACCGGTCTCTCCTCCGATCCACCCATGAACAGCCGCATCGCCGAACTGGACCGCTTTGCCCTGGTCTCCAACTCCGACGCCCATTCGCCGCAGAAACTGGCCCGCGAAGGCACCTGCTTCGACACCGCGTTGTCCTACCCGGGGATGCTCGCCGCTCTTTGGAGCCGCGACCCGGCGCAGTTCGCCGGCACCCTGGAGTTCTTCCCCGAGGAGGGCAAGTACCACTGCGACGGCCACCGCAACTGCCAGGTGCGCTGGAAACCCGCGCAGACCCTGGCCGCCAAGGGCCGCTGCCCGGTCTGCGGCCAACCCCTCACCGTGGGGGTGCTGCACCGGGTCGAGCTGCTGGCCGACCGGCCCGAGGGCGAGGGGCCGGCGCGGTCCTTCGAATACCTGATCCCCCTGCCCGAGGTGATCGGCTCGGCCCTGGGCAGCGGCCCCGCCAGCAAGAAGGTGCAGGCGGTGTACGAACAGCTGCTGGCCAGCCTGGGGCCCGAGCTGTTCATCCTTCGCCACGCCTCCCCCGAAGCGATCGCCGCCGCCGGCCAACCCCTGGTGGCCGAGGGGGTGCGGCGCATGCGCGCGGGGCAGGTGCAGATCGCCGCCGGGTACGACGGGGAGTTCGGGGTCATCGAGCTCTTCACCGACGAGGAGCGCCGCCAGTTCAAAGGTCAGAAACTGCTGTTCGCCTTGCCTGCAGCCTCGGTGGCCACACCTCAGGTGCAGTCCGCTCTTGTGCCGGCCCACGCCTCCGCCCCTGAACAGCCCGCACCTGTGGCCACCTCGGGCCTGGACCCGGCCCAACAACAGGCCGTCGAAGCCGGCGGCCCGGTGGTGGTCATCGCCGGTCCAGGCTCGGGCAAGACCCGCACCCTCACCCTGCGCGTGGCCCACCTGATCGCCCAGCGCAGGGTGCCAGCCAGCCAGATCCTGGCCCTCACCTTCACCCGGAGGGCCGCCACCCAAATGCGCCAGCGCCTCCAAGCCCTGCTAGGAGACCGCGCCACCCTCGCCGAGTTGCATGTGGGCACCTTCCACCAACTCGCCCTGCAACTGATGGCCGAAACAGGCCAGCCCCTCCGCCCGGTACTCGACGAATGGGAATCCCGCTCCCTGCTCTCGCAAGCCCTGGCCGAGAGCGGGACCAAGATGCCCCTCGGCAAGGCACAGGAGGGCATCGCCCTTGCCAAAGCCCAGGGCCTGCTGCCCGAGGACATGGAGGATGAAGAACTATCGCAAATCTACACCGCGTATCAGGACCAACTGGAGCCCCACCAGGTCTGGGACTACGACCAGATCCTGCTCGATTTCCTCGACCTGATGGAGCACGGCGGTGTAGACCTTACCGGCCAAAGTGAGCGGCGGGGGAGTGACCCCGAAGCTTTTTCTCGCGGAGTGGCTGGGAAGGGAAGTCCGCGTGGCGGGGGGCCGGGCAGCGGAGCGACAGCGAGCGAGTGGGAAGGACGCGCCTGGAGAAAAACCGAAGCGGGTCACCCCCCGCTGCGCCCATCGCTGGGCTTCACCCAGGTTCTGGTAGACGAATTCCAGGACCTCGACCTCGTCCAGTACCAGATCGTCCGCGCCCTGGCCGGCACGGGTGAGGGCCTCTTCGCCATCGGCGACCCGGACCAGGCCATCTACGGCTTCCGCGGGGCCGACGCCTCCTGCTTTGCCCGACTGCTCGCCGACTACCCAGCCACCCGCCTCCTCCACCTCGGCATCAACTACCGCTCTGCCGCCCCCATCGTCGAGGCCGCCGCCGCCCTGATCAGCCACAACCCCCACCGCCAGCCCCTGCACCTGCGGCCGGCGCGCCAGGGCGGGGCGCGGCTGCGCCTGCTCTCGGTGCCCGGCGAAAAGGCCGAGGGCATCGCCGTGGTCCAGGAGATCGGGCGCATGGTGGGCGGGGCCGACATGGCGCAGTCCGACCGGCAGGGCGCGAGAGGAACGCGCAGCCTCGGCGATTTCGGCGTGCTTTTCCGCACCCACGCCCAGGCCCAGATACTGGAGGAGTGTTTCCTGCACGAGGGCCTGCCCTACCGCCTAGCAGGGGAGAAGAGTTTCCTGTCCACCCCACCCGTGCGTCGGGCCCTGGCCTTTTTCCGCCTTGTGCTCCAACCCGAGGAGCCCCTGCGTCTGCTGCAAGCCCTGGAGATCCCCGCCTTCGACCCCGGCGCCCAGGCCCGGAAGGAACTGGCCCGACAACTGGTCCGCCCCGCGAACGCCGAAACCCTGCCCGCCGCCCGCCGGCTGTGCGAAGCAGCCGAGCAGTACCGCCTGCTCGCCTCGCAGGAGCCGCCGGCCGCCCTGGTGCACCGCTTCCTGGAGGAGCACGGAAAGGATGAGGACGTGGCGCGCCTGGCCCAACTGGCCGAACAGGCAGAATCGCTGGAGGAACTGTTGGCCACTGTGGCCCTGGGGGTGGGCGCAGACTACGCGCGCCGCAGCGCCCAGGTCGAGGCCGTGCAGCTCATGACCCTGCACGCGGCCAAGGGCCTGGAATATGAGGTGGTTTTCCTGTGTGGCGTGGAGGAAGGTTTGTTGCCCTTGAGAGGGGCTCAAATCGAGGAGGAGCGCCGGCTCTGCTACGTGGGCCTCACCCGCGCCCGCGAGGAACTCATACTGGTGGCCGCCCGCAGCCGACAGCAGTACGGCCAGCGCACCGAGCCGGCCCTTTCCTCTTTCGTACGCGAACTGCCCACCGCGCTGCTGGCGGAGGAGCGGATCGACGCCCCCCGCCGCCCCGAGGCCGAGCAGCTTTCGCTATTCTGAGATGAACCGCCGCCGTTTCGAAAAACTCGTGCAGCAGGCCCTGGAGAAGATCCCCCAGCCCTTCCAGCAGGCCCTGCAGAACGTGGCCATCCTCATCGAGGACTGGCCCGATCCCGAAATCGCCGAGGAGATCACCGGTGATCCCGACGAATGGCTCTACGGCCTCTTCAGCGGCACCCCCTTGCCCGAGCGCCGGCTGGAGGACAGCGGCGATCTGCCGGCGGTGATCACCCTGTACCAGCGCCCCTTGGAGGAGGATTTTCCCAACCACGGCGATCTCGTCGAGGAAATCGAGATCACCCTGGTCCATGAGATCGCCCACTTCATGGGCTTCGACGAGGAAACCCTCAGGGAGTTCGGCTATGACTGACAGGACGCAGGACGGCGGCGAGCAGGATCTGGAGGCCGCCCGGGCCAGCCAGACCTCAGGCAACAAACCCGAACGCCTCGAATGGTTCCAGGATCTGGGCCTGGGCCTCTTCATCCACTGGAGCCTGGACTCGCAACTGGGCCTGGTCATCAGCCATTCCCTGGTGGGCGCCGACGACGACTACGTCGCCCGTTTCTTCACAGAACTGCCCCGCACCTTCTATCCCCACAAGTACGACCCCGACGAGTGGGCCCGGCAGGCTCGGCTGGCCGGGGTCCAGTACGTGGTCTTCACCACCAAGCACCACAGCGGTTTCTGCATGTTCGAGACCCGCACCACCAACTTCAGCATCATGAACACCCCCTACCCGCGCAACCTGACCCGCCTGCTCTTCGACGCCTTCCGCCGGCAGGGCATCCACATCGGCATCTACTTCTCACCCGACGATTTCCACGTGCTCTGGCAGCAGGGCATCCCCATCAACCGCGGCACCCCCGAGGCCGACCCGCTCAACAACCCACGCCTGATGCAGACCAACCTGGACCAGCTGCGCGAGCTGCTCACCGCGTACGGCCCCATCGACCTGCTCTTCCTCGACGGCCAGCCCGAGGGCCTCAAACAGTTGGCCTGGGAACTCCAGCCCGAGATCGTCGTCACCCGCGGCGCCATCGCCACCCCGGAGCAGACCCTGCCCGACGCACCCCTGGCCGGCCCCTGGGAGAGTTGCTTCACCATGGGCACCCAGTGGCAGTTCAAGCCCACCAACGAGAACTACAAGTCCGGGCAGACCCTGATACAGATGCTGATCGAGACCCGCGCCAAGGGAGGGAATCTGCTGCTGAACGTCGGCCCGCGCCCCGACGGCGAGCTGGCTCCCGAACAGAGCGGCCGCATCAACGAGCTGGGGCTGTGGCTCTTCATCAACCGCGAGGCCATCTACCAGGTGCGGCCCTGGCACGTGACCCACGAAGGCAACGTGTGGTTTACCCGCGCCAAGCACGAGGACGCGGTGTACGCCCTGGTGACCCACATCGACTGGGCCAGCGCCGAGGACGCCGCCGGCACCAACGACCCCAACCGCACCTACGGCCGCCGCCTCAACCTCACCCTGAAAAGCGTGCGGGCCAGCGAAAAAACGCAGGTGCAGGTGTTGGGCCACGCCGGCAAGATCCTCGAGTACCGCCCCAACCTCGACCCCTCGCCGCGCTGGCACCAGGACGCACAGGGCCTGCATCTGTCGGTGATGAGCGCCCACCGCATCTACAACATGTGGGATTGGCAGAACCCGATCGCGTTGAAGATCACCCACCCGCTGAAAGCGTAACCGCGGCGGGGAGATGATCCCGACGACTGTAAGCCAGGGACGCAGGAGTGCCCCGGAGGCGGCTTCTGGGGAAGTGGTGGTGGGGCAGGACCGCAGGGCGGGGAGGGAGGGAAGCGTAGTTTGTGGAGCGAGGGGACGCAACGCCCCAACGTATGGGGCGTTGCGGGGGCGGAGGGGATGAGATGGGCGCGACACCATTTAAGTGGTGTCGCGGGTCTGGGACTGCAGAAACGCCGGATTGGGCACCCTGCGGAACCGGCCCCAGTAAAGGCTGGGTTTTTGCCTAAATCGTCAAACCGTTGGCTCCTGTTGAGTCAGGCAATGGATCGTCCCCAACCCCCAGACCAGGTCCACGGCGTGGATGCCCACCACCGGGCGGTCGGGGAAAAGTTCGGCGAGGAGGCCCAGGGCCTGGCAGTCCTGGGCATCGTTGAAGGTGGGCACCAGCACCGCGCTGTTGCCGATGTAGAAGTTGGCGTAGCTGGCCGGCAGCCGCTGGCCGTCCAGGTACAGGGGCGCGGGCATGGGCAGGCGCACCACCTCCAGCCGCGAGCCGTCCCGCAGGCGCAGGTTCTCCAGCCGCTCGCGGTTCTCCTCCAGGGGTCGGTGGTTGGCGTCCCTCCCGTCCGGCTCGTGGGCCAGCACCACGGTGCTGGGGTTCACGAAGCGGCACAGATCGTCGACGTGACCATGGGTGTCGTCCCCGGCGATGCCCCGGCCCAGCCACACCACCTGCTCGATCCCCAGGTAGTCGCGCAGCACCGCCTCCATCTCCGCCCGGCCCAGGTGCGGATTGCGCACCTGCACCTGGGGGTCGAGCAGGCATTCCTCGGTGGTGAGCAGCAAACCCTCGCCGTTCACATCGATACTCCCCCCCTCCAGCACCACCCCTTGTCCCTCGCGCCGGGCCTCGAAGAGCGGCACCCCCCGCGCGGCGGCGGCGCGCACCGGGATCTGGCAGTCCAGTTCCCAGTCGGGGTACTTGGCCCAGGCATTGAAATGAAAACGGGCGATGGCCACCTCGGGTCGGGGCCGCTCCCGGCGCACGAAGAAGGGGCCGAAGTCGCGGGTCCAGCCCCGGTTGGTGGGGAAGAGGTGGAACTCGATCGCGCCCAGGTTCACCCCGGCGCGCTGGAGCACCCGGCTGGCCTGGGTCTGATGCGCGGGTGAGTTGACCAGGATGCAGAGCTTTTCGCCGGGGGCC
This sequence comes from Candidatus Handelsmanbacteria bacterium, assembly GCA_016867395.1. Taxonomy (GTDB): domain Bacteria; phylum Latescibacterota; class UBA2968; order UBA8231; family UBA8231; genus SICG01. Next base: position 47,710 of record VGJS01000017.1, read on the forward strand.
AGCTTGCGGACAATCTCGCCGTACACCCAGGGGATGGGGGCGATCTTGCCGGGCCAATCGCCCCGGTTGTGCGGCCAGCCCAGCCAGGTAGCCCGGTGCGGGGCCCACTCGGCGGGCATCTGGAAGCCCAGGTCGCGCGGGGTACTCACGGCTCGTCGAGGAAGCGGCGGTCCAGGCCGGTGTACGCGTCGATGCGGCGGTCGCGCAGGAAGGGCCAGTTGCGGCGCACCTCCTCGCTGCGGCCAGGATCCACCTCGGCCAGCAGCACCTCTTCGCCGGCAACACTGCCCTCGGTCACCATCTGGCCGAAGGGATCGGCCAGGAAGCTCTGCCCCCAGAACTCGATGCCGGCGGTGCCGGGTACGGGCTGCTCCAGGCCGATGCGGTTGACGGCTGCCACGTACACCCCGTTGGCGATGGCGTGGGCCCGCTGCGCCGTGCGCCAGGCGTCGTGCTGCGCGGCGCCGTACACCTGCTTCTCGTGCGGGTGCCAGCCGATGGCCGTGGGGTAGAAGAGGATCTCGGCCCCGCGCAGCGCCGTCAGCCGAGCCCCCTCGGGGTACCACTGGTCCCAGCAGATCAGCACCCCGACGCGGCCCAGCGGGGTGTCGAAAGCCTTGAAACCCAGGTCGCCGGGAGTGAAGTAGTACTTCTCGTAGTAGGCCGGGTCGTCGGGGATATGCATCTTGCGGTACAGGCCGGCGATCTGCCCCTCGGCGTCGAGCAGAACCGCGCTGTTGTGGTACAGGCCCGGGGCCCGGCGCTCGAAGAGCGGCACCACGATCCAGACCCGACGCGACCGGGCGATGGGGGCCAGGGCCTCGGTGGAAGGGCCGGGGATGGTCTCGGCCAGGTCGAAAAGCTCGGCGGCCTCGCGCTGGCAGAAGTACTGGCTGGCGAAGAGTTCGGGCAGGCAGAGGATCCGCGCCCCCTGGGCCGCGGCCCGGTCAGCCAGGGCCACCGCCCTTTCGCGGTTGGCGGCCACCTCCAGGCCCATGCCCATCTGCACCAGGCCCACGGTGTATTTGTCTCGCTTGTCCATGGTTCTCCGTCTCGCGAAGCGCATCGCCTCAGAGAGGCCGGCTGCTGATCAGGCCGATGCCCCGGCCCTGGGGACCGCAGGCGCAGTAGTACATATAGGAAGTGTCGTTCTCCGGGCGGTACACCAGCGAGATCTTGTGGGCGTACTGCCGGTCCAGGCCGCCGGGATGGCCGCCGGCCGCGTACAGGGGCTCGGGATGGGCGGACCAGTGCTCCAGGTCGCGCGAGAAGGCGGCCATGATGTGCGCCCCCTCGCGGCCCACCCCGAAATAGATCATGGTCCAGTGATCGCCGTCGCGGAAGACCTTGGGGTCCGAGGCGAAGACCGCGTCGTACCCGCCCGGCCGCACCCGCACCACCGGATTGCCCGGGTGCCGCCGCCAGTGCAAGAGATCGTCGGAGAGGGCCAGGCCGGTCTGCTCGGTGCCCTCCTCTGCCGCGTTGTAGAAGTTGTAATAGCGACCCTCGTGCGCCAGCAACCAGGGCTGGTAGATGCAGCTCTGCTCCCAGGCGCCGCAATCGGCATCGTGCACCGAGAGGATGGGAGCGTCCTTGGCCCGCCGCCAGCGCAGGCCGTCGTCGCTTTGCGCCACCCCCTCGTACCCGGGCCGCAGCTCGTAGCCGCCCTGGAGCGGGTAAGAACCGTACAGGGTCCAGAAGCGGCCCCGCGCCTGCTGCAGCAGGCGCGGGGCGCGCACCTCATAGCTCTCGTACAGGTACGCCCCCACCACACGGCCGCCGTGGTCGAACGCCCCCTCAGGCCCGAAACCCATGGCCAGGCCCAGGTGCTCCCAGCGCAACAGGTCCCGGCTGCGGGCCACGAAGCTGTTGTACCCCTGGCCGTCGAAGCCGATGAAGCTGAGGTACCAGACCTCCGGCTGCCCGGGCAGCTGGTACACGCAGGGGGCGTCGGTGCCGTGGAACTGCTCGAACCCGGGGATGGCCGGCTGGCTGGGGATCACGTGCTCGGGCCAGTAGTGCCAGCCGCGGTAGGGGGCGGCCCAGCGGTCGAGGGTGGCCGCGTCGATCACTTGCCCCGCCCCGCCTCGGCGGCGGCCAGGTGTTGGGCCAGCAGGCTGTTGACCTGCTCGGGCTGGGCCAGGGGCAACCCGTGCGCTGCGTCGGCGAACTGATAGTACCGCGCCCCGCGGATGGCTCCGGCCAGGGCCCGGCCGTACCGGGGCAGGGCCAGCCGGTCCTCGGCCCCACTGACCACCAGCGTGGGCAGGCCGCCCAGTTCCTGCAGGCGGACGCGCTGATCGTGGCCGGCCAGGGCCTGCAGCTGTTTCATCACCACCGGCGGCTGCTCGGCCAGGTCGCGGCCGAAGAGGGCACCGTAGTGGCTGGCCAGGGCCACCAGGTCCGCGCCCCGTCGCTGCGAGGGGGGCAGGATCATCTCGAGGAAGGCCCGCCGGCGCATGGGGCGCGAGCCCACCCGGGTGCGCAGGCCCACCCAGGCGATCCAGGGACTGAGGCGGACGGCGTCCTTGCCTCGGCAGAAGGTGCACAGCAGCGAGAGGCTGCGGACCCTGGTCCGGGCGTCGAGGGCCAGCTGCTGGGCGATGACCCCGCCCATGCTGTGGCCCACCAGATGGGCGTCGGCCCAGCCCAGGTGATCCATCAGGGCCAGGGTGTCCCCCACCAGATCGGCGATCTCCAGCCGGCCTTTGACCGGACTGCTCCCGCCCAGGCCGCGGTGATCGAAGGCGGCGCACTGGAAACGATCGGACAGTCCTTCCAGTTGGGGACTCCAGCCGGAACCGGGCACGCCGACCCCCTGGATGAAGAGCATTGGTGGCCCCTTACCCTGGGTCTGATAGGCGATTGTAGTGTTGGAATGTTCAAAGGTCGGCATTTTGTTAAATTGCTTCCGGGATGCCGGCGCGTCAACTGAAGAACGCGGGCCACGCCCAGCGGCGGGGAGATGGCCCCAGCCGGGCGGGACGCGAGGGTCAGCGCAGCGGCAGGTGGACGGGGCATTTCCCCGGGGAGTGGTCGGGAAGGGAAGTCCGTGGTGGTGGGGTGATGGAGTAGCGGAGCTGTGCGAGCGAGGGGACGCCACGCCCCAGCATTGGGACCTAGCCGGGGCGGAGGAGGTGGGATGGGCGCGACGCCATCTGAATGGTGCCGTGATACGCGCCTTGGGAAAGGCCGGAGTGGGTCACTCCCCGACGCGATATGACCCCAGTGGAAATCCTCAGATGGGACACGTCCTCAAACTCCTGCCCTTCCTCAAACCCTACTGGAAGAAGAGCGCCCTCTCCCTGGTGCTGCTGGTCGTCGTCGTGATCCTCGACCTGGCCATCCCCCGCCTGGTCCAGCACATCATCGACCAGGGCATCCTGGCCAACGACATGGAGGAGGTCTGGCGCACCTTTCTGCTGATGCTGGTCATCTCGGCGGCCAGCACCCTCCTCGCCATCGGCAACAACAACTTCTCGGTGCAGGTGGGCGAGGGGATGGCCCGGGACCTTCGCGAGGCCCTCTTCCTCAAGATCCAGTCCCTCTCCTACGGCAATCTCGATCGCCTCAACACCGGGCAGTTGCTGGTGCGCCTGTCCAGCGACACCGGCGCCATGCAGCGGGTGGTGCAGGTCTCCCTGCGCATCGGCACCCGCGCCCCGCTGATCATGGTCGGCAGCGTGTTGCTGATGTTTGTCACCGACCGCCATCTGGCCCTGATCATGGTGCCCCTGCTTCTGGTCACTTCGGGCATCATCGTCTTCTTCATCGCCCGGATGCGGCCCCTTTTTCTGGCCATGCAGGAAAAGCTGGACCGCCTCAACACCGTCCTGCAGCAAAACATCGCCGGGGTGCGGGTGGTCAAGGCCTTTGTGCGCGCCGGCCACGAGGCCTCCCGTTTCGAGGCGGCTAATGAGGATCTCACCGCCCGCAGCATCCGGGTGGTGGAGTTCATGTCCGCCATGGGGCCGGCCCTCAGCGCCTGCATCAACGCGGGCATCGTGGTCGTCATCTGGGCCGGCGGTCTGCAGGCGGTGCGCGGAGAGGCGACCCTCGGGGAACTCGTCGCCTTTGTCAATTACCTCCAGACCGCCATCGGGCCGCTGATGATCATGGCCATGCTGGCCAATGTCTGGGCCGCGGGCATCGTCTCGGCCGGGCGCCTCGACGAGGTCCTCGACACCCAGCCCCAGGTGCAGGACCTCCCCAACGCGCCCGCCCTTGCCGCCTCGGCCCGGCCCCGGGTGGTTTTCGAGCGGGTCGGCTTCCACTACCACGGCGCCAAAGAGACCCTCGTGCTGGAGGACATCGACCTGGTGGCCGAGCCGGGACAGACCGTGGCGATCCTGGGGGCCACCGGCGCGGGCAAGAGCACCCTGATCAACCTGATCCCCCGCTTCTACGACCCCACCGCCGGCCGTATCCTCATCGACGGCCAGGACCTCCGCCACCTCCGCCAGGACTTGCTGCTCGACCTGATCGGGGTGGTGCCGCAGGAGACGGTGCTCTTCTCGGGCTCGGTGCGCGACAACATCCGCTACGGCCGGCCCTTCGCCGGCGACGAGGAGGTGGTGGCCGCCGCCCGCGCCGCCCAGGCCCACGACTTTGTCCTCGACCTGCCACAAGGGTACAACACCCGGGTAGAGGAACGGGGGGTCAATCTCTCGGGCGGCCAGAAGCAGCGCCTGGCCATCGCCCGCGCCCTGCTCATCCGGCCGGCCATCCTCATCCTCGACGACAGCACCAGCGCCGTGGACGTGGAGACCGAAACCAGGATACAGGAGGCGTTGGAGACCTGGATGCGGGGGCACACCTGCTTCGTGGTGGCCCAGCGCATCAGCACCGTGCTCAAGGCCGACAAGATCGTGGTGCTCGACCGGGGCCTTCTCGCCGCCGAGGGCACCCATCGGCAACTGCTGCAATCCAGCCCCATCTACCAGGAGATCTACGCCTCGCAGTTGGGGGCCGCGCCCAACGGAGCCGGACGCGATGGCTGAGCGGGGGAGGAACGAGCCGGCCCACCGCCCGCCCCTGCGCGGGGGCCCACCGGGCATGCCGGGCCGCATCGAGAAGGCCCGCGACCCGCGCCGCACCCTGGCCCGGCTGCTGCCCTACCTGGGCCGGCACCGCCTCCTGTTGATCGCCGTCCTTGGCCTGGTGGTCCTCTCCACCGGGCTGGGCCTGCTGGGCCCGTACCTGATGGGGTTGGCCTTCGACGAGTACATCGCCAACCGCGACCTCGCCGGCCTGGCCCTCGTCTCCGGCTGGATGCTGGCGGTTTTTCTTTTGGGCAGCCTGGCCGACGCCCTCTCGGGCCGGCTGATGGCCGCCGTCTCGCAGCGGGCGCTCAAGAAGGTGCGCGGCGACCTCTTCGGCCACCTCCAGACCCTCGAACTGCGCTTCTTCGACAATCATCCCGCCGGCGAGTTGATGAGCCGGCTGACCAACGATGTCGAGGCCCTCAACACCGCCATCTCCCAGAACGCCGCAGCCCTGGTGGCCAGCATGCTCTCCCTGGTGGGCATCCTGGTGGCGATGTTCGCGCTCAACTTCTGGCTGGCCCTGGCCTCGGTGATCGTGGTGCCGATCATGTTCTGGTTCACCGGCTTCGTCGCCCGCTACACCCGCAAGGGTTTCCGCGAGCTGCAGAAGGACCTGGGCCAGCTCAACGCGGTGATGGAGGAGGCCATCAGCGGGCAGCGGGTGGTCCGGGCCTTCCGCCGCGGCGACTGGGCCGCCGCCGAGTTCCGCCGGCACAACCAGGAGGTCTGCCGCGCCGCCACCTACGCCAACTCCTACGCTCTGCTGCTGATGCCCCTGACCAACCAGTTGGGCAACCTCTTCGTCATCGCCATCGCCGGCCTGGGCGGCTGGCTGGCCCTCAAGGGCCTGGTCACGGTGGGCACTATCGTCACCTTCATCAGCTACGGGCGCAATTTCATCAACCCGCTGCGGCAATTGGCCAACATGTACAACTCCATCCAGGCGGCCCTGGCCGGGGCCGAGCGGGTCTTCGAGGTCCTCGATACCCCCTCCGAGGTGGACCAGGCCCAGGCCGCCGCCGCACCTGCCCGGATCAGCGGGCAGGTGGAGTTCGCCCGGGTGCGTTTCGGCTATACCGCGGGCATCCCTGTCATCAGGGACATGACCCTGGAGGCCAGGCCGGGCCAGACCATCGCCCTGGTGGGCCCGACCGGGGCGGGGAAAACCACCCTCGTCAACCTGTTGACCCGCTTCTACGAGATCGAGGAGGGGCGGATCACCATCGACGGAACCGATATACGCCAGCTCCCCAAAACCGAGCTGCGCCGCCGGCTGGGGATCGTTCTTCAAGATACCTTCCTCTTTTCCGCCTCGGTGCTGGAGAACATCCGCTACGGCCGGCTCGACGCCAGCGACGAGGAGGTGGTCGAGGCCGCGAGGCTGGCCGACGCCGATCACTTCATCCACCAACTGCCCGAAGGGTACCAGACGCAGCTCTCGGAGCGGGCCGGCAACCTGAGCCAGGGCCAGCGCCAGTTGCTGGCCATCAGCCGCGCCATCCTCGCCAATCCCGCTATTTTGATCCTCGACGAGGCCACCAGCAGCGTGGACACCCGCACCGAGGCGCGTATCCAGGCCGCCCTGTTGCGGCTGATGCAGGGCCGCACCGCCTTTGTCATCGCCCACCGCCTGAGCACCATCCGCGACGCCGACCAGGTGGTGGTGATCCGCCAGGGCCAGATCGCCGAGCAGGGGACCCACCAGCAACTGCTCGACCGGCGGGGCTTTTACCACCAGTTGTACATGAGCCAGTTCAAAGGGGAGGCGATCTAGTGGGGGAGCCCCGCCGCATCCGCAACCTGGGCATCCTTGCCCACGTGGATGCCGGCAAGACTACCCTCACCGAGGACCTGCTCTTCCTCAGCGGCAGCCTGCGCGCCCTGGGCAGTGTCGACAAGGGCACCAGTCTGTCGGATGGGCTGGAGGTGGAGCGGAAACGCGGCATCTCCGTGCGCGCCTCCACCCTCTCCTGTGCCTGGCAGGGAGTGCAAATCAACCTGATCGATACCCCCGGCCACGTGGACTTCTCCTCCGAGGTGGAGCGCGCCCTGCGCGTACTCGACGGGGCGGTGCTGGTGCTCTCGGCAGTGGAGGGACTCCAGGCGCAGACCGAGCCCCTCTGGAACGCCCTGGCTGCCCGGAAGATCCCGGTGCTGGTCTTCATCAACAAGATCGACCGCATGGGCGCGGATGCCAACGCGGTCCTGGGCCAGCTCCGGCGCACCCTCTCCCCGGATGTGGTCCTGCTCAACCAGCCCGAGAACGAGGGCTTCGCCGAGGCGGGCGTCGTCCCGCTGAGCGCGGAGCTGCAGCGCGAGCTAGACGAAAAGGTGGCCGCCACCGACGAGTACCTTTTGGAGCGCTACCTCGACGGCAAAGCCCTGCCGCCCGAAGAGGTGCAGCTCGCCTTGGCCACCGGCACAGCCCGGCGCGCCCTTTTCCCGGTGCTCTGCGGGGCGGCCAAGACCCAGACGGGGGTGCGCGAGCTGCTCGACGCGGTTGTCGCCTACCTGCCCGACGCGGCGACCGAGGAGGAGCGCCCGCTCTCCGGGGTGGTCTTCCGCCTCGACCACGACCCTAAGCTGGGGCGCATCGCCGGGGTGCGCCTGTACACCGGCCGCCTGAAGACCCGCGACATCGTGGAGAACTCCACCGCCGGCCGCAGCGAGAAGATCACCCAGATCAAGCGGCCCGCCTGCAACCGCTACGAGGACACCGGTCTTCTGCGGGCCGGGGAGATCGGCTTTCTGTGCGGCATGCCCCAGGCCCAGATCGGCGACATCCTCGGGGATCCCGGGCCGGTGCCGGACAACTACCAGTTGGGCGAACCCCTGCTCTCGGTGCAGGTGCGGCCCCAGGAGGAGGCGGACCACACCCGCCTGGCCGAGGCCCTGCAACAACTGGCCAGCGAGGACCCGCACCTCCGCTTCCGCTGGGTCCCCGAGGAGCGCGAATTGCACGTGCGGATCATGGGGGTGATCCAGACCGAGATCCTCACCGAAATCCTCGCCGACCGCTTCGGCCTGCAGGCTGCCTTCAGCGCCCCGACGGTGGTCTACAAGGAGACCCCGGCGCGAGCTGCCTGGGGCGAGGACACCTACACCATGCCCAAGCCCTGCTGGGCCATCGTCACATTCCGCATCGAGCCGGGCCCGCGCGGCAGTGGCCTGCGCTACACCTCTGAGGTGGCCACCAACGACATCAAACAGAAGTACCAGCACGAGACCGCCGCCGCCGTCCCCGAGGCGCTGAAGCAGGGGATCAAGGGCTGGGAGGTCACCGATCTGGCCGTCGCCCTGGCCCAGGGCAGCGACCACGTGCTTCACAGCCGGCCCGGGGACTTCATCATCGCCACCCACCTCGCCCTGATGAAAGGGTTGCAGGCCGCCGATACCCTGCTCCTCGAACCCATCCTCGCCTTCGAGCTCAGTGCCCCCAAGGAACACCTGGGCAAGATCTGCGCCGACATCGTCCACCTGCGCGGCAGCTTCGCCCCGCCCGAGGTGGGCGAAGAGCAGTTCGTGCTCCGGGGCCGCTTTCCCCTGGCCACCACCATGGACTACGCCGCCAGGCTGGGGGCGTTGACTGGCGGGCGGGCCAGGCTCTCGCTGCGCTTCGACCACTACGAGGAGTGTCCGCCCGGCACCGGGACGACCCGCCCCTACAGAGGCATCTCGCCCCTGGACCGCGCCAAGTACATCCTCAAGATGCGCGGGGCCATCACCCTGTCGCTCAAAGGCTGAGGAGTCGCCATGTACATCCAGGAAGTCGTGTCCTTCGCCAACCTCGACCCAGAGCTGCTCGACTGCTACCGGGCCCTGGGCGTGGATCTGATCCAGGTGGACTTGCGCGCCGGGGTGAGCCGGCTGGCCGCAGGGGAGGATTTCAAGGACGGCCGGGATCGGAGCGCCCTCTTGTCCCAGCTGCGCGAAAAAGTCGAAGCCCACGGGCTCAAGCTCAACGCGATCTTCTCCTCCTGCTGGGAGGAGATCTCCCTGGCCATGCCCAACAGTGTCCAGAAGACAGAAGCCTGGTGCCGGCTGCTCGAATCCCTGGGCAAAGCCGGCATCCCGCACCTGGGCTGGAACTTCAAACCCATGGGGAACTTCCGCACCCCCTCGGCAGTGGGGCGCGGCAAGGCGCAGTACAGCACCTTCGATCGGGTCGACTTTGAGCGGCAGCGGCCAAACCCGCACCAGCCGCCGGTCTCCGAGGAGGAGATGTGGGAACGCCTGACGCAGTTCCTCGCAGTGGTGCTGCCGGTGGCCGAGTCCGCCGGGGTGCGCATGGCCCTGCACCCAGACGACCCACCCATCCCCGAACCCCTGGCCGGGGTGGCGCAGATCTGTTCGACTCTCGAACAGTTCCGCCGGATCTTCGCTGCCTTCCCCAGCCCGAGCAACACCCTGCTCTTTTGCCAGGGCTGCATGACCGAGTTGCTGGGTGAGGGGGTCTACGATGCCATCGCGGAGATGGCCGGAGCCAGGCGCATCGCCTGGGTCCACTTCCGCAATGTGCGGGGCCGGCTGCCGCATTTCGAGGAGGTCTTCATCGATGAGGGCCAGATCGACATGCGCCGGGCCATGACCCTGTACCGCGACCGCGGCTTTGCCGGACCCTACATGATGGACCACACCCCCCACCTGCCTGGGCCGGGGAACGACCTGGCGGGGAGGGCCTATGCCATCGGCTATATCCGGGCGCTGATCCAGCAGGTGTATGGGTGAGGGGAACTGAGGGTAAGGTCTGGTCGAAGCGGGGCTTTCCCTCACAGGCGGCGATCCCACTGCCCGGCGAGTAGTGGCACTGGGTGAAGCTGTCGCCGAAGGTCTCGATGCGGCAGGGCCGGCCGGCAAAGTGGGTCATCTGCCGGTTGGCTGGTACACCCTGGGGTAAGCACCGGGCCCCGGTCGGGTCAGGCATTCCACTGCCGCAGCACCTCGAAGACCACCACCGCCCCGGCCGTGGCCACGTTCAGGGAGTTCTTGAAGCCGTACATGGGGATCTGCACCAGCTCGTCGCAGGCGTCGAGCACTGCCTGCTCCACCCCCAGGGCCTCGTTTCCCAGCACCAGCCCCAGCGGGCAGGGGTACTGCACCCCGGTGTAGCTGCGGCTGTGCGAGGTGGTCTCCAGCCCCCACACCGGGATGCCCTGGGCCTTGAGCGAGGCAACCGCCTCGACCGCGGTGGCAAAGTGGGCAGTGGGGATGTAGGCCAGGGTGCCCAGGGCGGTCTTGTCGAGCTTGGGGTGGGGCGGGTGGGCGGTGTAGCCGCAGGTGAGGATGCCGGCCAGGCGAGCAGTGTCCGCGGTGCGGAAGAGGGAGCCCACGTTGAAGGCGCTGCGCAGGTTGTCCAGCACCAGGTACAGGGGGTGCTTGGGCAGGCACTGGTACTCCTCCAGGCTCAGAGGACTGTCGCAGGAGCGCACCGCAAAGGAGGTCTCCATCCCGTCGGCGGCGCGCCTGCGGCTCATCCCTCGCCCTCGGGCTTCACCGCCTGCCCGGAGGCGGCCGAGGCCCGGGCCGCCTCGATAACCGCCATCACCCGCCGCACGCTCTGGGGCGTGACGGCGAGTTTGTCGCGGTCCTGCACGGCCTCGGCGATGTTCTCGTAGTAGGAGCGCCAGCGGCCCGGCAGGGTCTCCAGCACCACCTCCGAGGAGCGCCCTGCTGTTTCCACCCACAGGCGAGGATATTGGGCGGGTTCCTCGCGAGCCGCGTCGATCTGGCCGGCCACCATGGCCCGCTCCTGGGGGTCCACCCCCTCCTTGACGAGGGTGCCCTTGGTTCCCATCACGTACCAGCGGGGCCGGGGCCGCCGCGCCAGGGACGAGGTGGTGATCTGCACCTCCACCCCGTTGCCGAAACTCAACAGGCAGAGGGCGTGGTCCTCCACGTCGGTGGTCCAACCCCGGTCGAAGAAACGGGCGTACACCTTGGCGACCGGGGCGGGCACCATTTGCAGGGCCTGGTCGAGCAAATGGGCGCCCAGGTCCATGAACTTCCCGCCCCCGTGCTGGTGTTCGCTGCGCCAGCCGCGGGGCACCCCGTACTGGGCCCAGCACAGTTCCATGTAGAAGACCTCGCCCAGCAGGCCCTCTGCCATCACCTGGCGCACAGTGAGGTAGTCCCCGTCCCAGCGGCGGTTCTGGAACACGCTCAGCAGCTTGCCGCTCGTGCGGCTCGTCGCGATCATGGCGTCGGCCTCGGCCGTGCTCAGGCACATGGGCTTGTCGGTGACCACGTGTTTGCCCGCCTCCATCGCCTGGATGGCCTGGGGGGCGTGCAGGTCATTGGGCGTGGCCAGCACCACCAGGTCCACCGCCGGGTCGGCCAGCACCTCGTCGAAGCGGGAAAAGACCTTCACCCCCAGCTGGGACTGGATCTGGGCCCGGGCCTCGGGCCGGCTGGTGACGACCCCATAGAGCTGTAACTGGCTCGCCAGTCCCACCAGATAGGCGTGGAAACAGCGGCCCGCGTATCCGTACCCCACGACCACTACCCGAGGTTTGTCCTTCATCACTGCACCCTCTGCAAGAAATGCCGCCGCACCTCGTTGATCCCGCGCCTGTTGCCGGCCAGGGCCTCTTCGAGGAAACGCCGGATGCGACCCTCGTGCGCCGCCTCGCGCGGGGCGCCGGCTCCCAAGCCGGCCCCGCAGGTGTAGACCATCTGGTGGGTCGCTCTGCCGTCGGAGAGATAGATCTCGTTGATGAAGCGCCGGGAGGTCTCGTCCTTGATGCGCCCGGTCCCCGGCGCCACGCCCTCGACCCGGACAAAGGCGTAGAGGTTCACCGACCGGAACTGCGCCTCGGGCACCTCATTGGTCGCGCAGATCTGGGCGCGGGTCTCCTCCAGATCGTCGGTGTGCATATTGCCCACCAGCATATGGCCCCGCTGCGAGAGGGCGAAGAAGTCGCGCAGGTTCTGGCCCCACAGATAGGTGGGTGGCGGATGGTCGCTCAACTCGTCGCTGATCACACAACTGGGCGCGCCCTGTACCTCCCCCACCTTGCCGGGCAGCGCCCGGACAAAGGGCCGCTCTGCCGGGGCAAAGGCCAGCAGGGCGCGCATGGTGGTGGTCTTGCCCACCCCGCCGAGCCCTGAGCCGACGATGAAGGAAGCCCCGTGCGAAATCCGCGACACCAGCCAGGCTGCCAGTTCGAGGTCGAATACCTTTAGTTCGATGAGATCGAGCAGGGAGCGGGGCGGGGTTTCGCTCTCGGGATCGAGGAGTTCGGGAGGCAGGTCCGCGGGATGGCTGGTCGTCATGGTTTCCCCTGGCTGGGCAGGTGCGCCGTCCGGAGGATGAAATCGCCCGGCGGGATGCGTATATTTTGGCCTTGATACTAACCATCACCCCTCCTCGGATCAAGCACTCGCCCATGCGCCCTGCCTGGATCAACGCGGTCCTCTTCGCCCTGCTGGCCCTGGCCCTCCCGGTCTGCGCCCGCCAGGCGGGCCTGCTCGTGCCGGCCTATTTCTATCCTGCCTGGGACGATCGGCGGGCCAACTGTTGGGACAAGTTGATCGCCGCCGCTCCCCGCGTGCCCCTGGTGGCCATCCTGAACCCGGCCAGCGGCCCGGGCAAGAGGCGCATCCCCGACTACGCCCGCGCCGTGGACTCCCTCCACACGGCCGGGGGCCGGGCGATCGGGTACGTGCACACCAGCTACGCCCAGCGCCCTCTGCAAGAGGTGCTGGGCGAGGTGGACGCCTACTACGAACGCTACGCCCTGGACGGGATCTTCTTCGACGAGACCACCGGGGACACCGCCGCCGCCCACCTGGCTTACTACCGGGCCTGCGGCGACCACGTCCGGCAGCGCGCCCCCGGTGCCCTGGTGGTGCTCAACCCAGGCACCGACGCTGATCAGGCTTACCTCGAATCCGCCTCCTGCCTGCTGCTCTTCGAGAACGACCAGGCCAACGCCTCCCTGCTGGCCTGGCAAGCGCCGGCCTGGGTCCCAGCGGCACCCGACACGCAGGTGGCGGTGTTGGCCTATCACCTGGCCGACGAGGCCGCCATGCAGGCGGTGCTGGAGCGGGCCTTGCAGGCCGGGGTTGGCTGGATCTACCTGACCGATGACACCCTGCCCAACCCCTGGGACACCCTGCCGGCTTTCTGGGAAGCCCAGGTGCAGGCCCTGGTCCGCTTCAACCAGTTGCCAGGGGAGCAAACCCTCACCCCAGAGCGTTAAAGTTGCAGACGTTCAGCCTCTTGCCCCGCTAAAACATATGGCCGGAACGCGGTTGAGGAAGTGGTCCTGGGTGGTCGTCCTGCTCCTGCTTGCCGGCTGCGCGGCCGGGTATTCGAGCCTGATGCGGGTCCCCCTCAAGCGCCTGGAGCGCCGCGACTACGATGGGGCCCTGGCCCGCCTCGAAAAACCCGAGGGCAAGACCAACAAACTGCTCTACCGGCTGGAGCGGGGCCTGATCTTCCACTACCAGGGCCAGTACGCCGCCTCCAACCAGGAATTCGAGAAGGCCGAGACCCTCATCGACGAACTCTACACCCGCTCGGTCTCGCGCCAACTGGCCTCCCTGATCACCAACGACGCGGTCATCCCCTACAGCGGCGAGGAGTTCGAGCGGGCCTATATCCACTATTACCGCGCCCTCAACTACGCCTCCCTGGGGCTCCCCGAGGACGCCCTGGTCGAATGCCGCAAGGCCAACCTCCGGCTGGCCGACTACGCCCAGGCGGCCGACTACCAGCTCAGCTACAAGAACGACGCCTTCATCCAGTACATGACCGGGCTCTTCTACGAGGCCCAGGGCGAGTGGAACGACGCGTACATCTCCTACAAGGACGCCGAACAGGGCTACCAGGCGTACCAGCGCTCCTTTGGCCTGGCCATTCCCCCCACCCTGCCCCTGGACCTGGCCCGCCTGGCCGGGCGCCTCGGTTTTGCCGACGAGCAAGCGGCGCACGTCGAGCGGTACCAGATCGATCCGGCTACCCTCGCCCCGGCTGGGGGAGGCCAGGTGGTGGTCTTCGTCGAACAGGGCTTTATCGCCCGCAAGCGCCAGCACGAGATCCAGGTCCCCCTGCTCAAGAACGACGACACCCACGAGATCTGGAACCTCTCCGACCAGTTGTGCTACCGCTATTACCACCCCCACCCCTTCTACGCCGAGGTGGACTACTGGCTGCGGGTGGCCCTGCCGGTTTACCAGCAGGTCCCCTCCCAGGTCCGGGGCGCCAGACTCAGCGGGGGGGGGCGCAAGGCGCAGGGGGTGCTGGCCGCGGACCTCGACGCCGTCGCCATCAAGACCTTGCAGGAGAAGGAGAACTCCATCCTAGCCAAGACCCTGGCCCGGGCCCTGGCCAAGTACCTGATCACCCAAAAGGCCAAGAAAGAGAATGAAGTCCTGGGCGAGCTGCTCAACCTGATCGGATTCTCCACCGAGGCCGCCGACACCCGCGGTTGGCTCTCCCTGCCCTCCCGGGTCCTGTTGGCGCGTTTTTCTCTGCCGGCGGGAACAGTGGATCTGACTTTGGAGTTATTAGATGGCAGAGGCCAGATCGTGGAAACCCAGGTATTTCCGGGGGTGCAGGTGGCGGCGGGCAAGACCCTTTTCTTAAATTACCGGAGCTTTCGCTGAGGAGTTTGGACTATGAGACCTATCCTCACCGCCCTCGCTCTCGTTACCCTCGCCGCGCTGCACGCCCCGGCCCAGCAGCCCGCCTCCCCTGGCCAGGTGCCCAGGAAAGTGCTCGACGAGGGTTACCTGTTCAACATCGTCGATTGGGATGGCGGCCAGTTGCCCAAGCTGTACGAGCGTTCGGACCAGTTGCCCCTCAGCCTGTCGGATATCCGCCAGTTGAGCGCCAACCGGTTCAGCGACGCAGCCATCATCAAGATGCTCGAAGAGCGCCGCTGCGCCTGCGACGCCTCGGTGGACGCGCTGGTAGGCCTCAAACAGGCCGGCGTCTCCGAGGCGGTGATCGCCGCCCTCTCCCTGCACGCCCTGCCGCCCAACCGCGCCCTGGATCTGCGCATCTCCCTCGACTTCGAGGGGGTGGGCGGGGCCGACCAGGTCTCCGCTCAGGCGCGCAAGGGGTATCTCTACCTGATCGTCCCCGACGGGGACCGCGAGCGGGTGTTCTTTGCCGATTTGCAGGCCGTGCTGGCCGGCCGCTGGCAGCGCGACGCCCTGGTCGACAACACCGACCTGCTCCTGCCCAAGCAGGTGCGCCGGGTGGCCTTCGAGGCCCGGGTGCCACTCAAGGTCCACGGCCGCAAAAAGGCCCAGGTCTTCACCTCCACCCGCCCGGATATCTACAAATCCACCGACATCCCCGCCACCGACCGGGACGGGGTGCAGTCCTTCGAGTTCGACTATCCGACTAGCTCGCTGCAACAGGGCTGTACCCTACAGGTGCTCTACCGACAGGACGCCCTGCTGCCCGACAAATGGCGTCTGGTCCGCTCGCACTTCGAGTGCGAGTGGGAATGAAAGACAGGAAAGGAGCCTCTTAGATGAGACCGATGTGGATAGTACTGGCCCTCGCCAGCCTGATGGCCGCCTGTGCGCCCCGCGCCTTCACCCGGGGCCAGTACGGGGACCCGGCCGAAATCAGCATGCTGGGCGACGACTGGAACCAGAACGACATGCAACTGACCGCCAGGGACATCGTCTCCTCCCTGGAGACCTGGGTCACCCAAAACCCTGGGGGCGAAAAACCGGTGGTGGTCCTCGAAACCTTCAAGAACCGCACCACCGAGCACATCGACACCCAGGCCTTGTACGACCACATCAAGACCGCCCTGATCCACAGCGGCAAGTTCACCTTCCTCGACAAGGCCGCCCGCCGTGAGATTGCCGAGGAGAGCCAGTACCAGAACGAATCCGGGTACGTGGACCCCAACCAGGCCGTGGCCGTGGGCAGACAGAAGGGCGCCCAATTCCTGTTAGGTGGGGTCATCACCTCCACGGTCCAACAGGTGGGGCCGGACAAGGTGGCTTACTACAAGACCACCTTCGAGCTGACCAATCTCGAAAGCACCGAGATCGTCTGGACCGACCACAAGGAGATCACCAAGCACTTCAAGAAGAAGAGTGTGGGATTCTGATAAGGGAGACGATCATGAGCCGCTGGATCTGGACTTCGATGGCATTGTTCGCCCTGGCCGCAGCCGCCGGCGCCGCTGAGCCCGAACCCGGCCGCACCGACGGCCCGCCGGGCAGCGAGTACGGCAAGGGCGGATACCCCTATCACCGCACCCCCGGCCAGTTCTACGTCGAGGGTTTTCTGGGTGCGGCCAAGGTGGACGTGGAGCCCGAAAACGCTCCGGGCTCTGACAACAGCGAAACCGACCTGATCGCCGGCTTCAACGCCGGGTACCTGGTCGAGGACTGGCTGGGACTGCAATTCGGCTACGGCCACATCATGGACCAGCAGACCGACCTGTTCAGCGGCGGGGTGCGCAGCGCCTACAACATGGAGCCCATCAACTACTACTTCTCTCTCGACGCCGAGCTCTACTCCCCCGACCAGGGCGAGACCAAGTTCGGCATCGTGCCCGGCGCAGGGATCGATGTGGTGCTCAACAACCACCTGAGGGCCGGCCTGCGCTTCCAGCACGATTTCATCTTTGCCGACGACAACATCAGCATCAACCGCTTCATGGCCCGGGTGCAGTTCAAATTCTGAGGCCCTGAGGGGCCATCTCGACGCAGGCGGGGCGCCGGGTATGCACCAAATCCGGCGCCCCTTGCTGTCTGCCTATTGAGGAGGGGTATTCATGTCGCTCAAGCTGAAGATCAAAGACGTGGAACGCATCACCGTGCGTGTGCCCTTCACCCCGCGCTGCCAGGTGTGGTGCGCCCGCGAGCAGTACCAGTGGGACATCAGCGAGGTACTGCGGGTCACCACCGACGCGCCCGATATCGTTGGGTACGGCGAGACCATGCCGCACTATACCTGGGGGCGGGTCAGCGACCAGGCCATTGCCCGGGTCAAGGGGCGCAATGCCGCCGAGTTCCTCGGGGACGACTCCCTGGGCGCCGGCCTGCAGATGGCCCTCTACGACCTGGTGGGCAAGGGGCTGGGCGTGCCGGTACATCGGCTCTTCAACCTGCCCCTGGTGCGGCAGTGGTGCCCCATCTCCTGGTGGAACGTGGACATGTCGCCGGGCGATTTTGCCGCCGAGGCCCGCGAGGCCGTGGCCGCCGGGTATACCTCGCACAAGATCAAAGGCCGGCCCTGGTGGGACATCTACGCCCAGATCGAGGCCATCAGCGAGGCCACCCCCGCCTACTACCACCTCGACATCGACTGGAACCAGATGCTGGTCAACGCCACCAACGCCGCCCAGGTGTTAGAACGGCTCGACCAGTTCCCCCGGGTCAGCCTCTACGAATCCCCCATCTACCAGCGCGACGTGGAGGGCAACCGCCAGCTGCGGGCCAAGACCACCCGGCCCATTGCCCACCACTTTGGCGACCCGCCCTTCCCCACCGCGGTGCAGGGCGGGGCCTGCGACGGCTTCGTCATCGGCGGTGGCATCAAGGGTGTACTACAGCAGGGCATCCAGGCAGCGGCCTTCGACAAGAGTTTCTTCCTGCAGATCGTCGGCACCGGCATCACCACCGCCCTCTCCCTGCAGATCGGCGCCGTGCTCAGCCACGCCCAGTGGCCGGCGGTCAACTGCATGAACATCTACAGCGACGACCTGCTGGCCAAACCCATCCTCATCAAGGGGGGCTACGCCCAGGTGCCCGAAGGCCCCGGACTGGGCATCGAGGTCGACGAAGCGGCCCTCACCCGTTTCAAGATGGAGCCGCCCTACGAACACCCGGCCCTGCGCCTGCTCTTGGCCATCTGCTGGCCCGACCAGCGCAAGCGCTACTACGCCAACATCGGCCAGTGCTGGACCGACGCCCTCAACGGCAACCTGCCCATCCACGAAGACGGCGCCCGTCTGGAGTACGTGCACAACGACGGCTCCGCCGACTGGGATCAGTTACAGCGCCGCGCCCAGGAGGGCCCGGTCTTCTCCCATAGCTGAGCGAGGAACCCCGCCATGGAATACCGCCGATTGGGGCAGTGCGGCCTCAAGGTCTCCGAGATCTGTCTGGGCACCATGACCTTTGGCCGCGGCGCCCACCTGGCCGAGGCCCGGGCCATGGTGGACCTGGCCTTCGAGGCCGGCATCAACTTCTTCGACACCGCCAACACCTATGGCAACGGCCAGTCGGAGGTTTTCCTCGGCGAGGCGCTCAAGGGCCGGCGCCGCGAGGCGGTGGTGGCCACCAAATTCTTCAACCCGGTGGGCAGCGGCCCCAACGACTCAGGGATGTCCCGCTACCACGTCATGAACGCCCTGGAGGACAGCCTGCGGCGGCTGCAGATGGATCACGTGGATATCTACTACATCCACCATGTCGATGTGCAGACCCCGGTGGAGGAGATGCTGCGGGCCGTGGACGACCTGGTCCACCAGGGCAAGGTGCGCTACATAGCCTGCAGCAACTACCCGGCCTGGCGGCTGACCGACGCCCTGTGGCTGAGCGAGGCCCGGAACCTGGCCCGTTTCGTCTGTTACCAGCCCCAGTACAGCCTGGTGGTGCGCGACATCGAGCAGGAACTCATCCCCCTGTGCCAGGCCAAGGGCCTGGGGGTGGTGGTGTGGAGCCCGCTGGCCGGCGGTTTCCTGGCCGGCAGGTACCAGCCCGGCCAGCACCAGGTCCAGGGCACCCGCTCGGCCGAGGACTGGGCCTACCCGCAGCGCTACTTTGCCGCCAATGCCGACCAGACCCTCGCCGCGCTGCTGGAGGAGTCCGGCAAACTGGGCAAAAGTCCGGCCCAGGTGGCCCTGCGCTGGGTGCTGGAGCAGCCGGCCATCACCGCGGCCATCGTCGGGGCACGCACCGCCGCCCAGTTGCGCGACAACCTGGGGGCTGCCAGCCTAAAACTGCCGGCCGAAGCCCTCGCCAAACTCGGCGCCGTCTCCCACCTGCCCCACCGCTACCCCGAGTCCATGCAGGAAGGCATGGTGGAACGCCGCAACCAGGCGGTGAAGATGCCGTCGCTGTAGCGGAGAGGTGTTGCCCCCAGCCTGGCCAGTTCTGAGGTCACACCCGCTCGACGAGTTTCCCAAGCGCGCGATCGCTCTCCATCAGCGCGTGCGCTTGCCGCACGTCGCCGAAGTCGAAGATGCGCGCCGGGAGCGATGGAGTGCGCCCCGCGGAGATTCCTTCGGCGATCGCACGAAGAGGGGCGTCGGTGAGCGGTAGCGCCGCCGTGCCGAGCATGCCGCTCGAGAAAAAGCTGAGGCGAGTTGCGCTCGGGAGGTCGTCCATCAGATCGAAGTTCTCCAACACAGGCGGGCCTCCAAGGAAGCCAATGACCGTCACGGCTCCGAACGGCTTCAGCACCATGAGCGTGCGCCGCGCCCACGATTTCGAGGGCGGCATCGACCCCAGGTGATAAACGGCACGCGGTCCGGCTTCTTGCCAGCCAGCACGTCCATGAGCTGTTCACGCGAGGATCGCATTGATCAGTCCATCCCGATGGCGAGTCGTTCAGCCGTGATCAAGCCGTCGTTGGCGACGATACGCAGGGCTGCGGTCCAGTGTCCTCCCGCTGGCACGGCGATGGCCTCATTCTGGGTGGCGTTGACCGCGGCCAGGCCGTATTCGCGGATTGAATCTTACCGGGTATTTCGGAGACTGGGTTCGTTGGGTACCGGCCTGCTGGCCGGGGTGATGTGGTGCTGGTAAACCGGCTGCTCAAACTCAGCCGGAGGCAGGTAGCCGAGGGGCTCAAGCAAGCGGCGGTGGTTGAACCAATCCACCCATTCGAGGGTGGCAAAGTCGACCTGCTCCAGGTAACGCCAGGGACCGCGATGGTGGCTCAGTTC
>VGJS01000018.1 GCA_016867395.1 Candidatus Handelsmanbacteria bacterium
TGCCGGGGAGCACCTCCAGGCAGCCGTTCTCACGGGTGGAGGGTTCGAGGGCGATGGTGATGGAGGCGACGACAATGGGGTCGAGGCGCCCCTTCCAGTATGCCGAGTCCTCGTGCCAGGGCACCCGTTTGCCGATCTGTGGCGGCTTTTGCAGCAGGTGGCAGGCAAAGATGGCGATGTCCGGTCCGATGAGCGGCTCGACCAGGTCGAGGATCTCGTCGGCCGGACCCAGTCGAAGAAGCGGGTGTCCGCCCAGTGCGGGCAGTCGATGAGGGAGGGGGCGACCCCCTCCCGCTTGGCCGCGGCCTCGGCGAACTTCTCCACCGAAAGGGCCGGCAGGCGGGCAAAGAGCGAGGGTGGCAGGATCAGCTCTTTGACGACGAGGTAGCCCTGCTCCAAGTAGAACTGCGCTTCGGCGGGTGTCAGTCTGGGTGCCATGGTCTTCTCCTTTCAACCCCCTCTGAGGCGGATGGCGATCACAGGTGCGGAAACCATAGCCGACGCGCCGTCTCGCCCAGGACCTGCGCACGGGCCGCGCTGCCGAGGGGCAGTTCGTCGGTGAAGAGGCGCAGGTGCTCGGCGTAGCTGAATCCTGGGGTCCACAGCGCGTTGGGGAAGTTGCTGCCCCACACGCAGCGCTCCGGGCCGTAGGTATCGATGATCTGTACCGCCGCCTCGTGGAGGTCGGCCCCCGGAAAGCCGGTCTCGCTGCCGGTGCTGATGAAATCCACCTTGGGGTACAGGTTGGGATAGCGGGACAGGCGCAGCACCTCGCCGAGGACCTGCTGGTACTGGGGGCCGGGCTTGAGGTCCAGACAGTGGTCGAAGCCCACGGTCTGCCCGGGGAATTCCCGCAGCAGCATCTCTGCCCCTTCCACCCACTCCGGCTTCATCAGAAAGATATCGACCGTGGCCCCCACCTCGGCGCAGGTGCGCCACAACTGCCGCACCCCCTCGTGGTCGAAGGTCCGGCGCTGGTTGCCCGGGATGCTGCGCAAGGTCTTGACCCCGTACTGGCCCACCAACTCCTTCAGCAACTCCGGGCTTTGCGGGTCGTCCGGTTCGAGGCAGCAGACCCCGGCCACCCAGCCGGGGTTGGCTTTGGCCGCCTCGCCCAGGTAGCGGTTGTCGTAGTTGTAGAAGGAGACGGTCTGCACCGCCCGCACCGCCCGCACCCCGTTGGCCTGGCTGACCTGGCGCAGGTCCTCCAACGCCCCTTTGCCGTCGGGCACCCGCATGGGATTTTCCCGGGGCGGGTAGCGCACCTCGTCGGCGGAGGTGATGTGGGCGTGGCAGTCGATGATCAGCATGGCGGTTGTGCTCCCTCTGGTTTTGACACCCTGGGTCTCTTTGTTTATCGTGGGCGCCGGCAAGCAGGGGATAATAGCGAATCCCCTTCCACCCTCCAATCCATCCCGGATCCCACTATGACCGTCGAGGTGCGCTTCAGCGACGTGGACGCCGACGGCGACCGCGAGATGGTGGTCGAGAACCCCCACCTGCGCGCCGTCTTCCGCCACCCCGAACACCTGGGCGCCGCCTATTACAAGCGCCGCTGGACCTGGGGCGGCCGGCTCCAGTCCCTGGTGTACAAACCCACGGGCCGGGAGTTCTTCCTGCCGCAGATGATAGACCTGGAGGACATCAGCCCTTTCGGTCTGCCCGACGAACTCTTTGCCCACTTCCCCCTCTCCGGCGGGCGGCAACTCAAGATGGGCGTGGGCGTGCTCTCTCCCGCCGGGTTGGAGCCCTTGCCCTGGACCTGGTATCTGGAGCAGGCAGGGGAAGAGACCGCCCTGGTCTTCCGCCAGGAGGTAGCGGATCTGGAAGGCTACAGCTATCTCTACGAGAAACGCTATCACTTCCGACCCGAAGCAGCCTGGTTCGCCCTCGACGTGGTCTGGGAGAACCGTGGCAAGGCTCTGATCGCCTCGGACTGGGATCTGCACACCTTCCACGACGCCGGCCCCCTCCACTGCCCCGCCTGGCTGGTGGCCCCCAAGCGGGCCTGGCAGAGCAGCGGCCACACCCGGCTGCGCACGGTCCTTAAGGAGGCCGCGCCGCTTTTCCCCGCCCCCCGCTTGGAGGAGCGCATCTTCGACCGCCTGCGCTGGGACCTGGAGGGCGAGCCCTGGTGGTACGCCACCGGCCCTGGGGACGGGGAGGAGTTCTTCCTCCTCAACGCCCGTTTCGAGCCGTACTGGGGCCTGCATTTCGCCGGGTACGGGGCCTACACCCCCCAGGGCATCAGCCATATCGAGGTGCCCCCCGGCGACCGGGCCGTCTGGGGCATCGACGTGACCTTGGGCACCGGGGGCAAACACTTCGTCCGCGCCGGCCAGGAGGGCGGCCTCACCTTGGAGCGCCAGGGGCGCACCCTAAGGGCCGGGGTCCACCTGGCCCGGCCCGGTAGTGGCACCCTGAGCCTCCACCTGCTCAATCAGGAAGGGGCTCTGTGCGGGCACTACTGGAAAAAGGGCGAGACCGCACCCGGCCAGCCTCTCCTCCTCGAACTGCCCCTGCCCGAGGCCGGCGATTTCGCCACTGCCGAACTCAGCTATCAGGAGGAAGGGCGCGCCCTGCTCCACACCCGAGAGCTGGTGCCCTTGCAGGAGCCGCGGCCCACTGCCCATCTGCCCTTTGCCGGCAACGGGAAACGCGTCCTGGTAGCCAGTCACCACCAGGGCGAAAACCCCGAATCCGACGGCGAGTACCTGCACGGGGCCGGGCTCCAGACCGGGTTTACCGTGGACTGGCGCGGCCCTGGCCCCTGCGGCCCGCACGACCTCGAAGGCTGCGCTGCCCTCTGCCTGGTGGGCGAAGCCTGGCCCCTGGCACAGATCGGCGCCCTGCGGGACTGGATCGAAGTTGGCGGCGGCCTGCTGCTCTGCGCCCCTTTTGGCGAACTGGCCGCCGCGCTTGGGGATCTGCTGCCCCTCCAATCCATCGGCCCCATGCAACGCGCCGAGACCCCGCTGGGCCTGCGCCTGGGCGCGCCCCACTGCACCGTGAACCGCCTGATGCTCGAACCCGATGCCCAGGTGCGGGTGAGTTGGTGGGCTCCCACCATCGCCTCTCCCGACGCTCTGGTCCCCCTGCGCTTCACCGACCCGGACCAGCACCCGGCCCTGGGGCTGGACCAATACGGCAAAGGTCGCGTCGCCGTGCTGGCCAGCCGGCCGGCCTGGGGCGCCCACCGGGGCAACGTGGTCTGGGATGGCTGGGGCCAGTACTACCGCGCCTTTTTCGCCGGACTGCTGGGGTGGACCGCCAGAATCTGGAACTGCTGAGGAACATCAACCGAGGGAGCCTAGGGAGATGTCGTCCAAACGCGCCGCCAAGGTACACCAGGGCCCTGCTGTGCCCGCGCGGGAACCTCTGCGCATCACCGGCATCAAGACCCATTTCCTGCAGGGAGGCGCCAGCCTGCTGCGCCTGCAAACTGACCAGGGCCTCGAGGGCTGGTGCAACGAGGTGACCCAGGACATGGCGCACCTGCTGCTCGAACCCCCACTGAGCCAGGTGCTGCTCGGGGCCGACGCCATGGAACGCGAGAAACTCTGGCACCAGCTGCTGCACTGGGAGCGCTACCGCTGGCTGCCCCGCGGGCTGCGCGGGGTGGTTGACACGGCGCTGTGGGACCTGGCTGGCAAATACCTGGGGCAACCGGTGTGGCGCCTGCTGGGGGCCTGCCGCGACCGGGTGCCGGGGTACAAGACCCAGGCGGGCACCTTTGGGCCGGAGGGCGACCACCTCGACCACTACCTCGAGTACGCCTTGCAGGCCAAGGCCGAAGGCTACCTGGGCGCCAAGGATCACTGCTATAAAGGGGTGAAGTTCATGGCCGAACTGGCGCGGGAAATGCGCGGCGCCGTGGGTCCCGACTTCCACCTGATGCACGACGCGGTGCAGACCTACGATGTGTCGGACGCCATCAAGATCGGCCGGGTGCTCGAGCAATACGACTACCAGTGGTTCGAGGAGCCGATACGGGACCAGGACTACCTGGGCCTGAAGCAGGTGGCCGCCGCCCTCGACATCCGGGTGATCGCCGGCGAGTACTTCCCCTTCCAGTTGCACGCCTACTCGCAGCTGATCGCTATCGCCGAGGTGGACGGCATCAAACCCAGCGACCCGGTGAGCGGCGGCATCACCGACCTGCTCAAACTCGCCCATCTGGCCGAGTGTTTCGGCAAGCAGGTGCATATCCCCAAGGGCAGCCTGTGGGGTTTTGCCGGCCTCAACCTCAACGGCGGGGTGCTGAATTGCCCGGTGCTGGAGTGCCACCGCCCCTTCGCGCAGGACCGCCAGCCTTTCATCCGCAATCCGCTGGAGCTGGTGGACGGCTGTGTGCCCATGCCCTGTGCGCCTGGACTGGGCATCGACCTGGACTGGGACTGTATCGACGACCTGACCGAGAAGGTGATCTAGCACCGCCGCACTGCCATCTGGCGCCCCACGATCCCGCCGACCGCTCGAAGGGACCGACACCGGCCAGGTACATCCCCAAGTCCTTCCAGCAGGAAGATCCCCAGGTTCTGGCCGCCTTCATCCGGGCCCACAGCTTCGCCACCCACCTGCCCCTATTGCTCGAAGAAGGAGTGCTGCGGGGCCACCTGGCCCGGGCCAACCCCCACTGCCGGCTCTTCGACGGCCAACGCCAGTCCCTGGCCATCTTCCACGGGCCCCACGCCTACGTCTCGCCCACCTGGTACACCACCTCCCCGGCGGTGCCCACCTGGAACTACGCGGCGGTCCACGTGTACGGTGCCCCGCGCCCCATCGAGGAGGAGGCGCGGCTCTCTGCCCCGGTGGACCGCCTGGCAGCCGTGTACGAGGCGAAACAGCTGCAGCCCTGGCCGGGGGTTCTGCCCCCAGAATACCGGGCGAAGATGCTGCAAGGGATCTTGGGCTTCGAGATGGAGATCGGGCGCATCGAGGGGAAATTCAAGCTGGGGCAGAACCGCTCCCGCCAGGACCAGCTCGGGGTGCTGGCGCGGTTGGAATCCAGCCCCGACCCCCAAGCCCAAGCCCTGGCAGCGCTGGCCAGGGCGCAGTTGCCGCCCGGTTAAACAATCTGGCGCGCCTCGAGGTAGAAGCGCTTCTCGTGCGCCTCGCCCAGGGAGAAGGTCTTGCGCGGCATGACCCCGTCGCGCCGGACGGTCTTGAAGAGCTCGGCCTTGTCCAGGTGGGGCAGGCAAAGACCCAGGTTCCCCGGCTGGCTGCCCAGGCGCAGGACCACCTCCTCCCCGTGGACATAGTCGATCCTCTCCGCTCCCCCCGCCGTCATGAAGGCGTCGAGCAGGTCCTGGATGGTGCCGGCAGGCAGGCTGGCGCTGGGGTCGCTGATCCGGGCAAGCCAGCAGCCGCTACCGCCGACCAGGCCGAGGGTGTGCCCCGGCTCATGCCGGGCCGCGGCCACGCCCGCGATCAGGGCCGCGGGGCTGCTGGCCGGGTCGAGGCGCAGGCGCGCCCCGCAGGTCTCTTTTAGGAAAGCGGAAAAGTCCCGCTTCAGGCCAAAGAGCACCCGGTGGATGGGCTCGAAGCTCAGGCCCTCGTCGTGGAGGTTGACCACCTCGACCAGGGCGTGCCGGGCCGGGTGGTCCGCCCCTGCCCTGGGCTTCAGCTCCTCCCACAGGGCCTTGGCCGCGGCCAGGGAATGGTTGCCGTCGCCCACCGCAAAGAGCAGGGGCTTTTCCCCATCGGCGCGGGCCAGGGCGCGCAGGGCGGCAATCACCCCGGCCTCCAGCCCCGGATCACCCGCCCCGTATCCGGCCAGGCGACCGCTGCCTGACATCAACTCGAAATCGTAGAGCTTTTCCAGCCCTCCCCTGGCCGCCGCCACCGGCCCGATCACCCTGTGGCCGGGGTCGTCGATGAGCACCAGGATATGGGGCAGTTCGAGGGCGGCGCCGGCGCGAATCCGGGTGCGCGGGGGCAGGCGCTCGACGATGGTCCCCTCGGTGGCGCGGATGAGGCTGGCGGCGCCCGGCCGGTAATCGTACTGCTCCAGGTCGAGGGCCAGCAGGAGGCCCTGGCGGACCTTGCCGGCCAGGTGGCGCTCCACGTACACCAACCCCTCGTAGGGCCGCAGCGCCCCCGCCTCCAGATACTGGCGCATGGCGGCCTGAATCTGGCCGATGCGCTGGGCCTCTCCCGGTTTTTCCAGGTGGATCTCGGGCAGGACCAGGCGCAGGGTGGAGGGCGCCTCGCCGACCAGGCGCTCCACCTCCTCCCAGTACTCGGGCTGGGAGGTGAACTGGTCCACGGCGATGACTGCCCAGCGCCGGGGATCGAGGTGGGGGGCGGGCAGGTACACCTGGGGCACGAGGATGCCGAGATCGGGATAGACGCGCATGATTTCCTGAGTTGGCGGGGAAGGGGCGGCAGAGCGGTTTTCAGCCCGGAGATGGACCTGCCTGGCGGGCGGCCAGCAGGTCGAGCACCTCCCGGTTCTTGGGAAACTCGTGACGGTAGCGGGGGGCCGAGATCACCGCCTGCTGGGCCTCGCTCAGCTCCGCGTAGAAGGGCGGCTGGGTGTAGGCGCCCATCAGTCCCTCGGCCACCACCCCGGAGTTGTAGCGGAGGATCACCGAGCGCCGCTGGTGGTCTCCGGCCCAGGGCAGGGCCCCGTGCATCAGGCATTCGACAAAGAGGATGGCGTCGCCGGCCTGGGCCGGGATCTGGGCGATGCGCTCCTGGTGCGCCTCGTAGAGCCGGATCTCCCCCGGGCAGGGATAATTGGCCTTGTGGCTGCCGGGCAAACAGGCGAAACCGCCCTCCCCCGGCTTCACGTCGGTCAGTTGCACAGCGATGTTGGTCATGCCGCAGTACATGCGGCCGTTGTGGTAATGGTAGAAGCGCGAGCGGTCAAAGGGGGTCCCCCCTTCGTGGAACCAGAACCCCTCTGCCCCGGCCTCCATGGTGATGATGCCCAGCCCCTCCAGCCTGAACCCCGGCCCCAGCAACTCCTCCAGGTACGGGGTGAGCCGGGGATGGACGATCATCTGCCGGTACACCTCGCAGTGGGGCTTTTCCCAGGTCAGCATCCCCCCCAGGTCCCCCCGGCCGGTGCGGCCCTGCAGGGTTGCCGAGCCGTGGGCCAGGTCGTTGGGGCGGATCTGTATCCTGCCGGCGTGGTGGTCGATGGCCGCATTGGCCGCCGCCAGTTCCCCGGTGGACAGGGCGCCCTTGATCACCAAGTATCCTTGGACATCAAAAAGATACTTCTCCGCCTCGGTCATCACCTTCCTTTCGCAGGTTCACATCGGCTCCACATTTTAGGCATGGCTGCCCTTCGGGGCAAGTTCGGGAGCCCCCCTCCCCTTTTTTACCTTGACATCTGGCGCCGGGTTGGTTTTTTGTTAGGCTAATTTCAAACTAATCAATCTAGTGCAATTAATACAAATGTGAGGCCCTATGCGAAACGAGGGGTTGCTGACCACTGGGGATATCGCCACCCATTGCCGCGTTTCCTACGAGGCCGTAAGCAAGTGGATCAAGAGCGGCAAGCTCAAAGCCTACACCACGCCGGGCCGGCACCACCGGGTCCGCCGCGCCGATTTCGAGGATTTCCTCAGGGAGTACAATCTGCCCCCCCTCACCCCGCCCGAACCCCGCCGCAAGGTGCTGCTCGTCGATGACGACCCCACCGTCCTCAGGCTGCTCAGCACCTATTTCGCCATCAAAGGCCAGTACGAGATCGCCACGGCCGTCGATGGCTTTGAAGCTAGCATCCAGATCGCCGGCAACCCTCCCGACCTGGTCATCCTCGACCTGATGATGCCCAACATCGACGGCTTCAAGGTGTGCAAAGGGGTCCGGGCCAACCCCAAGACCCGCCGGACCCTGGTGGTGGTGCTGACCGGCTTCGCCACCCCTGAGAATGTGCGCAAAGCCATGGAGTGCGGCGCCGACTGCTGTCTGGGCAAACCCGTCTCCCTCGGGGACCTGGAGCAGAAGCTGGCCGAGCTGTGGGCCGGCGCCGCGGCCCACCACCGCCGCGCCCACGCCTGATCCCTCGGAGCAAGAGCACACGCCGACCCCGAAGGAGGTTTCTCCATGGACGAAAAAACCAAGCTGGGCTGGAGACTGCGCCAGGCGCGCGAAGAGCAGCGCAAGACCCTGGAGCAGGTCCACCGCCACACCGGCCTGAGCTTACACATCCTGCAGCACCTGGAGGCCGGCGCCTTCGCGGTGGTGGAGCCGGTGTACGTCCGCCTGGCGCTGCGCTCCTACGCCGAACACCTGGGCCTCAGCCCCCCCGCCATGCTGCAACAGCTCGAAGCGCTGTGGGGCCTGCCCCCGCCCGTCGCCCCGCCCAGGCCGGCTCCCCGGCCGCGTTCCTGGGTGCAGCGCCTGTCCCTGGGGCTTTCCCGCTAGTAGCACTACCCCCCTCTCCCCGGAGGCGTCCTCATGGAATTCCCCACCACCGCCGAGGCGATCTATCTCACCAGCCTCACCGTGGCCCTGGTGGTGATCGAAAAGGTCATCACCCAGCGCCTGCTAAACCGACAACGCCGGGAAATGAAGGGCCTGATGCAGGAGTGGCAGGGGCTGGTGGCCCTGCTCAAGGTCCTGCGCCAGCAACGCGAAGCCGCCGAACGCCAGGTGGCCGAGCTGCAATTGCGGAAAACCAGGATAGAACTGCAACTCCAGGAGCAGATCCTGAGCCTGCAGGACCGCGAAACCCGCCAGTTGGCAATGGCCGTGGAGTTGGACAACCTGCTCAATGAACCTTAGATTATGACTGGTCTTACTACCCGTCCGCCACCCTTTTCCCAGTGCTCCCGATGCCCGAGGAATGCGCCAAACCTGCCACCAGCCGCACCTACGCCGACGGCAAGATCATCATCGAGCAGGGGTCGGTATGTGAGTTCATGTACATCGTGCGCCGGGGCCAGGTCGAGATCCTGCACAACGACCAGGGCGCCCTGACCCAGAAAGCGGTGCTCCACAAGGGCAGCTTCTTCGGCGAGGTGCCCTTGTGGAGCGCATCATCTCCCCCAGCATCGCCCGCACCACCGCCCGCGCCCTGGGCGAGGTGCAGATCAGCTCCGTCTCCCAGGAGACCATCCTCCATCGCATCCACGACAATCCCGAGCTGGGCTACCGCCTGCTCCAGACCTTGTCGCGCCGCATCCGCGAGCTGGAGGAAGAGATGATCCGCTATATCGTCAGTGGCTGACCCTTGAAACGCGTGAGACTCGCCCTCATCGGCTGCGGCGGCATCGCCGGGGCCCATGTCCGGGCTCTGGAAGACCTCTGGAATCGCGGGGTGCGCGACCTGGAGGTGGTGGCCACCTGCGACGTGGTCCTCGAACGGGCCAGGGAGCGGGCTGGGGAACTGACGAAGTTCCAAAAAAAACAGCCCCGCGCCTTTGCCAGCCTCGCCGAGTTGCTGGCCAGCGGCCTCGAAATCGACGCGGCCGACATCTGCTCCCTTCACTCCGAGCACCACACCCTGGCCCTGCCCTGCCTGCAGGCGGGCCTGCACGTCCATCTCGAAAAACCCCTGGCCATCACCCTGCGCGCCGGCCAGCGCATCCTGGACGCGGCGGTGGCGGCCCAGCGGGTGCTGGCGGTGGGAGAGAACTACCGCCGCTCCGCCCACGAGCGGGCCACCCACTGGGCCATCCATCAGGGGCGCATCGGCCAGCCTCGGCTCTTCTTCTGGCAGGATGTGGGCGAGGGGTTGGGCAAGTGGGGTTGGCGCAACTTCAAGCACGCCGCCGGGGGCGGCTGGATGCTGGACGGCGGGGTGCATTTCGCCGACCTCTTTCGCTACCACCTGGGCGGCGAGGCCCGCGAGGTCTATGCCCTGACCCGGCACTTCGAGCCCTACCGCTACGACAGCCCCAAAGAGCGCCAAGGAGCGTACCGGGTGGACGTGGAGGACGCAGCCCTGGCCCTGGTGCGCTTCGACGACGAGGTGGTGGTGCAGTGGACCTGGGCCGGCTCGGCTCCTGGCCAGGGATTCAACAAGCGGGTCCTCTACGGCAGCGAGGGCTGCCTCGACTGGGAGAGCGGCTGGCACGGGCGAGACGGGGCGCAACTGAGCCGCGACGAGTTGCTGGCTGAGTACCTGAAAAGCCTGGGCAAGGAAGAGGAGGAACAGCTCTTCCCCGGCGGCACCCGCGACGCCATCGCCATCGAGCTGAAAGACTTCGCCGACGCGGTGCGCCTGGGCCGGGTGCCCGAAGTGGACGGGGAGGGCGGCTTCAAGGCCCAGGCCATCTGCATGGGGGTCTTTGAGTCGGGCTGGTGCGGCCGGCCCCTCTCCCTGCAGGAGGTGGAGCGCGGCGAGGCCAGCGGCTACCAGGACCCCCTCGACAAGGCGCTCGGGTTGATCTGAATCAATAACCCAACAGCAACAAGCAAAGAGCCGCCTCCCACCTGGGGAAGCGGCTCTTTGCTTTGTGACCATCTGCGCGGCGGGGAGACTGCCCCGAAGGCCTTTCTCGGGGAGTGGCTGGGTTGGGAAGGCCGCGTGGATGTGTGGCGGGGTAGCGGAGCCAGAGTGAGCGAGGGGACGCAACGCCCCAGCGTATGGGGCGTTGCGGGGGCGGAGGGGATGAGATGGGCGCGCCTTGGGAAAGCCCGGAGTGGGTCGCTCCCCGACGCGCACTCACACCCGCTTCCAGATCTCCCGCACTAGGTCCTTGAGCTGCTGCGCCTCCTGCCAGCGGTCGGACAGCTCCTTGCCATCGGCCCCCTGCATGGCGTAGGTGGGCGGCCCCAACTCCACCACAAAGGTCAGGGTGTCGTTCGCCTCAGCCCCTTCCTTGAATTTCTTGAAGCCGTACTCCCACCAACTGGCGTACAAGTCCAACCAGACCTTGTTGTGGGGAAAGTTGATGGGCACCTGCACCTGCTCGCGCGAGGCCACCCGGCCGTGGAAGGCCCCGCAGCGGGCCAGAATCTGTTTCATGAAGCGGTCGTTGTCGGCGGACAGCGGCGGGCCGGCGAACTCGCGGCCTACCAGAAAGTGGGACAGATCGCCGCACAGCACCATGTCCGGCACCGCCTCGATCAGGTCGAGGGTGAAGTACATGTCGGTGGTCATGCGGTCGCGGTGGGTCTCGAAGTAGAGCGGGAAACCTGCCGTCGCCGCCATGTCCATACAGCGCACGATATAGGGCACCCCGCCGGCCACTGTGCGCGGCATGGGCATGGGTTGGAGGTTGATGTGGGTGGCCCCCCCGTCGCGGGCGGCCTGGATGTCGGCCTTAAACTCCTCGGGGGTCCAAGGGAAGACGATGTTGCTGCGCTTGAGCTGGTGCTTCTCGACCAGGGGCAACATGGCCTTGAGA
Source organism: Candidatus Handelsmanbacteria bacterium (assembly GCA_016867395.1). Lineage (GTDB taxonomy): Bacteria > Latescibacterota > UBA2968 > UBA8231 > UBA8231 > SICG01. The sequence goes on from VGJS01000018.1 coordinate 11,313, forward strand.
TGGGCCGGGTCCTCCATGAGGAACTCCACCCCGTCGAAGCCGGCCTCGGCGATCTTGGCCACCTTCTCCTCCAGGGTCCATTCCTTTGCCCCCCCAAAGGGCAATCCCACCATGCCCCACAGGGACTGATATACCTGAAGCTTCATAACGCGCCTTTCTGTTTGGGTGTGTCGCGGGTGCAGCAGGATAAGAAAAAGCCTCCCGGGCCGCAAATGGTCTCGGAAAGCTGAGTCCCGGCTTTCAGAATGCTGAGGTTTCGGCCCCGTCTGACCCCGGCTTGAAAACTCCAAGTCCTTGCCAGCCCTGCTCCCCTCCTCCTGGCACGGGGATTGCCATAGTTGGCGGCGGCTATCGTCAACCCCATCTCACAAGGAGGCAGTCATGAGCAAGTTCGCGATCCTGGGCGGCGCGCTGGTAGCCCTCTTCGTCGCCGGCTGTGGCGACAAGAATCCGACCTCTCCGGCGCAGGAGCAGATCGACAACTCCAGCCAGTTGCCCCAGCAGCGCTGGAGCTACAAGGGGTGGGTCAAGGGGAGTTACGCCCGCGACTTCAACAGCGACTGAACCATCGATCAGGCCGATTTCTCTGCCTTCCTCGGCGAGATTTCTCCCGACGACACCCCGCCCGACAGCGCGGGTTCCGGCACGGTGCCCAGCAAGCTCGATCCTGGTTTCGCCGAGGACTACCTGCAGCAGCCAGCCTTGTACGTGGCCGGCAACCCGGACCAGGCCGCCCTTTTCATCAACTGGCTGGACGACCCCGAGCTGACGGCCCGCATCTGGGAGAACGACTACAACACCATCTAGGTGGTGGCCGCCTTCCGCGGCCAGGTACCCGCCGCCGGGTACGGCATCGCTGTCGAGGACCTGCAGAACGACGGCGAGACCGTGAAGCTCTACGCGCGGCTGAGCGATCCGGCCCCGGACCAGATGGTGGCCCAGGTGATTTCGTATCCGTAATAGGTGCTCTTTGTGCCCAAGGTCCAGGCCCCGGTGCCCGAGGGGGCCGCCTGGTCGCTGTTCACCAGCGAGGGCAAACTGCTGGGCCAGGCCGGGACCGAGGAAGCGGTGCTGAAGTAAAATCCTGTCAGGAGTATCTTCGGGGGGCCGCGGCGCAAAGCTGCGGCCCCTCTTTTTTGGATCGCGCCCATGCCCCCCAGCCCCTATGCCCGCTGGACCCGCGGGCCTTCGACCAGTCCAGAGTTCTTCCCCATCGGGGTGTGGCTGCAGGACCCCGCCAACGCCGCCCGCTACCGCGAGGCCGGCGTCAACCTCTACGTGGGCTTGTGGGAGGGGCCTACCGAGGAGCAGCTGGCCGGTTTGCGGGAGGCGGGGATGCAGGTGATCTGCGCCCAGAACGCGGTGGGCCTCAAGCACCTCGACGACCCCACCATCGTCGCCTGGATGCACGGGGACGAACCGGACAACGCCCAGCCGGCAGAGGGTGGGGGCTGGGGCCCGGCCATCCCGCCGGCCACCATCATCGCCGACTACCAGAGCCTCGCCGCCGCGGACCCCAGCCGCCCGGTGTGGCTCAATCTGGGCCAGGGGGTGGGCAACGAGGAGTGGATAGGCCGGGGCGCCCCCTGGGAGGACTACCCCGAGTACTGCAAGGGGGCGGACATCCTCTCCTTCGATGTGTACCCGGTGGCCGGCATCCAGAAGCCCGACGGCGAGAACTACCTGTGGTACGTGGCCAAGGGGGTGGACCGGCTGCGGGGGTGGTCGGGGAACAAGACGGTGTGGAATATTATCGAGACCACCCGCATCCACAGCGACCACAAGGCGCACCCCGCCCAGGTGCGCGCCGAGGTGTGGATGTCGCTGATCCACGGCTCCCAGGGGATCGTCTACTTTGTCCACGAGTGGAAGCCGGTCTTCGCCGAGGCGCGGCTCTTGCAGGACCCCCAGATGCTGGCCGCCGTCACCGCCATCAACGCCCAGATCCGCGAACTGGCCCCGGTGCTCAACAGCCCCAATGCGGAGCGGGCACAGGTGGTCTCCAGCGCCCCGGCGGTGCCCATCGACCTGATGGCAAAGGAATACGGCGGGGATCTCTACTTCTTCGCCGCCTCCATGCGCCCCGGTTCAGCGCGGGGGGCCTTCCAGCTCAGCGGCCCCAGGGGTGAGAAGAGCGCCGAGGTGCTGGGGGAGGGACGGAACATCGCCATCAAAGACGGCGCCTTCACCGATGCCTTCGCCGACTACGCGGTGCACTTGTACCGGATCGAGGGTTGGCGCTGATCGGCTAGCGGCGCTGCAACTGCTCGATGGCCCGGGCCAGTTGGTCGCGGTGCGCCTCGATGGGCGCCGGGTCCCGGGCGAAGCGGGTCAAATCCGCGCTCACGGCAGCGGGCACCTGCAGCAGGGCTTCGTACTGCTGGCGCTCGGCCGGCTTCAGGCCATCGCCCTGCTCGGTTAGCAGCCGCTCGAGGATGGCGAAGTACTCGTAGTCCTCCACCCCATCGCGCAGCATCTCCCAGCGGATGCTGTCCACCGGCCCCTCCAGCACCGGCGCCCGGGGCCGGCCACTGGCCGCCGGCTCAGGCGGGTAAAGGAAGCGGCCGTCGCCGTTGCCCCAGGGCAGCATGTTGCCCTTGGCGGTGCTGTACCCGCTGACCCAGCTCATGGGGTCCAGGTAGGGGTTCTGCGGGTGGGCCAGGTACGCCGCGTCGCTGGTCCAGTAGTTGGTCTGCCAGACCAGCACCCCCTGGAGCCGGCGCTGCCAGGTCTGCCAGAGCCAGACCCGCAGCTCGGTGGCCGCGTGGTCGATGAAGAGGCCGGCGTACGGGGCCTTGGGCACGGTGCACACGTACCACCAGAAGGTGTCGCCCCGTTGCTGCCGCCCGGCCACGGCCAGGGAATCGTACTGGGGGGTGAGCAGGCACCAGACGTCCGGCCCGCCCGCCAGCCCGGGCTCCACCTGCTCGGTGAGCATACGGCGGAGGCGGGGGGCGTACTCCTTGAGTTTGCCGAAACCCCGCATCACAAAATCGTAGTCCTTGGGCTCGGGCTCGTCGAACCAGTACACGTACGCCTCGTCCAGCCAGCCCTTCTCCTCCAGGTGGCGCTCCAGTTCGCCCAGGTACTGGCGCAGGCCCTCCCGGTACTGCGGGGTGTGTTCCCCCAAACCCTTCAGGCTGGGCTCGACCCGGTCGTGGTAGGTGCCCCCGCCCAGGCCCTGCACCGGGAGGCGGAAGGAGTTGAAGCCGAGGCTGTCGATGGCCCGGCTCATGGCCCGGTCCCAGGCCGCCCAGGAGAAGGAAGGCTTCAGATCGGGCGACCATTTCACCTCCAGGCGGTCGAGGGGGGCCGGGTCGTAGGGGGAGAGGCGGTGGGCGCTGAAGTTTTGCAGGTACCGCTCCAGCACCGCCCTTTTGTCCTTCTCTTCGACGAGGCCCTGGTAGCGGAACACCTCCTGGGGCGAGAAACCAAAGGCCGTGGTGCAGCTCATCCGGCGGGGCAGCTCAAAGCCGTAGACCTCCACCAGCAGGGGCACCTGGGCGCGGAAGCCTTCTGCCTCCAGGGCGATGGCCCCGGTGTAGAAGCCCGCCGGTGTCCCCGCCGGCACGTGGACCCGCACCCACAAAGGCTGGTTGGCCCGGGCCGGCGCGTCGATGGGCCGGTCAAAAGGGGGCAGGGGATCGGGCCAGTTCCCCGCGGCCCCGCTGTAGTCGCTGGGCCGGGCCACCGGCACGTACTCCACCCTCAGGAGCTCGATCTGCCCGGCCGCGATCCGCACCCCGCCCGGCCCCTCCAGGTCCTGGGCCCTGGCCCATAGCCGGCGCAGGGGACGTTTGGGCCGCACCACCAACTGGGCAGCCTCGCGCTCGTCCCCGGCGGCGCGGATCACCAGGGCCAGACCCTTGGCCTGGGGCAGGGGCCGGACCTGGCTCACCTTCCAGCCCGAGGAGGCCCACCACAGGCCCACCTCCTCGGTGGAACCGGGCAACTCCTCGCCGTAGCTGGCGGCATGCAGCAGGGGCAGGTACACCCCGGTGCCGGCGCGGAAATCCCCCAGGGAGTACTCGATCCAGAAACTGCCGGCGCCGGGCAACTCGTAACGGGGATGAAGCACCGAGGTCCCCGGCGGCAGTTGCACCTCGCTGGCCTCGAGGAACACCGCCGCGGCCCCCTCCTGCACCACCCGCACCTGCTGGGTCAGAGAGAGGGTATCGGAGGCGGGATTCTCCACCTCGGCGCTTAGCCTGTTGTCCCCGCCGGGCAGTTGCGCCCCCAGGCTGGTAAGCCGCATCTGGAAACGCGGGTCGAGCTGCTGGACCACCGCGAACTGGGTGCTGCCCTGCATTCGCAGAGGCTGGCCCACCAGCGCCGACTTGTAGGTATAGGCGTGGACCTGGAAGGAGCCCGGGTCCGAGTCCATCCTCACCGCCTGTTTGGCCCGGGCCCGCAGCCGCACCCAGAGCGCGATCGCCGGCTGCAACTCGGCGGGCAGTTCAAAGCTGCGGCTGCCCGCTTCCCCCAGGGCGCCCAGTTCGCGCCACGCGCTCCCGTCGGCGCTGGCCTCCACCACCAACTCCCCGGCCTGGTAATAGCCGATGGTCACTGCCACCTGGGCCTCGCGCTGCTGCCTTTGGCCCACCTCGTGGCGGTACACCACCCAACTGCCGGCGCCAAAGACCCAGCGGTTGGTGTTGAAGTCGCAGCGGTGGGCATAGAGGGGCCGGCTGTGGTTGCGGGAAGGGCTGTGGAAGGGGGCTGAAAAGGTGTAGCGCAGGCCGTCGATTCCCTCCCCCTCACCCAGCGCCACCCCCGCCCGGCGGGGGTACACCGGCTGGGCCTCGGTCAAGGACACCGCGTCGAAGGCCACCCTCCCCTTGAGGTGCCACTGCCCAAAACGCAGCCAGGCCCGCTCCGCCGCCAGGGAATCGGGGGCCTGGAACACCGAGGTCTGCTCGCCCCACTCGCTGCCCAGGTCCCCCAGGTCGCGGTTGCAGAACACCGGCCCACTGGTGGGGGTGCCGCCCCCGCCCTCCAGGCCACGGGCCAGGAAACGCAGCAGGTACAACCCGCCGGGCCGGAGCGCCAGCGGCGCCGAGCGCCAGAAACTGGTGCTCTCGCCGTTGCCGCCGATCACCAGCGCCCGTTCCCCCTCGCCGCCTCCCACCCCCCATTCCCCGGTTCCCTCCAGAGCCCACCCCGCCGGCTGCCCCTGCCCGATCTCGAAGGAGGGGTTGGGTACCGCCACCGGCTGGGCCCCGGCGCCCGGGGGGATCACACCGAATACCAGCGCCAGCACCCGGAGGCCGGCAGCGAGGAGCGACCCACTCCGGCCTTTCCCAAGGCGCGGACCTCCTCCCCCGCTCGCTCTGGCTCCGCTACCCATCCTCCCCACCCACGTTCTTCCCCGCCGCCTGGTCAGTTGGCCGACATGCACTCTGCTTCTCCTGTCGATCAGCCGCACCGCGCGTTGTACTCCTCCACAATATCTCCCACGATCCGCACCCGCTCGATATCCCCGGTGGAAGATATCTCGTCCGATATGCCCAGCACCAGCCTGGGGGCGAAGAGTCGGCGCCCCCAGATCCCACACCTCGCGCTGGGCCCGGTCGAAGGCCTCCTGGTCCCATTGCCAGGTGGCGTGCTGCTCGCGCCAGGTGGCCACCTTCAGTTCGGCCTTACTCTCCACCTCGCGCTTGAGGGTGAGCTGGTGCCAGCTGTTGGGGGTGTGGCGGTGCACCGCCACCTGCTCCCCGGCCGGGGAGCGGATGGTGGTCCTGGTATCGGTCTCGTTGAGCGATTCGCGCTCTGCCTGCACCCGGGGGTCCTCGCGGCGGCGGAAGCAGGGGTTGTACCAGTTGTAGAGCCGGTCCGAACAGCCCAGCAGGCGGTAGATGGCCGGCATCTCGAGGCCGGTGTACTGCGCCGGCAAGGGTTCCCCCGCGAATTGCTTGTCGGTATACCAGCACAGGATGCGCGGCTGCCAGATGATGCGGCCGCCGCTGCGGCCAAACACCACGTCCTCGTGCAGCTGTGCCCACGCTGTCATCGCCGCCTCCGCTAGCGCCCCCCAAGGGGCCTGGTTGGGTTTACCCTGTATATTGCGCAAGCGCGGAAAACCCGGCCAGTCCGCCGGCCGCCGGATTGGCCGGGGATCCTGGTTTTGGAATATATTACCGGTACGGCACTGGGCGCCCCAAAGGGGCCCTCGCGTGGAGGTGTATATGGAGAGCAGAGAGATCGTGCGCCGGGCAATAGAGTTCGGCACCCCGCCGAGGTGGGCGCCGACGTACTCAACCTGCAGCAGCCGCAGGCCTACGGGATCGCGTCCTTCGGCCGGCAGTTCGCCGGCAGGGTGTGTTTCCTGACCACGGTCGATATCCAGGCGACCCTGCCCAGGGAAGACCCGGAGGCCGTCCGCGCCGAAGCCAGGCAGCTGGTCGAGACCTGGTCGAAACCCGAGGGGGGATTTATCGTCTTCAACTACGGCGATTCCGAAGGCATCGGGGTCACCGACGGGATCGCCAAGGTCATGTTTAGAGAGTTCTACGAGCTGCGGGAGTTCTGGCAGCAGGGCTGCCTCGCGCAACCCGGTCCCCGCTGAGTATCCTATCTCACCCTATATCCCGGTCCTTCGCCGGGGAGTTCGCCATGAAGATCACCCGCATCCGCACCCTCTGCCTATCCCGCCCCCACGAACCGGAACGCCAGTGGCGCACCGCCACCTTCCTGGTGCCCAAAGCCGATGCCGCCGTGGTGGTCATCGACACCGACGAAGGCCTGCAGGGTATCGGCGAGGCCTGCGCCTACGGCGACCCGCCCCGGATCCGCGCCGAGGTGGAACGCCTGGCCGCCGGCCTGGTGGGCCGCGATCCGCGCGAAAAGGATCTTGCGCCGCGCCCGGTGGGCCTCAACGCCCCGGTGGACACCGCGGTGGCCGGCATCGACGCGGCCCTGTGGGACCTGCGCGGGCGTATCGCCGGCCGCCCGGTGGCCGAACTGCTCGCCTCCCCCGGCCAGACGCCCCTGCGGCGAGTGCGGCTCTACGCCTCGGGCGGGGTGAATTACGACTGGGAAAACCGGCCCGAATCCGTGGTGGACGAGGCCATCGGTTACGCCGAAGCGGGCTTCACCGCCTTCAAGATGCGCATCGGCACCCACTGGGAGTGGGCCGGGGTCACGGTGCCCCGCTTCGTCGCCCTGCTGCGCCAGGTCAGCGCGGCGGTGGGGCAGCGCATGGAGTTGATGCTGGACGGCAACCAGCGCCTCAGCGAGGCCCAGGCCCTGCAGGTGGCCCAGGCCCTCGACGAGCTGGGCTGGACCTGGTTCGAGGAGCCCATCCCCCAGACCGACGTCGAGGGCTACGCCCGGCTCAACGCCGCGGTGAAGATCCCCATCACCGGTGGCGAACAGTACACCACCGTGGCCCAGTTCGAGCCCTATCTGGCGGCCAGGGCCTATGCCATCGTGCAGGCCGACGGCGGCTGGTGCGGCCTCACCGAGGGCATGAAGATCGCCTGCCGGGCCTGGGAGTTCGGGGTGCCCATGTGCCCGCACAACTGGCACAACGGCCTGATGACCATGGCCAACGCCCACCTGGTGGCGGCCCTGCCCTTCCCCAAGGTGCTGGAGGTGAACATGTTCCAGGGCCCCCTGCAGTGGCAGATGCTGCGGCAGCCGCCCCGGATCAAGGACGGCTATCTCGAATTGCCCACCGCGCCCGGCCTGGGGGTGGAACTGGCCGAGGATGTGGAGGAACGCTTCCCCTACATCGAAGGTCCCTGGGGCGTGAAGGTGGAGCGTTGAGGATGGCCCAGGACGAGACCGCCCAGGTCCTGGCAGCCTACGAGGTGGGAGAGGTCCTGGCGCTGGTCCCGGCCGGCGGCACCGCGGGCCGCACCTGGAAGCTGACCACCCCGCAGGGGGAGTACTTCCTGCGCCGGCGGGGTCCCCGCACTTCGGGCGAGGCGCGCCTGGCCTTTGACCACGGCCTGCGGGCCCACCTGGTGGCCCAGGGTGTGCCCACCGCCTCCGCACTTAGGACTCTGGATGGCCAACTCTGGCTGCGCCGGCCCGAAGGGGTGTACGAACTCTATCCCTTCGTGGTCGGCCGGGCCTTCGATTCGCAGCGGCCGGCAGAGATGGAAAATGCCGCCCGGGCCCTGGCCCGCTTCCATCTGGCCGCCGCCCAATACCGGCCCACCGGCCCACCCGAAACCATCGCCCAGTACACCACCTTGGGATTCTCCGCCGCCACCAGCGACCGCCTGGACGACCCCCTGCTGCAGCGCGAGAACCTGCTGGCGGTCAGGGGTCTGGCAGCCAACCCCGATGAGCAGGCCCTGGTGGACCGCTTCCTCACCCGGGTGGACGAACAGGAGCGCCACTATGCCGGCGCCGCGTACGCGTCGCTCTCAGGCTGGGTGATCCACGGGGACTACACCCCGGCCAACCTGCTCTTCTCGCTGCTGGGCGAGGTGGTGGGCGTCTTCGACCTGGACTGGGCGGTGCCGGGGGTGCGCTGTCGCGATGTGGGCGATGGCCTGTACTTCGTTGCCACCCTGCCCCGGCACATCGACCCCTCGGACATCTGGTCCCTCACCGACGCGGCCCAGTTCGACCCGGAGCGCTGCACCCGTTTCCTGCGCGCCTACCAGGAGGTCGCGCCCCTGGCCCCCGCCGAGCTGGACGCCATCCCCCGGGCTTTTGCCGGCCGCTGGATCTCCATCCGGCTCGAAGGCATGGCCAAGGTGCCGGCCAGGGAGCGCTTCCGTTTCTTCTCGCGCCAGGCCGAAGAGCCCCTGCGCTGGCTGGACGAAAACTGGGCAGGACTGCGCCATCAACTTCGCTGAGGAACGCCATGATCTCACCCCCCGATTTCACCCGCACTCTGCTGGGCAAGACCGGGATCCCCGTGTGCCGACTGGGCCTGTCGGCCACCTACCGCCCCGGGCAAAGGACCGTCCACCAGGCCCTCGACCAGGGCCTCAACTTCTTCTTCGCCTACGGCATCGACGGGCAGATGATCCGCGCCCTGCGCGAGGTCTTCGCCCGCCGGCGCGAACAGCTGGTGCTGGCCACCGGCGCGTACAACCTGCTCCTGGGCCACCCCGACCTGCGCCGCACCCTGGAGAAACGGCTGCGCCAGTTCTGCACCGACTATATCGACGTGTTCCTGTTCCTGGGGGTGACCAGGGAGACGCACTTCCCCCCGCGCCTCCGGGAGGAGCTGTACCGCCTGCGCGAGGAAGGCAAGGTGCGGGCGGTGGGCATGTCCTGCCACGACCGGCGCTTTGCCGGCCGCCTGGCCGCCGAGGGGTCCCTCGACGTGTTGATGATCCGCTACAACGCTGCGCACCGAGGGGCCGAGCAGGAGATCTTTCCGCACCTTGCGGCCCACAACCCAGGAGTGGTCAGCTACACCGCCACCCGCTGGCGGGCCCTGCTGCGCCGGCCCAGAGGCTGGGAGGGCCAGGTGCCCACCGCCTCCCAGTGCTACCGCTTCGTCCTCTCCAACCCTCACGTGCACGTCTGCCTGAGCGCCCCCTCCAACCCGGCGCAACTGGCCGAGAACCTGGAAGCCCTGCGCCAGGGCCCCCTCTCCGCCGAGGAAATTGAATTCATGCGGCGCTTCGGCGACGCGGTGCACCGGGAGCAGCGCTGGTTCATGTGAGGAGGCGCATACCCGCCGGAACTGGATTGCCGTATATTGGGGTCCGATGCGTATGTGGGCCTTCTTTCTCCTCGCTTCCTCCTTGCTGATTCCCAGCGCCTGGAGCCTCGAAGTCCGCGGCCAGGTGCGGCTGCGCCTGGACGATCAGCCCGTGCCCTCTGCCCTGGTGCGCTACCTGAACGAGGCCAGCGGCGCGGTGTACGAGACCCAGACCGCCGAGGACGGCGCCTATTACCTGGAATTGCCGGAACCCGCCACGGCCGTGGCGGCCCCTCCCCCACTCCCGGCCCGCACCTGGCTTGGTTCTGCATACCCCAATCCCTTCAACCCGGCGGTGGTCCTGCCCCTGGACCTGGCGGCCCCGGCCAGGGTCCGGCTGGAGATCTTCACCTCCCTGGGCCAGCCCCTACGCCTGCTGGTGGACCGGGAACTGCCCGCCGGCACCCACCTGCTGCGCTGGGATGCCCGCGATGGGCAGGGCCGGGGCGCGGCTGCCGGGGTCTATCTCTTTCTCCTCTCCGCCGGCGAGTACACCGCCCGGGGCAAGCTGACCCTGGCGGACGGGGCCGCGGGGCTGCCGGTGGAAAACAGCGCCGCGCCCCGGCAGCCCTCCCTCTATACCATCCAAGTGCGCGGCCCCGCCATCCACTCGCTCGATCTTGCCAACGTGGCGCCGCCCGACCCCGGCGCGGACATGGTCCTGCTGGTCGACGCGGACCAATCCTCCCAGCGCTTGCCCAGCGGCCAGTGGACCTCGATGGCGGGGATCCCCGGAGGATGGTTCAGGATGGGCAGCCCCTTCTACCAGGACGAAGCGCCCGAGCGCCAGGTCTACCTGGACCCTTATTACCTGGAACTCCACGAGGTGACCCTGGCCCAGTACCGCGCCTGTGTGGAGGCGGGCGCCTGCCCGGAGCCGGCCCAGGGGGAGGCCTGCACCTGGAACTCCGACCGGGGGGACAACCATCCGGTCAATTGCGTGAGCTGGTACGACGCCGAACGTTATTGCCGCTGGGCGGGGATGCGCCTGCCCACCGAGGCCGAGTGGGAAAAGGCCGCCCGCGGGGCCCTGGGCCAGGTCTATCCCTGGGGAGATGAACCTCCGGGGGGAGCCGGGAACTGCCAGCGGGCGGTGATGATGCAGGCCGGCCTGGGGCTGGGATGCGGGTACGATGGGCCCGGCCCGGTGGGCACCCGGACGGCAGACGCCAACCCCTACGGCATCCGCGACCTGGCCGGCAATGTCTGGGAATGGACCGCGGACTGGTACGGGCGAGATTACTACCAGCACGGCCCGGCGCGCAACCCGCTCAACACCGAGATGGGCCTTCACCGGTCCCTGCGGGGCAACTCCTGGTTTTACGTGGACCCCAACACCGATCTGCGCGCCGCCAACCGCTACCGCTTCCGGCCCCTGCGCTGGTCCCCCTACATCGGCATCCGCTGTGCCCGCAGCGCCCTGCCCGGCCCCGCCGAGCCGCCCCTGGAACCACCCTCCCCCCTCGAACTCCAGGCCCTCGGCCTGGCCAACTGGCAGGAGCGCCACGCCCTGGTCATGGCCGCGGAGGGGGATACCCTTCTCCGCCCGGCGCGCCCGGATACCCCGATGGTGTTCATCCCCGCAGGTCCCTGCACCCTGGGCGTTGACCGGGGCTCGGGGGACGAAAGGCCGGTGCATGTGGCGGAACTGAGCGCCTTCTACCTCGACAGGACCGAGGTGACCGTGGCCCAGTACCGCGCCTGCGCGGAGGCAGGCGGCTGCACCCCGCCCCATCACGGCGCCAGGACCTACCGCCTCGAATACGAGGGCCGCTTCACCAACTGGGACCAGCCGGGCCGCGAGGACCATCCGGTGAACGCCGTGAACTGGGCCCAGGCCGACCAGTACTGCCGCTGGGCCGGCAAACGCCTGCCCACCGAGGCGGAGTGGGAGAAGGCCGCCGGCGGCGACGGCCGCCGCTACCCCTGGGGCGACGAAGAGCCCAGTTGCGAGCGGGCGGTGATGGACGACGGGGGGGATGGCTGCGGCCAGGACAGCACCTGGCCGGTGGGCTCCAAGCCGGAGGGGGCCAGCTCGCACGGGGTCATGGATCTGGCCGGCAATGTGTGGGAGTGGGTGGCCGACTGGTACGACCGCGATTATTACCGCCGCGCCCCGCTGCGGGACCCCTTCAACACCGACCCAGGCAGCGAAAGTCTGAAGATCCTGCGGGGCGGCTCCCTGGCCGACCAGAATGCCCACCTCCACGCGGTTTCAAATCGCCTGGCCTACGACCCCCAGCAGGGCTACGACTACACCGTGGGCTTCCGCTGCGCCCGCAGCGCGCCCTGAGTAGAACGGCAGGAGCCGCTCCTGCTCGCCGAAGACCGCCTCGACCTTGGCACCGGGCATGCCGATGCCCCACTCGCACTCGGCGATCACCCCGGCCCAGGGCCCGCCGAACCCCCTGGCGCACCTCCTAGGGGGTGCCGAAAGGCAGCAGCCGCTGCCGGTCGATCTCCCCCCAGAAGGTCACCTTGCCGCAGAATTGCTCGCCCAGCTTTTCGATGTCCATGCAGAAGAGCTGAGAGTTGAGGACATCCACCCCAATCACCTCTACGGCGGCCGGGCCGAGATCGTGGTCTTTGATCCGGTGGTGGATGTAGAAACCGCGCGCCAGGATCCCGACCTCTTCCTCGCCAACCACCGCACCCCCCTGGTGCTCGACGAGATCCACTACGCCCCCGAGTTGGTGGCCAGCCTCAAGCGACGCCTCGACCAGGACCGCCGCCGCGGCCATGAGGTTGCTGTTGCGCTACGCCTTTGGTGAGCGCCGGCTGCACAAGCTCAACAACAGCCTGCTCGCGGGCAACACCGCCTCGGCGCGGATGTTCGAGAAGCTGGGCGCGGTGGTGGAGGGAAGCGGGCGGGAAGTACCACGACGAGATCCTCGTCGGCCTGACCCGGGAGGAATTCGAGGCCAACGAAGCCCGACTGCAGGCCGGCGATTCTAGGCGAACCTGAACCCGTAGAGGTCGGTGTCGGCCACCTCGAAGAGCAGCCGCACCTGCAGGCCGCGCAGCGCCTTCAGGTCGCCCCGGAAGCGCACCGCCACCTCCGGGTGATCCCCCCGCACCGGTTCGCCATCATCAAAGCCGAAGCCGGGCAGCAGTTGGTCGAAGCCGCCGCTCTCGCTCCACAACACATGCGCCGCCGTCGAGGGGCACAGGGCGGTGTCCACCGGCCCGGCCGGGGCCAGGGCCGCCCGCACCCAGCCACGGCTGGCGTCAAGGTTGAGCTGCAGTTCCTTCCCATTCACCACAAAGGGCCGGGTGATCAGCACCTCGGGCCGGTGGCCGGCCCGCAGGCTGACGTAGCGGTTGCGCTTCTGGGTGTAGAGGGCGATCTGGTGCCGCACCAGCCGGTCGGCGTAGTAGGCGCTCTGTTGTGGGTTGTTGCGGATCACCAGGTGGTCGCCGTCGATGACCAGGGTATAGAACCAGTCCTCGTCCCCCACCCGCACCGGCGGACAGGCCCCGATCACCAGGCGGTCGTAACTGTGCTCCTCGGTGGCGTGCGGAATCCAGGCCACGCGGCTGGAGCTGCGGTCCCAGGTGCGGCCCCCGTCGCGGCTAAGGGTGATGCGCATCTCGTTGGTGCCCGTGCGGCACCAGGGCCAGCGGTGGGGATGTTCGGGGGTGGGCTCCAGCACCGGCCCGCCCTCCGGATGGGTGCGGTCGGAGTGGAACCAGCTCAATAGCCCAAAGACCACCCCCTCGGCGCAGAAGGGGGTCAGCGACATGGGCTCGTCGTAGCAGTGGGGCAGGTGCGGGTCGGCCGGGTCCGGGTAGAGGGCAGCGCTGGAGGTCCAATGGATCAGGTCGGGGGAGGCGAAGCGGCCGATCTCGCGCGAGGGCAGCCAGTGGGGCACCACCCCCTGGTCCATGGCCACCCATTCGCGATGGATCTCATCCCAGAAATGCAGAGTGTGCCGGCGCGGGTTGAACGCCCCACCCGAGTCGGCGAGCTGTTCCCGCCAGGCCGGATCACCCAGAAAATCGGGTATGCGCGGGGAGAAGTAACCGCGGGTCTGGCGCTGGTGCGAACCGCCCACGTCGCCCCCGCTGTGGGCCAGGCGCAGGGCGTAGCGCCGCTCTGGGTCGGTTACGTTGCCGTGCTGGCCCAGGTCGGCGACCACCGCAAAGGGCACCCCCAGGTTGTTGCGGCGGTCAAACCCTTTGGGGCTGGGAAAGGGCGCGTGTCGGGCGCGGTCCACCCCGGCGGGGGCCTCCAACAGCCCCAACTCGGGCTTCTCCCAGTGAAGGCCGTCGGGGCTAGTGGCCCAGGCCAGGCCGCTGAACAGATGATGGGCCCGGTCCCCGCGGAAGCCTTCGTTCTCGATGCGCTCGCCCCGGTCCAGGTCCCACCACATGGCGGTATAGAGGGCGAAGAAGCTGCCGTCCTCGCGCCGGCCCACGAAGCCGGGCGAGGCGCCGCCCGTTTCCCAGGGCCGGTCGGCCGGGATCACCACCCCGTGCGCCCTGGGGTGGTGCACCACCCGGTCGAAACCGGTCGCCCGCTCCAGGGCCCAGTCGTCGAGGAAGAGCTGCCAGTGCCCCATCGCTACCCCTGCTTGCGGTACAGCTCCTCAAACCTGTCCCTGGCCTTCCATTTGAGCAGGCGCGCCGCCTTGTCGGCGCGGTACTTGCCGTGGGGCAGGTCGGCGCAGATGAAGAAGACCTCGTGCGGGGAGGGCATCCTGGGGGCGCGCAGCCCGCAGAGGAAGGATTCGCCGGTGTCCTCCCAGGAGGTGGAGAAGGGGTGGAGCCCCCGGCCCAGGTCCTCGGGGGTGAGGTGGCGGGGCCGGAAGCTGCAGAACAGATAGGTTAGCACCTCCAGGCCGCTCTCCCGGGCGAAGCAGTCAGTGATCTTCAGGCCGAGGTACTTGGTCAGGGCGTAGAGGTCATCGCCAGGGTGCAGGGGCACCTCGGGGGCCACCTGGAAATCGTTCCAGTAGTCGGCCTCGTGCCCCAGGGAGGTGTGGTACGGCCCGGTGTGGATCAGGCGCTTCAGCCCGCACTCGGCCGCGGCCCTGGCCAGGTTGTAGGCCCCCACCATGCTGACGGTGAAGGCCAGCACCGGGTGGGGCCGCACCACCGTCAGGTTGATGGCCGCCTGCATCCCTTTGCAGGCGTCGAGCACCTGCTCGTAGTTGGTGATGTCCACCACCCGGTTCTCGTGGGGAGCGCTCAAAAGCTCGGGCACCGGGGCGCGCGGGCCCTGGGGGGAGGGGGCCCCGGCGATCTCAGTCATGGGCTTGAGGTCCGTCACCTTCAAGGTGTAGTGGTCCTTGAGGGACTGGATGGCCGCCGCACCCACCGGGCCACCGGCCCCGAAGATCACCACCTTGCCCTTCTTCACCGCCGCCATCTCAGCTGCCCTCCTTGTTCGCTGCAAAGCGGCCCGCCGTGGCCACGTGGTGGATGGACCAGTGGTGGTGCCGCTCCTCCCGCTGGTGGACCAGGGCCGTCTCCACGGCCCGGAGCGCATCGGCCCCGCTGGTACCCTCAGGCGCGTCCAGCTCGCCCAGGCGCAGGCAGATCACCTCGATCCTGCCGAGGCGGGCGATCTCGCGGCAGACCAGTTCGGCCATATACGGGGCCAAGGCCGGCTCTTCTGGGCGGGGGCGGGGCTCCCAGTCGGGGCCCACCAAGTATGCGGCCGGGTACGCCTCCAGCAGCGAGAGCCGGCTGATGAGCACCAGCCGGGGGACCCCCGCCTGGCAGGCCCCCTGCACCAGGACGTAGGTGGAGCGGGCCACCAGGTCCAAAAGCTCGCCCGCGGCGCCGCCGGAGGGGGGCGCAAAGGGCAGGGTGTGGACAATGGCCTGCGCCCCCTGCAGGAGGGCGGCCACCTGTTCGGGGGAGCGCAGGTCCACCCCGGCACCGGCAGGCGTTGTTTGGTGCGCCGGGGCCAGCCCCCGGCACACCAGGGCGCCCAAAGGCTGATCGGAGCCGGTCACGACAACTTTCATCGCGCTTGTCGCCTTTCTACCAAGAGAGCTTGGAGGAGAGGTTGTGGAAGAAGTAGTTCGAGTGGAAATAGACCAGACGGGCGCTCTGTTCGGAGCGGCAGATATGCACCTCCTGCCTGGGGCTGATGGTGCCAAGTTGCCGGCCGTCCACTGTCAAATACACGTACGGGTCCCTGGTCTGGGGGCTGATGTAGAGCCGCAGCCGCGACTCGGGTGTGAGGATGAGGGAGCGGGAGGTGAAGTTGTACTCGTTGATGCCGTCGAGGATGATGCAACGCACGTCGGGCATGACGATGGGCGCCCCGGCGGCCAGCAGGAAGGCGGTGCTGCCGGTGGGGGTGCCCACCACCACCCCGTCCCCCTGGATGGTGCGAATCTTGGTGTCGTCCACGTACACGTCGGTGAAGATCAGCCGGTTGCTGGTGCGCATGATCACCTCGTTGATCGCCCGCGCCTCGCCCCCCGGGTACTTGCACTGGAGCACCAGCCGCTCACTGATGAAGAAGCGGCCCTCCAGCAGGAAGGCTATGATCTGCTCCAGGTCGCGGCGGTCGCCGGCGGTGAGGAAGCCCACGTTGCCAAAGTTGATGGCCAGCACCGGGCAGCCCGGATAGAGATCCAGGGCCTTGAGCACCGTGCCGTCCCCGCCCAGGGCCACCACCAGGTCCAGCGCCGCGGCGGAACCGCCACCCGCGTCAAGGCGCAGGGCCTCCACTTGGTGCTGGCCGAAGAGGTCCTGGGCCTCCTGCATCATGCGGGGGTGGACCTCGTCGCGGGGCAGGATGCCCACCTTGCGCAGTTTCAAGACCCGGCCTTCCCTCAGCCCTGGCGGGCCTGCACGCCGGCCTGCGCTTCGTAGGCTTTGATAAGGGCCTGGGTGCCCTCCTCGGCGGCGCCGGCCCGCTCGACGATGTTGAAGTACTGGTGGGCCAGGCTTACCCCGGGCAGGGCCAGTTTGACGTCGTTGGCCGCCCCCAGCACCAGCTTGAGGTCCTTCTGCTGGAGCCGCACCATGAAGCCGGGGGCAAAGTCGCCCTTGAGGATGCGCGGTCCCAGGTTGCTCAACTGCCAGGAACCGGCCGCCCCGCCGCTAATGGCGTTGACCACCTTCTCCACATCCAGGCCAGAGGCGGCGGCCAGCATCAGGGCCTCGACCATGGCCAGGTTGTTCACCGAGACGGCGATCTGGTTGCACAGCTTGGTGGTCTGGCCGGCCCCGTGCCCGCCGATGAGGATGATCTTCTTGCCCATCGCCTCGAAGACCGGCAGGCACTCGTCGAAAACCTTCTGGTCCCCGCCCACCATGATCGACAAGGTCCCATTCTGGGCGCCCACGTCCCCCCCGCTGACCGGGGCATCGAGCATCGCGACACCCTTCTTCTCCAGCGCGGCGGCCACCTCCTGGGTGGCTCTGGGGGAGACAGTGCTCATGTCGATGACCACTGCCCCGCGCCCCGCCCCGTGGATCACCCCCTCCTCCCCCAGGATGACCGCCTCCATGTCGGGGGTATCGGTGACCATGGTGATGATCACGTCGCTGGCCGCGGCCACCTCGCGGGGGGACTTGCACAACACCGCGCCGGCCTCCACCGCCTGGCGGACCCGGGGGCGGTCGCTGCGGTTGTAGGCCCGTACCTGAAAACCGGCCTTGAGCAGGTTGAGGGTCATGGGTGCACCCATGATCCCCAGGCCAATGAAGCCGATCCTCGTCTTGCCTGGCTGGGCTGGCATCGCTCAACTCTCCCTTCTTTTTCAGAACGTGAAGCCGAAGTGGTGGCGGTTGTCCTCGATCTGGGCGTTGGCGTAGAGGCGGTCGAACCAGATCTGCAGCGCCTCGTTCTGGCGCTGGCGAAGCACCTGTTCGGCCAGTTGCACGACGGTGGCCTGGAACTGGCTCTCGTCGGCGGGGACCTTCTCCACCAGACGGAGCAGATAGGCCCCGCGCGGTAGGGTGACAACCTCGCTCACCTCGCCCGGCTGCAGGCGGAAGGCCGCCCGGGTGAAGGCGTTGTTGCGGCCCACCCCCGGCACCTGGTCGGCCCGGGCGAAGGGCTCGGTGGTACGGGCCTCCAACCCCAGGCCCGCGGCTACCTGGACCCAGTTGGCCTGGCCCCGCAGGCCCTGGAGGAGCTGGCCGGCCCGCTCGGCCTTCTTCTGGTTGAGCACCGCCCGCTCCACCTGCTGGCGCACGTCGTCGAGGGAGGCCGTGCCCTTGGGGCGGCTCTCCTTGGACTGGGCCAGCCAGAAGAACTGCTCGTTGGCGCCCTGGCCCAGCTCGCCGGCGGAGTGCTGCAGGAAGAGGTTCACCAGCCAGGCCGAGCCCTCGCCAAGGCCGGGCACCTGGCGGCCCCGCCCCACAAAGCCGCTGTCGCGCACCTCCAGGCCGGCCTCCTGGGCGGCGGTCTCGATGCCTTTCGCCCCGGCCGCCTCGCGCAGCGCCTCAATCCTGGCGCGCAGAGCGTCCTCGGTCTCTCCCGAAGGAGCGAACTTGAGCAGGATGTGGCGGGCCTGGACCTGTTCCTGGCCTTGCTGGTCAATGCCGCGATTCTCAACCTTGATCAGGTGCAGGCCAAAAGGCGTGAGCACCGGCTCGGAGACCTCGCCCGGCTTGAGGGCAAAGGCGGCCTCCTCGAAGGGCTTGACCATGCGGCCGCGGGTGAAGGGCCCCAGGTCGCCGCCGGCGCTGGCCGAGCCGGGATCCTCGGACATGCTCTTGGCCAGTTCGGCGAAGTCGGCCCCCTCCAGGATCTCCTGCCGCAACTGGGCGGCGTCCTGGGCCAGGCGCAGCGAGTCGGCGGCGCTGGGCAGGCGGGGCAGCACCACGTAGGCCAGACGCACCTGGTCACCGTGCTGGAACTCGCTCTGGTGCTCCTGGTAGTAGGCTTGCAGATCCGCGGGAACAACGCTCATCTCGCTGTCCTTGAGCTTGTTGCCGGGGGAGAAGACGTACTCGACCTTGACCTTCTCGTTGTGATCGAGAAAGAACTGGCGCACCTCGGCCGGGCTGGCCTGTACCCCTTCGCTCACCAAGCGCTGCAGCTTGTAGTTGAGCAACTGGTTGTGGATCAGGTTCTCCACCTGCAACACGAAGGATTTGTTGGCCGGCTCGGCGTAGGTCTGCGGGTCGTTGATAAACTGAGTGTACTTATCGAAGTCGAACTTGCCCTCGGTCTGGAACGCGGTGATGGCCTGCACCTCCCGGGGGGGCTGGTTGCGGGTGTAAAAAGCCAGTTCCTGATCGCTGACCGCGATGCCCAGCCGCTCGATCTCCTGGGCGGCCAGCAACTCGCGGATCAGCCCGTCCCAGACCTCGCCCACCAGTTGATCGTCCTGGACCTTGCGGCCCTGGCTCTGCTCCATGCGAGCGGCGTTGCGGAGGGCCTGGCGGAACTCCTCCAGCCCGATGGCGCGGCCGTTTACCGTCCCCACTGTCTCGCCGGCCTTGGCCTGGGAGGTCTGCGAAAAGTCGGCGCCCCATTCGACGACTATCAGGGCGATGAAAGCAAAGATCACGATCCACAGGACGATGGCCGTGTTCTGCCGCAGGGTCGTCATCATGACTTGTTCTTCTCCTGGCTCTCTTGGGTAGGTTGCAATTGGCTCTCGGCCGCCCCCGCGCCCGGATGGCGCAGCAGACAGGCCACCTGGTGGCCGCCCCCCAGATCCGCGAGGGCGGGCACCAGGTGGGTGCAGCGATCCTGGCGCTCTGGGCAGCGGGGGTGGAAGGGGCAACCCGGCGGCACCGCCGCCGGATTCGGCACGTCTCCCTGCAGGACCTGGCGCTGCCGCCGCGCCCCCGGACCGGGCGAAGGCACCGCCGAGAGCAGGGCCCGGGTGTAGGGATGGGAGGGGGCGGCGTAGAGCCGGTCGCGCTCGGCCAACTCGACGATGCGCCCCAGGTACATCACCGCCACCCAGTCGGAGATGTGCCGGACCACGCTCAGATCGTGGGCGATGAACATGTAGGTCAGGCCCAGGTCCCGCTGCAGGTCCTGCAAGAGATTCACGATCTGGGCTTGCACCGAGACGTCGAGGGCCGAGACCGGCTCGTCGGCGACAATGAAACGCGGCTCCACCGCCAGGGCCCGGGCGATGCCGACGCGCTGGCGCTGCCCGCCGCTGAACTCGTGCGGGTACCGCCGCGCCGCGCCGGCCGGCAACCCGACCAAGTCCAGCAGCCGCCCCACCTGCCTTTCCAGCCCCTCGCCCTGGGCCAGGTGATGGATCTTGAGCCCCTCGCCGATGATGCCGCCCACCGTCAACCTTGGATTCAAGGAACTGTAGGGGTCCTGAAAAATGATCTGCAATTGCCGCCGCCGCGCCCGCATCTGCTCGGAGGGCAGCGCCAGCAGGTCCACCCCCTCGAAGAGCACCTGGCCGGCGGTGGCCTCGATCAGGCGCAGGATGAGCCGGCCCAGGGTGGTCTTGCCGCAGCCGCTCTCGCCCACCACCCCCAAGGTCTCGCCCGGCCGCAGCGCCAGCGACACCCCGTCCACGGCCTTGACGTGGCCGCGCACCCCGCCCCAGATCCCCCGGCGCACCGGGAAGTGTTTCACGAGGCCCTTCAGTTCCAAAAGCGGCACCTGCATCTCAGCCCTGCCCCGCCTTCCAGCAGCTCACCACGTGCTGCGGCCCCAGCTCCTCCAGCGGCGGGATCTGCCCCCGGCAGCGCTCCTCGGCCAAAGGGCAGCGGGGGGCGAAGCGGCAGCCTTCGGGGAAGTGCCGCGCATCGGGCACCATGCCTGGGATGATGGCCAGCCGCTCCTGCCGCTGGTCCAGGCTCGGGATGGACTGCAAAAGCCCCCGTGTATAGGGATGCAGGGGCCGGGCGAAGATCGCCGCCGGACTGGCGTGTTCGACAATCTGGCCGGCGTACATCACCGCCACCTCGTCGGCCACCTCGGCCACCACCCCCAGATCGTGGGTGATCAACAGCACCGCCATGCGCAACTCCTCGCGCAGGCGGGCCAGCAGTTCGAGGATCTGCGCCTGGATGGTCACGTCGAGGGCCGTGGTCGGCTCGTCGGCAATCAGCACCGCCGGGTTGCAGGAGAGGGCCATGGCGATCATCACCCGC
This sequence comes from Candidatus Handelsmanbacteria bacterium, assembly GCA_016867395.1. GTDB lineage: Bacteria > Latescibacterota > UBA2968 > UBA8231 > UBA8231 > SICG01. The sequence continues at coordinate 32,038 of VGJS01000018.1, forward strand.
TGCCGCATGCCGCCGCTGAGCTGGTGGGGGTACTCGTCCACCCGCTGCTCGGGAGCCGGGATTCCCACCCGTTTGAGCATCTCGACGGCCCGCGCCCGCGCCTCCTCTTTAGAGACCCGCTGGTGGAGCATCACCGCCTCGGCGATCTGGTAGCCACAGGTGAGCACCGGATTGAGGCTGGTCATGGGCTCCTGAAAGATCATCGCCAGGTCGGCGCCGCGCACCTGGCACATCTCCTCCTCGGGCAGTTGCAAAAGATCGCGCCCTTCCAGCAGCACCTCGCCTTCCTCGATGCGCCCGGGGGGGATGGGCACCAGGCGCATAATGGAAAGGGCGGTCATGCTCTTGCCGCAGCCGCTTTCGCCCACCAGGCCCAGGGTCCGTCCCCGCCGTAGCGCAAAGGAGACCCCGTCCACCGCGCGGCCCACCCCGCTGTCAGTGTGGAAGTAGGTCCGCAACCGGCGGACCTGGAGGATGGGCTCGGAATCAGTCATCGCTCAATTGGCGACGGCCCGATTCCAGGCCGGATCGCCATACTGGAGTTCCATCAGTTCCGCCGCCCTCGCCTCCTCGGCCCGGCTCAGGTGCCCCGACCGCAGCGCAACCCCCAGGCTGCGTCCAAAACCCTCGGCCAGGCACCCCGCCAGCCGGCCCAGGTCCACCGACCCCCCACACCACTGGTCCAGCGAGGTGCTGCCCTCGTCCAGGCGCCCAAACCCCTCGCCGCCCTCGGGCCGCAATTCGAGCAAGCGCCGGTGCCGTCCCCCGGTAAGCAGGGAGCCGTGCTGTAAGATGGCCCCCCGCACCCGGCGCTGGGCGCTGCCGATCAGTTTGCGCCCGCCACATTTTACCTCCCAGCGGGCCAGGCTGGAGAAGCAGGGTTCGCTCAGCCCCGTTGCCCTGGGCCTGGGGGATCGGGGCTGCCCCCGCTCCAGAGCGGCGTCCACCCCGAACAACCGCAACCCCTCCACCAGAGCCTCGCCCAGCCGGCGGTAGGTGTAGCCGATGGGGCCGCCGCATTGGGGATCATCCTCCGGGCAGATTGCGCTGTAGGTCAACTCCTCCCAGTGAAGCACCGCCCGGCCCCCGGTGAGCCTCCGCACCACCTCCACCCCGGCGGCCCGGCACTTTTCCAGGTCCACCTCGCGCCAGGGATGCTGCCCGTAGCCAAAGGAGACCGCCGGCGGCGCCCACGTGTAGACCCGCAGCACCGGCCCGCCGCTGCCCACCCCTTCGAGCAGGGCCTCGTCCACCGCCATGTTCCAGGCTCCCCGGCCCGGCCCGGTATCGAGGAAGCGCCAGGGGCTCACAGGGCGCCCAGGCGCTGTAGGGCGTCCTTGGCGGCCATCTGCTGGGCTTCCTTCTTGCTAAGGCCGCGCCCCTGGCCCATCATGCGGCCGGTGACGCTGACCTCGACGCTGAAGATCTTGCAGTGCTCGGGGCCTTCCTCGGAGCTGACCTGGTACTTGGGGTGGCCGGCTCCCAGGCCCTGAGTGTGCTCCAACAGCTTGCTCTTGAAGTTGGTATGCTCCTCGTCGGCGATCACCTGACCCAACTCCTGCAACACCATCCGCTCGATGAAACGGCGGCAGGGCTCCAGGCCCCCGTCCAGGTACATAGCCCCGATCACCGCCTCGAAGGCATCGCTGAGGATGGAGGGCTGCCGGCCGCCGCTGGATTGGCGCTCTTCCTGGCTGAGCAGCACAAACTCCTCCAGGCCCAGGTCGCCGGCCCGGCGGGCCAGCACCGCCCGGCTCACCGCCACCGACTTGCTCTGGGTCAGGTTCCCCTCGCGCTGGTCTGGGAAGCGCCGGAACAGGGACTCGGCCACCACCAGGTCCAGCACCGCGTCCCCCAAGAATTCGAGGCGCTCGTTGGACTCCAGGCCGCGGCCCTGGTTGGCGTAGACGAAGGAGCGGTGTTTCAAAGCGTGGACCAGCAGCGCCGGGTTGCCAAAGTGATAGCCGAGGCGCTTTTCGAGGACCCGCAGCCGGGCCGGCGACAACTCCGACGGCAGCCGGCGCCAGGGGCGGAAAAGCGCGTTCAGCCAGCCCATGCGCCCCCCTGCCCCGGCGGCCCGCCATCGCCGGGCTCACCCCGCAAAGCGCCCAAAGACCAGGGCCACGTTGTGACCCCCGAAACCGAAGGAATTGTTCAGCGCGTACTGTAGCTGGCGCTGGCGGGGCTGATTGGGCACGTAGTCCAGGTCGCAGGCCGGGTCCGGGGTCTCGTAGTTGATGGTGGGCGGCAGCACCCCCCGCTTGAGGGCCAGGATACAGGCGATGCTCTCGATGGCCCCGGCCGCCCCCAGCAGGTGCCCGGTCATCGACTTGGTGGAGCTGACCGCACACTTGCCCGCGTGCTCGCCCAGGACCGCCTTGATCGCCGCGGTCTCCTGGCTGTCGCCGATGGCGGTAGAGGTGCCGTGGGCGTTGATGTAGCCGATGGCCTCGGGCCCCAGGCCGGCGTCCTTGAGGGCGATGCGCATGGCCCGGACCCCGCCCTCGCCCTCGGGGGCCATGGCAGTCTGGTGGTAGGCGTCAGCGGTGAAGCCCAAGCCCAGGAATTCGCCCCAGATCTCGGCCCCGCGCTGCCGGGCGTGCTCCAACTCCTCCAGCACGATCCCCCCGCCGCCCTCGCCCATCACAAAGCCGGTGCGGTTGGCGTCGAAGGGCCGGCTGGCCTGTTCCGGCTCCTCGTTGCGGGTGGACAGGGCCTTGGCTGAGGCAAAGCCGGCCATGGAGATGGGGCTGACCGCGGCCTCGGAGCCACCGGTGATCATCACCTCGGCTTCGTCGTACTGGATCTTGCGGGCCGCCTCGCCGATGGCGTGGGCCGCCGAGGCGCAGGCCGAGACCGTGGCGTAGTTGGGGCCCTTGGCGCCCAGTTTCATGGAAATCATGCCGGGGGCCATGTCGGAGATCATCATCGGCACGTAGAAGGGACTGACCCGCCCCGGCCCCTTCTCCATGAGCACGGTGTGCTGGTCCTCGTGGGTCTGGATGCCGCCGATCCCCGAGCCCCAGATCACCCCCACCCGCTCGGGGTCCACCCGCTCCATGCTCAGGCCGGCGTGGGCAAAGGCCTGGCTAGCCACGTAGACCGCGTAGTGGGTGAAAGGGTCATTGCGCCGCACCTCCTTGCGGTCAAGGGCAGCCTCGGGGTTGAAGCCCTTGACCTCACCGGCGATCCGCACCTCGTGTCTGGAGGCGTCGAAGCGGGTAATGGGGCCGATGCCCGAGCGGCCCGCCAGCAGGGCCGCCCAGAAGGACTCCAAATCATTGCCATTGGGGGCCAGGGCCCCCATGCCGGTGACTACTACCCTGCGTCTGGACACGCTAGTTCTCCCGGGTGCAGCGTCAGGTTTTGCTGTGCTCCTCCAGGTACCTGATGGCGTCGGCGACGGTGGACATCTTCTCCGCGTCCTCGTCGGGGATGTCGAGGCCGAACTCCTCCTCAAAGGCCATGACCAGTTCGACGGTGTCGAGGGAGTCGGCCCCCAGGTCATCGACGAAGGAAGCCTGCGGCGTCACCTGATCCTGGGTCACGCCCAACTGCTCGACCACCAGTTCCTTGACCCGCTGTTCGATAGAAGCCATGTATAAGGTCCTCCGTAGAAAGGGTGATTTTGGCGGTACAAAGCGATCTTGTGCCGGTGTTGCCCTACATGACCATGCCCCCGTCCACGCACAGCACCTGCCCGGTGATGTAGGCGGCCTGGTCCGAGGCGAGGAAGGCCACGGAGTGGGCCACGTCCTCGGGCAGACCGGGCCGCCCCAAAGGGACCTGGGACAGCAGCTTTTCCACGGCCTTTTCGTCCAGCCCGCCGGTCATCCCGGTTTCGGGGACCAGCCCGGGGGCCACCACGTTGGCGGTGATGTTGCGGGAGGCCAGCTCCCTGGCCAGGCTCTTGGTGAAACCGCAAAGGCCCGCCTTGGAAGCGGCGTAGTTGGCCTGCCCGGCATTGCCCAATAGCCCCACCACCGAGGAGATATTAATGATCCGCCCGCTGCGGGCCTGGATCATGGCGCGGGCCGCGGCCTTGGAGCAGTTGAAGGCGCCCTTGAGGTTGGTGTCCAACACCGCGTCCCACTCCTCCTCGCTCATGCGCAGGAGCAGGTTGTCGCGGGTGATGCCGGCGTTGTTGACCAGTATGTCGAGTTTGCCCCACTCGGCCAGGACCGCCTGGATCAGGGGGCCGGCCTGGGCGGCCTGGGCCACGTCCGCGGGACGGGCCAGGGCCTTGACCCCCAGGGCCTCCAGTTCTGCGGCCACGGCCTGGGCGGCCTCCAACTGGCGGGCACAGATCGCCACATCGGCCCCTTCGGCGGCCAGGCGCAGGGCGATGGCCCGACCGATGCCGCGCGAGCCGCCGGTCACCAGGGCAGACTTTCCGGTCAGTGTTCCCATCTCATCCTCCTCCCAGCGCGGCGAGTTCCTCGGCGGTGCCGGCCCCCGCCACCTTCACCTGCGGGGCGGCGCGGCGAGCCAGACCCCGCAACACGTTGCCGGGCCCCACTTCCAGGGCCTCCTCCACGCCCAGGGCGGCAAGGCTCTGCATGATGGCGGTCCAGCGCACCGGGCTGGTCATCTGCTGGATCAGTTGTTCCTGCAACACCGCCGGGTCGCTCACGGGGGCAGCGGCCACATTGGTCAGCACCGGCACCTGGGGCAGCCTGAATTTCACGGCCCCCAGCAGGCCCGCCAGTTCCCGGGCCGCCGGCGCCATCAGGGGCGAATGAAAGGCCCCGCTCACCGGCAGTGGCACCACCCGTTTGGCCCCGGCTTCCGTCATCAGTTTCCCGGCCCGGTCCACGGTCTCGGCCTCGCCTGAGATCACCACCTGGCCGGGGGCGTTGAAGTTGGCCGCCACCGCTCCAGGCACCTGGTTGCAGATCTCTACTACCTGCCCATCTTCGAGGCCCAGCACCGCGGCCATGCTGCCCTGCCGCGCTTCCTGCATGAGCTGCCCGCGCCGACGCACCAGCTCCAGGCCGGTGGCAAAGTCGAAAACCCCGGCAGCCACCAGCGCCGAATACTCACCCAGGCTGTGGCCGGCCACCCAGGCAGGCCGCACCCCGCGCTCCTGCAAAACCAGGCAGGCGGCGGCGCTGTGCACAAAGAGGGCCGGCTGGGTGACAACCGTCTGCCGCAGGTCCTCTTCTGGCCCCTCGAAACAGAGGCGGCTAAGGGGAAAGCTTAGCAACTCGTCGGCCTGGCGGAAGAGCGCGGCGGCCGTGGGAAAATGCTCGACCAGGTCGCCCCCCATGCCCACCACCTGGGAACCTTGCCCCGGAAAGAGAAAGGCCAGGCCGCTCATTTCAAATCGCCCAGCGGAACAGGGCGCTGCCCCAGGTCATGCCCCCGCCCACCGCGGTCATCAGCAGCAGGTCCCCTTTTTTCAGCCGCCCCAGCTCGCAGGCTTCGGAAAGGGCGATGGGGATGGTGCCGCCCGTGGTGTTGGCGTAGCGGTCGATGTTGACCATCACCTTCTCGCGGGGCAGCCCCATGCGGTCGGCAGTGGCCTCGATAATGCGCAGGTTGGCCTGGTGCGGAACAAAAAGGTCCAGATCCTCAACCTTCAGGCCATTGCGCGCCACCAGGCTGAGGGAGACCTCGGCCATCTTGACTACCGCGAACTTGAACACCGTCCGGCCTTCCTGGCGGATGTAGTGCAGGCGCTGGTCCACCGTCTCGTGGCTGGCCGGAAAGAGGCTGCCGCCCCCCTTCATGTGCAGATGCTCACACCCGGCGCCGTCCACGTGCATCTCGAAGTCGATCATCCCAAGCCCCGGCTCCTCGGAGCGCTCCAGGAGCACCCCACCGGCCCCGTCGCCAAAGAGCACGCAGGTGGAGCGGTCCTGCATGTCGGTGATGGACGACATCTTGTCGGCGCCGATGACCATCACCCGCCGGTGCGTCCCGCTTTCGATGAACTGGGCCCCGGTGGCCAGGGCGAAGACAAACCCCGAACAGGCCGCCGAAAGGTCGAACCCCCAGGCCCCTCTTGCCCCGATCTGGTCCTGGACCAGGCAGGCGGTGGCGGGGAAGAACATGTCAGGGCTGATGGTGGCGACGATGATCAGGTCCAGCTCGGCCGGGTCCAACCGCCGGCGGGCCAGCAGGCGGCGGGCGACCTCGGCGGCCATGTAGGAGGTGGGGCGCCCCTCCAGAATCCGGCGCTCAGTGATGCCGGTGCGCTCCCGGATCCAGGAATCAGAGGTATCGACGATCCGCTCGAGGTCGTGATTGGCCATCACCTTGTCGGGCAGGTAGCTGGCGACCGCGGTGATGATGGCGCCGTATCGCCTTTCTTCAGCCACTCAGCCCCCGCCCGCCTCAGCTCTGGGGGGCGGCGTACTCCCGGCCGCGGTACTGCCCGCAGTGGGTGCAGACCCTGTGGGGGCGGGCCGGCTGGCCGCAGTGGGCGCAGGTGCTCACCGCCGGGGCCTCCATCTTCCAGTGGGTGCGCCGCTTGTCGCGGCGGGCGCGGGAGATTCGTCGTTTGGGGACAGCGACCATGCTGATGCTCCTCTCTTTGTGCGGGCCCCGCGCTCTGGCGCGGAGCCGGTTGGTTTCAGGACAGTTTCACATCGCGCAGGGCCGACCAGCGGGGGTCACCCTGAGCGGTGGCGCAGCCGCAGGCGCCAGTGTTGAGATTGTGGCCGCACTCGGCGCACAGCCCCTTGCAGTCCTGGCGGCAGTACATCCGCAATGGCAGTTCGAGCAGCACCGCCTCGCGCAGGCGCTCCTTCAGGTCCGCCTGCTTGTCGCCTGGGGCGAGGAGTTCGACGTCCTCGTCCTCCTCGGCGGCCTCGCGCTCGTCTTCGCCCAGGGGCTGGCGCTGGAGCAACACCTGCAACACGGCCTCCAACTCCTGCCCCACCGGCTCCAGGCAGCGGCAGCACTCGCCCTCCAGCCGGCCCTGCAACCGCGCCTCAAGCTGGAAGTTTTGCCCCGAGCGGTTTAGACGCAACCCCACCTGCAGGGGGCCGACCAGGTGGAACTCCCCCTCGCCCAGCTCCAGATGGGCCGGGTCGAGTTTTAGCTGGCGCCGGCTGAGTCCCTCCTCAACCTCGTCGAGGAGCAGGGCCGTGGCTGAGACCTTTCCCCCCTCCGGCCGGCGCCGGCCCATCAGGCGTTCTTCCCAAAGAAGAACTCGATCTCCTGGGCGGCGTTCTCATCTGAGTCGGAGGCGTGTACCGCGTTGCACTGCACGTCGGTGCCGAACTCGCGGCGGATGGTGCCCGGAGCCGCCTTGGTGCTGTCGGTAGCGCCGATGAACTGCCGCAGGTGGGCCACCGCGCTGGTCCTTTCGAGGACCATGGGCACCACCGGCCCGGAGGTCATGAATTTGACTAGTTCGCCGTAGAAGGGCCGCTCCTTGTGTAGCGCGTAGAAGGCTGCAGCCTCTTCCACGCTCAACCGGGTCAGGCGCAACTGGCGGATGGTGAACCCCTCGCCCTCCACCCGCCGCAGGATCTCGCCGATGACCTGCTTGGCCACCCCGTCGGGCTTGATAATCATCAAGGTACGGTTCATGGTCCCCTTTCTGAAAGCTGCAAGCGGCTCGCATTTACAATTGAAGTAAGTTTTTTAAAATAGGCCCTATTCGGGCATCTGTCAACCATCTTCCCCTTGGTTCTTTAGTTGCTAACTTGTGAACCCAGCGAGAGTTGAATTCGGTCCATCCCTGCGCTCATCCGCCTTGACAGGGTGGCATCCCCCCTGTAAATTGGCCCTCATTATGGATCAGCCTCTGCTTGCCGAAGAAGGCAAGGCCATTCGCGACCCGGTGTGGGGCTATATCCACTTCCCCGCCCCGCTCCTAGCCCTGGTGGACACCGAGGATTTCCAGCGCCTGCGCAACATCACCCAGCTAGGCTACGTCCACTTGGTTTATCCTGGGGCCAGGCACTCCCGCTTCGAGCACTCCCTGGGGGTGTTCCACCTGGCCAAGCAGTTCCTGGGGCGCCTGCTGCGCTCTGATCCCCCCCTGGAATTGGAGGACGAGGACATCCGCGTTTTCCTGGCCGCCACCCTGCTCCACGACGTGGGCCACTACCCTTTCTCCCACACCCTGGAGGAATTGCGCTCCTTCTTCGTGGGCCACGAGCGGCGGGCCCGCCAGCTCATCGAGGACCCCAGGGGCAGCATCGCCCCGGTGCTGCGGGACCAGTTGCGGGTGGACCCGGTGCGGGTGGCCAACGTCATCGACTACAAGGCCCGGGATCGCCAGATCCCCGCCCGCGACTTTTTGCTGGCCAATATCCTCAGCGGCACCCTCGACCCGGACAAGGTCGATTACCTGCTGCGCGACTCCCTCTTCTGCGGGGTGCCTTTTGGCGAGAGCGTCAACCGCGACCGCCTCATCGCCTCCATCAAGTACGATCCCCGGAACAAGCGCCTGGCCACCACCAGCAAAGGGGTCTCGGCGGTGGAGGCGCTGGTCTTCACCAACTACCTGATGTACCGCAACGTGTACTGGCACCACGCGGTGCGTTCGGCCACCGCAATGTGCAAGCGGGCGGTGCAGGACCTCCTGGTCCATGCCGACTGCCGGCTCCAGATCTCCGACTTCCACCGCATCACCGAGGGGGAGCTGATCATGATGCTGCGCCAGGAGCAGGAGCGGCTGGGCTTAGAGGGCTCGGCCCGGCTGCTCCTGGGCACCATCAGCCGCCGCCTGCACAAGGTGGGCAGTTTCATCTATCCGGGGGAGCGCACGGAAGGACTGATGAACTTCCTCTCCGATCTGTACCAGCACCCCGACAAACGGCGGGCCAAGGAGATCGAGCTGTGCCGGCACTTCAGCGCCCCGCTGGGGCGCCAATTGCAGGGCCACGAGATCCTCATCGACATCCCCCGCTTTGACAAAAGCCCCGAGGTGGACCTCAAGGTCTTCTACGGCCGGCAAGTACCCAGCGAAAAACCCGACCCGCTAAGCTTCGACGACCCCGAGGTCTCGCGCCTGCGCGAGTCGATGGTGCACAACTTCGAGGACCAGGCCAAGATCTTCCGCATCTTCTGCGCCGACGAACCCCCACTGCGCGCCCTGGTCGGCGAGCAGGTGAAACGCCATCTCCATTGAGGCGTCTATTTAGCACACCTCGTCCCTGGCAGGCTCCCATGCCCACCTTTGTCCTGTTGCTCCTGCTGGCCGCCCTCCCCTGCGGCGGGGCGGAGCGCCTCCAGATCGCCGTGATGCCGCTGAAGGGCGCTCCGGGGGTGCCGCCCGCCCTGCCGGCCTACGCCCAGTCCGCCCTCGAAGCCGAGTTGAGCCGCAGCGGCCGTTTCACACTGGTGGAGCGCAGCCGGGTGCAGGAGGTGATCGAGGAGGTCAACTTCCAGCAGACTGGGGTAACGCTTCCCGAAAAGGCCAGCGAGTTGGGTGGCCACCTCAACGTGGAAAAACTCCTCTTTGGGGAAGTGACGCGGGTGGGCACCAACTACAAGCTGGCTGTCAGGGTGGTGGAAGTGGGCTCCAACCAGGTCGTCAAGGTGGAGGAAGAAACCCTCGGCCCCCTGGGGCCCAAGCAGGAGCAACTCCAGCCCGCCATCCGCCGCCTGGCCCGCCGCCTAATCGGCGCCGCACCGGGCCTCTCCCCGGTCCCGATGGTGAGCCTGCCGGCCGGCCAGTTCCAGATGGGGAGCGGCCAGCCGGGCGAAACCCCGCCCCACGTGGTGTCCCTCAGTCCCTTTGAGATCGACCGCGACGAAGTGAACCAGGCCGCGTACCTGGCCTTTGTCGAAACCACCCGCGGCCGCCAATCCCCTCCCGAACACCCCGAATGGCCGGCCACCCAGGTGAGCTGGACCGAGGCTTCGGCCTACTGCCAGTGGCAGGGCAAGCGCCTGCCCACCGAGGCCGAGTGGGAGTACGCCGCCCGCGGACCCCAGGGCCGCACCTACCCCTGGGGCGAGGCCCCGCCCACGGTCTCCCTGGCCCGCTTCGGCGGCCAGGACCGGGACCCGTTGGACACCGCTTCGCTGTCGCCCGGCACCACCCCCGAGGGCCTCCGCCACCTGGCCGGCAACGCGGCCGAGTGGGTGCAGGACTGGTGGGACCCCGCCTATTATGCGAGCAGCCCACCCGCCGACCCTCAGGGCCCCCCCGAGGGGGACTACCGGGTGGTGCGGGGCGGCTCCTGGTCCTCGCCGGCCGACGAATTGCGCGCCAGCGCCCGGTCCTATTCCAACCCGGACAAGGGCACCGCGTACATCGGCTTCCGCTGCGCCCGCAGCCTGCCTACAGACCCCTGATGAGCACCCATCCTCTTTCCCTGGGCCAGATGGACGGGCCGCTCAAGATCCACAGCCGCCTGCTGGGCGCCAAGATCTGGCTGGTCCCAGAAGGCTACAGCGGCCCTCTTCTGGACGCCGCCGCCTACACCACCGCCGAATGCCGCCTGCTGGTGGAACTGAAACTGGAGGCCGACCAGTTGCGGTCCCTGCATCTGGTCAAGGAGCATTTCGCCGGAGACCTGGTGGAGGGGGAGTAGATGCACTACCCCGAGGTAGTCCTCCAGAAAGGCAGCGAACGCGCCCTGCTCCAGGGGCACCCCTGGGTGTACAGCGGGGCCGTCGCCCGCTGCGATGCCAGCCTGCAACCCGGCGCCCTGGTGGCCGTGCGCTCCCACCGGGGCCAGTTCGTGGCCAGCGGCTATTACAACCCCCATTCCAGCATCCGCGTGCGCACCCTCAGCCGCACCGAGGGCCAAGCTCTCGACGCGGCCTTTTTCCGCGCCGCCATCGAGCGGGCCTACCAGTTGCGCCGGCACAGCGGCATCCTGGCCCACACCGACGCCTTCCGCCTAGTCCACGGCGAGAGCGACGGCCTGCCCGGTCTGATCGCCGACTGGTACGCCGGCTTCCTGGTGGTGCAGTTCCACACCCTGGGCATGGAACATCTGCGCCCGGTAGTGCTGGACGCCCTGTGGATCGCGGCCAAACCGCGTGGGATCTTCGAGCGCAGCGACGTGGGCACCCGCCGCGCCGACGGCCTGAGCGACCGGCCCAGCGGCCCCCTGCGCGGGGAGGAACCGCCAGACCAGATCCCCATCAGCGAGCACGGGGTGCACCTCTTCGTGGACGTGCGGCGCGGCCAGAAGACCGGTTTCTTCCTCGACCAGCGCGACAACCGCTTTCTGTTGCAACAACTGGCCGGGGGCCAGGACCTGATCAACTGCTTCGCCTATACCGGCGGCTTCTCGGCCCACGCCCTGAAGGGCGGAGCCCGCCGCACCCTCGATGTGGATGTCTCGCCGCAGCTAGCCCCCTCGGCGCGGCAGAACACCCAGGCCAATTGCCCCGCAGGCAGCACCGCCCAATACCTGGCCGCAGACCTCTTCCCCTTCCTCGACGAACTGGCCGAGCGCGGCCCCCGCTTCGACATCGTGGTGCTGGACCCGCCGGCCCTGCTGCGCAAAAGCGCCGACCTGGACCAGGCCATGGGGGTGTACACCAAACTCAACCGCAATGCCCTGCGCCTGGTGCGCGAAGGCGGTCTGCTGGTCAGCGCCTCCTGCTCGGCCCGGGTCTCGCCCGAGGATTTCTTTCAGGTGATCCGCCGCGCCGCGCAAGGGGCGCGGGTCACCCTGCGCCTTGCCGCCTTCAACCAGCATCCCCCCGACCATCCCATCGACCCGGCCTTCCCCGAGGGGCGTTATCTCAAATGCGCCTTCGCCCGGGTGTTTCGGCACTGATGCTCAACCGCGCTTGATGGCGCCTCCCCTGGGTGGTACATTGGGCCCTCTTTGGACCCAAACCCCGGGGGAGTACATGGCCGATACCAGCCCTGCCGATCCGCGCCCCATCCACAAGGTCCCCGATCCCCTGCCCCTGACCCTGGCCGGCCTGGTCGCCGCGGTCGGCCCGCAGGCCATCAACTTCGGCATCTCCATCGGCGGCGGCGAGGCGTACTTCCTGCCCAACATCGCCGGCCGCGGCGCCTTTGGCTTCCACTGGCTGATCCTCATCTCCCTGGTGCTGGAGACCACCTTGGTCTACCAGTGCATCAAGTACAGTTGCTGCACCGGCCGCTCCTTCTTTGCCGGCACCAGCGAGCTGTACCCGCGCCGCTTCTGGCCCTGGTTCTGGGCGATGGCCGCCATCCTCACCTTCGGCTGGCCAGCGTGGATGGCCGGAGCCGTGGTCGCCGCGGCCAAGTTCACCGGCCTCACCACCCAGACCCTCTTTCCCGGCTCCACCCTGCCGCCCCAGTATCTCTGGTCGGTCATCGCCCTGGTCATGGTGCTGGTGGTCTTCTACTTCTCCAACCGCACCTACGCCTTCCTGGCGAAGTTCTTCGAGATCATCATGGTGACCAATATCCTGCTAGTGCTGCTCATCACCCTGCTGGTGGCCCGCCCCACCGACTACCTGGCCGTGCTGGAGGCGTACCTGGGGGTGCATTTCTTCACCCAGGGGACTGCCGGCCTGAGCGCCCTGGACCTCACCGCCATGTACAACCAACCGGGCGGCAGCCTGATGTGGGTCAGCTTCTGGGTTGTGGCCGCCGGCTGGGGCATGGGCCGCTACGCCGGCCAGGTGACCGGGGCCCTCAAGCCCCCCGAGCAGATCACCGCCGGGGAGCTGCGCTGGGACACCGCCGACCCTGGCGAGGTGGCCAAGATGAAGCAGTGGGTGCGGGTGGGCGGCTGGAGCCTGATCATCTGGTGGGCCCTCATCGGCGGGCTGTTGATGACCTACCTCTACTCGGTGGCCGGGTACGCCTACCTGCACGACGAGTATCTGCGCAGCGGCGCCATCCCCAAGGGAGTGCAGATCCCACTGCAGATGGCCACCATCGCCCAGGGGGTGCTGGGCCAAACCGCCGGCTGGCTGATGCTGCTGGCGGTGATGGTCACCCTCTACGATGCCCAGTTCCCCTTCTACGATACCTTCATCGGCCGCACCACCACCGACGCCATCGCCGTAACCGCCCGCGGCGGGCCGCGGCGCTCCTATCGCTTTTACTACTTCCTGGTGGTGACCCTAGCAGTGATCGCCGGCCTCTACCTGGTGCTCCTGGAGGAACCCCTGATCATCTGGATGCTGGTGGCCACCGCGGCGGTGGCCTTCCGCTCCATCGGCTCGCTGCAGATCATGCTGATCAACAAGCGGCGCCTCCCGCCCGAGTTCCAGATGAGCCGCCTCAGCCAGGGCCTGCTGTGGTTCAGCTTCTTCACCGGCCTGGGGGCGGTGGCCTATTGGGCCGCCACCGAACTGCCCAAAAGGCTGGCAGGGGGCTGATGCCTGCCCGCTCCTCCTCCGTCGCCCTGGCCGTGCTCGCCGCGGCCCTGGGCTTCTTCGTCGATGCCTACGACCTCCTGCTCTACAGCATTGTCCGGAACCAGAGCCTGAAAGGCATCGGCCTGGAGGGCGAGGCGTTGCTGTCCACTGGCATCGACCTGCTCAACGCCCAGTTGATCGGCATGCTGCTGGGCGGGATCGGCTGGGGGGTGTGGGGCGACCGCCATGGCCGGCGCTCGGTGCTCTTTGGCTCCATCGTGCTCTACTCGGCGGCCACCTTTGCCAACGGTTTCATCGATACCATCGGCGCCTACGCCGCCTGCCGCTTCATCGCCGGCCTGGGCCTGGCCGGCGAGCTGGGCGCCGGGGTCACCCTGGTGGCCGAACTAATGACGCCGCAGCAGCGCGGCTACGGCACCATGATCGTGGCCGCGGTGGGGGTCCTGGGGGTGGTGACCGCCTCCCTGGTGGGCGATACCTTCCCCTGGCGCACCGCCTACTTCATCGGCGGCGGCCTGGGTTTTCTGCTGCTCCTCCTCCGCCTCGGGGTTAGCGAGTCGCTGCTTTTCGACCGCACCAAGGCGCTGCCGGTCTCGCGCGGCAATTTCCTCGCCCTCTTCACCACCCCTGACCGATTGAAGCGGTACGCCTGCCTGATCCTGGTGGCCATGCCCATCTGGTACGCCATTGCCATCCTCGTCACCTTTGCCCCCGAGCTGGGCCTGGCCCTGGGCCTGCCCGAGGCGCCCAAGGCCGGCATGGCGATCCTGCTCTACTACCTGGCGCTTACCGGTGGCGACCTGACCAACGGCTACCTCAGCCAGCGGCTGCAGACCCGCAAACGGATCATCGCCGCGTTCATGCTGCTCACCGCGGCCAGCGGCGCGGCCTACTTCGCCCTGGGCGGCGCCTCGCTGAACCTGTTCTACGCCATCTGTTTCCTGCTCGGCTGGTCCTCGGGCTACTGGGCCATCTTTATCACCGTCTCGGCCGAGCAATTCGGCACTAACCTGCGCGCCACCGCCGCCGTCACCGCCCCCAATTTCGTGCGCGGTCTCACCGCCCTGCTCACCCTGGCCTTCAAGAACCTAAAGCCACTGCTCGGCACCGTGCCCGGCGCCGCGCTGATCGGCGTCCTCGTCCTCCTGCTTGCCCTTGTGGCCCTCTTCCAGCTGGAAGAGACCTACGGCAAGGATCTGGACTACCTCGAGCCGGTCTGAACGACCCGCGTCGACCGCATGCGGTGGTGGCACGAAGGCCCGCTTCAACATGTTCGTGCACTGGGGCCTGTATGCCCAACTGGGCCGCCACGAATGGGTGATGAACCGCGAGCGCATCCCCCTGGATGAGTACGAAAAACTCGCCGATACCTGGAAACCAGGCGAGCGCCTGGGCCCGCCTGGCCAAAGAAGCCGGGATGAAATACCTGGTGATGATTACCAAACACCACGAGGGCTTCTGCCTGTGGGACACGGCGCAGACCGACTAAAACGCCGCCCGCCGCAGGCCCGGGCGCGACCTGGTGGCCGAGTACGTCGAGGCCTGCCGCGAGTTCAATCTCAAGGTTGGGTTCTATTACTAGCCCATGAACTGGCATCACCCGGACGGGGCGATGTGCGCCAAGGACGAGGCCGCCCGCCACTGTTTCCTCGATTTCACCCAGGGCTGTTTGCGCGAACTGTGCAGCAACTACGGCCGGATCGACATTCTCTGGCACGACGTTTCCTGGCCGCTGTCTTCGCCCGAGTTGTGGGAAAGCGTCGCGATGAGCCAGATAGCCCGCCAGCTGCAGCCCCACCTCATCCTCAACAACCGCGCCCAGCTCGACGAAGATTTCGGCACCCCCGAGGAACACGTCACCGCTGAGAAGGAGGGCCGCGCCTGGCAGGCGTGTATGACCTTCAACGGTTCCTGGGGGTACATGCCCATTTCGCCTTACTGGCGGCCGGTGCGCGAAGTAGTGGGCCTGCTCAATGCGGCCACCGCCGACAGCGGCAATCTGTTGTTGAACATCGGACCGGCCCCCGACGGCTCGGTGCTGCACGAAGTAGTGGAGCACCGAGCCGCGCTGGGCAAGTAGCTAGCCCCCAACTAGGAGGCCATCTACGGCCAGGTGGACCGCACCCAGGGGCGGATGGAGTGGCTGCCCACCGGCTCGTGGACCCTCAAGGGCAACACCGCGTACTTATGTTGTACCCGCTGGCCGGGCAAGGCAATGGCCATCGGCGGGCTGAGGGCAAAGGTGGAGCGCGCCACACTGCTGGCCAGCGGTCAGGTCCTCACCTGCGAGCAGAGCGACAACCGCTTGGTGCTCAAAGGTCTGCCGGCGACCCAACCTGACAGCGTCGCCGGCGCCACCCTCATCAAACTTGAATGCAGCGCCCCGCCCAAACAGGTCCTGGGCGTTGAATACGTGGTGCTGGAGTACTTAGTTTGCCGGGCGCGTCCTTCGCGGCGCACCTGCCCCCTTGCCGAGGAGCCCTGATGGCCAAGTACGAAAAACCACTGCCCCTGCCCGGCGAGGTCTTTGGCGTCGCTGGGCGCACCGCCTTCCTCATCGCCCCGGAGCGGGCCAGCCGGCCTCGGCCCTGGATCTGGTACGCCCCCACCCTGCCCGGCACCCCCAGCCCCGAGGAAGGCTGGATGTTCGAGCAGTTCCTGGCGGCCGGCGTCGCTATCGCCGGCATCGACGTGGGCGAATCCTATGGCAGCCCCAAGGGCCGCCGCCTCTTCTCGGCCCTGCACACCGCCCTGGCCCGGCGGGGTTACTGGAAACGACCCTGCCTGCTGGCCCGCAGCCGCGGCGGCCTGATGCACTACAACTGGGCCGCCGAAAATTACCGCCTGGTAGCCGGCGTCGCCGGCATCTACCCAGTCTGCGATCTGACCACCTACCCCGGCCTGAAAACCGCCTGCGGCGCCTACGGCTTGAGCGAGGCGGGGCTGGCGGCGCGCCTGGCCGAGCACAACCCCGTCGAGCGCCTCGCCACCCTGGCCAGGGCCCGGGTGCCCCTTTTCCACACCCACGGCACCGAGGACACGGTGGTGCCCTTCGACCGCAATGCCGCACTGGTGGCCCGCCGCTACCACAAACTGGGCGGCCGGATGACCCTGCGGGTGTTAGAGGGCCAGGGCCACAACTGGTGGCCCGGCTGGTTCCAGTGCCAGGAACTGGTGGACTTCGCCATCGCCCGGGCCCATTCGCGATGACCAAGGAGGCTGCAAAGCTGCGGCGGGGAGATAACCCCGAGGCCTTTCCTGGGGAGTGGTTGGGCAGGGAAGTCCGCGTGTCGGGGTCCGGGTAGCTGCGCCATGCGAGCGGGTGGACGCAACGCCCCTAAGTATGGGGCGTTGCGGGGGTGGAGGGGATGAGATGGGCGCACCTTGGGAAAGGCCGGAGTGGGTCGCTCCCCGACGCCACCCCAGGATCAACGAGATAGAAACCGGCCGATGGCTACTCCCCAGCAGTGGGCCGAGGAACTGCTGCCCAAGCTGCGCCTGCGGGGTGACGAGTCCCTGCTGGACCTGGGCTGCGGCGACGGCAAAATCACCGCGCTCCTGGCCGCCCGCCTGCCCCGCGGCCAGGTCCTGTGGGTGGACCTGTCGCCGGCGATGATCGAACTGGCGCAGTCGCGGTTTCCCCCGGCGGCCTACCCGAACCTTGCCATTGTGCAGATGGACCCGGCGCACCTCACCCTGGAGCCGCGTTTCGACCGGGTCTTCTCCAACGCCACCCTGCACTGGGTAGCCAACCACCTGGCCGTGCTGCAGGGGGTGCGGGCCTGCCTGCGGCCCGGAGGACGCATCCTCTTCCAGATGGGCGGCCGGGGCAACGCGGCGGCGGTTTTTTAGGCGCTGGCCGAGGTGGTCGCACGGCCCGCATGGCGCGGCGCTTTCGGCGGTTTCGCGAACCCGTACTCCTTCTACGGCCCCGAGGAATACCGGCAATGGCTGCCCCAGGCCGGTTTTCACCCGGTGCGCCTCGAACTGATCCCCAAGGACATGCAACACGCGGATGCCTCCGGCCTGCGGGGCTTGCTGCGCACCACCTGGTTCCCCTACGCTGACCGTCTGCCCGAGGAGCGGCATGCCTCCTACGTCGACGCGGTGATCGCCGCCTATCTGCAACACCATCCAGTGGACCTCTCCGGCGGCACCCATCTCGCCATGATCCGCCTCGAGGTCGAAGCCCATGCCGGCTGAAGCCACCGGACTGCTGCTTTTGCTTGACGAGGCAGTGGTCTCCCGCACCGCCGACTGCCGCCAGACCTTCCACGCCCCGGTCAAGGACCCCGCCAACCCGGTGCTCACCGCCACCGAACCCTGGAAGGGACGCGGCCCCTACACCTGGAGCACCCGCCTGCTGTGGAACCCCGAACGGGGCCTGTACGACTTCTACTACGTGGGTTTTCGCTTCGAGGATAATCACTACCGCTGGGAACTGGCCGAATTGGCGGACGGCTTCACCTGGACCAAACCGGATCTCGCCATCGAGACCTTTGCCCGCGCCCCGGCCCGCAACATGCTCACCGGCGGGCCGCACCCGGACAAGGCGGTGCGCTGCGTGGTCCGCGATCCCCGGCCCGACTGCCCGCCGGCCGAGCGCTACAAGGCCATCCGTTTTACCTATCTTGGCTTGTACGTCTCCTTTTCGCCCGACGGCCGGCGCTGGACCGAGGACCCGGGCAACCCGTTGTGGCGGGTGCCTTAGGACATCATCCACGCGATGTGAGACCCCGGCTGTGAGCGCTTCGTCGCCTACTTCAAACTCTGGAAGGTCACCGGCGAGACCCCCGACCCCAGCACACCTTCTGGCTGGCGCCCGGTGCGCAAGTACCTGCCCTATTTCTCGTGCCGCCTCGACGCCGAAGAGTTCTACGATGAGATCGAGGTCGAGTTGGACCTCGAAGGAGCGGCGGCAACCCGGCCCATCGAGGGCCTGCGGCTGCGCACCGCCGACCAGGGCATGGACGGCGGGGGCGGCGCTCCGATCACCGGCGCTTGGCACGCCCGCCGGGTGGTGACCCGCGCCGAGAGCAACAACTTCTGCCGCTGGCGCCGCGAGGAGATCCTCCTGCGTGTCGATGAGCGGGGCAACTTCATCGGCCAGGGCCCACCCGGCGCCTTCGGCAGCGGCATGGTGCCCCCACCGACCCCGTGCTCACCGAGACCCAGCTGGTCTTCTACTACGGCGGCTTCGACCTCAAGCACTGGCAGCGGGTGGCCGCTCCCTGGTCCTCGGCCATCGGCCGTGCCTCGATGCGCCGCGACGGCTTTTCCTCCTGGGACAATCTGCCGGGCCGCACTGGCACCGTCGAGTCCCAGCCCCTCCTGGCGCGGGGGGCCGACCTGTGGCTCTACGCCGATCCCCGGGCCGGACAGCTCCGGGTGGAGGTACGGGACGAGGGCGGTTAGGTGATCCCCGGTTTTGGGGCGGTGGACTGTACCTACCTCACTGAGGATACCGCCTGGTACGCGCAGTGCCTGGCGGCGATGCGCTTATCCTGGCTGGGGAACACGGTGACCGGCGCTGATCCCGCCCCCAGCAAGACCCCCCTGTTTACCGGCGCCCCACGGCACTTGCCGCCCTGCCCGCCGGAAGGTTGACACGGTCGCAGGTTCCCGCTAAGATCCACAAGGTTCCGCAGCGCGGAGCCGCTGCCCTTCTCTGACCCGAGGTGAATCCATGAAGGTCTCGGTCTTCATCGCCGCCAGCCTCGACGGATACATCGCCCGGAGCGATGGCGGTCTCGACTGGCTCGAGGACCCGCCGGACTTGGAAGAGGATTACGGGTACAAGGCGTTCATACGCAGCGTTGACACGCTGGCGATGGGCCGGGGCGCCTTCGAGAAGGTCCTCACCTTTCCCGAGTGGCCCTATGAAGGCAAGCGGGTCATCGTGCTCTCGCGCACCCTGCGCCAGTTGCCGCCCGGATTCAAGGAGCGGGCCGAGCTACGCCGCGAGCTGCCCGCGCAGTTGGTGGAACACCTGCGCTGCCAGGGCTGCACCCGGATCTACGTGGACGGGTGCCTGACCATTGAGGCCTTTCTCAACGCCGGCCTGATCACCGCACTGACCCTCACCCGCATCCCCCCTTCGGCCGGCTGGGCCGCGACCTGCGCCTGCTGCACCAGGACACCCCGCGCCTACTTTTCGGGCTTCGTGCAGTCCACCTATACCCTCCCGGCCTGAATGGACCCGGCCGCGTACCTGGAACGCCTGGGCTGCATCTTCCCTGCGCGGCCCGATGCCCAGAGCCTGCGCCGCCTGCACCTGGCCCACCTGCGCTGCGTGCCCTTCGAGAACCTCGACATCCACCTGGGCCGGCCTATCCGCCTATTACTCCCCCTCCAATACGACAAGATCGTGGGCCGGCGGCGGGGCGGTTTCTGTTACGAACTCAACGGACTCTTCGCCTGGCTGCTCGCATCACTGGGTTATCGAGTGGAACTGCTCTCGGCCCGGGTGTACGGGCCCCAGGGCCTGGGTCCCGAACTCGACCACCTGACCCTGCGGGTCCGCGGCGAGGGCGACTGGCTGGCGGACGTGGGCTTCGGGGACTCCTTCCTCGAACCCCTGCCCCTGGCGCCAGGCACCCCGGCCGCCGGCTATCGGCTGACAGAGGCGGCGGGCCAGTGGACCCTCCACCAGCAGCAGGCCGGCGGCGAATGGGCGCCCCAGTACCTCTTCTCCCTGCGCCCTCATCGCCTGGAGGACTTTGCGCCGGCCTGCCTCTTCCACCAGACCGACCCGTCCTCTCCTTTCACCTGCAAGCGCGTCTGCACCCTGGCCACCCCGCAGGGCCGCCGCACCCTGAGCGAACTGAAGCTCATCACCACTGCTGGCGGCAGCCGGCACGAACGCCTGCTCGCTGGCGAGGCAGAGTGGCGGGAGGCGCTGCGCCAGCATTTCGGGGTGGTGCTCTGAGAGGCAGGCTGAATCCAGGGTCTGAGGAGGGTCGGGGATGCCCTGGAGGTGTCGCCCGTGGAGCGGTTGGGAAGGGCAGACCGCGTGGTGGAATGGCCGGGCAGCGGAGCGAAGCGAGCGAAAGTGAAGGGTGCGCCTGGGGAGACACCGGAAGGGTATCCCTGACCCGACAACCCGTCGCGGCCCACCTTTGTCCTCACCACCCCTTTTCCTAATATTGTCCCTCGGAGGACCCTCCCATGACCAACACCCGACTCGACCTCAGCGGTAGCTGGCAGTTGCGGGAGGACCGCCCCGGCAGCCAGCCCATCCCCGCCGAGGTGCCCGGCGACACCCACAGCGCCCTTTTGGCCGCCTGCCTCATCTCCGATCCCAACTGGGGCAGGAACGAACTCGACCTCCAGCACCTCAACCGCCAGGACTGGGTCTTCTCGCGCGCCTTTGCGGTGGACGAGGCCCTGCTGAAGGCCAAGTACGTTTACCTCCATTGCGACTCCCTCGACACCATCGCCGAGGTGTACCTCAACGGGCTGTTGGCGGGGCAGTCCACGACATGTTCGCGCGCCGCCGCTTCGAGGTGCGCCCCCTCCTGCACCCCGGCAACAACCAAATCGAGATCCGCCTGCGCTCCGCCGAGAACAAGGCCCGCCACCTGGCTGCCCGGGGACCCTACGAGGTGCCATGCTCGGAATACCCCGTGCAGTCGCCCCACCGCAACCTGGTGCGCAAGGTTCAGTGCCACCGCGGCTGGGACTGGGGCTGCTGCCTGATGGTGGCTGGGGTGTACGGCGAGATCTTTCTGGCCGCCGCGGACCCTGGGTGCATCGAGTACGTGTACACCGATCACGAGCACCAACTTAGCCTGTGCCGGCTCAAGGTGCACTGCGAGGTATGGGCGCCCCGATGGGGCGAAACCGAACTGGAGGTGTCCATCGGCGGCCAACACCACCAGCGCCAGGGGAAGTTGCAGCCCGGGGTGAATTAATTGGCGGAGGTAGTCGACATCCCCTCGCCCCGCCTGTGGTGGCCCAATGGCTGCGGGGCACAGCCCTTGTACGAGTTGGAGGCAAAAGCCGCCGGGGACACGGTGTGCAAGCGCCGGGGCCTGAGAAAGCTCGAACTGTTCGCCGAGCCCGACGAGATCGGCCTGGGTTTCAAGTTCCGCGTCAACGGGCTGGACATCTTCGCCAGGGGAGCCAACTGGATCCCCTGCGACGCCCTGCCCGCCCGCCAGACCCGCGAGGTGCTGGACGACCTTCTCAGCAGCGCCCCGCAGGTCGATATGAACATGCTCCGCGTCTGGGGTGGAGGGCAGTACGAGTCCGAGGCCTCCTACGATCTGTGCGACGAGAAGGGCCTCTTGGTCTGGCAGGACTTCATGTTCTCCTGCTCCGCCTACCCGGCCACCCCCGAGTTCCTGGCCAATGTCGAGGAGGAGGCCCGCCACCAGGTAGAACGGTTGCGCGACCGCGCCTGCCTGGCCCCCCTGTGGTGCGGCAACAACGAGGACCTGGGGGCGCTCAACTGGTATGAGGTGTCGCGGAAAAACCGCGACCGCTACCTGGTGGACTACGACCGCCTCAACGAAGGGGTGCTGGGCCGGTTGGCCGACGAGTGCGACCCCACCCGCACCTTCTGGCCCAGTTCCCCTTGCGCCGGCTGGGGGGACTACTTGGACAGCTGGCGCGGGGACATGCACTACTGGCGGGTCTGGCACGAGGGCCACTCCTTCGACGCCTACTACGCGGTGACCCCCCGCTTCTGCTCCGAGTTCGGGTATCAGTCCTTCCCCTCCCTGGAGTGTATCCGAAGTTACGCGCCCCCAGACCAGCTAAACGTCACCGCGCCCGTGGTGGAGCACCACCAGCGCCACCCAGGGGGCAACGCCCGCATCGTCGAGATGTTCGCTCGCTATTTCCGCCTGCCCGAGGGCGTAGCCAAGTTCGTCTACCTCAGCCAGGTGCAGCAGGGCCTGGCCATCAAGGCCGCGGTGGAGCACTGGCGCCACCTGCGGCCGGTGTCTATAGGCACCATGTACTGGCAACTCAACGACCTGTGGCCGGTCTGTTCCTGGTCCTCCCTCGAATACAGCGGCAAGTGGAAGCTGCTGCACCACATGGCGCGGCGCTTCTACGCCCCGGTCATCGCCTCGGCCTTCCAGACCCAGGCAGGAGAACTGGAACTGTGGCTGACCAACAACCGCAACAGCGCAGTGCCCTCGCACCTCACCCTGCGGGTCCTGGATTATGCGGACGTGGAACAGGGCCGCCGCGAGTTCACCGCCACCGCGCCCGCCGGCAGCGCCCTCAAGCTGGGTGTTTTCCCAATGGCCGAGCTGGCCCCCCGGCCCGACCAGGTCTTCGCCGTGCTCGATCTGGAAAGCGGCGGGGAGACCTACCGCACTACCCACTTCTTTGTCCCGTACAAAGCCTGCGAACTGAAGCCGGCCCAGGTGCGTACAGGGATCTCCGGCAAGGGCAGGCAACTCACCCTCACCCTGTCCACCGACGCCCCGGTCTTCTTTATCAGCTTGGAGGTGGAAGGCTGGCGCGGGGAGTTCGATGACAACTGCATCACTCTATTGCCTGGCGCGAAGCGGCAATTGCGCTTCACCGCCAAATGGCCGACCCCCACCCGGAAACAGTTCGAGCAAGCGCTGGCGGTCGGCATCTGCGGGGGAGCTACTTTAGCCCCTGAAAGGCTGCAGTGATGTTGCACCCCGTCAAAGAACTCACCTACGCCATCCTGCTGTGCGACGACTTAGAGGCCATGAAGCGGTTCTATTGCGGGTTATTTCCCGTCGAGGTCCTCCAGGTCGTGGAGTCCGCGATTGTCCTGGGCCTCGGGTCCACCCAGTTCGTCCTTCGCCAGCGCACCCGCACCTATGACGGCCTGGGGCCCCGTCTTGGGGTCCCAGGGGTCCAGCTCTGCTTTCGCGTCGGCCCCGAGGAGGTTGAGCCCTGCTACCAGCAACTCCTCGCCCAAGGCGTTGCCATCGCCGAGCCGCCCACCGATCAGCCCCGAGGCCACCGGACGGTATATTTCTTCGATCCAGAGGGTAACCTCCTGGAAGTATATGCCGAAATCTAGCTTGGGGAAGCTCCCCTTACATCCACAGATAGGTCGCTCCTCCATGCGGCGCTTCTTGGCCCCACTCCGCCACTTTGCCTAGATTTCACCCCAGCCCCTCACCGCCATCCGGAGGATTCCGATGCGACCCACCGAAGACACCTCCAAAGCCCGACTCCAGGCCGCCCCCGCCGCCGTGCAAGCCTACCGCGACGCCCGCTTCGGGCTCTTTGTCCACTGGGGGGTGTACGCTCTGATCGGCCACGGCGAATGGGTGATGCACACCGAGAAGATCCCCTTGCCCGAGTACGAAAAGCTGCCGCCCTGCTTCAACCCCGCCCAGTTCTCCGCCGAGGAATGGGGCGACCTAATGCTGGCCTCGGGCCAGAAGTACCTGGTCATCACCAGCAAGCACCACGACGGCTTCTCGATGTTCGGCAGCGCCCTCACCGAATACAAGATCACGCGGACTCCCTTTGGCCGCGACCCCATCGGAGAGTTGGCCGCGGCCCTGGGCAAGCGCGGCCTCAGGCTGGGTTTCTACTATTCGCTGCTCGACTGGCACCACCCCGCTTACGCCAGCGACTGGCCGGCCTACGTCCGCTACTACCAGGGCCAGGTGCGCGAACTGTGCACCCGCTACGGGGAGATCGCCCTGATCTGGTTCGACGGGTACTGGCCCGGCCACGAGCCCCCAGGACCCCACTTCCTCGAAAAGGGCTCCTGGGACCTGGCTGGCACCTACGACTTGATCCACCAGTTGCAGCCCAAGGCCCTGATCGGCAACAACCACCACGTCCCCCCGCTCAAGGGCGAGGACTTCCAGATGTTCGAGCAGGACCTGCCCGGCGAGAACACAGCCGGCTTCAATTCGGGGAGCATGGGCAAACTGCCCCTCGAATCCTGCCTGACCATCAACAAGCACTGGGGCTACAACCCCGAGGACCACGCGCACAAGTCCGAGGCCGAGATCATCCGCTTCCTCGCCGAGTGCATCGGCCGCGACAGTAACTTCCTGCTCAACGTCGGCCCCACCCCGCTGGGCACCATCCATCCCGAGCACGCCCAGCGCCTGCGCGGGGTGGGAAACTGGCTGCGCACCAACGGCGGATCCATCTACGGAACCCGTCCCCTGGCCCGCCAGGACTGGGGCTACGCCGTCCACAACCCCACGACCGGCAAGGCTTACCTCCATATCCTCAACTGGCCCGGCGCTTCCCTCAGCGTGGAAATCCCCACGGTCGCCTCGGCCGCCCTGCTGGCCACCGGCAAATCCTTGCCGGCCCGGCGCGAAGGCGATAAGTTGGTCCTCACCTTGCCCGCCTCGGCCCCCGACCCGGCGGACACCGTGGTGGTGCTGAACTGAGGATGAGTGATTGCTGCGGCGGGGAGACGACCCCGAAGGCCCCTCTTCGGGAGTAGTTGGGAAGGGAAGGACGCGCGAGGGGGAGGGGAGAGCGGAGCCAGAGCGAGCGGGGCGGCAAGTCCGCGCCTTGAGCGAGGCCGAAGAGGGTCGCTGCCCGACACCTTACCCTATCTGAGAAAGCCAACTATGGCCGCCGACGAAGAGCTGACCCGATTCGTGCGCGAGGCCCTCGGCAAAGGACTGCGTAGGGCAAAGGTCGAAGAGGTGCTGCTCCTGGCCGGCTGGGAGGAGGCGCAGGTCCGCAACGCCCTGGCCGCGTACGCCGACCTCGACTTCCCCCTGCCCGTCCCCCGGCCCAAACCCTACCTCTCGCCCCAGGAGGTGTTCCTCTGCCTGGTGCTCTTCACCGCCCTGTACCTGAGCGCCTTCCACCTGGGCAGCCTGGTCTTCCGGTTCATCGAAGCCGCCCTGCCCGATCCGGCCGATATGGACCCCCACGTCCGCGAGACCCTCCGCTGGTCCGTCTCCTACCTGATCATCGCCTTTCCCCTCTTCCTCTACGTCGCCCGCATCCTAGCCCGCAACGACGCCCGCGCCCCGGCTGCCCAGGTCTCCCCGGTGCGCAAATGGCTCACCTACCTGACCCTCTTCCTGGCCGCCGGCGCCCTGGTGGGCGACGCCACCGCCCTGGTCTACAACCTGCTCAGCGGCGAACTGACCCCCCCCTTCCTCCTCAAGGTCCTCGCCGTGGCCGCCATCGCCGGGGGGATATTCGGCCACTACCTGGGCGAGTTGCGGCGCGACGAACAGAAAGGGCCCTTGGCACCGGCCTCCCACCGCTTTCTCTGGGTCTCCAGCGGGGCAGTGGTCCTGGCCCTGGGAGGCAGCTTCCTGCAACTCGATGCCCCAGCCCAGGAGCGGGTGCGCCGCCTCGACAACCGCCGGGTGGAGGACCTGCGCCACCTCGCCGGCGCCGTGGACCTGTACTGGTCGCGGCGGGGGACCTTGCCCGGCACCCTGGAGGCCCTGACCGAGGAGCAGGGTTTTGCGCCCCAGGCCGCAGACCCGACCACCGGCCAGCCCTACGAGTACCACGTCCTGGGCGCCCGCGCCTACGAACTGTGCGCCGAGTTCGAGCGCCCCTCGGAAGAGGGGGAGCTGGCCGGCTTCTGGTCCCACGGGGCGGGGCGGCACTGCTTCCAGTTCGAAGCGAAAAAGTCGGCGCGGTGAGGCGCCCCCGGCTGCCGGGTGTCGGCAGCAGTCCTAGCCTACTGGCGCTCCTGGCCTTGGCCCTGCACCTGGAGACCAACCTCCTGGGCGGGTACGGCTACTTCCGCGACGAGTTGTACTATATCGCCTGCAGCGAGCGCCTCGACTGGGGCTACGTGGACCACCCGCCCCTCTCCATCCTGCTTTTGCGGCTGAGCCGCCTGCTGCTGGGCGATTCACTTTTCGGCCTGCGCCTGCTGCCGGCCCTGGCCGGGGCCGGGCTGGTCTGGCTGACCGCGCTCCTAACCCGCGAGTTGGGCGGCGGCCAGCAGGCCGAAACCCTGGCCGCCCTGGGGGTGTTGATCGCCCCCATCTGCCTGGGCCTTGGCGATTTCTATTCCATGAACGCCTTTGAGCCCTTGTGCTGGACGGGATGCACCCTGCTGCTGGTGCGCCTGGTGCGCGGAGAGGAGCCCCGACGCTGGCTCTACCTGGGCGCGCTGGCGGGCCTGGGCCTCCAGAACAAACACAGCCTGGCCTTCTTCGCCGGGGCCGCGCTGCTGGGCCTGCTGCTGACCCCGCAGCGCCGGCTGCTTTTCAGCCCCTGGTGCTGGATGGGGATGGGCCTGGCCCTGCTGCTAATATTGCCCAATCTGCTCTGGCAGCACCTGCATGACTGGCCCACCCTCGAATTCCTCCTTAATGCCCAGGCCCAGAAGAACTACCTGCTCTCGCCCCTGGAATATCTCTTGGCCCAGATGCTCTACCAGCACCCCCTCGCCCTGCCCCTGTGGGCCGCCGGGGCCCTGGCTCTCCTCTTGCACCCGCGCCTGCGGGAATTCCGGTGTTTTGGCATCGCCTTTATCGCCCTGCTGGCCTTCTTCGTGATCCAGCGTGGCAAGCCCTATTACCTGTCCCCCATCTTCCCCCTGCTCCTGGCCGCCGGCGCCGTGGCCGCCCAGTGGCATCTGCGCCCCCGCTGGCTCAACACCTACACCTTACTGCTGGCCCTGGGCGGGGCCCTCACCCTGCCCCTGGCCCTGCCCCTGCTCCCACCCCAACCCTTCATCCGCTATGCCGCATACCTGGGGCTGGGCGAGGTGAAGACCGAAAGGCATGGGGTTGCGGCCCTGCCCCAGCACCTGGCCGACCGTTTCGGCTGGCCCGAGCTAGCAGCAAGCGTGACCCAGGTGTACCGCAGCCTGTCCCCCGAGGAGCAACATCAGACCGCCCTCTACACCCAGAACTACGGCGAGGCCGGGGCCTTGGAGTTCTACGGCCGCCCACAGGGCCTGCCCCCGGTCCTTTGCGGCCACAACAACTACTGGCTCTGGGGCCAAGACCCCTCCACCCCCCAGGTGCTCATCGCCGTGGGCGGCCATGCCGACAACTACCGGGCCGCCTTCGGCTCCGTGGAGCAGGTCGCCCTCCACACCCACGAGTACGCCATGCCCTACGAGCGCGACCTGCCCCTCTTTCTCTGCCGCGACCCCCTGCTGCCGCTGGCCAAACTCTGGCCGGCGGCCAAGCGGTACCTATAGAAAGGGGCGGCCCCCTGCCGGAGACCGCCCCCGTGGCACTGCCGATTTCTGGCTACTTCAGCAGCAGCGCGCGCACCTGGGTGAACTCCCCGGCCTGGAGCCGGTAGAAGTACACCCCGCCGGCCATCGCCCGCCCCCCCTCGTCCCTGCTGTCCCACGCCACCCGGTGGAAACCGGGCTCGGCGGGCCCCTGTGCCAGGGTCCGCACCTTCTGCCCCAGCACGTCGTAGATCTCCAGTCGCACCGGGGCAGGCTGGGGCAACTGGTAGCAGATCACCGTGGTCGGGTTGAAGGGATTGGGATAGTTGGGCTGCAAGGCAAAGACCTGCGGCATCCAGCGAGCCTCCACCTGCCGCCAGGCGCTGGGGCTGGCGGAGCCGGCCCTGCGCGTCGCGCGCGGTGGCCTCTCGCACCCGGAAGAGCCCGCTGGCCTCGGGTCTGAGCGGTCCAAAGTGGAGTTCGGCCAGCAGCCCCTCTGCCGCGCCCTCGCCACCGGTCCGGCCCAGGCCCACCAGCACCTGGCCGGGCTGTTCCTGCTTTTGCAGCAAGAGCGGCGGGGCCTCGCCACCCTCCCGCAGCAACCGGAAGAGCGCCCGATCGTACTCCACCACCGCCCCGACCCCGCGCAAGGCCAGGGACTGGGTGCGCAATTCCAGCACCAGCCCTTCCGTGGTAGAGCGGGGGATCAGGGCCAGCCCGCCGGCCACCACCGGCTGCGGCGGCAGTGCCGCCGGCTTGCCCACCGACTTGCCGAAGAGATCGGCAAAGGCGAAGAAGTGGCCAAAGGCGATGCTGCCGTCCCCGTCCAGGTCATAGGCCCTTCCGACCTCCGCCGCCGACTTGCCAAAGGCGTCGGCAAAAAGGAAGAAGTCGCTGAAGGCGATGGTGCCGTCCCCGTCGAAATCCGCTTAGGCCAGTTGGGCCTCGGTCGGGCCGCTCCCGGCCAGGGAGCCGGTCAGTTTGATCTCGCCCGTGCTGAGGCGGGCGAAGATCAGGCTGGAAACCTCCTGCTGGGTCCCACCCACCTGATTGAGGGCGTAGTTGGTGATGACCATATCGGTGGTGGCGAATTCCTCGGTGGTGGCAAAGGTCAGCCGGCCGATCAGGCCGCCCGCATCGGGCGCCGCTCCGGCCGTGGGCCTGAGGATAGCCGCCCCGAAGGTAGCCGAATTGTCGGTAGTGATGGCCGGCAACTGCGGCACCGTGCCGCCCCCGGCGATGAAGACGTTCTCCTCCTCGGCGGTTTCGGGGGCGTACCTGATGAAGCTGAGTTGATCCGGATCGAATTCCACCTTCACCGAGTAGTTGGGCAGGTACCTGAAAACCCCGTCGCCGGTCTTGTCGAAGTTAAGGTACAGGTCCACCTCCACCAGGGAGCCGGCGGCGATAAGGCCCTGGTTGAATACCTCCTGATCGCCCGAGGCCGTGTCGAAGTCGAAGGAGAACACTGCCTTGGTCTAGTCGAGGAAGACCGGGGGCACCAGCTTGGCCGTCAGGCCCCGGTGCAAATCGTCCTGGCCGGTCAAGGACTTGAGGTCCACGGTCTGCGTGGCGACCTGTGCGCCGGCAAACCCTTCGAGGATGCGGAAGGAGAAGCGGCCCAAAAAGCCCACGCCGTCCACCGCGGTGGTTTCCATGGCTCCCAGGATGGCCCCGCCGAACTCCACCGTGCCCTCCCTTAAAAGGGGCGATAGAAAGAGGGCGGTGCCATCGTTGGCGCGCAGGAGATTTGCTTCCTCCGCCTCGTCGGCGGCCTCGAGGAACTCCAGCACTGCCGGATCGTACCCCAGCTTGACTGCGTACCCGGACACGTCTTCGGCACCGGAGAGGTACACGTCGAGGGTCAGTTCCCCGCCCTCCTCCAGGTCGGCCAGGGAGGTCAGGCCCTGGTCGTCGGCGTCGAGGTCGATGCTGATCGCCGCCCCTTCGTTGCAGCCGGGTGGCACGGTCTTGACCGGCACCCCCGTGGCGGTGTCCTCCTCGGCCTCCACCACCACCATAGCCTTCAAATCGATGCCGGTCAACCGGGACCCTCCGGCCACACGCAGGGCCCCCTCTTAGATGGGGTTGAGTACCTGGCCACTGCCGGTGTGGATCTCGCCGAAGAGCTGGTAGGAACCGGGCAGCACCCCGTCGATCTGATAGACCCCGTCGGCCACCACCGGGCGGGCGCTGACCAGAGACAGGGTCCGGGGGCCACTGACCTGCATCAGGGTGACCGTGGCCGCGTCGATCTGATCGGCCTGGTCGCCGCTCAATTCGCTACCCTCCTCGTCCTGGTTCCTGAGGGTCACGCTGCCGGCGATGGCCCCGAAGGACACCTTGACCGCCCCGGTGCTGAAGGCCAGGTCCACGAGTCGCTGTAGCCGGCTGCCATCCTCGCCCTCGGCCTGGAACACCGAAAACTGGTAGAACTTCCCGGCCTGCAAGGCCACCGGGAAGACGATGGCCCGATGGTCGGGCTCCAGGCTGAAGTTGCGCAGCAACTGGCCGTTAAGGGCCGCCTCGATGGCCACAAAGCGCGACTCGGCCCGCAGGGGCTTGTTAAAGGCCACGCGGATGCCGCTTCTGGCCAGGTCTGCCCCGGCGGTGGGCCAGGCCACTGGGCCGGCCCCGCTCTTCAATTCGACCACCGGGGCATATTGGGAAGCGCCCTGCTGCGCCGCGCCCTGGGCCTGGGTGACAAAGAGCAGTTCGTCGCGGGTGCGCGACTCCCGTACCAGCACTACTTCCACCCCACGCTGCCCCGGCCGCATCCGCTCGGGGCGCCCGTCCGCACCAGAGACAGTGCCGAAGAGTTCGATGGTGTCGAAGGTCTGGCCGGGGTTGCGGTACCGCTCCTGGCGCAGGTCAAAGGCCGGCAGGGAGCGCTGGCGCGGATGGGGGGGGCCTGAAGCCCCTGGGCACCTCGACCAGGGCATAGGCGATGAGCACATACCCGCCGGTCAGGGGCAGGTGCTCGATGGTGAACTCGGGCGTGAAGGTGATGGCCGAAGCGGCGATCTCCCCCTCGTCGAATGCCGACAGGCCGAACTCCCTGCTTTCCAGATTTTCGTAGGGCACCAGGCCGACGAAGATCGGCCCCAGGAAGCCCCGGTTGCCGGGCAGATCGGGCAGGAGCAGGCGGCCGCTGAGGCTGCGGCTGCCGGCAAAGGCAGCCCCGTTGGTGAACACCGCCGTGGCCGCCTCGCCCAACTGGTTGCCCTCCTCGGCCTGTGCCCCCCGTACCACCACCCGGTAGACGGTGTCCGCAGCCAGTTTGAGGGGCAGGGTGTAGACCGCGCCGCTGGTATCGACCTCCAGCTCGCCCTGCTCCTTTGGGGGCGGGAGGATCAGCACCTCCTCGGCCTCCAGCAGGGCGGCCTTGTTGAACTCGATCCTGAGCCACCTCCCTAGCCACCCCCACCGCCCCCGACTGCGGGCCGCAGGAGACCACCTGCAGAGGTTAGGGCAGGGACCCCTGCAGGTCTACCTTTACCTCCTGGTTCGCCGCCACTACCACCGGCTCCGCATGCTGCGCCTGGAGATCGAGCAGCCCGCCCGGCCCCAGGTTGAGGGTGAGGAAGGCGGCCAGGTGATAAGTGCCCGGGTTGACGTTCTCGAAGGAGAGGCGCGGGCCGTTGAGCGGCGCCCCGGCTACGATCAGGTCGTCCAGTTCCCCGGCATCCGGGTCCAACCCGCCCGCGGGCGCCTCGGATAGCAGCACCGCGTAGGACTGGCCAGGCACAAAGCCGGCGTTACCGGGCAGCTCGGCCGGCAGCCGGATCTCGCCGGCCACCGAGGCGGCGGAGATCTCCTCGCCGGTGGAGAACTGGATGGGGTATAGTCCGGTGTCGCGGCTGATGACGACCAGTTGATAGACCTTGTCCTCCTCCAGGTCCACCTCGGTCGAGATGGAACAGCCGTCGGCGCTGATCTCCAGCCCGCCGAAGGACAGAGGCTGCGGGAAGACCATGAACTGAAACTCGGGCTGGAAGAGCAGGTCGTTGACCGGCTGGTTGAAGGTGACCTCCACCGCGCCGGCGGCGGGGATCTCCACGTCCCCGTCCTCGGGGAAGGAGCCGATCACCCGTCGCCCGGCGCCCTGCTGGCGCAGGAATATCTCGTAGTCAGCCGGATCGACCCTGCCGTTGCGGTCCAGGTCCGCAGCCTGGGAGCCGCGCAGCCACTCCTCCTGGCCGGGCAGGTTGGGCTGACCCGGCCGTTGCGATTCCCTGCGGCGCCTGGCTGAGGCGGATCTTGAAGGCCACCGGCCGGGTCTCGCCCCGGTCGTACCGGGGCGCGGCTGGGCGCCAGGTGGACATAATCGCCCTCCGTTAGCTCGCCCAGGGCGATGGGCCGGCCGCCCTACCCCTGGATATTGGCGTCGGTGGGCACCTGGAAGAAGGGACCGGCCTGCACCAACTCGCTGTCCTCGACCGCTTCAAAGGAATGGGTCTTCACCCCAGGGCGCTGGAAGGTCTGCACTGCCGGGTCCACCACCCTTGTGCAAGTGACCACTGAGCCGCGCCTGCCTCCGGGCCGGGTGTCGATCTCTAGCAGTTCGCTCTCCACCAGATAGTCCAGGCCCACCTTCTCGTCGTCAAGGCCAAAGACCAGGGCGTGGGCATACATTTCGAGGCGCTCCCCTTCGCGGGAAAGATAGCACCCGCTCTCGTCCACCCCGGCGATGTACCCCTCGACCCGGATCTCCTCCTGGGGAGTTCTCCCGTCGGCGGAGGGCTCCTGGCCCGGCTGCTGGGTGGGAGGAGCCCCGCCGCCGGCCGCCGCGGCCACCACCACCACCTCGGTGGCCACCGGATGCCTGTCGCCGAAGCCGGGCGGGGTAGTGGCGATGTGCGCGAAGTCGCCGGCCCTGAGATCGCCGGCCCGCAGTTGCTGATTGGTCTCCGCGCTGGTGAAGCGGGTGTTGGGCCCCAGCGCGGCGTTAGGCCCGGCCAGTTCCAGCACGCCGCCGGCCAGGGCGATAACGTTGCCGCTGACCAGGTCGTAGCGGGCCGGGAGCGGCCGGCGCGGGTCCAACAGTTGGACGCGGGAGGCCGTGGAGTCAGGGGAGCCGGACATGGGGTCAGGGGGGCCGGGGGTAACGGCCACCGACTGGCCCACCGGCAGATTGCCCAGTTCGATGGGTTTGTTGTCCGCGGCCCGGGTGCCGGGCGGTGACCCGGAAACGCGGCCCGGCCAGGATGATCTTACCCTCGTCGATGCGGCCCACGGCCCCGAAGTACTCCTGGCCGACCGGGTTGGGCTGGCCACCCTGGCCGCGATGTGGTGGCTGCTCGCCGCTAGCCTCACTGCGGTTGAGGATGACCATGCGCACGATATCCTCGTTCCCGTTGAGGGTGACCTCCACCCGGGGAAGACTACCGATGTTGCCGGCCAGGTTGCCTCCCG
Source organism: Candidatus Handelsmanbacteria bacterium (assembly GCA_016867395.1). GTDB lineage: Bacteria > Latescibacterota > UBA2968 > UBA8231 > UBA8231 > SICG01. The sequence continues at coordinate 64,799 of VGJS01000018.1, forward strand.
GCTGGTTGGGCCGCCCCTACGGTTGTCCCGGCTGGCCAGGTTGCCGCCCCGGTTGTGCCTGGGGTTGTCCCGGCTGGTTGGGCGGCTGGAAACCGCTCTGCTCTTCAGTTGCGATCTCCTTGAAGATCTCGAAATCCTCCTGGTCCACCCGGCCGTCCCGGTTCAGGTCCTCGGCCTTGCCACTCCTCAGCCATTCAGCCGCTTTGGGCAGAACCTGGGCGGGGGACTGCGCCCAGGACGGGAGGGGGCAGGGCGCAGCAAAGAACCAGGGTGAACAAGAACCATCTGTCCTTAGACATGGTTGCGCTCCTGTTGGCTGTCATCGAGTAGCTGCAACCCGCTGTATCTCCAAAGTCGGCCCAACGCTGTCGTTGGCAAATGATCGGGATCGAAAAATATACTACCCGCCCTCCATCCGCCTGGAAAAAACAACAGGAGGAGGGGTTGCCCCTCCTCCTGTGCCCTACAGAACCTGGTACTGAGCGCTACTTCAGCAGCAGTAGCTTGCGCACCTGGCGGAACTCATCCGCCTGGAGCCGGTAGAAATAGATCCCACCGGCGAGCGCACTGCCGCCGTCGTCGCGGCCGTCCCACACTGCCCGGTGGTGCCCGGCCGATTCCACCTGCTGCACCAGCGTCCGCACCTTCTGCCCCAGCACGTCGTAAATCTCAAGGTGCACCGAGGCTGTGGCCGGCAACTGGTAGGCGATGGTGGTCTCCGGGTTGAAGGGGTTGGGGTAATTGGCATCCAGCGCAAAGTCCTGCGGAATGCCCACAACCCCCTTCGCCACTCCGGCCGGCGTCGTCCCACCCGCCGGAGGAGGCGTGGTATTACCGGCAGGCGGCGGAGTCGCACCACCCGGTGCCGGAGGCGTCGTGCCGTCAGCAGGAGGAGGTGTAGTGCCACCAGCCGGGGGCGCACCGCCGCCGCTATGGCCGGCGACAAACAGATCGTAGTCCTTGCGGTCGGTCTTGCCGTCCCCGTTCAGATCCGTGGCTTCGGTGCTGCGCACCCACCGCGTGAAACTCGGCGGCGGGGTCGTACCACCCGCCGGAGGAGGCGTGGTATTACCGGCGGGCGGAGGCGTCGTGCCACCCGGTGCCGGGGGCGGCGTACCCCCAGCCGGAGGAGGTGGAGTGCCACCAGCAGGAGGAGGTGTCGTACCCCCTGGTGCCGGAGGCGTCGTGCCGCCCACTGGGGGTGGAGTCGTACCACCGGCAGGCGGCGGAGTCGCACCACCCGGTGCCGG